>NZ_PDCG01000002.1 GCF_003315635.1 Bifidobacterium aemilianum | reverse complement strand
ATCGTGATCGAGGCTGTTCCTGAGCGGCTGGACATCAAGCAGTCCACCTGGAAGAAGGTCAGCGATTTGGCTCCGGCCAAGAGCATCTTCTGCACCAACTCCTCGACTCTGCTGCCCTCGGCCATGGCACCTTTCACCGACCGTCCCGAGAAGTTTCTTTCCTTCCACTTCGCCAACCAGGTCTGGAAGTTCAATACCGGCGAGATCATGTCCCAGCCCCAGACTGACCGGGACGTCTTCGATCAGGTGGTCGAGTTCGCCAAGGAGATGGGCATGGTTCCGATCAAAATCCACAAGGAGCAGCCGGGGTATGTGCTCAACTCCCTGCTCCTACCTCTGCTGACGGCTGCTGCCGACCTCTGGGTCCGTGGTGTGGCCTCCTTCAAGGACATTGACAAGACTTGGAAGATTGCCACCGGCTCTCCTGCCGGGCCCTTCCGGATTGATGACACCATCGGTATGATGACCATGTACAACCTGAACAAGGACAGCTCCGACCCGGTTCTACGGAAGTTCGCGGAAATCCTCAAATCCGAGTACATCGACAGGGGTCGTATGGGTAAGGCCGTTGGTCACGGTTTCTACGATTACCAATGAGATGCCGACCGGCCCTCAACCACGAGGTATTAAACGCTGTAAGCCTTGGCCTATAAGGGATGGGATTGGATGCATGGTCCCATCCTTTGCGAGTTTTGGCATTGGTCTTCGATGGCCTAGGTCGGTGTGAGGCACAGCATAGTTGTGTGGGTTGAGTTAGGGGGAGTCAAGCCCTACTTTCGGCTATACTGTTGTCTAGAGCTGGTACGAATGCACACTGGACGCAGCCGTCGCTTCAAAGAAGAGTGGTCGAATCAGTGCTTCGGACTGTTTTAATCCCCACACGATAAGCGTATGGGGTATTGACAAGGAAGTAAGGAAGTATCTCAATGCAGAATCTAACCGTATTGGGCACGGGTGTGCTTGGATCGCAGATTATTTTCCAAGCCGCATACATGGGCAAGCATGTCGAGGCTTATGACATCAGCGACGAGATCATCGCCAAGCTTCCCGATCGTTGGGAGTATCTGAAGGCTGCCTACAAACGCGATATTCCCGATGCCGCCGACGAGAAGCTGGATGCTGCCGTCAGCCGTATTCACGGCACGGCCGATATGGCTGAGGCCCTCAAGGACGCCGATATCGTGATCGAGGCTGTTCCTGAGCGGCTGGACATCAAGCAGTCCACCTGGAAGAAGGTCAGCGATTTGGCTCCGGCCAAGAGCATCTTCTGCACCAACTCCTCGACTCTGCTGCCCTCGGCCATGGCACCTTTCACCGACCGTCCCGAGAAGTTTCTCTCCTTCCACTTCGCCAATGAGATCTGGAAGTTCAATACCGGCGAGATCATGTCCCAGCCCCAGACTGACCGGGACGTCTTCGATCAGGTGGTCGAGTTCGCCAAGGAGATGGGCATGGTTCCGATCAAAATCCACAAGGAGCAGCCGGGCTACGTGCTGAACTCCCTGCTGGTTCCCTTCCTGAACGCTGCGTCTGATCTTTGGGTCCGTGGTGTTGCCTCCTTCGAGGACATCGACAAGACCTGGAAGATCGCCACCGGCGCTCCTGCAGGCCCCTTCGAGATCTACGACACCGTCGGCATGATGACCCCCTACAACCTGTCCAAGGACAGCTCCGACCCGGTGCAGAAGGAATTCGCCGAAAAGATCAAGACCGATTTCATTGACAATGGACGCATGGGCAAGGGCTCCGGCCATGGCTTCTACGATTATGAGTGATGCCGCTTGTCATAACCGGTGAGTGCTTGGACCAGAGCCAGATCTGAGTTCCGGTAGATTGCAAGAGGACTGAACGTTGGGAAACCACGTTCAGTCCTTTTCCTATATGGACCATGCCCATGGACGGTTCTCTTGCCTGCCGTTATAGCCTTTCATGTTTCAGGATATATTTGGATATATCCTTCTCCTTATTGGCAACACGCCGTAGTGGGCAACGTTCGACCACATGCTCGGTTTTCATGTGGATGGCTATGGCATCACTGCCATAGTGGGTGTACCCCGGAAGATGTGGATTGGGGTGGCGGCCAGTATGATGGCTGCCGGCACTCCTGCAGGTAGCACACATCCGCATCTTCCGGCGGTCCACTTTGAAAGGGAGGGCAAGATGTCGCAACAGGCAATGGTGACCATGAGCGGATTCGCGGGAGCTGATCCGGTTTCCTTCGGCAGGGAGGGCGGACCGGTGGCCTGCTCCTTGCGGTTGGGTAGCACCAGAAGTTACTACAGCAGTGCGGAACAGGAATGGAGGGAGCAGCCGACCACCTGGATAACGGTCAAGGCCTTCCGAGGATTGGCAGCCAATATTCTGGCTTCGGTCCACAAGGGGGATGCGGTGATAGCCATCGGTTTGCTCATCACTGAGGAGTGGGAGCGTGACGGAGCCAAACGCAGCCGTATAGTCATGGAGGCCTCTGGCCTGGGTCATGACCTCAACCTTGGCCTGACGGCCTTCACGCGAAACTCCGGCAAACAAGGATTTGTGGGTGCTCCCAATCGTCAGCAAAAGGCCAGGGACCCCTTTGCCCAAGCCCAAGCCGAGCAAGGATCAGGGGTCACACAGGGCAGTGACCCAGCAGCTGGCTCCCCTTCCCATGGGCAAGCCGGTGATGGGAAGGGGCCAACAAGGCAAAGAGAAACCCGCGATTGCTCCGGTGAGACGGAGGAGTTCGCGGGTGCTGATATGTAGCCGGTCAGTGGCTGAGTCGCTGGTGTGGGCTAGGTCCTACCAGATGCTGACCCTTTTGCTGGGGTCCAGCCACATCCGGTCTTCCGGCCTGACATCGAAGGCCTGATAGAAGAGGTCCACATTGCGGGCGATGGCATTGGTCCGGCACTCGGCGGGGGAGTGGGGGTCCAGTTGCAGCATCTGTTCGGCAAGCTCGTCACGCTCCTTGGTCCGCCAGATGGAGGCGTAGCTCAGGAAGAAACGCTGGAGGCCGGTGAAGCCGTCGATGACCGGGGCCTGGTCCAGTGTCTGGGCCACAGCCAGGGGAAGGCCGTCCTTGTCCCGGCCCTCGGCAGCGTCCAAGGCCAAGGAGTATGCCTTGAGGGATATGTTGACCCCGCTCAGGTCCCCGATGTTCTCCCCGATGGTCAGGGCGCCGTTGACATGTGGCATGAGTTCGGGGTCATTGGCGTACTTCTGCTCCAGCTGGACCGGTGTCAGCTGGTTGTATTGGTCGATCAGGGCCCGGGTCAGGTTGGTGAAGTTGGCCTTATCTTCAGAGGTCCACCAGTCCTTGAGCTTGCCGTCCCCGTCGAACTGGCTGCCTTGGTCATCGAAGCCGTGGCCGATCTCGTGGCCGATGACTGTGCCGATGGCACCATAATTGGCGGCATCGTCGGCCAGGGGGTTGAAGAAGGGGGGTTGCAGGATGGCTGCGGGGAAGACGATCACATTCTTGGTCGGATCGTAGTAGGCGTTGACCGTCTGCGGGTTCATGACCCATTCCCCACGGTTGACTGGCTTGCCGGCCTTGGCCAGTTGATAGCCGGCCCCGAAGGTGGAGGCGGCGCGGACGTTGTCGACCAAGGAGGCGCCGGGGCAAATATCCAAGGCACTGTAGTCCCGCCACTGGTCGGTGTAGCCAATCATAGGGGTGAACTTGGATAGCTTCTCCAAAGCCTTGGCCTTGGTGGCCTGGCCCAGCCATGAGCTGGATGATATGGAGACCCGGTAGGCGTCGATCAGGTTGGCCACCAACTGCTCCATCCGGTCCTTGGAGGACTGGGGGAAATGCCGCTTGACATACTCCCTGCCCACCTCCTCACCGCAGGTGCCGTTGACCATGGAAACACCACGCTTCCAACGGTCCCGTTGTACCTGAACACCGGAAAGAACCTTGCCGAAGAAGTCGAAGTTGGTCCGGTCGAAGTCGGAGCTGAGCAGGTTGGCCCAGCCGATGATGGTCTGCACCCGGGACCAGAGCTTCAGGTCCTCCAGGTCGGTCTGCTCCCACAGGCCGCTGAGACCGGTGAGGAAACTGGGTTCCATGACGTTTACCCGGCTGAAGGCCTGTGCCAGGTCAAGGGGCTGGTTGGTGCTGGTGGGCGTGGCATCGTAGGCCTCCTGCCAGGCCTGGATCCACAGGGCTATGTCAAAGGAGCCGAATTCCTCGATCAGTTCCTGGTAGTTGGTGGGGTTGTTGACCTTCTGCATGTCTCGGGTGGTCACATTGTCCCAATGGTGGGAGGCGATCTTGGTCTCCAGGTCCAGGAAACGGCGGGCCTGGTCCTGGGTCTCGTCCATATCGCCATACCCCGCCAGCTGCAACTGCTTGGCGACCATATGCATATACTGCTCGCGAATGGGGCCGTAGTGGTCCTCACGGTAGTAGGCCTCATCCGGCAGGCCCAGGCCACCCTGGGCAATGTAGACCACATTGAGGTCGGCGTCGGGGTTGGTGGCATCCGAGTCCACATCCATGGCGAAGATGTCCGGGCCGCCCGTGGGGTTGAGGGATCCCAGGAGACGGACCAGGTCCTTTTTGCTGCTGACGGCGTCTATGGCGTCGAGGTCCCCTTTGATGGGGGTGATGCCGGCCGCTTCGATGGCCTCAGTGTCGCAATATGACCGGTACAGGGCCTGGGACTTGGGGGCGGGGCAGTTCTCGTCCTCAAGAATCTCACGTATCTGGCGTTCGGCATCCTCGGCCAGTTTGTCGAAGCTGCCATAGCGGGAACGGTCCTCGGGCAGGGAGTAGGTGTCGATCCAAGGACCGTTGACGTAGCGGAACAGGTCGTCATTGGGCCTGGTCACCGAGGAGAAGGAGCTGGGCTCAAGGCCCGAAATCGCACTGGTATCCATGCTTGCACTCTAGCCATCTTTGGTGACAATCGCGGTAGATGTGCACCCCATACAGCGGAATCGCAAGGAGGGCTAATCGCCGATGTACGAGGCGGCGGTGATTGCGCTTAGAGCGAGAATCAGTTTGGACAGTTTAGGCCATGCTGTTAAAGCTAATGAATCTCCTTCGGGGGAAGGCATCAACCATCGAATAGAAAAGAGCATGCCATGTCCGAACCTCAGCCCAATGAAAGCAAGGATAGGAACCAACAACCGGGAGCTCAGGGTCAGCCTCAGTACGGAGCCTATGGGAACCAGCAGGGCCAGTATGGCCCCTATGCCAGCGATCCCAAACCATCCGCCAACGAGTACGACCCCAATGGCAGCCCGGCAAGTGCTCAAGGGCAGGGTTCTGGGCAGCCTGGAGACAATCGTCAGTACGCTGGCGGTCAGTATCCCAACAACCAGTATGGGCCAAGCCCCACCGGCGCTTCCGGCAATGGCGGCGATGCTTGGAGGCAGATCAATCCCTTCAACTTGATTGAGGAGATTCTTCCAGCCAAGGCCAAGAATGCCATCCGCGCCATCTATGGCGTGATCGGTGTGGCTGCGATCATTCTGGGTGTGGTCCTGCTGCTCTGGCCAGGTGTTACCATGACCGTCTTTGCCGTGGCCTTGGGCATCTACTTCCTGGTGTCCGGCATTATCCGCCTGGTTTCGGCCATTGTCGAGGTCGGTCTTCCCGGCGGCTGGAGGGTTCTCGACATACTGGTCGGCATTCTCTTGGCCATCGGCGGTGTCATTATGCTCAAGAACTCCACCCTTTCGGGCCTGACCCTGACCATGGTCATCACCCTCATGGTCGGCATCGGCTGGATGATGGAAGGCGTCATGACCCTGGTCGAATCCTGGCGTATGCCCAGCTCTGGTTGGACCGTCTTCTACGCCATCATCTCCCTCATCGCCGGTTTCGTGGTGTTGCTCAACCCCTTCGCCTCCACTGCGGTCCTCATCATCTTCGGTGGTTGGTCACTCCTGATTCTGGGCATCTTCGCCATGGTCCGCGCCTTCCGCTTCGGCAAGAGCGCGAAGACCGGGAACCAGCAGTAAGCAGTAGTCGCTGGCAGCAAGCAGGCAGGGTGGTTCCCCATTGGAGCCACCCTGCTTTTTGTTAGGCCGGGGCAGTAGTGTTAAGGCATGATAGAACTGAAAACCCCTTCGGAAATCGAAGCAATGAAACCAGCTGGCCGTTTTGTCGGCAGCATCCTCAAGGACCTCAAGGCCATGACCAAGGTTGGCACCAACCTTCTGGACATCGACGACTACGTCAGGCAGCGCATCGAGTCATGCAAGGGTGCCGAATCCTGCTACGTGGACTATGCTCCTGATTTCGGCACCGGACCCTTCGCTCACTACATCTGCACCTCGGTCAACGACGCGGTCCTCCATGGAGTGCCCTACGACTATAAGCTCAAGGATGGTGACCTGGTCAGCCTGGACCTGGCCATCAGCGTTGACGGTTGGGTGGGTGATTCGGCCATCAGCTTCGTGGTCGGCCAGGATGCCGACCCCGAGGACTTGCGCCTGATCAAGTGCACCGAAGACGCCTTGGTCGCGGGCATTGCCCAGGCCCAGCCTGGCAACCGCTTGGGAGACATTTCCGCCGCCATCGGCGACGTGGCCCGGTCACAGGGCTACACGGTCAATGTCGAATTCGGCGGTCATGGTGTTGGCCATGTCATGCATGGCGACCCCCTGGTTCCCAATGACGGCAAGGCCGGCCGCGGCTACCGCCTTCGTCCTGGTCTGGTCATCGCCATCGAGCCCTGGTTCCTGGCCACCACCGACGAGATCTTCCAGGACCCCAGGGACGGCTGGACCTTGCGCTCCGAGGACGGTTCCCGGGGGGCCCATAGCGAGCACACCATAGCCATCACCGAGAACGGCCCGCAGATCCTGACCGTCAGGGACTGACGGCCGGGTGGGCTGCCAACACCCTGGCGGCGGCGCAAGGATCATTGCTACCGCCGCCCTTGGGTATGTTGCGTCTTGTTCGTTCGGCTCCGACGCGTACAATGGGGCAACGTGAACAGCAGTCGCAAGGATCCAGAGCAACGGGCACATCGCCGGCGGAACGTAGCCCGTGTGATTTGCATCGTCATTGCCGCGACCATGCTGATGAGTCTGGTCATCCCCGCAATCTACGCCGGCTTTTGACCGGCTGCCTTCCGTAGGCTTGGGGCTTGGAGTCCCATGGAGACGTCAGACGCATCCGTTAAGGCGTCAAGGCTAGTATTTACATAGTTGAATGTATGGTGGTGACAATGGCAGAATTTGATTTTTCCCAGGCCTTGGGCGAGGCTCGAACCAAGTATGAGACGATTGCCAAGGCCCTGAATGTGGACCGTCTCAAGGCGCAGATCGAGCAGCTGGAGGAGGAGGCGTCAGCCCCGGACCTCTGGGACGATCAGGAGAACGCCCAGGACGTGACGACCCGGCTGTCCTCGGCCCAAGCCCAGCTCAAGCATCTGGATACCGCACAGCAGCGTCTTGAGGACGTGGAGACACTCTTCGAACTCGGTCAGGAGGAGGCTGACAAGGCCACCATGGAGGAGGCCCGCAAGGAGGTCGACGCCATCCAGGCCGACCTGGCCCAGATGGAGATCCAGACCCTGCTCGACGGTGAATACGACTCCCGTTCCGCCGTGGTCACCATTCGATCCGGAGCCGGTGGCGTGGATGCCGCCGATTTCGCACAGATGCTCCTGCGCATGTACCTGCGCTGGGCGGAACGCAACGGTTACAAGGCCAAGGTCATGGACACCTCCTATGCCGAGGAGGCGGGCATCAAGTCGGCCACCTTCCAGGTCAACGAACCCTATGCATACGGGCGCCTTTCAGTGGAGGGCGGCACCCATCGCCTGGTGCGCATATCACCCTTCGACAACCAGGGCCGCAGGCAGACCTCATTCGCGGCCGTCGAGGTCGTGCCCCTGGTCAAGGAGACCGACCACATCGACATCCCCGACTCCGACATTCGCGTGGATACCTACTGCTCCTCCGGCCCTGGCGGCCAGGGTGTCAACACCACCTACTCGGCCGTGCGCATCACCCACCTGCCCACCAACATCGTGGTGACCATGCAGGACGAGCGCAGCCAGATTCAGAACCGGGCCGCGGCCATGGCCGTCCTGCAATCCCGCCTCCTGGTCCTGCGCCACGAGGAGGAGGCCAAGAAGAAAAAGGAGCTGGCCGGCGACATCAAAGCCTCCTGGGGGGACCAGATGCGCTCCTACGTCCTGCACCCCTACCAGATGGTCAAGGACCTGCGTACCGGCTATGAGACCTCCCAGACCCAGGCTGTGTTCGATGGTGATATTGATGGCTTCATCGACGCGGGCATCCGCTGGCGGCACGAGCAGCGACGTGAGGAAGCACAGGCGTGATGGTTGGCAAGGAACCCGCAGAACAGCAATGGAAGACCTCACCGATCAGGCTCCACTAGCAGCAGTAAGGACAACAACATGGCGCTCATAACGTTGGACGATGTCTCGAAAATCTACCCCAAGGGGTCCAGGCCGGCCTTGGACCATGTGAACCTGCAGGTCAACCGGGGTGATTTTGTCTTTCTGGTCGGGGCCTCCGGCTCCGGCAAGACCACCCTGCTCAGCCTCCTCCTGCATGAGGAGGAGGCAACGGACGGTGAGATTCGTGTGGCCGGCAATGATCTGCGGCGTCTGACCGCCCGTCAGGTGCCCAATTACCGGCGCGGCATCGGCTTCATCTTCCAGGACTACAAGCTGCTCAACAACAAGACGGTCTGGCAGAATGTGGCCTTCGCCCTGGAGGTCATTGGCACCAGTAGTTCGGCCATCAAGTCTCTGGTGCCCAAGGTCCTCCAGACCGTGGGTCTGACGGGCAAGGAGAGCAACTACCCACACGAGCTCTCCGGCGGAGAGGCCCAGCGCGTGGCCATAGCCCGCGCCTACGTCAACCACCCGCAGATCCTCCTGGCCGACGAGCCCACAGGCAACCTGGACCCGACCACTTCCCTGGGCATCATGGAGGTGTTGGATGCCATTAACCGCACCGGCACCACCATTGTCATGGCGACCCACAACGAGGAGATCGTCAACTCCATGCGCAAGCGGGTCGTGGAGCTCCACAATGGTAGTATCGTGCGCGACCAGGAGAAGGGGTCCTATGATTCGGCCCTCTTCTTCCCTGATGCCGAGGTGGAGTCCAAGGTCCAGGAGGTCATAGCCAGCGAGACCGGCGAGGCGGTCAAGCTGGTCAATCCCGCGGCTACTCCCGATGACAGGGCTGTAGAGGCAGTCAACGCCATGGATGCCATCGTCCAGGCCATGCAGTCCGAAGGCCAGGGTGATGAGGGCATCGCTCGTCTGGCCGGCTCGGTGCATTCCGGACGTACGGGTCGCTACGGTCAGGTATTCCAGTCGGTCGAGACGACCATGACCTGGGGCAAGGGCCTGAGCCTGGATGATGTGGTCGGCCAGGACATCCCGGAAAGGGAGAGTGCCGGGGCAGACAGGGATGACTCCGCCTCGGACGGTTCCACCACTGGCGAGGGCAAGGGTGGAGGAAGCCCTACGGCGGAGCGTCAGGCCCGCCAGACCGGCGATGAGGATCAGGGGTCCCAGGCCATCGCCGATGAAACCGTAGCGGGGGAGAGGCTGCAGGAGCCAGCCGCTGAAAGTACAGCGGAGCAGGACCTTGCAGGCAGGGAAGGCAGCGAGCCCCAGGAGGGGAAGGCAGCCCCTCTGCCGGCACCGACCCAACCCCCGGCGCCCCCGGTGGCTGTGGCTCGGTCCGGCAAGGCCAGTGGCAATAACGAGCATCAGGGAGACCAACAATGAGAATACGGTTCATTCTTTCCGAAACCTGGAGCAGCCTTCGGCAGAACGTGTCCATGATCCTCTCGGTCATGCTGGTCACCTTTATCTCTTTCCTCTTCATTGGTGCATCAGGCCTGATGCAGGCCCAGATCACCAAGGCCAAAGGCGATTGGTACGACAAGGTCGAGGTGGTGGTCTGGCTGTGCCCGGACGGCAACAGTCAGGCGGCATCCTGCGCCACCGGCAAGGCCCCGTCCAAGAACGAGATAGTCAAGCTGGAGTCGACCATCACCAACGAGCTGGGTGATGTGGTCTCCAAGATCACCTACCAGAGCCGTGAGGACTTCTACAAGAACACCTTCCTCAAGCAATACCCCAATGGTTCCTATGAGGGTCACACCATCACCGCGGCCAACATGCAGGATTCCCTGCGGCTGAAGTTGACCGACCCCACCAAGTACCAGGCGGTATCCCAAGTCCTCAGTGGCCGCGACGGGGTGGAGGAGGTACAGGACCAGCGGCAGATTTTCGATCCGGTCTTCAGTATCCTCAACCGAGGCACGGCGGTGACGGTGGTGCTGGCCGCGGTCATGGTGGTGGTCGCCATCCTGCTGACCGGGACGACCATTCGCATGAGTGCCGCCGCTCGAAAGAACGAGACGGAGATCATGCGTCTGGTGGGCGCCTCAAACTGGATCATCCGCCTACCCTTCATTCTCGAGGGCATGGTGGCTTCCCTACTGGGCTCCCTGCTGGCTGCTGGTGCCCTGTCCGCCATCGTCAAGATCTTCATCACCGACTGGCTGGCCAAGACCGTGCAGTGGATGCCCTATGTCAATCAGGCCACCGTCTGGCTCATGGCCCCGGCTCTGGTGATCGGCGCCATGCTCCTATCCGCCTGCGCCTCCGCGGTATCCCTACGCCGTTATCTGAAGGCCTGACGGGGCGATGAGCCAGGGGAGCGTCGGTAGGAGAAGCCCGGGCGGGCACAGGAACGTTTCGGCTGAAACGCCCTCAGCGACTGCCGCTACAATGGACATCCGAATGACTTTTGGAGGATTGGAAGATGAAGCAGATCAAGCGATTGAACGCCGTCGCCTCACTCATAGTGGCCTCGGCGACCCTGGTCGCCTTCGGGGCGGCTGGCATGACCGTCAAGCTGCCCCAAGCCCAGGCGGTCAGTTGGTATGAGTACCAGCAGACGGTCCAGAACAATGAGAACCTCAAGGCCCAGCTTTCTGGTGTCAGCGACGACCTGGCCAATCAGATCATACAGCTGGATGACCTGACCTCCAACCAGATACCGGCGGCCGAGAAGGCCCAGCAGGATTCCCAGCAGAAGGCCGAACAGGCCAAGAGCCTGGCCAAGGCCACCGGTGAGCGCCTGGATGCGGCCAAGAAGGACAAGGCCGATCTGGAGGCCAAGATCAAGCAGTCCGGCGAGGACTTCGACGATGCCAAGGAAGGTATGGCCCAGATGGCCCGGAAGAGCTTCCATGGTTCGGAAGCTTCCGCGATCATGGACGTGGTCACCAAGGCCTCCACCACTGAGGATTTCGTCAACAAGATGCAGGCCGACGCCTCGGTCGCTCGGAGTGAGTCAAACCTGGCCAAGGATTCCGCTGGTGACCTGAACGTTTCCATGAACCGCAGGGAACGTCTGGCCGCCATTGAAAACAGGATCAGCGCCCTGAAGAAGCAGGCTGACGACCAGGATGCGGCCGCCCAGAGGGCCGTCGAGGACGCTTCGGCGAAGCAGCTGCAGCTCCAGTCCCTACGGGACCAGGGCAATGCCACCAAGGCCAGCCTGGAGCAGCAGAAGAGCAGCCTGACCAGCCGGTCGGCCAAGGAGGCCGCGGACATCGTCGCCATGAAGGCGGAGATCGACCTCGCGGCCCAGCAGCAGGCCGCCCAAGCGGCGGCAGCCGCGGACCCCAGCGCAGGCGGCCAGCAGGCGGTGAGTGGACCGGTGAGCGGTGATGCAGCGGTACCCGGTGGCGGAGCCGGCGTCTCGGGCATGGACTATGGGGTGCCTGGCTCCTGTCCGCCTGGTGCAGGTTTCTGCTACGGCCACCCGACCGGCAATTCGGGCAACGCCTACCCTGGCGGCCAGTGCACGGCCTGGGCCTATGTACGGCGGTCGCAGCTGGGGCTGCCTGTCGGCTCCTACTTCGGCAACGCACGCAATTGGGCCGGCAGTGCCAGGTCCTTCGGCTACCTGGTCAACAACAGCCCCCATGTGGGAGCCGTGGTGGTCTTCGGCCCTGGGCAGGCCGGCGCCGATTCCTACTACGGGCATGTCGCTGTGGTCGAGCGTGTCAACGCAGATGGATCCATTCTGATTTCCGAGGGCAACGCGGGGCATGGCTTTGGCTCCTCCCGCATCGTCTACAATGCCTATGCCTACCAGTACATCCACTACTGAGTCACGAAGGGGCTGCGGTAGCGTCTGACATAGGTCTGGTGTATACTATGCGGTATAATGCATAGTATGCGTGATGGTGGCCCACACCCGGCGTGTGAAAGCTGTATATCTCTGGTACGCCTGCACGAGAGCAGCGTAGGACCGCGTCGGATGGAGAAAGGAAGGGGAGGATGGCCAAGGCAACAGGGACGACGATGATCGCCCAGAACCGGCGGGCTCGGCACGACTATACCATCGAGGACCGCTACGAGGCCGGCCTTGCCCTGACCGGTACCGAAGTCAAGTCGCTGCGAGAGGGCAGGGCCTCCCTGGTGGAGTCCTTCGTATCCATAGACCGGTGGGGTGAGGTCTGGTTGGAGAATGCCAACATTCCCGAATACCTCAATGGCACCTGGAATAATCACGCACCCAAGCGCAAGCGCAAGCTGCTGCTGCACTCGGCGCAGATAGCCAAGCTCAGCCGTCAGACCGAGGCCAAGGGCTATACCATCGTGCCCCTCAGTCTCTATTTCAAGGATGGCCGGGTCAAGGCAGAGATTGCCCTGGCCAAAGGCAAGAAGGAATATGACAAACGGCAGGCCCTGCGTGAGGAGCAGGATAAGCGTGAGGCCTTGCGGGTCATGCGCTACAAGAACCGCCAGGCACGCTGAAGCCAGCAAGAAGGCGGACCACCGCTCTTGGGTGGCATCGCACCTGCGGTAGGGGGCAACAGACAGCAGCAATGAGGAGAGGGAGTCCGATGGTGAGGGGACGGCATATCAGAAGCCTGCTGGCGGCCAGCTGCGCGTTGACGATGGCTCTTGCTGTGGGTGCCTGCGGCACCTCGGATGATAAAGACGGGTCGGCCCAGATGGGCTATGACGTCTCCTCCATCAAGAAGGATCCGGCCCTGGCCGCGCTTCTGCCTGAGTCTGTGACCCGGGATGGCAAGTTCACCGTGGGTGCAGCCACCGAGTATGCCCCGGCTGAGTTCCTGGCCTCCGACGGCAAGACCCCCATCGGGTATGAGGTGGACCTGTCCAAGGCTTTGGCGGCCCTCTTCGGGCTTGAGGAGGAGACCGTCTCGACCCCCTTCGACTCGGTCATACCCGCCATCGGTTCCAAATATGACGTGGGCATTTCCGGCTTCACGGTGACTGCTGAGCGCATGGACGCCGTTGAATTCGTCTCCTATTTCAAGGCCGGCTCCACCTATGTGGTCCGTAAGGGCAACCCCGACAGAGTGGACATATCGAATCTGTGCGGCAGGACGGTGGGACTGCAGACAGGCACTGTCCAGGAGACCGAGATGATCGCCGCCGACAGCAAGTGCCGGGCCGAAGGCAAGAAGTCCATCGACATCCAATCCTTGAAGATGCAGACCGATGTGACCACATCGGTGGTGACCGGCAAGGCCGATGTCTTCTACTCGGACAGTCCTGTTGCCGGCTATGCGGTCAAGCAGACCGACGGCGCCCTGCAGACCCTGGGCAGGAACGTGGGGGTCACCCCTGCGGCCGCAGCCATCAAAAAAGGCGATAGACAGACCACGGAGGCCATCCGTCAGGGCTTCCAGAAACTCATGGACGACGGAACCTACATGAAGATTCTCGATACTTGGGGGGTCGGCTCAGGAGCCATCAGCAAGGCCGAGATCAACCCCGAGGTCAAGTGACGGCGGGCTAGCGCCAGCGGCAATCGGTAGAGAAGCCATATGAGCACGGATAGACAGAGGAGGGCTTGCCCATGGCAGGATCACAGCAGCAGGACGACGTGGAGATACCAGGCAGGATCAAGGCCCTGCCGGTCCGTAGACCCGGTTCCCTGGTGGCGGGCATCATCGTGGCCATCTTGGCCCTTATCCTGGTGCGGGGCATGGTGACCAATGAGAAACTGGACTGGCCCACAGTCTGGAAGTACCTCTTCAACGAGCATCTCCTGGACGGTATCGGCTGGACCATCCTGCTGACTGTCTCCTCCATGGTCATCGCCATCGCCTTGGCCGTGCTTCTGGCGGTCATGCGTAAGTCCATCAACCCGGTCCTACGCTGGGTCAGCTGGTTCTACATCTGGTTCTTCCGTGGAACGCCTGTATACACGCAGCTGGTCTTCTGGGGCCTTTTCGCGGTGCTGATTCCCCGGATCAGCCTGGGCATTCCCTTCACAGACATCCACATCTGGCAGATGGACACCACCCAGCTCAACAAGCTGATCGCCCCCGGCTTCCTGGCCGCTATGATTGGCTTGGCCTTGAATGAGGCCGCCTACCTGGCCGAAATCGTCAGGGCCGGACTGGAGGCTGTGGACCCGGGTCAGGCCGAGGCCGCCCAGGCCCTGGGCATGTCCCACCCCATGATCATGCGGCGGATCATCCTGCCCCAGACCATGCGTATCATCGTGCCTCCCACAGGTAATGAGATCATCTCCATGCTCAAGACCACATCGCTGGTCCAGGCCGTGCCCTTCACCCTGGAATTGCAGTTCGCCTCCAATGCCATAGCCTCGCGTATATACAAGCCCATTCCGCTGCTGATTGTGGCCTGCTTCTGGTATCTGCTGATCACCACAGTGCTCATGATCATCCAGGCACGTGTCGAGAAGCACTTCGGCAAGGGCTTCGACCAACGTCAGGCCAAGGCCGGGCCGGGTGAGGGAAAGTCGTCGGATGGGTCGTGCACTACGGCGGCAAAGGACCAGGAGAAGGTCAAGGATCTGACCTTCCTGGGTCTGAACGCCTGATGGTGGAGCCGGTACGAGAGGGTGGTGAACGATGACGTCGATAGATACAGGGCGGCAGGTGCGGCGAAGGCCCAGCAGCCAGCAATCACACAAGACCAGCAAGGAGACCAGCATGGCAGACAAGGCGGGTCAGGAGACCAGCAGCGGCAAGACCGGACAGGGACTGGCCCCGGCCGTCAAGGCAACTGGAGTTCATAAGGCCTTCGGCAGCCTCCACGTGCTCAGGGGTGTTGACCTGACGGTCATGCCTGGCACCGTGACCGTTATCCTGGGCCCCTCAGGTTCTGGCAAATCGACCTTTTTAAGGCTGATCAACCAGTTGGAGACCCTGACCGCCGGTTCCATCGAGGTGGACGGGGAGCTGATAGGCTACAAGCATGTGACCAAGCAGGGTAAGGACATGCTGCAGACCCTGAACGACAAGGAGATAGCCAGGCAGCGCGCCAAACTGGGCATGGTCTTCCAACGCTTCAACCTTTTCCCCCACAAGACGGCTCTGGAGAACGTCATGGAGGCACCGGTCCATGTGGCCGGCGTACCCAAGAGCCAGGCCAGGGTCCAGGCCATAGCCGAACTGCAACGGGTGGGATTGGGTGACAGAATCGACTATTACCCCATGCAGCTCTCCGGCGGCCAGCAGCAGCGGGTGGCCATAGCACGTGCCCTGGCCATGAAGCCTGAGATCATGCTCTTCGATGAACCCACCTCAGCCCTGGACCCGGAGCTGGTTGGTGAGGTTCTGACCGTCATGCGCTCCCTGGCGGACGCAGGTATGACCATGATCGTGGTCACCCATGAGATTGGTTTCGCCAGGGAGGTTGCGGACCAGATCGTCTTCATGGATGGGGGAGTGGTGGTCGAGGCAGGCGGCCCGCAGATCATCGACCTGCCCCAGGAGGCCCGGTTCAAGGATTTCATCAACCACGTGCTCTGATCCGTCCATCCAAGGACCCGCGAGTCATCCCATGCCAATCGCAAGCAATCAGTGAACATCGGACCCCTATGGCGTGGCCGGGAGCGTCATCACTTAGAATCGTGAGTCATGTGTGGAATCGTAGGGTATGCAGGCAACCAGACTGCCTGTGGCAAACCGCTTGAGGTCTGTCTGCAAGGGTTGAAGCGACTCGAATACCGAGGCTATGACTCCGCCGGTGTGGCCCTGGCGGCCCCCGGTATGGAGCAGGTTGTCGTGCGGAAGAAGGCCGGTCGCCTGGCCAATCTTGAGGCCGATTTGCAGGCCAGGCCCCTGCCGGATGCCACGGTAGGCATCGGCCACACGCGCTGGGCCACCAATGGTCAGCCTTCCGACATCAATTCCCATCCCCATCTCAGCAGCGATGGCCATGTGGCGATCATCCATAACGGCATCATCGAGAACGCCAACCAGCTGAAGACTGAGCTTGAGGCCGAGGGCCATTCCTTCGTGTCGGCCACCGACAGCGAGGTGGCGGCCAAGCTCCTGGGCAAGCTGGCACAAGAGGTCATGGATGAGACGGGGGAACCGGATCTTTGTGAAGCCCTCCGCCGTATGGCCCGTATGCTGACCGGTGCCTTCACCATCCTGGCCGTGGACAACCGGCAGCCCCATATTGTGGTCGGTGCCCGGCATGATTCGCCGCTGGTGGTTGGCCTGGGAGAGGGTGAGAACTTCCTGGGCTCCGATGTGGCGGCCTTCGTGGCCTATACGGACCAGGCTATGGAAGTGGGCCAGGACCAGGCGGTTTGCCTGTCGGGCGACCAGGTGGTCATCACTGACTTCGATGGCAATCCGGTCACCGATTCCAAGCGTTTCACCGTTGACTGGGATGCCTCCGAGGTCGAAAAGGGCGGCTGGCCCTCCTTTATGGACAAGGAGATTCACGAGGACCCGTCTGCGGTGGCCGACACCCTCCTGGGCCGTTTCGATGCCAAGGGAGATATAGCCCTGGATGAGGTTCATATTGATGAGGAGGTCTTCCGCTCCATAGACAAGATCATCGTGGTGGCCTGTGGCACCGCCTCCTATGCCGGCATGGTGGCCAAGTACGCCATTGAGCATTGGGTGCGCATTCCCGTGGAGGTTGAGCTGGCCCATGAGTTCCGCTACCGCGATCCGATTCTGACCCACCGCACCCTGGTGGTGGCGATCTCCCAATCCGGAGAGACCATGGACACCCTCATGGCCCTGCGACATGCCCGTGAGCAGGGGTCGCGCGTTCTGGCCATCTGCAATACGCAGGGGTCCTCCATTCCGCGAGAATCCGATGCGGTACTCTACACCCATGCCGGGCCTGAGATCGCCGTGGCCTCGACCAAGGCCTTCCTGGCCCAGATCGTGGCGGCCTATATGCTGGGCCTCTATCTGGCCCAGGTCAAGGGCACCATGTTCGCTGATGAGATCCGCCAGATAGTCGGGCAGCTCAAGGCCATGCCTGCCAAGATCCAGTGGGTCCTTGACCACCAGGCCGACCAGGTCGAGCAGGCAGCCAGGCGTTTGTCCGGCGCCCGTTCCTTCCTCTTCCTGGGTCGTCATGTGGGCTATCCGGTGGCCATGGAGGGTGCCTTGAAGCTCAAGGAGATCGCCTACACCTTCACGGAGGGCTTTGCGGCCGGTGAGCTCAAGCACGGCCCCATCGCCCTGGTCGAGGAGGGCGAGCCCGTCGTGGTCATCGTCCCCTCCTCGCATGGACGAGACACTCTGCACAACAAGGTCATCTCCGGCATCGAGGAGGTCAAGGCCCGTGGTGCCTTTACCATAGCGGTCGCCGAGGAGGGTGACCCCGATGCCGAACGGTACGCCGATGTCGTCTTCTGGAGGCCGGCCTGCCCCACCCTCCTGAGTCCCCTGGTTGATGTGGTGCCCCTGCAGCTCCTGGCTATGGACATGGCCCAGATCAAGGGGCTTGACGTGGACAAGCCAAGGAACCTGGCCAAGTCCGTCACTGTCGAGTGACGCTTGGTAGGGCGGGATTGGGGGTCGGGGCCTGGAAGTACTCCTCGGCAGGAGGGCAGGGTTCGGCCCCACCGTTGGGTTCTTGAGGAGCCGGACATACCCTTCGACCTGCCGGTCCTCTACGAGGACGAGCGGATCATCGTGGTCGACAAGCCGCACTTTCTGGCCACCACGCCCCGGGGCATGTGGTATCGGCAGACTGCCCTTCTGCGCTTGCAGGAGGGGCTGAACGAACCGGACATCACTCCGGCCCACCGGCTTGATAGGTTGACCGCCGGTGTTCTGGTCCTGGTGCGCGACCCCGCCTACCGTGGCGCATACCAGCTCCTCTTCGAGCATCATCTGGTCAGGAAGACCTATCAGTGTCTGGCACCCTGCCTGCCGGCCAGGAGGCCCAGCTTCGGTACGGTCAGCCGGTTGAGTCCGCCGGCTGCCTTCCCGCTCCTGCGTAGGTCCAGGCTGGTCAAGGACCGGGGCCGGCTCCAGGCCTATGAGGAGCCTGGCACGGTCAATGCCGAAACGGTGATACAGCTGGCCGACCAGCAGCCCGGCGAGGTGGTCAGGGCCGGCTACCGGCTCTACGACCTCTACCCTGTGACGGGCAAGACCCACCAGCTGAGGGTGCACATGAACTCCTTGGGCTTGCCCATTGTGGGCGACCCCTTCTACCCGGACCTGGTCGATCGGCCCTACGACGATTTCTCGCAGCCCCTGGAACTGGTGGCCCGGACCCTGGAATTCGATGATCCGGTGGATGGCCGACGGCATCGCTTCCGCTCACAGGTTGGACTTGGAGCAGGCCGGCGATGAGGGTGAGGACCGCTTAGGTCGTCCTTTCGTGTCCTTGCCGATTGGTCTGGCGGCCCCCTGCTGGAGCGACCTCCCAGCTGGTGGATGATCAGCAGGAGACTGAGACCGGCTCCCATATTGGCCACGATCACAGGCCCTTCGAATGACGACAGGTGAGCATATGACTGGCCGATGGTGCAACACCTCATTCACCTCGGTTGTCATGGATGCATCATCATTGCCAGGAGGGCGTAGATGACTGGCAAAAACCAGTACCAGTGGATACCCTATAGACTGTTGGGAGGAGCGCGGGTCCGGAATCCGGGCCGCAAGGGCGCGGCGGACTGTGCCCGAAGCTGTGATTGACATTGGAAGAGCCTGCATTTCCCCCGGTAAGGCAGGACATCATGGAAAGCAGTAACTATGGTAACAGCAAGGGCATTTCGTTGGCCCAGTGCCTTGAGGGGCAAGAAACCATGCATCTGGTATGGCGGCGATTACAACCCGGACCAGTGGCCGGAGGATGTCTGGGATGAGGACGTGCGGCTCATGCTCAAGGCCGGTGTCAACCTGGTCTCCGTAGGTATCTTCTCTTGGGCCAAGATAGAGCCTCAGGAGGGCCTATACGATTTTGCCTGGCTGGACAGGATCATCGACAAGCTCGGCAAGGCCGGGATAGCTGTCGACCTGGCCTCGGCCACGGCTTCGCCACCCATGTGGTTGACCCAAGCCCATCCAGAGGTCCTGTGGCGTGACGAGCGGGGAGACGTATGCTGGCCAGGAGCCAGGCAGCACTGGCGTCCGACCAGCTCGGTCTTCCGCGAATACGCCCTCAGCCTCTGCCGTGCTATGGCCGACCACTACCGTGACAACCCCTACGTGGTGGCATGGCATGTCGGCAACGAGTACGGCTGCCACAACCGCTTCGACTATTCCGACGATGCCATGCATGGCTTCCAACGCTGGTGCAAGAAGCGCTATGCGACGATTGATGCTGTAAACGAAGCCTGGGGAACGTCCTTTTGGTCGCAGACCATGACTGAATTCGACCAGATCATGCCGCCCAGGTACATTGGTGAGGGCAACTTCATGAATCCGGGGAAGCTGCTCGACTTCAAGCGCTTCAGCTCCGATGCCCTCAAGGATTTCTTCAAGGCGGAACGCGATGCGCTCGCCGACATCACGCCGGACAAACCGCTGACCACCAACTTCATGGTCGCCGCCTCCAATGCCCCTGTCGACTATGACGATTGGAAGGGGGAGGTCGACTTCGTATCCAACGACCACTATTTCACCCCTGGCGAGCAGCATCTGGATGAATTGGCGTATTCCGCGTCTTTGGTCGATGGCCTGGCAGGCAAGAATCCTTGGTTCCTAATGGAGCATTCGACAGGCGCCGTCAACTGGAGGCCCATCAACTATAGGAAGGAACCAGGCCAACTGATTCGGGACTCCTTGGTCCACGTGGCCATGGGAGCCGATGCCATTTGCTACTTCCAGTGGCGGCAGTCGCGGGCTGGGGCGGAGAAATTCCACTCGGCCATGCTCCCACACGCCGGAGAGGACAGTCAGATCTTCCGGGATGTCTGCGAGCTCGGCAAGGACCTGAAGACCCTGTCCAAGCATGGGATTCTCGACACCCATCTGCGTCAATCACCAATCGCTGTGGTCTTCGACTACAAGAGCCAATGGGCAACCGAGCAATCCGCGACCCCCACCCAGGAGGTCAGGCATTGGACCGAGTCCTTGGCATGGTTCCGGGCCCTGGCTGATCTGGGAATTACCGCAGACGTGGTTCCCATGGGTGGTGACTGGGATTCCTACCGGGCCGTGGTGCTGCCCAGTGTATACGTGCTTGATGCCGCCAATGCCAAGCGGGTCCGGGACTATGTGGTCGCCGGTGGCAGGCTGTTCGCCACCAGCTACACCGCAATAGCCGACGAACATGATCAGGTGGGACTTGGCGGGTATCCAGCCGCCATAGCGGACGTGGTCGGTGTGCGTTCCGAGGAGTTCGTGCCCCTTGGCAATGACTATGAAGCTGGTATGGACCATGTCGATCTCGACAATGGCGCGGTTGCCCATGATCTGGTGGACGCCATCAGCTCGGTGGCTCCCGGGGTCCAGGTGCTGGCCAGCTATCGGGCTGATGCATGGTCCGGGCTGAACGGCATGCCCGCCATAACCCTCAACCAATTCGGCGAGGGCCAGGCTGCCTATCTGGGTTGCCTGCTGGGGGAGCGGGGATTGGCCTTGAGTCTCCCGGCTGTATTGGACGCCATGGGCCTTAACTATTCCAAGGCCGATGACCGCAACGAGGTACTGCGGGTGGAGAGGACGGATGCCAAGCAGGAGAATGGGTTCGTCTTCTACTTCAACCGTACGAGGGGCCTGGCCATGGTTCAGCTGGAGGGTAGGGCCCTGATTGCTTCGCATGCCCAGGTCAATGACAGTGAGCATACGGCAGCCCTGGAGCCCAACGGTGTTATCGTAGTGGCCATCTGAACCGAGCCTGGTGGCGGCGATCAAGCCGGGATCCGGAAGGGGTAGGGAACGTCCATCTGTCGGCCCAGGGTCCGGCTGGACCGGGCCTGCCTCTAGACTCGTCATCAGGATTGATTGACAAGAGCTGGAGGAATCTGTGGGAGCGGCGCTGATGAGGGCAAAAGCCAGAGCGGTCCTTGGCCGTCTGCTGGCGGCCCTGGGCGCCGTGGCTCTCGCAGTGGGTCTAGCCGCCTGTGGACGGCAGGACAACCGGACCCTGATCACCGTCTGGTCCTGGGAGCCCAGCATGAAGGCCCTGGCCCGGAGCTTCGAGGCCGAGAATCCCGACATCCGTATCGAGATCAGGAACACCAGCGGTTATGAGAACCTTAACACCGCCATCCAGGATGGCTATGGCATGCCCGACGTGGTGCAGCTGGAATACCACGCCCTGCAGCAGTATGCCATCAGTGGCCAGTTGCGGGACATCACCGACAAGGCGAATGGGTTCGGCAACACATACACACCGGGCACCTGGGCCTCGGTCCATCTGAACAAGCGCATCTACGGCCTGCCCATGGATTCGGGCCCCATGGCCTTCTTCTACAACAAGGACGTCTTCGACCAGGCCGGTGTGGACGCCTCGCAGATTCGCACCTGGGATGACTACTACCAAGCGGCAAAGAAGCTCAAGGCCATCGGGGTCTATATCGCCGCGGACGCCGGTGACGCCAGCTTCTACGATGCGATGATCTGGTTGGCCGGAGGCCAGCCCTTCCACACCTCCATGGATGGCAAGACGGTGACGGTGGACCTGCACAATGACCCCGGCACCAAGACCTTCACCGACTTCTGGCAGAAGATGATTGATGAGGGGCTGGTCAACACCCGGTCTGCCACCTGGTCGGATGGCTGGAAGCGTGGCCTTGGCTCCGGCACGGTGGCCTCGGTCTTCTCCGGGGCCTGGATGCCCTCGATGCTCCTGTCGGATATACCAGGCACCGCAGGCCTGTGGCGGGTGGGGCAGATGCCGACCATAGACGGGAAGCCAACCAACGCGGAGAACGGTGGCTCCGCCCTGGGCGTCCTGCAGCTGACCCGCAAACCAGAGGCGGCCTTCCGTTTTGTGGACTATGCCTGCCGCAACAGCACAGGTATCGGCCTTCGGGTTGATGGTGGGGCTTTCCCCGCCGATAACGGCACCCTGTCCTCCCAGGATTTTCTGACCAAGACGACCATCAAGGATTCACGCGGCATTGACGTGCCCTACTTCGGTGGGCAGCAATTCAATCGGGTGCTCTCCCAGGCGGCCCAGAATGTCTCCGTGGGCTATCAGTACCTGCCCTTTGAGGTCTATGCCAGGGACGACTTCCGGTCCACGGTGGGCACGGCATACTCCTGGGCCAATGCCAGGAACTCACTGCTGACGGCCAAGGCCCGGGTGGCCGCGGGGCAGACCAACCAGGACGGCAGCCCCATAGTCATTCCCGATGATCCCGGGCCCAAGGTCAGCCTGTCCGCCGGAATCAGCCTTTGGCAGAAGGACCTGAAGGAATACGGCATCAACCAGGGATTCACCATCCAGTAGGCGGGTACGTGGGTGCTCTCAGCCAATCGTATGCCGGTAGATCAGGGCCATGCCCTTGAAGACCAGGTCTGGGTCGTAGATGTCGATGAAGTCCGAGTCGTCCTGGAAGATCCTGCCCATGCCGCCCGTGGCCACCACCTTGAAATCCTCGTCCAGCTCATCGTGGAACTGCTGGATGGTCCGTTCAACACCACCCAGGCAGCCGTAGTAGAGCCCCGCCTGCATGGCGGTATCGGTGGCCGTCGCCAGGATGGATGTGGGCTGGGTCAGCTCGACCTCGGGCAGTTGGGCCGTTCCCCGGCTGAGGGCCGTCGCGGCAGTGCCCAGGCCGATGGAGATGAGACCGCTGACGATGGCCCCCTGGGCATCGACATAGTTGAAGGTGGTCGCCGTACCGAAATCCGCCACCAGGACCGGCCCCCCATACAGGTAGTAGGCCCCGGCGCAGTCGGCCAGGCAGTCGGCCCCCAGGGACTTGGGGTCGTCCAGTCGGATGGCCATGCCGGACTTGACCCCTGGGCCGATGATGATGGGGTCGATCTGGAAGAACTTGAGTAGGCTGGACCGGAAGGAGTGCATGACCTTGGGGACCACCGAGGCGATGATGGCGTCGTCAAGGTCGTCGCTTTCCAGTCCTTGCATGGTCAGGAACTGGCTGATCATGACCCCATACTCGTCCGATGTGTGGCTGCCCTTGGTGGAGATCCGGTAGCTGCCGGTGATCCTGTCGCCATCGACGAAGCCTAGGACGATGTTGGTGTTGCCTATATCCACGGCCAAAAGCATGGTCTGCCTCCTTGAGCGAAATGCTGACTTCCCATGATACGGCTACAATGGGTCCTGCGGACGACCTGCCGGAGGTGGGCGGCCAGCGTGGTGAAGAGTGACACTGTGTGACTTCAAGAACGAACCATGCCATAAGGACGGGTTGTGTGAGCTTCTGTCGGCGTGGGCGAGGAGACAGAGGGCAAGATGGCGAAGCAGACCAGCGCGGAGCATCGGACCGGCACCGATGAGCAGTTCGGCACAGCGGAGCAGACCGACCAGGTTGGGTCAGGCGATGGAACCGTCCAAGCATCAGACGGCGCTCGGCCCGGGCAAGCCGGTTCTGCCGGGTGGGCGCTTGCGGCCAGTACTGATGCCAGCCTCAACCAGCGGACCAAGTCCACGGACCATGGCCGCAGGGGCCTGATCTGGGCCATTGTGGCTGCGACTGTCGTAGTGGCGTTCATCGTCGGTTTTGTCCTGGTCCGGGGCCGTGGCAAGTCGGATGCCGCACCTGCCGGCCGGCCATCCAGCAAGGTGACGGTGGGACTGAAGCTGGCCCCCAGCAATCTCGACATCCGCAACCAGTCCGGCTCGGCCCTGGACCAGCTGCTGATCGGCAACGTCTATGAGGGCCTAGTGGCCAGGGACGCCGACAACCATGTGGTGCCCTCCTTGGCCCAAAGCTGGGACCAGAATGCGGACGGCACCCTCTACACCTTCCATCTCAATCCCGGCATGACCTTCTCCAACGGTCACAAGCTGGACTCCGAGGATGTGGTCTGGTCCATCCGAGAACTGGTCAGCAAGCAATACCACAATGCCGACCAGCTCAAGAATCTCCAGTCCATCGAAGCACCGGACGCCAACACGGTCGAGCTCAGACTCAGCGCGCCCTACTCCAGCCTCCTGTGGGTCCTGACCGGCAGACCGGGACTGGTCTTCGACAAGGGGGCCTCCTACGATATGAAGACCCAGGCAGTGGGGTCAGGACCATATCTGCTTACATCCTTTGTTCCCAACGATTCAGCCACCCTTCAGGCCAATCGCAAGTATTGGGGGGAGCGCAAGGCCAAGACCCCGACCGTGGTCGTGCGTTACCTAGGCGACGACAATGCGGCGGTCAATGCCCTCAAGTCCAAGGACGTGCAGGTTCTGGCCCCCATCACCGAGAACCTGGCCACCCCCTTCCGTTCAGACAAGGACCACTACCAGGTCCAGGCCGGTGATGACACCGACAAGTACGTGCTGGCCTTCAATTCCAAGGGCCCCAAAACCGCAGACCTCCGGGTCCGTCAGGCCATCCGCCACACCATCGACCACCAGGAGCTCATAGCCTCCCGGGGTGGTTCCGACAAGGCCCTGGGCGGCCCCATCCCCTCCCTGGATCCGGGTTATGAGGACCTGACCGGCCTCTACAAGCATGATGTGGCCAAGGCCAGGGAGCTTATGGCCCAGGCCGGCTACAGTCCCGCCAATCCACTGGAGCTACGGCTGACTTACGCCAACACCTACGGGACCGAACTGGGCGACCAGCTGCGCTCGCAGCTCAAGCCCATCGGCATCGACCTGAAGGTCAACGTGGTCGAGTTCTCCACCTGGCTCCAGGATGTCTACCAGAACCATGACTACGACCTCTCCCTGGTTGACCACAATGAGAGCCACGACTTCTCCCAATGGACCAGCCCCGACTACTACTACGGCTACGACAATCCCAAGGTCCGTCGGCTCTACGACCAGGCCATGGCCTCCACCAAACCCAAGGACACCAGCCGCCTCCTGGCCCAGGCAGCCCGTCAGGTCAGCCAGGACGCTCCCGCCGACTGGCTCTTCAACTACCGGGTCACCACCGCCGAGCTCAAGGGGGTCAAGGGCTTCCCCCTCAACCTCAACCAGACCCTCATGCCGCTGAGGGACCTGACCTACTGTCCAGGCGTCGGCGACTAGAGGAAGGTCAGGCCCATGCGCTTCTTGTTCCGGCGGTTCCTGATCCTGGTCATGACCCTCCTGGGGCTCTCGCTGCTGATCTTCGTGGCTGTGCGGATCCTGCCCGGAGACCTGGCCTCGGTCATGGCCGGCCTGAACGCGCCGCCGGAACGGGTGGAGGCCCTGCGCTCCCAGCTTGGCCTGGACCGGCCCTTGCCCGACCAGTACCTGACCTGGATGGCCGATCTGGCTCGTGGTGATTTTGGCAGGTCCCTGCTGACCGGCCGTTCGGTTTCCGTCCAGGTGGGTGACCGGGCGGCAGTGACCTTTCCCTTGATTGGGCTGGGACTTCTGATAGCCATGGTGATAGGCCTGCCCATGGGCTGCCTTTCCCTATTGGCGTCCAAGCCTTGGGTGCGCTCCCTGGTGCATGTGCTGGCCATCGTCGGCGGCTCCATGCCCGCCCTCTGGGGTGGCCTCCTCCTGATCCTGCTCTTCTCTCGGGGCAGTGGCCTCCTCGGGATCTTCCCCTCCCAGGGCTTTGCTCAGGGCGGCTGGTCGACCCCCGGCAAGGCCCTATGGTCATTGGTTCTGCCGGCCCTGACCCTGGGGCTCATTATTGGAGCCAGCCTCATGCGCTATACGCGGGCCGCCCTGGCCGACATGCTTGGCAGCGGCTACATGGACATGGCCCGGGCCTGCGGCATGACCCGAACCCATGCGCTGCTGAGGGTCGGCCTGCGCCTGGCCCTGCCCCAACTGGTCTCCGTGCTAGGGCTGACCTTTGCAGAGATGATTACCGGAGCCATGGTGGTCGAGAATCTCTTCGCCCTGCCCGGCCTTGGGTCGGGGTTGGTCTCCGACCTGGGCAACCGCGACCTGATCGCCGTCCAAAGCGAGCTCTTCATGCTGGCGGCCTTCTTTCTGCTGGTCGGCTTCCTGGTCGATATGATCCACCGCTTGGCCGACCCCCGGCTCAAGGCCGCTGGCGAGGGTGGCTCAGGAACTTCCACAAGGCAGGTGACGGCATGACGACAGTGGCGATTGTGGCCCGCAGTATGTGGAGTCGGGCCGAGGGCAAATTCTCCATTCTGGTGCTGGGCCTGTGGGTCCTGGTATCCCTGGTCTCTCTGGTCTGGACCCCCCAGTCCCTGTGGGCCACCGACGGCTATCAGGTCTGGAAGGCCCCCTCCGCCCAGCACTGGTTGGGTACGGATGGGACCGGAGCCGATGTCCTCTCCTGGCTCATGGCAGGCTCCCATACCAACCTGCTCATATCCCTGCTGGCTGTACTGCTGGCGGCGCTGCTGGGGCTCCTGCTCCTGACGGCCATGCTGGCCTCAAACCAGCTCCTGGCCGCCGGCACTGTGGTTGTCGTGGATGCCTTGATCTCTCTGCCGACTGTATTGCTGGCTCTGATGCTGGCGGTGCCCCTGGGGCCTTCCATAGCTGTGATTGTCATCTCCTGCGGTATTGGCTATGGACTCAATCTGGCTCGAATTGTTCGCCCGCAAGCCCTGCTGGCGGCCGGCTCAGATTATGCTCTGTCGGCCAAGGCCAACGGGGCCGGCGGCTGGCGGATCATGCTGGATCATATCCTGCCCAATGTCATGCCCACCATGGCGGTCCAACTGTCCTTGTCGGCTGGAACCGCCCTTCTGGCCGAGTCGGGGCTGACGTATCTGGGGATTGGTGTGCCCTCGGGTGTGCCCTCCTGGGGGCATTCCCTTGCCACCTCGGTCAAGTTCATTGATGTTTTTCCGCTGACCGTGCTGTGGCCTGGGCTTCTGGTGACCATGGTGGTCGTTGCCCTGAATGTCTGTGGCGACCTCCTGCGGCAGGCCATGGATCCGGTCAGCAACCCAGAGCTACGGAAGTTGGCAGCATGAGCCTATCCATCAAGAATCTGTCCGTCAGCATAGGCGGCAAGACCATTCTCGATCAGGTTTCCCTTGACCTCGCTGATGGGCAGCGAGTCGGTCTGGTCGGTCCGTCAGGCTCCGGCAAGTCCATGATTACCAAGGCTTTTTTGGGGCTTCTGCCCCCTCGGGCCCAGGCCAGCGGCTCCATTTGCCTGGGCGGCAAGGAGATTCTGGGAGCTAGTGAGCGGACCCTGGCTGACCTACGTGGGGCCTATGTCGGCACGGTCTTTCAGAACCCTGCCGCATCCCTCAATCCGGTACTGACCGTCAAGAAGCAGCTGACCTTGCCCTTGCGTCTTCACTACGACCTGAGCCGCTGCGAACGTGAGGAGCGGGCCTTGGCCATGTTGGACAAGCTAGGCCTGGACAGGTCTGTGGCCAATGCATACCCCAGCCAGCTCTCCGGCGGCCAGCAGCAGCGGGTGGGCATCGGTACTGCCCTGATCACCTCCCCCCGGCTGATCATCGCCGACGAGCCAACAACCGCCCTGGATTCCATAAGCCAAATGATGGTCATCGAGTTGCTTGACCGGCTGGTGGACCAGTCGGGTGCCTCCTTACTCTTCGTGACCCATGACTTCTCGGTCCTCAGACGGATCGCCTCCCAGGCCTACGTGCTGGACCGGGGCAAGGTTGTTGAGGCGGGGGAGATCCAGAGGATTCTGACATCCCCCCAAAGCCTTGAGGCTCAAGGGTTGGTGGCCGCCGCCAGAGAGTTGACCCTGGCTGTTGGACATGGCCGCCAACCACTGCCGGCAGAGGAGAGGACATCATGAGTATGAGCGCAATGCGTGACGGGTGCGAGTCCAAGGCCATGCGAGCGACCCCCTTGCTGGAAGGCAGCAATATCAGCAAGGTCTTTCGTGGACGGCTTCGGAGGCTGCCTGGCGGGCGAGGCGAATGCTCCGACAGCAGACGCCCTGCCTTGGATGGTGTATCAGTGGCCGTACGGCCGGGGGAGTGCCTGGCGCTGATTGGCGGCTCCGGGTCGGGTAAATCAACCCTGACCCGCATCTTGCTGGGCCTGGAATCTCCAACAAGAGGTAGGGTTGCCTACAGGGGCGAGCCGGTTGATGGCACTCGCAGTGAGGGGTATCGTTTCTTGCGCAGGGAGGCGGGCTTGGTCTTCCAGAACCCATTCACCTCCCTGGACCCCCGTTGGACGGCCCTGAGGACGGTAGCTGAACCCTTACGCATCCAGGCCAGGGATCTCACCGCCCAGATGGTTGAGCAAGCTGCGCTGGAGGCCCTTTCGCAGGTGGGGCTGGACCCCGGCGAGTTCGCTGGCCGCTACCCGGTGGACTGTTCGGGAGGCCAGGCTCAGCGTATCGCCATAGCCCGGGCCATCGTCGCCAATCCCAAGCTCATTGTGGCCGATGAGCCCATGAGCTCCCTGGATGTACTCTCCCGCTTGGGCATCCTGAGGACCTTTCGCTCCATTCGGGAACGCAGTCCCCAGACTGCCATCATTCTGGTCTCCCATGACCTGGGCCTGGTTCAGCATCTGGCGGACACCATCATGGTCCTTCAGCAGGGGCGAGTCCAGGAGTATGGTCCCACCAGCACGGTTCTGGCCCATCCCAGCAGCTCCTACACCAAGGAGCTGATTGCCGCAGCCTCCTGATGGCCTTGCTGCAACGCTGCGGCTCTAGGCGGAAGTAACCGTGTAAAAGTGGCGGCCCTGGAGGCAGGGTTCCCCTGGCGCCTGGCGGGATCGGGTCATTCAGTATCCGCCATGAGGGCGGTGATGGATGGGGAAGGATAAGGAAAGACAGTGATAAGGCCAGCTGTTTTTCTTTCAGCCATGCCGGCCCCTGCGGGCTTTGCCTCGACTCGCCTGGGCTGAGGACTAGCTGTTGCCCATGGTGGAACTGGGGCATAATAGTCATTGGCGGGCGGGTCAGCTTGCCGGTGCCGGACTCACCAAGGGTCTGACGGCATCTTGAGCCGGTGACGGAAGGAAGAACGTTGGCAGTGAAAGAGATCGAAACCTGGCTTACTGATATGGACGGGGTCCTGGTCCATGAGAACACGGCCCTCCCTGGGGCTGCGGAGTTCATCGAAACCCTCAAGGAGCATGGCCGGCGCTTTCTGGTCCTGACCAACAACCCCATCTATACACCTCGCGACCTGTCGGCCCGTCTTGGACGCTCCGGCATTGACGTGCCCGAGGAGAACATCTGGACCTCGGCCCTTGCCACGGCGGACTTCGTCTCCCACACCATCCCCGGCGGCTCCGCCTATGTGATAGGCGAGGCCGGCCTGACCACGGCCCTGCACGAGGCCGGCTACATCCTCTCCGACACCGACCCCGACTATGTGATTCTGGGTGAGACCCGCACCTATTCATTCGAGGCCATCACCACGGCCATCCGGCTGATTCTCAACGGGGCCCGCTTCATCTGCACGAACCCGGACGCCACCGGTCCCAGCGACTCCGGCGTGCTGCCGGCCGCCGGTTCCGTGGCCGCCCTGGTCACCAAGGCCACCAACCGCGAGCCCTACTTCATTGGCAAGCCCAACCCCATCATGTTCCGTGCGGCCCTGAACCGGGTAGGCGGCCACTCCGAGACCACCGCCATGATCGGCGACCGTATGGATACGGATGTGCTGGCGGGCGTCGAGGCAGGCCTCAACACCTTCCTGGTCCTCACTGGCATCACCCAACGCAATCAGGTCGAGACCTTCCCCTTCCGCCCCAACCAGGTGGTCGACTCCATCCAGGACCTGATTCCCATCGCCGAAAGCGGACAGGTCGAGCGCTAATCCCGTCCCTCCTTTCCAGGGGGATCCAGGCCCTCGGGCGTTCCCGGTGGCTAACATCCCCCGGCCAAAGGCTGGAACTCGTCCACTTGTCCACAAGCTCTGGGTGAAGGGGACCTGGCGTTGGCGGTCAGCCCTATACTGGCTCCTATGATAGATGCGAGCGACCAGGCCCTGGCGGCCCTCAAGCAGTACTTCGGCTACGACTCCTTCAGGCAGGGGCAGGCCGGACTGGTTGAGGCCATCCTGGAGGAACGGGACGTGCTGGGCGTCATGCCGACAGGTGCCGGCAAGTCCATCTGCTACCAGGTCCCAGCCACCCTGCTTGGCGGCCTGACCATCGTCATCTCGCCCCTGATCTCCCTGATGAGGGACCAGGTGGATGCCCTCAACGATGTCGGCATCTCGGCTGCCTTCGTCAATGGCACCCAGAGTGCCGACGAGCAGGGTACGGTGCTCTCCCAGGCCACCCGCGGAGACTTCCGTATGCTGTACGTGGCCCCTGAGCGTCTGGAGACCGAACGCTTCCGTTCCTTCTGCCAGCGGGTGCCCATCGACCTGGTGACCGTGGATGAGGCCCACTGTGTCTCCCAATGGGGGCAGGATTTCCGCTCCTCCTATCTGGGTATCAGCGACTTCCTGGCCTCCCTGCCCAGTCGCCCTCGGGTCGCAGCCTTCACCGCCACCGCCACCGAACGGGTGCGCCGTGACATCGTGGCCCTCCTGGGCCTGCGCCAGCCAGAGGTCACCGTCACCGGCTTCGACCGGCCCAATCTGTACTTCGATCTGATGAAGATGCCCAGCAAGAACAAGAACCCCTGGATCATCGCCTATGCCAAGGACCACCAGGACGAATCCGGCATCGTTTACTGCGCCACCCGCAAGGAGACCGAGGCCCTGGCCCAGGAGCTTTGCCGGGCAGGACTCAAGGCGGCTGCCTACCATGGCGGCATGGCCCCGGATGAACGAAACAGGGCCCAGCGGGACTTCGTGGAGGACAACACGCCTGTGGTGGTGGCCACCAACGCCTTCGGTATGGGCATCGACAAGTCCAACGTTCGCTATGTGATCCACCACAACATGCCCGAGAGCATCGAGGCATACTACCAGGAGGCCGGGCGTGCCGGCCGCGACGGGGAGCCGGGGCGCTGCACCCTCCTGTGGAACGAGTCGGACATCGTGACCCGCCGCCGGCTCCTGGATTCCGACGTGGTCAATGAGCGCCTGTCGCCGGAGGAGCACGAGGCAGTGCGCTTCAGCAAACGCCGGCTCCTGGGTGCCATGATCGGCTATTGCCGGACCACCGACTGCCTCCACCGTTACATGACCCGCTACTTTGCTGACGATGGCTCCATGCAGGATCGGATAGGCAAGGACGGCCAGGCCGTTGATTCGCAGCATATCAGCCGTGGCGAGTCCGACCATGCGGCCAACGCCAGCCTGGGACCCAAGGAGGGCGAGCAGCTGCGGACCAACCAGCTGCTGGAGGCGGGGCGCTCATCCGCTGATGGGGACGGCAAGTTCTCCTGCGGCAACTGCTCGAATTGCGAAAGCACCTTCGAGACCATAGATGTCAGCCGGATAGCGCAAACCATCAGCCGTTGTGTCCACGACCTCAACCAGAGCTTCGGTAGCGGCAAGCTGGTGGCGGTCCTACGCGGATCCCAGGCCCAGGAGTTGATCAGCCGAGGACTGGACAAGCTGCCGTCCTACGGAGCCCTCAAGGATGAAACCCAGGCCAGGGTGCGCGATGTGCTCAGTCAGATGGCCACTGATGGGTTCCTGTCCATATCCGAAGGCCGGATGCCCATCGTCGGTTTCGGCCCCAGGGCCGGTGAGACCGCCCAGCCGGATTTCCACTATGAGATCAAGCGCTTGGAGATTCGCAAGACCACCGCTGTCTCCCAGGCTGCTCCGGATGCCGGTGGGGAGGCCGGGGTCGGTCTGGGTTCCTCCGCGCCCACTGACGAGGAGGATGCCCTCTTCGAGCGGTTGCGGACCCTCCGGCGTGAAATTGCCCGGGAACTGGGCATGCCTCCCTACATCGTCTTCTCCGACAAGGCCTTGCGTGATATGGCCCGCCTGCAACCGCAGACCGACGCCCAGTTCCTGGCGGTCAATGGTGTGGGGCAGAAGAAGCTCGACCAGTACGGCAAGCGTTTCATGGAAGCCATCGGCAGCTTCCGGGCGCAATGACACAAGCGGTAGGCTTGACTATGGAGGATGTGCCGGACAAACGGCCTGGCACACCTGAACAGGACTCAACCCAAGCAAGAGAAAGAGGAAATATGGCAGAACAGGAACGGCCCTTGGTCGAAAGCTTTGAATTGGACCACACCAAGGTCAAGGCCCCCTATGTGCGGCTGATTGATGAGGAGCAGGGTCCTAACGGAGACGTCATCTCCAACTACGATCTGCGCCTGGTCCAGCCCAACGAGAACGCCATCCCCACCGCTGGTCTGCACACCATCGAGCACACCATCGCCGTGCTCCTGCGCGAGCGCATCCCCGGTTACATTGACTGCTCGCCCTTCGGCTGCCGGACCGGCTTCCACCTGCTGACCTGGGGCCGCCACTCGACCGAGGAGGTCGCCAAGGCCCTCAAGGAATCCCTGGAGTTCATAGCGGACAAGGCCAGCTGGGATGATGTGCCCGGCACCGAGATCACCTCCTGTGGCAACTACCGTGACCACAGCCTCTTCTCCGCCAAGCAGTGGTGCCGGGACATCGTGGACGCGGGCATCTCCTCGGACCCTTGGGAACGCAAGGTCGTCTGAAGGCGCAGGCCTCTACACTGAGACAAAGCCGGGAATGAGTGCTTGTTCCCGGCTTTGCTGTATGCGTAAGGGCGGTTGTTGGGAGGAGGGTTGGTTACACTCGTATCTCGTCCCAGAGGGGCATGCCGTGTCTATCCTGCGCAGAAAGGTAGTCCCATGCAGCGTTTCGAACCTACTGACCGCTGGTTGCGCCACGCCAATATGGATGATTTCGAGACAGTCTGTGGCGTCTATGACTACGCCCGCCGGCTTATGGCCGAACAGGGCAACAGCCGTCAATGGGGAAGCTGCTACCCAGAGCCTGAGGTCATCAGGGCGGACATTGAGGGCGGCCACACCATTGTGCTGGTCGACAATGCCGCGAGGTTGGCTGAGCCCCCTGAACATGCGGTGTATCCGGCGCCTGAACTGGAGGAGCGCATAGGCGGCAATGAGCGTGTCATCGGTCTGCTGGCCCTGTTCGAGGGCAAGGATGAATACTATGCTCACATCACCGGTGCCTGGCTGGATGAGGATCCCTATGTGACCGCCCACCGGGTGGCGTCATCTGGGGTCGCCAAGGGTGCTTCCGCCGACATGCTGGGATGGCTGCAGCGGCATTTCGACAATATTCGTGTGGACACCGGGTATAACAACCATGCCATGCAACATGTGCTTGAGCGTCAGGGCTTCACTGCCTGCGGTGAGATTACCATGCCTGAACGCCCCAACGACGACATCGAACTGGCCCGCATCGGCTACCAGTGGCACCCCCATCGGCGCAGCGGATTACCGGAGTTTCGCCGTTGAGGGCGGCGTTTCGTGCCGATTATGGTCATAGTCGCTGGTCTGGGGTCCTCCATGGGCCGCGACAGGGGACAATGGAACCATGACCATCACCTCGACAAGCCAGTGGGAGTTCTCCTCACCCCAGGGCAAGGCCAACTATGCGGCCGCCTGTCGCAGGTACCCAGGCCAAATCATTGTGGACCTGGCTGCCCTGCGCGACAATATGCGTCGCCTGGTCGAACTGACTGGTGGCCCGGATTCAGGCACCGCTGTCATGGGTGTCATCAAGGCCGATGCCTATGGGCATGGGCTCATTCCTACGGCTTTGGCGGCTCTGGCCGGTGGAGCCACCTGGCTGGGCAGCGCGCAGACCCGGGAGGCCCTGGCCCTGCGCCGGGCTGGTATCGGGCCTGACCGCTGCAGGATACTGGTGTGGATGTTCAACGGGGGCACGGCCCCCCTCGATGAGCTCATTGAGCAGGACATAGACATTTCCGCCGGGTCGATGGCCGCCCTGGAGGACATTGGTCGTGCCGCCCAGGCCTGCGGGAGGCCCGCCCGGGTCCATGTGGAGGTTGATAGCGGCTTTGGCCGTAACGGTTTCACCGAAGAGGGTTTCGGTGGTCTGCTGGCCCGGCTGTCCCAGTTGAGGGACCAGGGACTGGTTGAGCCCATAGGACTCTGGAGTCACCTAGCCGTGGCCGATTCCCCAGACACTCCGGCCTTCGTGGCTGCCACGGATCAACAGATAGCCGCCTTTGCCCGCTTCTCAGCCAGAATGGACTCGGCTGGCCTGCACCCGCAGATCCGTCACCTGGCCAACACGGCCGCCACCCTGACCCGGCCCGAGATCCATTTCGACCTGACCCGCCCAGGCATCGGACTCTATGGATATGAGGCCGATCCAGCCATGGGGCAGCCAGCCGATTATGGGCTAAAGCCGGCCATGACCCTCCAGGCGCAATTGAGCATGGTCAAGGACATTGAGGAGGGGCACGGAATCTCCTACGGCCGCACCTACCTAACCCCCCAAGCCACCTCCACCGCCATCGTGCCCCTGGGCTACGCGGATGGCATCCACCGGTCCGCCTCGGGCTTCGACCGGGCCGGTGCCCGGCATGTGGACAAGCCCGGTGGCCCCGTTCGGGTCATGACCAATGCGGGGCCGCGCATCTGCCGTGTGGCCGGACGGGTCTGCATGGACCAGTTCGTACTGGACCTCCAGGGCAAGGCCCGGGATCTGGGCGTGGCGGAAGGCGATACGGTGGTGCTCTTCGGCCCCGGCAGGGGAGCGTACCAGGGCGAGCCCACGGCCGATGACTGGGCCCGATCAGCCGACACCATTTCCTATGAGATATTCACCTGCCTGCGCAACCGCATCCCACGTCTCTACCTGAACGCTCCGGCGGCGCTGCCAGCCGACGACCTGGCCAAGCTTGACCCGGCCTCGATTCTCTGAAGGGGCCTGGCTCAACAGCGGCTGCGGACGATTCCCCACCCACGGCTTCCCCATACGCCGTGCGGGTATTATGCTCGAAGTAGAGAGCAGAAGGTGGGTGCGGCGAGAGCTGGCTGTATCGCCAGCAGCAGCCGGGGTGGAAGGTATCAGATGACAGGCATTGAGGACGGCCAGGGCATCCTGGCCCGAGAGGGGTATGGTCCAGCCGATGAGGAACGCTGGGCCCCCGAGGCGGCCAAGTCGCGCTCGCGCACCGCCTTTGAACGGGACAGGGCCCGGTTGATTCACTCCTCCGCCCTGCGCCGGCTGGGGGCCAAGAGCCAGGTTCTGGTGGCCGGTACTGACGATTTCGCCCGCACCCGCCTGACCCATACCCTTGAGGTCGCCCAGATCGGTCGTGAGATTGGCTCCAATCTGGGCTGTGACCCTGATGTGGTCGACTGCGCCTGCCTGGCACACGACCTGGGACATCCACCATTCGGACACAATGGTGAGAAGGCTCTGGCTGCCATCGCCGAGAACATCGGCGGTTTCGAGGGCAACGCCCAGACCCTGCGCTTGCTCACGCGGTTGGAACCAAAGATCTTTCGCCCCGATGGCACCAGCGCCGGTGTGAACCTGACCCGTGCCTGTTTGGACGCGGCCGTCAAATACCCCTGGACCTACGCCGAGGCCTCCCAACACCCCAAGGGTGAGCGGTCAGCCAAGTTCGGCGTGTATCCCGACGATGAGCCGGTATTCGACTGGCTCAAGCAGGGGGCGCCCAGAAACGCCAAGCCTATGGAATGTCAGGTCATGGACCTGGCTGACGACATAGCCTACAGTGTCCATGATGTGGAAGATGCCATTGCGACGGGTGCCTTCAACCCCCTCGCCCTGGCCGATGCACGCATATTGGATGGCATTGTGGAATGCGTCGGTGAATGGTATGGCAGGCAATGGGACCCTGACCTGCTCTTGGCGGCATTGAAGCGGCTCAAGTCCGAGCACCTCTTCCCCAGCCATTTCAACGGGTCCCGCCAGGCCCTGGCCCAGCTCAAGAACATAACCTCAACCCTGATCGGGCGCTTTGCCGACTCGGTAGAACAGGCCACCCGCGAGCGCTACGGCCAGGGCCGTCTCATCCGCTATGTCGCCTCGGTGGTCATTCCCGAGCAGACTTCCTATGAAATCGTGGCACTCAAGGGCATCGCCGTCTACTTCGTCATGGCTCCTCGGGAGCTGGAGCCCTTCCACCAGAAGGAGTTGCAGATCGTCAGCGACCTGGTGGATGTGCTCATGGCCGACAATCCCCAGCCCAGCGAGATACTGGAGGACGTCTTCCTGGCCGACTGGCACCAGGCCGCCAACGACCAGGAGCGCCTACGGGTCGCCATCGACCAGGTGGCCAGCCTGACCGATGGCTCGGCCCTGGCCCTGCACTCCATCGTCTGCTCCTGAGCCGCTGCCGCTGGCTCAAGCCTTTCAATCCCCCCCCCCAGGCGATCGGGAGTCAGGTAGCCGCCAAGGGCAGTTGGGCCGACCCAAGGCAAGCCGGAGCCAGGCAAGGGGGAGTAGGTCCGCCCTGCGCTGAGCAGGAGCAGAGTTCCCAGCCCGCAGCTAGGCTATGACCTATGGCTGGAATGATTCTGAAGGAAGACGTCGAGAAGGTGCGCGCAAAGGCGGACCTCTACGACATCGTGTCCGCTACCGTGAGCCTGCGTCCCTCCGGTTCCGGTACCTTCGTGGGTCTATGCCCCTTCCATGACGAGAAAAGCCCCAGCTTCTCCGTGCGCCCCTCCATGGGGGTCTGGCACTGCTTCGGCTGCGGCTTGGGTGGCGATGTCTTCGCCTATGTCAAGGAACGGGAGAACATCGACTTCCGCCAGGCCGTGGAACTTCTGGCTGACAAGTACCACATGGAGCTCCACTACGAGGCCGGTTCCAAGAAGAACGAACAGCATGGCACCCGTCGCAGCCGTCTGATCGAAGCCAACGAGGAGGCCCAGCTCTTCTTCTCCTCCCAGATCACCAGCAAGGAGGCCCTACCTGCCCGCAAGCTCTTGGGGGGCCGTAATTTCAGCCAGGCCGACTGTGAGCGCTTTGGCTGCGGCTACGCACCCCAGGGCTGGGACAATCTGGTCCGTCACCTGGCCCAGAAGGGCTTCACCCAGCAGGAGATGATCGACGCGGGCCTGGCCAGGCAGGGCCAGCGGGGCATCTATGACTATTTCAGGGGCCGAGCCACCTGGCCCATCCGTGATTCGACGGGGCGGACCCTGGGCTTTGGTGCCCGCAAGCTCTATGACGACGACAACATCGCCGCCAAATACATCAACACGCCCGACACTCAGCTTTACCACAAGAACCAGGTCCTCTATGGCATTGATTTGGCCAAAGGCAACATCGTCAAGAAACGGCAGGTCATCATCGTCGAGGGCTACACCGACGTCATGGCCTGCCACCTGGCCGGGGTCGATACCGCAGTGGCCACCTGCGGCACCGCCTTCGGGACCGAACACGCCAAGATCGTCCGCCGGCTCATCTCGGACGACTCCCTGGGAGCCGTCCAACTGGTCGGTCCACTGAAGGTGGAGGGCCAGTCGGTGTCCTCCCGCATCGTCTTCACCTTCGATGGCGACGCCGCAGGGCAGAAGGCGGCCCTCCACGCCTTCGCCCTTGACTCCGCCTTCCTCTCCCAGACATTCGTGGCTGTCGCTGACGGGAACCTGGACCCCTGCGACCTGCGGATCAAGCAGGGTGACGAGGCGGTGCGATCCCTGGTCGAGCATGCCAAGCCCCTCTTCGACTTCGTGATCGACGCGGCCATAGGGCGTTTCGACACCTCCTACACCACCGGGCAGCTGGGGGCCGTCAAGGCCGTGGCCCCACTGATCGCGCAGATTCGGGACCGATCCCTGGTGGACATCTACACCCGCAAGGCCACGCGCCGAATCGGTGTCGATCTGGACATCATGCGCCGGGAGGTCAACGCCGCCAGAGGACAGCTCCACGTTCGCGATGAGGACGCCTATACACCCAGCAACCGTTTCGCCCAGGAGCAGGCCGCGCGCAAGCAGTCCCAGCAAGACACCTATGACAACCCCGCCGCCCGCAAGGCCTTGGAGCGCCGCGACGCCAGCGAGCAAACATACTATCGCATTGATGACGCGGTCTTCATCTGCGAGCAGCAGTTCATGGCCACCCTCATCCAGGTGCCCAGGGCCATGAATCGCAAGTGGTTCGAGCAGCTGAACCTGTCGAATTTCATGACACCGGTATTCCGCACCCTCTACCAGGCCCTCACCGCCGCTGGCGGGTTGCCCGCGGACGATACGCCCCAGGGGCTGTGGATGCACAACCTGACCAAGGCCGGTGGCCCACTGCTGGCCCCGGTCATCAATGAACTGGCCGTCATGCCCCTGCCTTTGCCTGCAGGTGACGAGCGTGAGCGCGCAGGTCGTCACGGATCGGACCAGCAGGCCGCAGGTGCGGGTCCTGTGGATACGGCACCGGTCCAACTGCGTGCTGCCAGCGCCGAGGAGAAGAAGTATGCGGATGAGCTGCTGGCCCGCCTGCTGGACCTGGGATACATGCGCAAGATCGGCGCCGCCAAGCGTAAGATGGCCCAGCTGCCCGATGGGGCCGAGAAGCTGGAACTGCTCGGTGACATCACCAAGTTGGAGACCGCCCGCAAGGATATTCAGGATGAGGTCTTCGGCAACAGTGTGGGGTGAGCCGGCTGCCTGTGAGGCGTGACACCCTCAGCATGCCGTTGGTGGAATTGCGCTACCCTATTGATGGATATATCGAAGGATGGGGGTTCACCCGCTCCTACTTTCCGTGCTGAACAGGGGAGGGGTTTGCTCCTCCAGGCCTGCAGAAAGAGGCTTGGCGCCTCTCACATCAGGCGGTTCCATGCGGATTGGTCTGGTGCAGCCTGTGAAGTACCCGATTGATTCCATCGATTAGGTCTACTCCAGGAGGGTTGATGCGACGACGGCTGCTGACGCTGTGCGAGGGGCAAACAGTGCTGATCGCGGCTTCGCTGCTGGCTGTGGTATCCATATTCATCGTCACTCCCGATAGACAATACCTGGATTACGTCCATACCAACACCATCGGCCAGCTGGTCTGCCTGATGCTGGTGGTATGCGGATTCCAACGGATCGGTCTCTTTCATGTCATTGGTTCCAGGCTCCTGAACCATGTCAGCAACGAGCGGGGCCTGGTGCTGGCCCTCACATCCCTACCTTTCATATCGGCCATGTTCATCACCAACGATGTGGCCCTGGTCACCTTCATTCCCTTTGCCATGGCGGTGCTGGTCATGGCCCATATGGAGGAGCGGGTGGTCCTGGTCACCGCCCTGATGACCATCGCCGCCAACACTGGCAGTATGCTCACACCAATCGGCAACGCCCACAACCTCTATCTCAAGGCCCTGTCAGGCATGTCGACCCTGGGCTTTCTGCGGCTCATGGCCCCCTATACCATCGCTTCGGCCCTGCTGCTGGTCCTGGCCATTGGCATAGCCTTCAAGCACCGGACCATCACCAACTTATCGGATGGGGACGGCGGGCCCATCGAGAAGGCGGAGCTGGCATCGGATTCCGCTGTCGCCAAGCCTGAGAGCATCGAGCTGGGGTCATACGGGGCCGGATGTGTCGGTTGGAGGAGTCTGGTCTACAGTCTGCTGTTCGTGCTTTGCCTGCTGACCGTCGGAGGCCTGGTTCCCATCTGGTTCATGTGCCTGGTGGTCTTCGGGGCCTTTCTGGTATGCGACCGCAAGGCCTTTACGCAGGTTGATTGGGCCCTGCCCCTGACCTTCATCATGTTCTTCATCTTCATTGGCAACATGAAACGTGTTCCCGAATTCTACAATCTGGCCGTCGCATTGGTGGGGCAGCACCCGCTGGAGGTGTCGGTGCTCTCCAGCCAGTTCATCAGCAACGTGCCCACGACCATTCTTCTGTCCGGCTTCTGCAGCGATTGGGACCTGCTCATCATCGGCGCGGACATCGGCGGCCTGGGGACCCTGATTGCCTCCATGGCCTCGTTGATTACCTATAAGGGGGTCAGCCGTGCCTACCCCCAATACCGCAAGTCCTACCTCCTGGTGTATACGGCGGTGTGTCTGGTGTTCATTGCCGTGCTCTTGGGGCTTTCCTGGGTGATTCGCTGAGGGCGCTATCGGTTCGTGGCTTGGCGGGTCTCGGTTGCTGGGGTGGCTGTTTGGTTGGGGCCGGTAGGTGACGCAGGTCCGCAGTTGCTCCGGATTGACCAGGCCGGTGTGGGGTGCTATGAGGGCATATGCAGCTCGACCGCGTTGTCTTTTGGACTGGTCTGGTTCAGGATAGGGAGTAGCTGGTTGCTCTGGACTTGCCGTGCTTGGCGATTTTGCCTTGGTTGGTCAGGGAGCGCAGCAGGTAGGCCGTCTGATTCTTGTTGAGCTTCAACTCATGCTCTATGTCGGCACGGCTCAGCTTGACCCCGCTGTTGGCAAAGAGATGCAAGGTCACCTCTTCCAGGGTTTTGATCGGGTAGGAGCGGAGGGGAGTGAGGTCCTTGAGTAGACTGGTCGCCTCCATGTCGGGGTTTCTGACTATGTCCTGTTCCGTAGCGTCGGGCCGATTCTGATACCTTGTAGTCTCGATCATGGCTTCGCCGGGTTTGCTGTCGGTTTCTGAGATCTTGCCGGCCGCAGGGCCTTCGCCGGGTTGGCTACTGGTCTCCTCGGACAGGTCGACTGGGACCGGGCTCTCATCTGGTATTCCCCTGCTCAGGATCAGAGTCGTCAAAGGTGCCACGCCGATGACACGCATGCCGGCCAGGGCCTGTGACGGGTCATTGGTCTGCGAGGGCCGAATCGCAGGGAAGGCATAGCGTTTGCTTGCCGTACTTTGCTGCTGATCGGCCTGAGGGTCCCTATCACGCTCGCTCTCAAGATCATCTGCCTGCGGTAGGTTCCTCTGGTTCTGCTGGCTGACATCGGGCCAGGCTTCATCCGGGGATACAGGCGTGGGCAGGACCATGGCCACTGAGGAAGGCCCCACCCGCAGTTGCGGGCTGGCGACGCTCTCCTCATAGTCCTCCAGTATCCGTTGGATACCGGTGCCGTAGTTGCGGCTCAGTTGTAGGGCTGCGAAGAGGTCGGACAGCCAGCTGTTGCGGGTCTGGCAGATGCCGTTGAGCAGGTCGTTGACCTCCAAGCCGTCAACCAGGCCACCCAGGGAGACGAACTCCATACGTGAGGTGAAGATGTTGATGAGCGTAGGGCCGGAGTAGCCGTAATCACGATGGAGAAAGGCGTTGACCAGAGCTTCACGCATGGCGTCCTCAGGCACCTTGCCCTCGGGATTGTGCCGGTTGAGAAAGACCATGGCCAGGTTCAACTGCTGCAGCAGGGAGCCGCCAAGCTCCTCATGCTCTGCCAGGCTGGTTTTGAGGTCGCCGTCGAATCGGGCGCACTTGCTGCCGAAGGGGCACTGGTCTGAGATCAGTAGTGCGGTATTGGTGTAGGCTCCTGTGTCTTCATCGGTCAGGTGGCAGCTGATCCGTGTCTGTTCCGACCAGGGGAGGGATGCGCTGGTGAAGACCTCCTGGGCGTAGCTAAAGGTCAGATGCTGAATCTTTGAGAGCTGCTGGTCGAAGGGTAGGCTGAGGGGCGAGGTGTTGGGGTCCGGGCGCATGGGTGGATTGCTGGTTGCTGGTGAGGTGGAGGTGGAGTCGGAAGGGATATCTGTTCGGCCGATGTCCGCATCGTTCGTCTGCTCTATTCCCTCATCTGACGGTGTATTCGCACGGATGAAAGCTCCCAGAGTGGGGGTGAGATCATGGATTGGGGTGGCCGGCTCTGGCTGTGCGGCGATCTTGTGTCTGCCGCTGGCGGAGGCCCAACCTTCCGATGCCAGAGCCTGAACCCCTGACCCCTTCGTGGGAGTCACCCCTTCTTCTTTTCTCATGCTCCGATACTACTCGTGCGACCAGACACGATGATATTCATCGTGAAAACGATGGATTCCATCGGAACATGCTTCCATGATACTGTAAGGCGGGACAAGGTCCAGCGAATCTCATGGATTCACGGCAAGAATCATGCCAGACATTTAATGAGACCAGCGAGCACGGCCTGTTTTAGCGTCATACTGCTATACTTGACACTTGTTGCTTGGCCCCGTAGCTCAGTTGGATAGAGCAGGAAACTTCTAATTTCAAGGTCGCCGGTTCGAATCCGGCCGGGGTCACCACCCCAAACCCCCGGAATGAAGCCAAAAGTCCTAATATTGTATAGGTGTCAAGTAGTCAAAAATGAAGACTTTGTGTGCCATTTGTGTGCCATATTTCAGAAAACGAGATTCAGGGGCAAGTCGACCACCCGCCGGTGGCGGAACACGTTCACGCTCATGGCTCCGGATATGCGAAGGCCCCGCCGAAACGGGGCCAGATGAAAGTTGTGAGCGGCTACTTGTTGAGGTTGTCCACGGCGTACTGCGCCTCTTCCGGTGTGAACTTCTCATCCGCGTCGCTGGTCAGCTGGTCACGGATCGCGTCGGGACTCATGCTCATGGTCTTCTGGTAGTCCTTGGCCTTGGCGAGGGCATTGGCGTTGTAATCGGCCTTGAGGTTGTCCACCGCGTACTGGGCTGCCTCGGGCTTGAACTTCTCCCCGGCCTCGCTGGTCAACTGTTCATAGATGCCCTGCTTTGACATGTGCATCATGTCGGAATAGGTCTTGGCCTTGTTCAGTGCGGAGGTGTACTCGGCGGGGGCGCTCTCCTTCTTGGGTTCCTCCGGCTTCTGCTCCTGGGTCTGGCTTGAGCTTGTGGCGCTTGTCGCGGAGGTGTCGGTCTTGGTCTTGTCGCCATTCATGGTTGCCGAATAGATGGCGATGATGGCGAGGACCACGATGATTCAGAACCATGCACGCTTGAAGATCGGCTTCTTCGTTCCGGCGTTGTCTTGCATTGACATCTTCTCTCTTTCCTTTGCAGCTGCTGCGCTTACATGGGTAGGATAGGCCCAAAACCAAGAAGGCAAGCGATGACTACGGCTGCCGCTGACTCCCAAGCTTTGCGACCATGTCGCTTGGTTTTACCCTCCTGGGGTGTCCATGGCGGAACCGACGCTGTCTCTCCATGCGCTTATGAATCCAGATAGTCCTCAATACCGGAGGGAATAACGCTGGTCCTGTCTTCCATGATCCTCAATCTTTCGCATGAATAATGCCGAAGAAAGTCCAACAACCGGGTGGAGCCAAAGCGGTATTTACGCAGAAGCAATTCGACAATGAAGATGGGAGGGTTGTAATCGCAATTGGGATGGTTCGCCTTGGACTTTGCTGGTGAACTCGGATAAGCAAAACCCGCAGCGGGCTGTGGCTCACTGCGGGTTTTAAGCTGGTAAGGGCTACTCAGGCATTTGGCCTTTTGCCGTGGTTGGCCGCCTTCTTGCGGCGGTCCTTACGCTTACGTCCGCGCATACCCATGATGGACTCCTTCACTTCAAAACGTTAACTGAACCTTAGGGATTATCGCACATAGGCCAGACCTTTGACAAGTTTCCGACGCTCCAGACAGTCTGCGAAGAGGCTAGTGGAGAGGTATCTTGCATGGCTGCCCGTCTGCCTGCGGTCAGTCTTAGTCCTGCTTGACCCGTATGAAGAGGTCAGTAGTCGAGGCCTGCCCCGGCTCAATCACGATCAGGTCCTTGCCGGTCCTGAAAGCGTTGGCGTAGGCGGTCTGTGGCTCAACAGCCACTCCGGATGGATGCTTTTCGGCCTTGAATCCGGTACCGGTGCACATCTGGAAGGAGCTGATGGTCTTGTCTCCGCCCACTTCGATGCTCAGCCCGTCGGGACGGGTGAAGGTTGCGGCCACCGTGCCGTCCGCCTTGCGCTCGAGGTCTGTCCAGGCGTCGTCGAAGGGCTGCTCGGTCAGCAGTGTGGGTTGACGTAGGTCGTACTTGCTTCCATCCACGGGCTCGGTGCCGTTAGGCAGCAGACGGTCGTCCACGGTCACATGGGTGCGGGCGGGGATGGTCATCCTGCACTGGGCGTTCTGTCCATCGATTTCATCGCCGTAGCCGTCGAAGCCATTGGCCAGCCAGGGGTGGATGGCCAGGGCCCAAGGAGCCTTCTCATGGCCCAGGTTCTCGGCTGTGATGGTGAGGTGGAGCCCCTGGTCGTCCAGATGGTAGGCGGCGGTGACCAGGAGGTCGAAGGGATAACCGCCCATGTCGGGTACCCTCCAGCTGAGGCTGACGGCATCCTCGCTCAAGCTGACCAGGTTCCAGAAGGCCCGGTAGCCATAGCCGTGGATGGCGTTGCGGCGCTCATGTTCGTCGATGGGCAGGCTGTAGGTCCTGCCATCGAAGCTGTACTCACCGTCCTCGATTCGGTTGGGGTAGGGGATCAGCAACTGACCATTGGAGCAGGGGACAGGACGGTCGGGATTCCATGAGACGATCAGGTCCTTGCCCTGGTAGGTCAAACTCCGCATGGCGGCGCCCAGCTGGGTGATGACCGCGCGGTACTGGCCGTGGCTGATGGTGAACTGCTGACCTGAACGAGGGGGGATACTGGGCCTGGTCATGGCTATACTCCTTAGGATTGTGGGCTATTGTCAGGACTGCAAGACCTTGCAAACAGTCATGTGTTATCGCTCACTAGCCTAGTGTCGACGATGGTCTTTTCCCTGTGGCGTTTCAATCCCCGATGGCGGCGAACCGTGCTGAAAGCACCCTGCCTAAGTCATGCGGGTCAAGGCCCAAGCTGAATCCTCGTTTGCCGCCGGACACCAGAATCTGGTCGAAGTCCAGGGCCGAGGAATCTATGACCGTGACATGAGCGGTTCTCTGTCCCAATGGGGAAATACCGCCGACCACGTAGCCGCTCTCCCGCTGGGCGACCTTGGGGTCCGCCAAGGCCGCCTTCTTGGCTCCGACTACTGCCGCAAGGGCTTTCATGCCCAGGTGCCCTGATGCCGGCACCACGCCAATCACCCGTTCGCGGCCGGTGTCCGCCATGAGGGTTTTGAAGACCTGCCTGGGGTCCAGCCCCAGCTTGCTGGCAGCCTCAAGCCCATATCCCTTGTCCATATGGTCCTGGGAATGGTCATATTCGTAGATCTGAAAGTCGACACCCGCCGCCTTGAGGGCAATGGTCGCGGGGGTCGATGCCCTTGCCCCGTCCTGTTGTTTGCTTCCTTTTGTCTTGCTCACCCCTCCAGTTCTAGTCCATGCACCGCCCTTTCCCCAATGTCACATAGGACCAGTCATAGAGTCCAAGGGCTGGAGACCCAGGTCAAGTAGCTGGAGAGCTTGTTTGTCCAATATTCCTCACTATCCGGCCGCTATTAAGGAATATTGGACAGAAAACACGATATTTTGTCCAATATTCCTCACCAGCACACCGTCATTAAGGGATTTTGGACAAACACGAGGGAGGTAGGCTCCGCGGCAGTTTGCCGCTGTCCAGATACGAGTTGTCGGGGGGGCCAATTGGTCAACGGCCCTAGTCGGTTATTCATTATGCATGAGTACTGCAACCGTTTGCGCCTCAGGGTTGTACCTGCTTATGGGTTATTCGACCTGTGCTTTAGACGGGTTGAGGATAATGTATGGAAGATCCCCAGCCCAGGTTATCCACCTCATGGTTTTGATGGGTGTTGAACCTTCGGCTGCTTAGGTTCCCTGGTATGGTTCAAACCTGGGGTTACGGGCATTTCCTGGCTGGCGCAGGGAGTAGGTATATGGAACAGATACGCGAAGACCCCCGCCGGATGGTGGGGGTCTTCCTGCATACGGTATCAGCTCAGATAAGCCGAACCTTGCCGCTGCTTAGCCTTGGCTCACTTGGAGATCTTGGCGAAGTAGAGGAGGGTGCGGATCATGTTGGAGGTGAAGCCGTTCTCGTTGTCGTAGAAGGAGACGGTGCGGACCAGCTGCTCATCACCAGCCTGGTTCACGTCGGTCTGGGTGCCGTCGACGACGCCAGCGTGGGTGTCACCGATGACATCGGAGGAGACGATGCCGTCCTCGTTGTAGGCGTAGTATTCGCAGCTGGCGGGGAAGGCCTTCTTGAAGGCGTTGTTGATCTCCTCGACGGTGACCTTTTTGTTCAGGACGGTGGTCAGCTCGGTGACGGAGCCGTCGGGAACAGCCACGCGCTGGGCGTGGCCCTGGAGCTTGCCGTCAACGGAGGGGATGACCTTGCCGATGGCCTTGGCGGCGCCGGTGGAGTGCTCGATGGTGTTGATGGCGGCGGCGCGGGTGTTGCGGGGCTTGGAGCCCTTGGGGCCGTCCAGCAGCATCTGGGTGCCGGTGTAGGCGTGGATGGTGGTCATGTAACCGATCTTGATGCCGAACTCGTCATCAAGCACCTTGACCATGGAGGCCATGGAGTTGGTGGTGCAGGAGCCGGCGGAGACGATGTTGTCGTCAGCGGTCAGCACATCCTCGTTGACACCGTAGACCACGGTCGGAGTGGTGTCGTCCTTGGCCGGAGCGGAAATCAGGACCTTCTTGGCGCCGGCGTCCAGGTGGGCCTGGGACTTCTCGGCGGAGGTGTAGAAGCCGGTGCACTCGAGCACGTACTCAACACCGTCGTTCTTGACCCACGGAATGTTTCGTGCGTCCTTCTCGGCGTAGACCTTGTACTCCTTGCCATCAACCACAATGGCATCGTCGGTGGAGGAGACCTCGACCGGGGTGCCGTCGTCATGACGGAAGGGGCCCTGGGTGCTGTCGTACTTCAGCAGGTAGGCCAGGATGGCGGGGGTGGTCAGATCGTTGATAGCGGCGACCTCGATGTTGCCGGCCTCGCCACCACGAGCCTGGAGCTCGAAGATGCGGCGGAAAGCCAGGCGACCGATACGACCGAAACCGTTGATACCAATCTTTACTGTCATGAATATCTCCCTATCACAATCGGGCCTCGGCGCAACCGCAGGCTTATGGCCCTTGTTGTTTACAAGCCCTACTCTAATGCCGAGTCTCTACCAAGACCAAGCTCAGAGCAAAGCCTCTTTCCAAAGGCCAGCCCTGAAGCCAACCAGCACGCTGTTAGCGCTAACAATAATGGGTCGTTTCACCAGCATGCCATCAGTTGCCAGAAGGTCGAATGCCTCCTTGTCTCTCATGGTGTCCAGCTTGTCTTTAAGCCCGAGCGACCGGTAGAGTTGGCCGGACGTGTTGAAGAAGCGACGGACCGACAGGCCACTGCGCTGCTGCCATTCGGCAAGCTCCTTGGCGGTCGGATTGTCCGTCTTGATGTCACGCTCCCGGTAGTCGATGCCGTGTTCATCCAGCCAGGTCCGCGCCTTGGCACAGGTGGAGCAGCGCGGATAGCAGACGAAGAGTGCCTGCGTTTCCTGATGTTTGCCGCTGCCGGACGAGCTGTGCTCATGTGCCGCCATGTTTACCCTTCTTCCTCAGAGGTTCGGTGTATCGCATCAGACATCCCCCTGTAGATGCCACAATACAGCCTGCTTAACCGTAGACCCAGGGACCTGAGCGCAGGACTACCGCACCATGGGTCACAGCAGCGGATAATGTGGTGGGTCAACAGGCATATACCTGTCATGGCGACAGCTCTATGCCCTTATAATCAGCACAATTGCCGGCAGCACTGTTGCCGGCATGGTTGCGCATGCTGGAGGACAGCCGCGGTTGACTGGGTCCTGTAAGGTCCAGATCAGCGGCAGCGCCTTGTACTTGAGGTCATCAGCTGAGCTGTATATCAACCCGCGGTGGGGGTCGAGGTAGCTTCCTGCGCTAGAGGGCAGTAGGCCATGGAGACCCTGACCGTTGGCCGCGCCTCCTGTTGCTCCTCGGACTTGAGAGCGGCAGGCTTAGTTCTTGCCTCTTGCCAGGAATTCCGAAACCTGTGGTTCCAAGAGGCCAAGGCCCCCCTCTATCAGTTGGGGATGGCTGACGAGAGGCTGCGGGGCCTCCATAGGGTAGGAGACCAGGAGCGTCCCCTCCCTGACCTCAATGGAGGACGGCTGGCCCGGCAGAAACTCGTTGCTGACACCGAGAGGACTGGTGGAGGGCAGGTTGACCCCCTCAAGTTGGTATTTCAGTCCCCGCACACTGACCCCCTTGGACTGGTCTGCATGCGAGAACACGCCAAGCATCCTGCGCGGCCCAACATGGTTGGCGGGGAAGTCAAGCCTGCCGTTATGCAAGGCCGTCAGCACATACCCGTCGCCGTAGAGAAAGCCGCTGCCACCCTCCTGGGCCAGCAGGGCCAGTATCTGGATGTTGGCCAGGGAGTGGTCGAGCCTTCCTCCCATGCCACCGAGGATATGGAAGCGTCGTGCCCCTTGTGACCAGCCTAGCTTCAGCGCCGATAGCAGATCGGAATCATCCTTATGGGCAGGCAGTCTGACTACCCGTTCCTTCCCGTCAGCCCCCGGCTGCTGGGAGATGGAATCGAAGTCACCGACGACCATATCAGGGTGTATGTCGTAGCGCAGGGCCTGGTCCATGCCCCCGTCCGCAGCGATGATCAGGGAATTCTGAGTCAGGGCGTCCAGATCCGGCATGCTGGGGTAATAGCAACCGGACGCAAAGACCAGACACTGGTGGTGTGGGGGGATGGTGCTTCCTGTCATGAACACCACTCTAGTCGGTGTCCACGGGTGTGGTACACTTGTTTCTGGCTTGAGAAATCAAGAAAGCGGGTGCAAACCCCACCTGGGAGCTTTTCATAGTTTCGGGTTCAAGGCAAAGCCTCCTGATGTGAAGGCAGGGCTGGCAGTGGCCAGTCATCGGTATGAAGCAGTTCGGTTGCCCGGCAACCCTTCCTCGCTGTGCCGTCATCGGGGGATTCGTCGTGAATCCGAGCTGGAGTTCCCCGGCGGTACCCGCTGACAGGACAGTGCAAGGATTGGAGTCATTATCAGCGTCGAACCACGTATCAACGACGAGATTCGCGTCCCCCAGGTACGCCTGATCGGCCCGAATAGCGAGCAGGTCGGCGTCATCGCCACCACCGTGGCGTTGAACCTGGCCAAGGAAGCGAACCTCGATCTTGTCGAGGTGGCACCGGAAGCCAAGCCTCCGGTGGCCAAGCTTATCGACTATGGCAAGTACAAGTACAACGAGAAGATCAAGGCCCGCGAGGCCCGCCGTAACCAAAGCTCTGCCGAGATCAAGGAGATTCGTTTCCGTCTGAAGATCGACGAACACGACTTCGAGGTCAAGAAGGGACATGTGGTTCGCTTCCTCCAAGGCGGCGACAAGGTCAAGGTCACCATCATGCTTCGTGGCCGTGAGCAGTCCCGTCCCATCGGTGGTGTGGAGCTTCTCGAACGCCTGGCCAACGAGGTTGAGGACCTGGGCAGTGTTGAGTCCTACCCCAAACAGGAGGGTCGCAACATCATCATGACCCTGGCGCCCAAGGCCAAGAAGGTGCACACCCAGTCCGAGCAGCGTCGTCGTGGTGCGGAGTCCCGTGCCGAACGGCAGGCCCGTCAGGCAGCGCGTCTGGCAGCCAAGCAGGAAAGCATGGAGGCTCAGAAGGCCAAGGTTGAGCAAGGTGATGCCGGCAAGGCCACGGCAGCCGAGGCGGAGGCCAAGGCCAAGGAGAAGACCGAACTCAAGAAGACCGCCGAGATCATGAAGGAATCGGTGGCATCCCAGGCAGAGCAATCCAAGGCAAAGGCCGACAAGACAGCCGCCAAGCCTGCGAGCAAGAGCACCAAGCCCGCCGCAGCCAAGCCAAAGTCCGCGGCCAAGGCCGGGTCAAAGCCCAAGGCCAAGGGCGATTCCGAGTAGTAAGAGAACTTAACCAAGACCGGTTTCCGGTAGGTCTTGGTGCCAAGAGCCGCCGCAGCATGTGGCGACCCAATCACAAGGAGGGCAGCAATGCCGAAGATGAAAACCAATTCCGCAGCCAAGAAGCGCGTTCGCGTCACCGGCACGGGCAAGCTGATGCAGGCCGGTAGCTCCATGCGCCACAATCTTGAGCACAAGTCGGCTCGCAAGCGTCGCGCCCTGTCCACCGATCAGGTGCTGGCTCCCGCTCAGAGCAAAAACATGAAGAAGCTGCTCGGCGGTCGCTGAACCCCCGTTTGCAAAGCATAGGACGTCGGCAAGAGGCGTCATGAACAAGACGTCTCGGTGCGTCAGTTAGAAAGAGGAAATACTTATGGCTCGTGTAAAACGCGCAGTGAATGCCCACAAGAAGCGTCGCGTCGTACTGGAGAGGGCTTCCGGTTACCGCGGCCAGCGCTCCCGCCTCTACCGCAAGGCCAAGGAACAGCTGCTCCACTCCTTTACCTACAACTACCGCGACCGCAAGGCTCGCAAGGGTGATTTCCGTAAGCTGTGGATCCAGCGCATCAACGCCGCTGTCCGCGCCGAAGGCATCACTTACAACCGCTTCATGCAGGGCCTGCGCCTGACCGGCATCGACCTGGACCGTCGCGCCCTGGCCGAGCTGGCTGTCTCCGACCCCGAGACCTTCAAGGCCATCGTTGCTGAGGCCAAGGCCGCCCTGCCCGAGGACGTCAACGCCCCGGTCGCCGCCTGAGTCATGTGCCTGGGCTGGTGACCAGATTCGAACCCCACGACCGGGTTCTGTATTGATGGCGCCGGTCACAGCTGTGAGAACCCCGCTCCTGGGCGGGGTTTCTTCATAGTTGCTGTCACCCAGGCGATGGCCGGACTGCTTGGCAACGCCGACTTGGGAACCTATGCTGGCATCACTGACTTGTGATGGGATAGATGGGATTATGGACTTCCGGAAAGAGGCTGCGCAATGACCGACACAGACCGGCTCCTGGTGCAGTTCATCGCCCATATCGACGTGGAGCGAGGCCTGGCCGCCTCTACGGTGGCAGCCTACCGGGCTGATATTGAGCGCTATCTGCAGTGGCTGAAGTCCAGGGGCAAGGCGGACCTGGCGCAGGTGGGCCGCCAGGATGTGGAGGATTACATCGCAGTCTTGGACCAGGCGGGGGAGAGCTCCCGGTCCAAGGCCAGGCGTCTGGCCAGCCTCCACGAATTTCACCGGTTCGCCCTGGCCCAGCATGCGGTTGAGGATGATGTGTCCGCTGGTGTCAAGGCTCCCAAGGCCTCCGGCCATCTGCCCGACGTCTTGAGCGTGGACGAGGTCCGCAGGCTCCTGGAAGCCGCCGACCTGGGTGGAGGTCATGATCCGGTGGCCTTGCGGGACAGTGCTCTGTTGGAATTCATGTATGCCACCGGTTGCCGGGTCTCGGAGGCGGTGGGAGCGGACCTGTCGGACCTGGACATGGACGAGCAGGTGGTCAGGCTCATGGGCAAAGGCTCCAAGGAACGCCTGGTCCCCTTTGGCGCATACGCCCGCCAGTCCCTGGATGACTATCTGGCAGGAGGACGGCAGGCCCTGGAAGCCAAGGGCAGGGGCAAGGGCAGCCCTGAGCGCCGGGCCATCTTTCTGAACAAGCGGGGGCGCAGGCTCTCGCGCCAATCGGTCTGGGAGATCACCAGACAGGCCGGGGAGCGGGCCCATATCGACCGCCCCCTGCACCCCCATACCCTCCGACACTCCTATGCCACCCATCTGATCCAGGGTGGCGCCGATGTCCGCACCGTCCAGGAGCTGCTGGGCCATGCCTCCGTGACCACCACGCAGATCTACACCCATGTAAGCCCCGAGAACCTCATTGAAACCTACCTGTCCTCCCACCCCAGGGCCCGGTAGCGAGGAAACATCCCGCAGGCTTTCCCACCATGGCCCCCAGGGGGGTGGACGCACTGCGAGACACTGGGCATGTACCGGTGAACAGACCTCTTGATAAGGTGATGCTATGCCTACGGATTTGCTTGGACGCACCTATGAAACCTTCCCAGTGCCGGGACCGCTCGAACAACACGGTCCGGCCCGTGTCATCGCCATGTGCAACCAGAAGGGTGGCGTCGGTAAGACTACTTCGTCCATCAACATAGCCGGAGCGTTGATCCAATATGGCCGCCGTGTGCTTATTGTCGATTTCGACCCACAGGGCGCGGCAACCGTGGGGCTGGGCGTCAACGCCAACCTCCTTGATGCGACCGTCTACAACGCCCTCTTCGATCCCTCCATCGACGCCCATGAGGTCGTCCAGCATACCGAATTCGAGAACCTTGACATCATGCCGGCCAATATCGACCTGTCAGCTGCTGAGGTCCAGCTGGTCACTGAGGTGGGTCGGGAGCAGATCCTTGCCGGTGTGCTGCGCAAGCTGCGCGATGAGTACGATGTCATCATCATCGACTGCCAGCCATCCCTGGGGCTGCTGACCGTCAACGCCCTGGCTGCGGCCGACGGGGTCATCATTCCCGTGGCGGCGGAGTTCTTCGCCCTGCGTGGTGTGGCCCTGCTCATGCAGTCCATAGAGAAAGTCCAGGCCCGGATTAACCCCAGCCTTGAGGTCTACGGTGTTCTGGTCACCATGTTCACCCACACCCTCCACTGCGAGGAGGTCCTGCAGCGCATTGATGAGGCCTTCAGCGACAAGGTCTTCCACTCGGTGATCTCCCGTTCCATCAAGCTGCCCGACTCCACGGTCGCCGCCGCGCCCATCACCATCTACGCCCCCAGCCACAAGACGGCCAAGGAGTACCGGGAGGTGTCCCGGGAGCTCATAGCCCGCAGGATTGTGGCCTGAGCAGGCAGGCAAGAGTAAGGTCAGACTGGTCCTAGACCGGCCCTTGTGAGGTTCCAAAGATGTATGAGGAGGTGGATCCATGAATGAATCCACCCTTCCCATGCCCGAGGAGGCAGTCGAGCTTCAAGGTGTCACCGGCGACCGGAGTGGCCACGGAACAGGCTTTTCCGTGGACCTGGAGGTCTACTCCGGGCCCTTCGACGCCTTGCTGAGCATGATAGCCAACAAGCGCCTGGACCTCACGGAGCTCTCCCTGTCCGCCATCACCGAGGAGTTCCTGGCCTATGTGCGGGGGCTGGACCTGGCCAGCAACATGGAGGAGGCCAGCTCCTTCCTGGATGTGGCCTCCATTCTGGTCGAGGCCAAGAGCGCGGCCCTGCTGCCAGGTGACGCCGAGGGCCAACGCGATGAGCAGAGCATGGAGGCCCTGCGCGAGCGTGACCTCCTCTTCGCCAGACTCCTCCAATACCGGGCCTTCAAGGAGGTGGCTGCAGACTTTCAACTGCGCTTGGCCGAGAACTCCGGGCGATTCGCCCACCCCGCCTATCTTGACCCACAGGCGGCCGCGAGCCTGCCGGAGTTGGAATGGACGCTCACCCCCCAGCAGCTGGCCTTGCTGGCCGCACAGGTCTTCGCCAATGCCCCCGCCAGCGAGGTGGCCATCAGTCAGCTCCATGTGCCCCTGGTGGACCTCCAGGCCCAGTCGGATTATGTGCGCGACGAGTTACGCGGTCTGGCGTCGGGCCATTCCATGACCTTTGACCAACTGACGGAAAACGCAGGCAGCAGCTTGGAGGTTGTCGCCCGTTTTCTGGCCATATTGATCTTCTTCAAGCAGGGGCTGGTCCAATTCAAGCAGACGGGACCTTTCGAGGCACTTCACCTGCGCTGGGTCAAGGAGGCCGAAACTGGGGCGGCCGGCGGCCATGTGACTGTCAGTCAGGGTGATTTCGCATGAGTGGCCATGAGTGGAAGCAGGACTGCCGACCGTCGCCAGCCAGGCGGGCGGGGGAGTCGGCCGCTATGGGGATTGCTGGCAGTTGTGGGGAGTGAGGAGATGGCCATGAGCGCACATGAGGATGAAGTCGCACGGGACAATGGGTCGCTGCCCCAGGCCGGCAACACCGCTGGACAAGTGGCTCTTGAGGCTGGGGATGCTCCAGGCAAGGGCGTAGCGCCAGTAGCTGCTGGCGCCAGTCGGCCTGAGTATGTCGACTTCAACGTCGAGGATTTTCCCGGAGGCTTGCGGGCTTGTCTTGAGGCCATCCTGATGGTCACCGACCAGCCCCAGCAGGCTGAGGACCTGGCCCGGGTCCTGGCGGTCGACCAGGCTGCTGTTGATGAGGCCCTTAAGGGGTTGCAGGCCGATTATGGCGGTGACTGCGCCAGTCTGCCCGACCCCACGGCTTCAGGCCCGGTCAGCGGACGGACCCCCCGGGGTTTCGAGCTGCGCCATACGGCCCGTGGTTGGCAGTACGCCAACCGTGTCGATTTCGAGCCGGTGGTCTCCGCCTTCGTTTCCGACGGGCAGACGGCCCGACTCTCCCAGGCGGCCTTGGAGGCCCTGGCGATCGTGGCCTATCGCCAGCCCGTCACTCGTGCCCAGATTGCGGCCATCCGTGGGGTCAACTCCGATGGTGTCGTCCGCTCCCTGAATGTGCGCGGCCTCATCCGGGAGGAGGGTGCCGACGCCGAGACGCGGGCGGCCTTCCTGGTCACCACCCCCATGCTCCTAGAGAAGTTGGGCTTGGAGTCCTTGGACCAGCTTCCCTCCCTTGCCCCCTTCATGCCCAGCGAAAGCTCCCTGGTGCCGCCGGCCGTCCAAGAGGATTAGCCGCTTCGCCTGGGCTCGGGGCGTTGCCGCCAGCCTGGAGTCCCGGCTGATGGGACAGTGGCCTTATCTGTCGGTAACCATGGCTAGAATTGCTTGGGTTTGTGCGTAAACAGCGGCCAGTAGGTTTCTCGAGCCGGCTCGGGCACAGGAAAAGAATCATAAGAGAGGTTTCTATGGCAGTACGCGGCGATATTCGAAATGTGGCGATTGTGGCTCACGTTGACCACGGTAAGACCACGCTGGTCAACGCGATGCTCCAGCAGTCGCACATCTTCTCCGAACGTGAGGAGGTTCCCGACCGTGTCATGGATTCCAACGCCCTGGAACGTGAGAAGGGCATCACCATTCTGGCCAAGAACACAGCCGTCCAGTACACCGGCCCCTTGGCAGAGAAGTACGGCCACCCCGAAGGCATCACCATCAACGTGATCGACACCCCCGGCCACGCCGATTTCGGTGGTGAGGTGGAACGTGGCATCTCCATGGTCGATGGTGTGGTACTCCTGGTGGACGCCTCCGAGGGCCCCCTGCCCCAAACCCGCTTCGTCTTGCGCAAGGCCCTGGAGGCCAAGCTGCCGGTCATTCTCTGCGTCAACAAGGTCGACCGCCCCGATGCCCGCATCTCCGAGGTCGTCTCCGAGTCCACCGACCTGCTGCTGGGTCTGGCACAGGATGTGTCCGAGGAAGGCGTGGACCTGGATTTGGACTCCCTGCTGGACCTGCCGGTCATCTACTGCGCCGCCAAGGCGGGCTACGCCTCGGTCAACCAGCCCGAGGACGGCGGCCTGCCCGACAACGAGGATCTGGAACCCCTCTTCGACGCCATCATCTCCAACATTCCTGCCCCTGAGTACGAGGAGGGAGCTCCCCTCCAGGCCCATGTGACCAACATCGACGCCTCCGATTACCTGGGCAGGCTTGGCCTGGTCCGTATCTACAACGGCACCCTGCTCAAGGGCAAGCAGTACGGCCTTTCCCGCGTGGATGGTTCCATCGAGAACTTCAAGCTGACCGAGATACTGCGCACCAAGGGTCTGGACCGATTCCCGGTCGACGAGGCCGGCCCTGGAGACATCGTGGCTGTGGCCGGTGTCGACGACATCATGATCGGCGAGACCATCGTCGACCCCTCAGACCCCAAGCCCCTGCCCCTTATTCATGTTGATGAGCCGGCCATCTCCATGACCTTCGGCATCAACGATTCACCCATCGCCGGTACCGAGGGCAAGGACCACAAGCTGACTGCCCGTATGATCAAGGACCGTCTGGACCGCGAGCTGATCGGCAACGTCTCCATCCAGGTCAAGCCCACCGAGCGTCCCGACGCTTGGGAGGTCCTCGGCCGTGGTGAGCTGGCCCTGGCCATCCTGGCTGAGCAGATGCGCCGCGAAGGCTACGAGCTGACCGTGGGCCGCCCCCAGGTGGTCACCAAGACCATTGACGGTAAGATCAATGAGCCCATGGAGAACACCACCATCGACGTGCCCGAGGAGTACATGGGCACCGTCACCCAGCTCATGGCCGACCGCAAGGGCCGTATGGACTCCATGACCAACCATGGCTCCGGCTGGGTCCGGCTGGAGTTCACCGTTCCCTCCCGTGGTCTGATCGGCTTCAGGACCGCCCTGCTGTCCGCCACGCGCGGCACCGGCATCGCCTCCTCCCTGTCGGCAGGCTACGCCCCCTGGGCCGGGCAGATCGTCATCCGCCAGAACGGCTCCATGGTCTCTGACCGTGCCGGTGTGGCCACCCCCTACGCCATGCAGCGGCTCCAGGCCCGTGGCAACTTCTTCGTCGACCCCCAGGACCCCGTCTATGAGGGCCAGATTGTGGGCGTCAACAACAAGCCTGACGAGCTGGACGTGAACGTCACCTTGGCCAAGCACATGACCAACATGCGCTCCGCCACCGCCGACGTGCTGGAGACCCTGACCCCTCCCATCAAGATGAGCCTGGAGGAGGCCCTCGACTTCGCCAACGAGGACGAGTGCGTGGAGGTCACGCCCGAATCCATCCGTGTGCGCAAGCTGATCCTCAACCGTGACGAGTGGTACAAGTGGAGGGCCAAGCAGCGCCGTCAGAACAACAATGCCTGATGCCGACTGGATTCGGGAGCTCCCCAAGGAGGTAGGTTCCCCATCCATAGGCGTACAATTGCCGGGAAGCCACTTACGGGTGGCTTCCCGCATATTTGGCCGCCCAAGGCGGTCCATTTCCATGCTGGAGGAGTATGCCGTGCTGGCTGTAATGGTCTTTGTTCGGGTTGCGCGGCATACTGGTAGACATGAATGCTTCCGCCCCTGCCGATGAACTGCCCTGGTCCCACAGGCTTACACCTGCCGTACGCCTGCTGGTATGCTTGCTGGCTGGCATGGGTGTAGCTCTCATCGGCACCTTCGCCCACCGGATGGGAGCCTCAAGGAACCTGCCCTATGGGTGGGTCCTGGCCTTGGTCATCGTGGGCCTTTCGGCCTGGTGCGCCCGCTCACGCAGCGGTGTTATTGGTCTGGGTCTGCATCTGATTTCCTCCTCTGCGGCCCTGTGGCTTCTGGCCATCAGTGGCAGGGGAGGAGAGGTGCTGATTCCCATCGGCTTTGGTGGTTCCGCCCCCATTCCGTATTGGTCCCAGCATGTCGGCTACTTCTGGCTCTTCGGCCTGGTCGTGGTGCAGCTGCTTGTGCTGGTCCTGCCCTCGCGCTGCTTCAACATGACCCCGTCCACCCAGGCTGCGGCGACCGGAGGGGAAGGGGCCGAGCAGGGGGAGCGGCAATGAGACTCAACTATCTGGGTCCTCAGGGAACCTTCACCCATCAGGCGGCCATAGAGGCCTCTAAGGTCATGGAAGCACTCTCCCCAGAGGCTATTATTGCCCCCCAGCCCTTGGACACTGTTGAAGAGATTATGACCGCAGTCCAGCGGGGGAAGGGTTGGGGTGTCATAGCTTGGGAGAATAACGTTGAGGGCTATGTGGTCCCCAACCTTGATGCCCTGATAGATGCCAAGGACATCGCCGCCTTCGCCCGTGTGACCATCAATGTCGCCTTTGATGCCTTCGTGCTGGATGAGGCACAGGTCCGGAATCCTGGCGGACTGACCCAGGTATGCGCTCACCACCACGGACTGGCCCAGTGCCGGCGGTTCACAGCGGAACATGGCCTGGAGGAGTTGCCTGCCACCTCCAATGCTGCGGCCTGCCGAGATCTCATGCCCGGCCAGGTGGCCCTGGGCCCCGCCATTTGCGGTCCCCTATATGGGTTGAAAACCCTGGCCAACTCTGTACAGGACTTTGCGGATGCCCACACCGACTTTCTGGTCCTGGCCCCCAGAGGCGAGGTTTTGGACGTGTTGGAGGACTATCGCCGTCGGGAGCTGGGGGAGTTCGAGACGGTCATCGCCTTCGTCCTGCTGCATACCGGTGCCGGAAGCCTATCCAAGGTTCTCGACCTCATGCGTGACGCCGGTCTGAACATGACAAGCTTCATGTCCAGGCCGGTCAAGGGGCATGACGGCGCCTACAGCTTTTTCGCAACGGTCGATGCGGCACCCTGGCAGCCTCATTTTCGCTGGGTCCTGGCCCAGTTCCTCTCCCAGGGCGAGTGGGTCAAGACCCTGGCCGTATATCCGCGCAGTGAGAGGCCGGATCCACCGGTCGATACCTCCATGTTGCCCCATGGCGGCGTGTATCTGGGGCCTGAGTGTGCCGACCAGGCCAGGAATATCATCAAGGCAGACTCTGGGACCGCCCCTGCTGCGCCGGGTCAATTGCCCGGTTTGGATCTTGCGACTGCTGCAAGCCAGCCAGGGCAGGATCCGCGGATGGAAGGTCAAGGCGAGGCAATGAGGAGGGAATTGCTATGGTAAGGACCGTCGGCATAGTGGGACTGGGCCTGATTGGTGGCTCATTGGCCCGGCGTATGGTTGATGCTGGTTGCCAGGTGCTTGCATGGAACCACACGCCCCGCCCCTACGCTGCCGCCCAGGCCGATGGCATCGAGTGCCTGCCCAGCCTTCAGGCGCTGGCTGAGGCCAAGCCCGAGTTGCTGGTACTGTGCAATCCGCTCAGGGCCATGCCTGACATGCTTGCCGCGCTGGCGCCGGTCATGGATCCGGCCAGCACACTGACCGATGTGGGGTCGGTCAAGGGGTTGGTCAGGGAGCAGGTTCGCCAGGCTGGTCTTGAGTCCGTCTATGTGGGGGCCCACCCCATGACCGGGAATGAGAGGTCGGGGTTCGCCGCTTCCGATCCGGAGCTTTTCGATGATGCCCTGTGGGCTGTGACCGTGGACCAGAACACTGATTTTCAGCGCTTCCTTCAGGTGTCCCAAACCATCACCGAGACCTTGCACAACCGGCTGATTGTCCTCGATGACCATACCCATGACAGGGCCGCCGCGCTGATTTCCCACATGCCCCACGCCGTGGCCACGGCCCTCATCAACCAGCTCTGTGCCAGTCCCGAGCGCAACGTCGCCTTGGCCCTATCTGCCGGCTCATGGCGGGATATGACCCGAGTGGCGCTGACCGATCCCCAACGGACCCGAGCCATGATTGATGAGAACCCCATCAATGTGGAGGCCTTGCTGCGGCGGATGGCCGACCGCCTGGTCTCCTATGCGGATGCCATCAGGGAGGGGCGGGAGGAGGCCATGCAGGACTTCTTCACCCAAGGCCAGCCCTTCCGCCAGGTCAAGGCCCAGGCCGGCCGGCCCCCTGTGCCTGCCCCAGCGCATGCTCGGACCCCCGAAGAGCCAGCACAACAGGAGCCAGCTGAGGCGGACTCCTCGCAGCAGGCCAAGGCCACCATGCCTCTGTCCCTAAGCCCCTCGACCTGGCAAGAGACCCTGATCAACTCCGCCAAGCAAGGTCAGCGTATTGTCTCCATGCCCAGCGCCGACCAGGCCATAGTCCTGCAAGGCCCCACCCTCTAGACCAGTTCAGGCCTAGGTCCTGGCCTTGTGTGGCGTGACAGGGGTTGCTGAGCGGTTGGAGGTGCTTACCGGCCGCTCTTGGGCTCGGGGCGTTCGGGGATGGGCTTGAGGGCGACTATGCTGGCCGCTTGCAGGCAGATGGATTGGGCGGGGCGCTCGCCGTTGGCGCTGGCATCGCGGTTGAGCTTGAGTGTCCGCCCATCCCAGGAGATCACATGGCCCACGTAGTCCCGGTACTTCATGCGGCCATCCGCCGGGTCCCGGCCCTCGGCCGTGCGCACCACCACTCTGGCACCGCTTGGTATGGTCGAAGGCAATGGTATGGGCATGTGGTCTGGCTCCTTGCGTGGACGATTAAGCTTCTGACAGGCATCTTAGCCCCTGCCGGTCAAGGGGGTCTGGGGCCCAGGGCAGTGAGCTGTGAATGAGGGCAGGGAAGGAGTGGAAGCATGAAATTTAACAAGGAGCTGGATGGTTTTCTCGCCTATGCCCGGGCCAACAAGGGGCTGAGCACCAACACGCTCAAGGCTTATGGGGCTGACATCAGCCAATGCCTGCACTACCTGTGGCAGCAGGGGAACGAGGACCTTCAGGAACTCACCATTGACGATCTGCGGTCCTGGATGGCCAGCCAGACCGGTTCCCATGCCCGTTCCAGCATGGCCAGAAAGACGGTCGCTCTACGGGCCTTCTTCGGGTGGGCCCATGACCATGGCATCATCAGCAGCAATCCAGCCGCCAGCCTGATGACCCCAAAGATCGCCAACAGCCTGCCAACCGTTCTGAGCCAGGCCCAGGCTGAACATCTGATGGAGCAGGTCGAGGATGACTGCGATCAGCGCCAACCAGCCGGCGCCGCAGGGGGTCGACCAGCCGGCCAGGCCGTCGAACGCAGTCCCCGGCAGGAGGCGCTGGCCCTCCGTGATGCCGCCATAGTGGAGCTGCTCTATGCCACCGGTATGCGTGTGGCCGAGTTGGTCGGATTGAACATGCGCGACCTTGATTTCGGCAATCGTACGGCCAGGGTGCTGGGCAAGGGGGACAAGGAACGCGTGATTCCCTTCGGCCAGCCCGCAGCGCGTGCCCTGGAGGCTTGGCTGGGCGGGGAGGGCAGGCCGGTGCTGGCTTCAGACGGCACAGTGACCCAGGCCCTCTTCCTGGGAGCGCGAGGGGGCCGACTGGACCAGCGCATAGCCCGGAGTGTGGTCCATGCCAAAGCTAGGGAGGCCGGCGTGCCGGATATAGCCCCCCATGCCCTGCGACACAGTGCGGCCACGCATCTGCTGGATGGGGGAGCCGATCTGCGGCAGGTCCAGGAGCTCTTGGGCCACTCCTCCCTGCGGACCACCCAGCGTTACACGCATGTCTCCATTGAACAGCTCAAGGAGCGATACGGACAGGCTTTCCCCCGGGCCTAGGCTTGCGCTGCCGTTCACAGGCACTGCCGGGGGCCTTGAGTCGGTGGAAAGGAGGCCGATGAATTACCGCCTGGGTGTTAGGCTATTGAGGGTTGCAACCGTTTGAAATGAGGAACCATGGGATTGTTTGGATTCGGCAGGAAAAAGCATCGTGATGAGGTTGAGGAGCAGCCTGCGGATGAGCTGGATCAGACCGAGGCTGCCGGGGTTGATGGCGAAGTGGATAAGGACCCTGAAAACCAGGGTGACCATCCGTCCTTTAGCGGGGAGGTCTCCGGCTCCTATGAGGGCCGAGGGGAGGATCGCGGCCCATGGGACATCAAGGATGAGGACCTGCCCGACTATGACGAGTACCTGGACATGGGTGCCTTCTACCTGCCTTTCCTCAAGGGCATCGAACTGAGGATCGGGGCGGACAAGACCCGTCAGGAGGTCAGGAGCTGCACCATCAGTTACGGCTCCTCCAGCCTGGAATTGGAGGCCTTCGCAGCCCCCAAGTCCATGGGCCTGTGGGACGATGTGCGCGAGGAGCTCCTACACAAGGACGGTGCCAGCGAGGTTGAGGGTGTCTTCGGCACAGAGGTGCGTATGCCGGTATCGGTCAAGGGCGGCAAGACCGTGGTGACCCGCATCGTGGCTGTTGACGGACCCCGTTGGATGCTGCGTGGCATCTTCACCGGCAAGGCGGCGACGAACCCCAACAGCCCTGAGACCGAGGCCTTGAACGGCTACTTCGCTGACATTGTCGTCGATCGTGGTGAGGAGCCCCTGGCCCCCCATGATCTGATCCCCATGCACCCTCCCGTTTCACCAGCTGAACGCAAGGCGGCGGCAGAGGCCGTCGATGGCGATGGAAGCAATGAAGAGTCGGGTGCCGCCAGCATTCCCGATAAGCCCACTGGCCCCTTTGATTCCGATCAGGAGGTAGAGGTCAAGACAACCCTCTCCCGTGGTCCCATGTTCTCGGAAGTGCGCTGACCATACCGGAATTTCAGAGCCGGACCCAGGCGATACAGTAGGGGCCGGTGCTGTCAGGAGCTGGCAGCCATGACAGATAAGGCGGATATGGCAGAGGAAGAACGGAACACGGAAGCTGGGCAGGGATTGGCTGGCCCAGGAGCCGGTCCGGACAGGCCGGCAGACAAGGCTGGGTCCAAGGCCCGGGCCAAGGGGACGGGTCTGGCGGCCTTGGCACAGGTTGGCGATGGGGATGATTTCTCCGTCATAGCAGCCATCGGTGGCCCGCGTGGCGTCATTGAATCCATGCTACCCGGCCTGGTGTTCGTCGTGGCTTTCATCATCAGCTCCGACCTGCGGTTGACTATCATCATCTCCGGCCTCCTGGCCCTGCTGCAGGTGGTGGTCAGACTCTGCCAGCGTCAGTCGGTGCTGGGCGCCTTGAGCGGACTGATAGCGGTGGGCATCTGCTTGGTCTGGGCAGCCAAGAGCCACGAGGCCCGGAACTACTACATGTTTGGCTTCATCACGAATGTGGTCTACGCCTCGCTCCTGGGCCTGTCCCTGCTGGTCCGGGTGCCTGGCCTGGGAGCAGTCATCGAGTTCATCCGCAGCCTGCCCATGGACCACTTCAGGGAATGGCTCAACTCCTGGCGTTCCGATCGTGAGCTGCGTAGGGCCTATGATGTCATCACCCTGCTGTGGATAGGCCTGTTTGGTGGCAGACTGCTGATTCAGGTTCCCCTCTACCTGACCAACCATGTCACCGCCCTGGGAAGCGCACGCTTGGCCATGGGCATTCCACTCTGGGCCCTGACCATTTGGGTCTCCTACCTGATTGTGGCAGGCCCCATGCACCGGCACAAGCTGGCGGAGCGCCAGGCAGAGGCTGAAGGCGCTGATGATCTTCCGAACCCACAGGCTCCTGCCGAGGATGCTGGCAGGAGCGAGCTGACGGACTCACAGACCGGCGCAAGCCGTGGGGCAGACCCGACTCTGGCGACTGGGGCTGCGGATCCGGCCTAGACGCGGACGCAAGATTCGCCATTACGACATACAAGAAGCCAAGAAGACACAAGAAGGAATTATGCAGACGACAGTTCGCATTGAACGCTATGCCGATCAGGGCCGCTGCGTGGGCCATATTGATGGGCGCGTGGTCTTCGTGCGGTTCGCCCTGCCTGGCGAGCTGGTCCAGGTAAAGCTTGATGAACCCTATGACCGTGAGGACCGCTTCTGGACAGGCGAGGTTGTGGCGGTCGAGGAGGCCAGTGATGACCGGGTCCAGCCCACCTGGCCCCTGGCTGGACCCCTGGCCCAGGGCGGCGGCGTTGGTGGGGCCGATCTGGTCCATGTCAGCCTTGAGGGTCAACTCCGCTGGAAGTCAGCGCTGATTAAGGAACAGATGCGCCGAATGGGCCACCAGGACCTGGCGGATGTGCCCGTCGAACGGGTCGAATCGGACCTGGCTCTGGGCGGGCTCAACTGGCGCACCCGCATCGAACTGATCGCCGATGAGCAGGGCAGGCCTTCCATGCGTAGGCGGGGCACCCATGAACGGGTGGCCATCAAGGATATGCCCCTGGCGAGCAAGGCCCTCCTGGCTGTGGCCGCCGAACTGGGACTTTGGCAGTCGTCCTATGAGCCTGGTGCCCAGCTGCGACTGGCTGTACCAGAGCCCTGGGGCATTGATACAGCCAGCGCTGACCAGGAGGCGCTGGTCAAGGCTGTTGGCGACGACTACGCCTTCACTGTTGGCGGTCAGCTCAGGGCAGGCTCTGCGGTCCTGCGTGAGCAGGTGGGTATGGCCGATGGGATCCATGACTATCAGGTCGGCTCCCAAGGTTTCTGGCAGGTCCATCGGCAGGCCCCCGAAGTCTTGGGCAGCCATCTTATGGAACTGGTCGACCGGGTCTGTGGCGCCTCCAAGCCCAGATCCATCTGGGACCTGTATTCAGGGGCCGGCCTGTTCACCCTGCCGCTGGCTGCCCAGGCCCAGGATTCCTCCAAGGTCTTGAGCATCGAGGGCAACAAGATCGCCGCCAAGCAGGCCCACGCCAACCTCCAGGCGGCCGGATTCGGCGATGTGGTCGCCAGGGGAGGGGATGTGGCCAGGGTCCTCTCCACCAATCTCCCCAAGCGGTTGAGCCACCCTGAACTGATTGTTCTGGACCCACCCAGAGCCGGTGCCAAAGCCAAGGTATGCAGGCTCATGGCCGAATCCAAGGCCAGGAACATCATCTATATCGCCTGTGATCCAACCAGCCTGGCCCGGGATACGGCCATCCTGACTGAATTGGGTTATGGGCTGACCGACATTCGGGCCTTCGATATCTACCCCATGACCCACCATGTGGAGACGGTGGCCCTTTTCACCAGGAAGTTGCCGGACAGGTCCCAGGCAGGGCGCCGATGACTCAGCATTCAGGCTTCGGGCGGGTTCGGTTGGTCAGCGCAATGGTCGCGGCCTGCCTACCGCTTTGCGGCCTTCTGAGTGCCTGCACACCCTCCGGGGCAGCTGTGGGCGACTCCCGGTCGGCAGCCGCCGTGGACCATGACAGCATAGACCGGCCGGATGTGCGCCTGGGGTTCATCGGCTCTATGGACCTCCAATCCGATGCCCGTCTTCTCAAGGCCTGCTCTGACGCTGGATTGAAGACCACCTACATAGCGGTTACTGATGTCCACGATCCCTTCCAAGCCGCCCGACGTGGCTTGGAAGACCTGGCAGGGCAGGCCGTCAATGGTGTCGTGATCAACCGTCTGCAATGGCAGGGGACTCAGACCGATGCGTGGAACCGGGCCTTGGGTAAGGTTCGCGCCGCCGGCATAGCGGTGGTGCTGGTGGATCCGATCGACCAGCCAAAGGATGAGCGGCTGTTTGCGGCCAGGCTGACCGTGGATAATCATAGTGGGCAGGCAGTGCCTATGGATGCCGCCTTGATGAGCATCGTCAACGCCAATCCCCATAAGCGCGACCTGATAGTGAAGACACAGTAGGAGGGTGCTATGAGGGACCAGGAAGGCTTAAAGCAGCTACGGCAGGAGAGATCCGAGACACGGACCGATGCCGGTGTGCCCACAGCCCAGACTGCTGGAAAGCCTACCGGTCCAGGCACTCCCGATGCCATGCCGGAGGTCAGTGAGCAGGGACTCAGCCAGGCCCAGGTCCGTTCCCTGACGGAGGAGGGGAAGGTCAACGCCCTCAAGGAGGAGACCTCCCGGTCTCTGGGGCAGATAATTCGTGCCAATGTATTCACTCTCTTCAATGGCATCATTGTGGCCGCCATGCTCCTGGTGCTCCTGACTGGTTCCTGGAAGGACGCGGTCTTCGGCATCATCATCATCTTCAATACCGGCATTGGCATTGGTACCGAGCTCAAGGCCAAGCTCACCTTGGACAAGCTTTCCATCCTGGTCTCCTCGCGGTCCCTGGTCCGCCGCCATGGGGGCAACATAGAGATCGACCATGGGCAGATAGTCTTGGGAGACCTGCTCTGGGTGCGCTCAGGCGAGCAGATTCCTGCTGACTCCACCATTGTGCATACCTGGGGGCTGGAGCTTGATGAATCCATGCTGACCGGCGAATCCCGCACGGTCAGGAAGGGGCCTGGCGACCAGGTGTATTCGGGTTCCAACGCCGTCTCCGGCCTGGCCTTGGTGAGGGTGGACCAAGTGGGGGAGCACGGCTACGCCGCCAAGCTCGCCGCCAAGGCCAGGGTCTACAAGAAGACGACCTCTGACCTGACCCAGGGCATCAATACGATCCTGAAGGTCATGACCGTGGTGGTCATTCCCCTGTGCCTCCTGCTGATCTGGTCGCAGATACGGGCGGTGGGCGGCTGGCAGACAGCCATTGGCACCGGCCTGTGGCGGCAGGCCGTGGTGTCGGCTGTGGCCGGGGTGGTGGGCATGATTCCTGAGGGCCTGGTCCTCCTGACCTCCTTGAATTTCGCCATCGCCTCCATACGCCTGGCCAGGGAGAACACCCTGGTCCAGGAGTTGGAATCGGTCGAGACGCTGGCCCGTGTGGACTCGCTGAATCTGGACAAGACCGGCACCATCACGGACGGCAGCATCGTGCTGGACGATGTGGTCCTCTTGGATGGGCAGATTGATGGGCATATCGTTCGTCAGGCCTTCTACGACCTATCCAACGAGGCAAACCCCAACGGCACAGGTCAGGCCGTTCTGGCCGGCCTCTCCAAGGAGGGCTACCAACCCGGCCCGGTGCAGGGGAGGGTTCCCTTCTCTTCGGCCCGCAAGTGGAGCGCCATCATTGAGGATGGGACCCTGTGGACCATGGGTGCCCCAGAACTCCTGCTCTCCGCCTTTGAAGGAGACTCCGCGTCGGTGGCCGGCAGGGTGGATGGCTACGCCAAGTCAGGAAGCCGTGTGCTCCTCCTGGCCAGAAAATCCTTGGATTCGGTGACGGCTGCTGACTCAGCCAGTCAGTCGGATGAGGGCGGCTTCGATATCGAGGGATTCATGGATTCCCCCACACTCTTTGCAGATAGTCAGCCAGTGGCCCTGGTCCTGTGTTCCGAACATATCCGTGAGGACGCGCAGCCAACCCTGGCCTGGTTCCGGGATCAGGGCGTGCGCTGCCGGGTCATCTCCGGTGACAACCCGGTCACCGTCGGCGCCATAGCAGCCAAGGTCGGGTTGACGGGTGACCAGATTCCTCGGATCATGGACGCCCGCCAGCTCCCCTCGGACCTCAATCAGCTGGCCGTTGTCATGGAGGATGTGGACGTGCTGGGCCGGGTCCTCCCCGAGCAGAAGAAGGCCATTGTCGATGCCCTCCACGCCAAGGGGCATGTGGTCGCCATGACGGGCGATGGGGTCAACGATGCCCTGGCTCTCAAGGAGGCCGATTTGGGTATCGCCATGGGCAATGCCGCAGCGGCCACCAAGGCCGTAGCCCAGTTGGTCCTGGTGGATTCCAAGTTCTCCCACCTGCCTGATGTGGTGGCGCGGGGCCGGCAGGTCATGGCGAACATGGAGCGGGTCGCCAGCCTCTTCCTGGTCAAGACAGTCTACTCGGCGCTCATCTCCCTGGGGGTGGTACTGACGGCCATTCCCTTCCCCTACCTGCCCCGGCACATCACCTACATCGGTGGCCTGACCATCGGCCTGCCAGCCTTCATATTGGCCTTGGCCCCCAATAACCGCCGCTATATTCCTGGTTTCCTCAAACGCGTGGTTCATTTCGCCCTGCCAGGAGGCATCGCCATAGCCTTGTCCGTGCTCCTGTCGGCCTGGCTGCTGCCGCCTATGCTGCATTGGAATCTCTCCAAGCCCTCCGACCTGGCCACATTGAGAACCACCTGCGCCATTGTTGTCTTCGTGCTCGGCGTGTTCGTTCTGGGGCGGGTGGCCATGCCGCTCAAATCCTGGCGTGGTCTGTTGGTGGCCTTCTTCGCCGCCGTTGGTGTCATCGGTATCTTCGTGCCGCCTGTGGCCAACTTCTTCGCCCTGTCGATCCCCTCCGACCGCACCCTCAGGGCCACCATGATCGTCCTGGTCCTGGCCGCCGCGATCTACGCCATCACCTGGCTGATCTCCCGCCTGCTAGGCAGAAGCAGGAAGACGGCTACATGTCTGTGACACATGTTTGATTTGGGGTAGCGGCTGGAAGCGATCAGCTGGGAGCAACACCTATCTGTACTGTCGTATTGCGATACTATTGTTATACGGTAATATCGGTATATGCGAGTGCGAGACCAGGAGCGTCACGACTTCCTCTTTGGTGGTTCCTATCCTTCTGGGTACCCTCAGGGGGTTGAACGCCAACTGATGCCTAAGCTGCAGATGCTGAAGGCCGCGCATGCCCTGCGTGGTATGGAGGAAGGCCTCACACCGACTGTCCGGTGTGAGGCCTAGCCTTATTTGCTCGTTGCTCTGTCAGTTTCTGTCGCCGAAGAGACGCAGGACGTAGAGGAACATGTTGATGAAGTCCAGGTAGAGGTTCAGTGCGCACAGGATGGAGAGCCGCTTGATGGTCTCGGGGTCACCGGCGTACTGGGCGAAGAGGGCACGGGTGGACTGGGCATCGTAGGCGGTCAGACCGGCGAAGATCAGCAGGCCGATGGCGGAGACCAGCATGAGCATGCTGTCGCTGGGTGCCACGAAGAGGAGGATGACTTCGCCGACAATCATCACCAGGAGGGCGACCAGAAGAATGGGGCCCGCCTTGAGCATGTCAATCTTGGTGGTCAGAGCCAGCATGGTTAGCACGAAGAAGAAACCGGCCGTCATACCGAGGGCCAAGCCGATCGAGCCCAGGTCATAGGCAGCGAAGATGGTACTGAGGGTAAAGCCCATCAGGGCGGCGTAGATGTAGAACATGGCCCGCGCGGTGCCGGTCCGCATCTTCATGATGCGCGCTCCCAGGAAGATCGCCAGCGCCACCTGGATTACTGCCAGGCCGATCCAGCCGATCATGCCGGTGGCGGCCAGGAAGAGCTCCAGACCATTGGACATCTGGGTGACGATGGCGACCACCGCCGTCAGCAGGAGCCCCAGGGTCATCTCCCCATAGGCCCGTGCCGTGGAGCTATGCCGCGCCTGCTCGAAGGAGTAGACCATCTGCGCATTCATGCTGGCGGGACCGCCGGGAACACCGGCCTGCATGCCTGGCTGTTGATAGGGCTGCTGCCCTGGGTAACCCTGCTGGTACTGGCCATAGCCGGCCTGCATGTGTGCCGCTGACGGCTGCCCGTATTGGGGCACCTGCCCCGGCTGGGCGTTGTAGGTGTGGTTCATACCGCCACTGGTCTGCTGGTCTTGGGGCTGTCGTCCGAATGCCATAGCTTCTCCTTCTGCTTGGACAGGGGATGAGTCAGTCTTCTGTCGTTGCTGTCATTCTAGGCTACGGGGGCATCCTGTGAGCCGCCTTCAGGTAGCAGCTGAAGACCATGAAAGTCTTGTGAAACTTCGGCGCGGGCGCTTACCGACTCCCGCAAGGCCCGTTGTGGTGATCTTGCGCTGCCGGCCAACAGTGGCACGCCCACATCGCGACTATCATGAAGCTATACATATCCGGCGCTAGCAATAGGAGAGTCATACATGGAACAGGTCCCAAACATCAAGCTCAACAATGGTGTGGACATACCACAACTTGGACTGGGCGTTTTCCAGACCCCGGTGGGTCAGACCACTGTCGATGCGGTTCGTGCGGCCCTGCAGGCCGGTTATCGCCACATCGACACCGCCAGGATCTACCAGAATGAGGAGTCCGTGGGCCAGGGCATCCGCGAGTCCGGCGTCAAGCGGCGTGACATCTTCCTGACCACCAAGCTCTGGAACGACGACATCCGTGCCGGCCGCACCCGTGAGGCCTTCAATGAGAGCCTAGACCGTCTGGGCCTGGACTATGTTGACCTCTATCTTATCCACTGGCCGGCCCAGGGTTGGGAGAAGGCCTGGGAGCAGATGGTCGAGCTCTACCGGGAGCGCAGGGTCAGGGCCATCGGCGTGTGCAACTTCGAGCAGCACCATCTTGAGGACCTTATGGCCATCAGTGATGTGCGGCCAGCGGTGAACCAAATCGAGTCCTCACCCCAGTTCACCAACCAGGAGCTCATTGACTTCAGCAACGGCAAGCGGATAGATGTGGAGGCCTGGAGCCCCCTGGGCGGTACGGGCGGCAGCCTCCTGGGCAATCCCGCGCTCAAGAGGATCGGTGACAGGCATGGCAAGTCCCCGGCCCAGGTCGTGATTCGCTGGCACCTGCAGAGGGGCGTAATCGTAATCCCCAAGTCCATCCATGAGGAGCGGATCCGGCAGAATCTCGATGTCTTCGACTTCGAGCTCTCCGATGCGGAGATTGATGAGATCTCAGCCCTCAACACCGGCAAGCGCAATGGGGCCGATCCCGACAACTTCGACTTCTAGGCCATGATGACCGCACCGGGAGATATGGGCCGTAAGGAATCGTGCGCTTAGGACTGCGGGGCGTCCTCCACCTGGGGGGCGCCATTGATGTCGCGATGGATGTTCTGCATCTGGCTCTCGACGTTCTGCAGGCTTCGGGCGCAGTCCAGCAGGGTCTGTGAATGCTCCTCGAAGCGTGCGTCGGGCAGGTCGGACTTGTAACGCAGGGCGTGTTCCAGGCTGGCCCAGTAATCCATGGCGATGGTGCGGAACTGGACCTCGACAGGGGTGTAATGGGGCCCGGAGGAGAGGAAGACCGGCACGGCGTAGATGACATGCAGGCTCCGATAGCCGTTCTGCTTGGGGGTCTTGATGTAATCCTTGACCCGCAGGACCTGGATGTCCGACTGGGCGGACAGGTAGTTGGAGACTGAATACACGTCGTCCCGGTAATTGCAGATGACACGGATGCCAGCCACGTCGAAAAGGTTGTCCTTGATGGATTCGATGGTCATCGGCAGCTCCTTGCGCTCCAGTTTGCCGATGATGGAATTGACGGACTTGAGACGACGTTCCAGGTGGTGGATGGGGTCGTGGGAGAAGCGGACCTGGAACTCGCTGTCGAGGATGTCCAACTTGGTGGAGATCTCGAACATGGCGCCCTCGTAAACCTGCATGAGGTCCACGAACTGAGGTATCTCCTCCTGGGGGAACCCATTGTGGGCCTTGTCCAGCGCTTCCAGCCGGGCTTCCAGGTCCGACGAGCTCATTCTGTCATGACGATCAAGTATCACGGTCAACCATCATAAGCGAGGACGGCAACTTCCGAAAAGGTCCGCGGGAGTATGGCCTGGCCCGTCGCTACAATCGCCTCTTATGAACGAAGACATGATGACCCAGGATGAACGACGGTCCCCCATGGCCGCACAGGTCGACGGCGAACAGGCCGGATCGGCTGCCGGCAGTGGCCACAAGGGCATCTACCATGTCCATACTTTAGGCTGTCAGATGAACGTCCATGATTCTGAGCGCATAGCCGGCGTTCTGGAGGCCCAGGGCTACCGGCCGGCCTCCCAGGGCGAGGTCGACGACAATGACATAGACCTGATCGTCATGAACACCTGCGCGGTGCGGGAGAACGCATCCGACCGCATGTACGGCACCCTGGGCATGTGGGCCGAACGCAAGAGGGAACGGCCCAACATGCAGATCGCCGTGGGTGGCTGCATGGCCCAGCTGGACCGTGAGCGGATAGCCAAGCGGGTGCCTTGGGTGGACGCGGTCTTCGGGACCAAGTCCATCGGCTCCCTGCCCCAGCTCCTGGACCAGGCCAGGGTCACGGGCGAGCCGCAGGTCAAAGTGGCCAACGATCTGGAATACTTCCCCAGCCAGCTGCCGACCTCCCGATCCTCCAGGGTCTCCTCCTGGGTGTCCATATCCGTGGGTTGCAACAACACCTGCACCTTCTGCATTGTGCCCACCACCCGTGGCCGGGAGTATGACCGGCGGCCGGGCGACGTGCTGGCCGAGGTGAGGGCCTGTGTCGATGGCGGGGCCAAGGAGGTGACCCTGCTGGGCCAGAATGTGAACTCCTACGGCTATGGGATCGGCGACCGCTATGCCTTCTCCAAGCTGCTGAGGGCCTGCGGGCAGATCGAGGGGCTGGAGCGGGTGCGTTTCACCTCGCCCCACCCGGCCGCTTTCACCGATGATGTCATCGAGGCCATGGCCCAGACCCCCAATGTCATGCACCAGCTGCACATGCCCCTGCAGTCCGGCTCCGACAAGGTCCTGCGGGCCATGCGGCGCTCCTACCGGTCGGCCAGGTTCATGGACATCCTGGGCAAGGTGCGATCTGCCATGCCCGATGCCCAGATCTCCACCGACATCATCGTCGGCTTCCCTGGAGAAACTGAGGAGGACTTCCAGCAGACCCTCGACCTGGTCGAGCAGGCCCGCTTCTCCTCCGCCTTCACCTTCGAATATTCGCCCCGGCCAGGCACCCCGGCCGCAGCCATGGAGCAGGTCCCCTCGGACGTGGTTCGGGAGCGTTACCAGCGGCTCATCGCCCTCCAGGAGCGGATAACCCAGGAGGAGCTGGCCAAGTTCGAGGGCAGGGATGTCGAGGTGATGATCACCGGCGGCCAGGGGCGCAAGGATGAGCAGACCCACCGGGTCAGTGGCCGCGAGCGGACCGGTGTCCTGGTCCACGTCGGTGTGCCGGAGGGGCAGCCGCAGCCGAACATCGGTGATTGCGTGACCGCAACCGTCACCCATGCAGGCAAGCACAATCTCATAGCGGATCCAGACCCAACTGTTGGCCAGACCTACAGGGTCCGGGGCTGAAGGGCGTGAGCGCTCCCATGTCCGTGCCAAAGAATGGCTCGAGCGCCCAGACCAGGGTCATCTCCATAGTCGGCCCGACAGCCTCGGGCAAGACCGGTCTTGGCATAGCCCTGGCCCAGGCATTGGCCCGGCGTGGGCAGCGGGCGGAGATCATCAACGCCGACGCCTACCAGATGTACCGGGGCATGGACATCGGCACCGCCAAGGCCAGCAGGCAGGAACGGTCCGCCGTAACCCATCATCTGATCGACATCATCGACCCCGACCAGACCATGACCGTGGCCTGGTTCCAAGACCTCGCCCGGCAGACCATAGCCGACCTGCAGGCCAGGGGGGTCAGGCCCATCCTCGTCGGTGGGTCGGGGCTGTACGCCCGGGCAGCCATAGACAGGATCTCCTTCCCAGGTACCGATGTCAAGGTTCGCGCACGCTTGGAGGAACAGGCCCAGCGCCAGGGGCCGGGGGCGCTCTTCGCTGAGCTGGAGGCCAGGGATCCGCAGGCGGCGGCCCGGATGGACCCCCGCAATCCTCGTCGTACCATCAGGGCCTTGGAGGTCATCGAGCTCACGGGTCGCCCCTATTCCGCCAGCCTGCCCCGCTACGAGTATCTGATACCCTCCCTGCAGATCGGCCTCGACCTGCCCAGGGAGGAACTGGACGCCCGGATAGACCTGAGAACCGACCTGATGCGTAGGCAGGGTCTGGTCGAGGAAGTCCGAAGCCTACGACCTCGCCTGGGCACGACCGCCTGCAGGGCCCTTGGCTACAGCCAGATCATGGACTATCTGGACGACCGCTGGGGGCTGGACGAGGCCTTCGCTGATATTGCCCAAAAGACCAAGCGGTTGGCCCGCAAGCAGATGGGCTGGTTCGGTCGAGACCCCCGGATCCACTGGCTCCAGGCCCTGGATGGCGATCTGTTGAATCGGGCCCTGGACCTGGTCGACCAGGCCGACGCCGGCCTTTTCGATGCTGGTGATGCCCAGGTGGCTGAGGGAACCCAGCATCATTTGGGTGACCTTCAGGAGCGCTAAGGCCCGGATGTCCGATGTGGCCAACGGAGGATTGCTTTCCCGCAAGTCGCAGCCTGCCCAAGTGCCTTCTGGGGGGGGGGCTTCTGGCGGGGGCTGGCGGCCTGTCCAGACCGCTGATCCTAGTGGGCGGGACCCTGGTCCCAGCCGGCAATCAGAAAGATGCGGGTGGGATTGGCTGGGCGCACGATGGAGGTGAAGAGTCTCCCAAATGGCTCCAGACACCCTAGATAGGCCTGTTCCTGTGCCACTTGATAGGTCCGCCTGTCGGTCTGTCCCCAATCCAGGTCCCAACCCGCATAATGGGCCAGGCGGGAGGCGAAGATGCGCAGGGTGATGGCGTTGCCCTGGCTGAAGGGGTGGAGATAACCCAGCTGGTCATAGATCAGGGTCAGCTCCTGGATGAACCTGCTCCGGTCCAGGTTGCCGAGGTTCTGCCGCTCAGCCAGTTCCCCGCTGATGTTCATGGCCCCAGTGGCGATCAGCTGCCAGGGGAAGCAGGTCTGGGGCGAGCCCCGCTGCCGGGGTTCCGTATCACTTGTCCGCAAGAGGCCGGCATGGGGGTAGATCCCGTGGAAGATGCAGCGATGAATAGATTGCAGCTCCCGCAGGTCTCCAGTCATGGGCCAGCCCCGTTCCTGCAGGAAGATGGTACGCACCAGGATTCGGTCCGCCAGGCTCTGGACGCTGGCCTCAGTGCCGACAGTGTCATCATCCAGGCCGGCCTCCGACCACAGGTCCTCCAGATCAAGATTCCCCAGCTGGTAGTCGTAGGCGACACGCCTGATCCGCCCGCTGGCCTCCAAGCCATCCAGCCGGCCGGAGCACAGGGCGAAGGCCATAGCGCTCGCACGTTCCGCAGGAGTCATGCCCTCATCCTAGCCGATGTCTGGGCGATGGGAGTGGGGGTCGGTAAGATGTGGTCTGCTATGGCAAGAACAGTATCCTCACGAGACAAAGGATCCAGCAACAAGTCCTCCAAGAAGGATAGGGCCGATCGCAACAGCGACCGGGCCCAGACCGAGCTGCCCGTGGAACCCTGGTGGCAGAGGGTGCTCCTGGCCATACCTCGGGGGCTTGGCTCCCTGATTCGCTCCATCTTTGGTGTAGGCGACTACGACCCCGCCGCCCGGCGCGACGGCCTCTGCTTCATCCTTCTGGTCCTGGCCATCCTCTTCTGTGCCTCGGAATGGTTCCGGGTCGAGGGGGTGCTCGGCCAGTGGCTGCATGCGCTGGCTTCGGGGGCTCTGGGCTATATGAGCCTGCTCCTGCCGGCCCTTCTGGCCATTGTGGCCTTCAGACTGGTCCGCAACAGCGGCAAGGACTCCAACAACAGCTCGGTCATCACCGGCTGGGCCCTTCTGGTCTGGTCCATCTGCTCGATTCTGGACATTGTCCTGGTCGCCGATGACGGCTCATTCTCCCTGGCACGGGTCCAGCAGGCAGGCGGGGTGCTGGGTTTCTGTCTGGGGTCGCCCTTGGCTTGGGGGCTCTCCAAGGTCTTCGCCATGATCCTCTTCATGGTCGTGGCCTTCTTCGCCCTCCTGCTCATCACCCGGCGCCATGTCACCGATGTGGCCATGTTCATCCAGAACTTGTGGGCTAAAGTGCGGGGCCAGGAGCCTGCCTCCGCTGATGCTGACGACCTGGAGGAAGACCAGTTCCCCAACGAGGTCCAGCTGGAGGATGGCAGTCTGCCCCTGGCTGAGGGGGTGCCCGCCCATGATGGGTCCGAGCCCCCAGATGAGACCCAGGCCAGACGGTCAGGTCTCAAGGGCTGGTTCTCCAGGTTCCTTGCCCGTCGCCATGGCCAGGACACGGACGACAGCCTGGAACGCTACGAGGGCGATGACCCCTTCGTGGCTGCGGCCAGTCACCATGGCAGCGGGGGAGAGACCCTGTTGGATGGGGCCGAACCCGACATGGCTGAGACTGTGGCCGGATACGGGGGCTACGGTTATGACCAGACCCCGACGGGTGCCCAAGAGACCCAGCCCATGGGCACCGGAACCGGCGTCTTGCCCATGGTTCAGCCTGCTGACGGTAATCGAGAAACCGACTACCCAAGCGCCGGCGATCCCACCAAGGTTCTCCAGCCCCAAGACGACCAAGCCGGAGCCGTTGCTGGTCAAGGAGATGATGGTTCCTCCGCTCCGGCAGCTTCCGCCGTCCACTGGGGGGACAATGATCCCTGGGCCAATATCGGCAATGCGCCGGACCCGCAGTATGAGGCCGGTGACGAACCAGCAGACCCTGAAGTCGAAGCTGGGGGAGATGGGCGACCGGAGGGTCCCTACCAGCTGCCCAGCCTGGACCTCCTGGTCAAAGGCAAGCCCCACGCGGCCCGTACCCCAGCCAACGACAAGATCATCCAGGCCCTGACCTCAACCTTCCGGGAGTTTTCTGTTGACGCCAAGGTCATCGGCTACATGCGTGGTCCCTCGGTCACCCAGTATGAGGTGGAACTGGGTCCGGGTGTCAAGGTGGAGAAGGTCACCAACCTCCAGCGCAACATCGCCTATGCCGTGGCCTCCTCGGATGTGCGCATCCTTTCGCCCATCCCCGGCAAGTCGGCCATCGGCATCGAGATACCCAACGCCGACCGTGAGATCGTCCACCTGGGCGACGTCCTTCGCCACGACAAGATCCGCGAGGACCCTAACCCCATGCTGGCGGGTGTGGGCAAAGACGTGGAAGGTCACTTCGTCAAGGCCGACCTGACCAAGATGCCCCACCTGCTGGTGGCGGGTGCCACTGGTTCGGGCAAGTCCTCCTTTGTCAACTCCATGCTCACCTCCATCATCATGCGGGCCACACCTGAACAGGTCCGTCTGATCCTCGTCGACCCCAAGCGGGTGGAACTGACCGTCTATGCGGGCATTCCCCACCTGCTGACTCCCATCATCACAGACCCCAAGAAGGCCGCCCAGGCCTTGGAGTGGGTGGTCAAGGAGATGGATTCGCGCTACGACGACCTCCAGTATTTCGGCTACCGGGATGTCAAGGACTTCAACAAGGCCGTCATGGAGGGCAAGGTTCATGTGCCGCCGGGCTCCAAGCGCAAGGTGGCCCCCTACCCCTACCTGCTGGTGGTCGTCGACGAGATGGCAGACCTGATGATGGTCGCCAAGAACGATGTGGAAAGCTCCATCCAGCGCATCACCCAGCTGGCCCGGGCCGCCGGCGTTCACCTGGTCCTGGCCACCCAGCGACCTTCGGTCGATGTGGTCACCGGTCTGATCAAGGCCAACATTCCCTCCCGCCTGGCCTTCGCCACCTCCTCGGCGACTGATTCCCGCGTCATCCTCGACACGGTCGGCGCCGAGACCCTCATCGGTCAGGGGGATGCCCTCTTCCTGCCCATGGGCTACGCCAAACCCGTGCGCGTGCAGGGATCCTGGGTGGGGGAGTCGGAGGTGCGGGCCGCCGTCGACTTCGTCAAGACCCAACGCAAGCCCCGCTACCGTGAGGACATCGAACTTATGGCCAAGGAGTCCGACCAGAAGGCCGTCGAGCCCGATGAGGAGATCGGTGAGGACCTTGACATCCTCCTGCAGGCGGCCGAGCTGGTGGTCAACACCCAGTTCGGCTCCACCTCCATGCTCCAGCGCAAGCTGCGTATCGGCTTCGCCAAGGCAGGTCGCATGATGGACCTGCTGGAATCGCGTGGTGTGGTAGGCCCCTCCGAGGGTTCCAAGGCAAGGGAGGTCCTGGTCAAGCCCGATGACCTACCCCAGGTCCTGGCCTTCATCGAGGGGCGTACATCCACCCTCGAGGCAAGCGGCCCCCAACAGGGTTCCTTGGACCAGCAGCTATAGATCAGAAAGTGCCGGTGGCCGGGGGAGCTTTGGCCTTGGCCCGGCAGCCTAGGGCCAGGTAGTGCGTAAGAGGTAGAGTAATCGTCATGCAGACAGAGCAGACACAAGACAAACACGCATCGTCCCTACTGGACGGGTGGAACAGCGCACCCAACCTGGTGACCTACACCCGCATGGTCCTGGTCCTGGTCTTTCTGGGCCTCTATATCGCAGGCGGTCCCTGGGGCCTGCACAACCACAACTACCGTTGGATCGCGGCCATCCTCTTCATCGTCGCGGCCTCGACCGACAAGCTGGACGGTTGGATGGCCCGCAAGTACAACAAGGTGACCGAGCTGGGCAAACTCATGGACCCCATCGCCGACAAGTTCCTCATCTGTGCCACCTTGGTCGTAGCCTCAGTCTTTGGCGAGCTGGACTGGTGGATCACCGCCCTCTTCCTCCTGCGTGAGATCGGCATCACCGTCATGCGCTTCTTCGTCATCGACACCGGAGGCAAGGTCATCGCCGCCTCCAAGTCCGGCAAGTACAAGACCCTTGCCCAATGTGTCGGCCTGTCCATGCTGCTGCTGCCCCTGCGCACCTTGGGCAACAGCGATGGCTTCCTCACCTGGATGGGTGTCTACGACATCGTCACCTACATCGTCATCCTGATCGCCCTGGTCCTCTGCCTATATTCGGGTGGTCTCTACCTCTACCAGGTCTTTGGCGGCAAGCGCGCCGGGGCCAAGAGCGAGGATTCAGCCCGCTAGGCAGGTTGCGCATACCCCACCGGATTTGCTGGTTCGCGGCGGCAGACACAGGTCCCAGTCTGCGCTATGGTGAGTGTTGAGTACTGTCTATGCGCAACTCAGGGAGGACCGTCATGGCTGAGGTTCCATCACCATTTGACACATCCGGTGGGCAGGACCTGCGTGGGCAGGCCGACACGCTTGCCGCTCGCATTATGGAATACTGCGGCAAGCGGCGGCTGAGGATTGCGGCCGCGGAATCCTTGACCGGCGGTCTTCTGGCCGATGCCTTCGTGCGGATTCCCGGCGCCTCAGCCGTATTTTTGGGATCTGCCGTCACCTATGACATAGCCGCCAAGGCATCCATACTGCATGTCGACGCTGATCTCCTGTCCCGCAAGGGTGCCGTGGATCCGGAGGTGGCTCGGCAGATGGCCCAAGGCGCGGCGGCCCTATACCGGCAGAGCCAGTATGGCGACCGGATCATCGGCCTGTCGACCACGGGGGTGGCTGGCCCCGGCCCTGACGGCGACAAACCAGCAGGACTGGTCTACGTCGGAGTCTGCCTACCTGTGCCGGTTGCCGTTTCCGGAAGGCTGGACTCGGGCCTGCTGGAGGCCACGGAACTGAGATTGCAGGGGTCCCGGGAGTCGGTGCGCCTGCAGACCGTCGTCCACCTGCTGCGTACTGTGGTCCAGCTCACAGGAGCCGACCAGGAATAATACCTCGAAAAGTCTGTTGGGTATGGTGTAAGCAGAGAACGATAGGGGTAAAGGGGACAGTAGAGATGGAAATGATGACTCGAACCGATGAACGAATGGATGTCAACACCCTGACCGGCCGCTCTGAGCAGCCAAACGCCCGTGTGCGTGACTTGACCCCTGCCCAGCGCCGCGCCGTGATGTACGCCCAGCAGCAGGTGATCAAGGCCCGTGAGGCCAAGAGGGCCAAGGATGAGCGCCAGGCTGCCCTAAGCCGCATGTGGCAGGAGGAGGATGCCGAGCAGCGCAAGTCACGCTCCAGCGCCCACAAGCACGACTTCTCCGACCGGAACAAGGACCTCTCCCTGCGTGAGGCAATTGGCCATGTCCTGCGAGACCTGCGCACCCGTGACCACAAGACCCTGCGTGAGGTCAGCGAGAAGGCGGGTGTCTCCTTGGGCTACCTGTCCGAGGTTGAGCGTGGGCAGAAGGAGGCAAGCTCCGAACTGCTGGCCTCCATTGCCGAGTCCCTGGGGCTGAGCACCGCACAGATGCTGCGTATGGTCGCTGATTATCTGGAGTCCGACCAGGCCTGATGGTGTACATAGGGATGGCTCCCCGCAGTGCTGGGGCCGTCTCTTGGAATGCGTGAGGAGGAGCCCGCCGGCCCTGAGTGGTTGGCGGGCTCCTCCATGTCCGCTGAAGGCACAAGCCGGGTTTGGGAGTCGCTAGAGTGGAGTTGTGAGAGAACGTGAATTTTGGGAGTTGTTGGAGGAGGTGCTGGGTCGGGTCTACGGCCGCAGCATATCCCGTGATATGAAACTGACCGCCTTGGACGACATGACCGTAGTGGAGGCCCTGGAGGCTGGTGTGGAGCCTCGGATCGTCTGGAATGTCCTATGTGACCAGATGGACATTCCCGATGCCCAGCGTTGGGGCAAGGACCATGTGGCCCCGCCTTTGCCGGCGGCCTAGGGCTGGCTAGGCTTTGGGCGGTTCAATACGTGTGACTGGCTACAGCCGATATCGGCGTGTCCAGGGAGATATTCGAACATATGTTCGTATCTTCCGCTATAGTAGTTGACAGTTGCAAGCACTGATGTGAAACCTTTGGATGTGGGCCTTGGAGGCAAGGTTCGGCCCGTAGATGCAATGGCCGGCGTGTCGAAAGGGCAGGCCTTCGACCACATGGGCTGTGGTGGTGGATTGCCTTCCCCGGGATGCATAGGGTGGAAGTGGCAAACAGTGGTGATGTTCCTTCGGGGCATAAATGGTTAAGGAGAAGACAATGGCACAGCAGTCAAAGGGCAAGTCCAAGGCGGCTCCCCAGAACATGGCCGACGAGCCTGGTGTTGATCCCAGGCGTCAGGCGGCTTTGAAGACCGCTCTGGCACAGGTCGAGAAGAACTTTGGCAAGGGGTCCGCCATGCGGCTGGGTGACAAGCCCGCCCAGGATGTGGAGGTCATCCCCACCGGTTCGCTTGCCCTTGATATGGCCTTGGGCATCGGTGGTCTGCCTCGGGGCAGAATCGTCGAGATCTATGGTCCTGAATCCTCGGGTAAGACCACCCTGGCCCTCCATTGTGTGGCCAACGCCCAGAAGAATGGCGGCGTGGCGGCCTTCATTGATGCCGAGCACGCCCTGGATCCGGTCTATGCCAAGCATTTGGGTGTCGATACGGATTCTCTGATTGTCTCCCAGCCCGACAATGGCGAGCAGGCTCTGGAAATCGCGGACATGCTGATTCGCTCGGGGGCCCTCGACGTCATCGTGATTGATTCCGTGGCCGCCCTGGTTCCCAAGGCCGAGATCGAAGGCGATATGGGAGACAGCCACGTGGGCCTGCAGGCCAGGCTCATGAGCCAGGCCCTGCGCAAGATGACCGGTGCCCTGTCCCAGACCGGCACCACCGCTATCTTCATCAACCAGCTGCGTGAGAAGATCGGTGTCTTTTTCGGCAGTCCCGAGACCACCACCGGTGGCAAGGCCCTGAAGTTCTATGCCTCGGTCCGCTTGGATATTCGTCGTATCCAGACCCTGAAGAACGGGGACGAGGCCGTGGGCAACCGCACCAAGGTCAAGGTGGTCAAGAACAAGATGGCTCCGCCCTTCAAGTTCGCCGAATTCGACATGCTTTACGGTGAGGGAATCTCCAAGGAGGGCTCCATCATCGACATGGCCCTGCAGGCCAATGTGATCAAGAAGTCCGGCTCCTGGTTCACCTACGAGGGTGACCAATTGGGGCAGGGGCGTGAGAATGTCCGTCAATTCCTCAAGGACAATCCGCCCATCTCCGACGAGATTGAGAAGAAGGTCAAGATTGCCTTCGGCGTCATCCCATCCGATGAGTCAGCGGATGGCGAAGCGTCTGCGGAAAGCGCCGGTCCCGAGACCACCGACGCTGAAGCGAAGGCTCCGGCTGGTGCCAGCGCGGACCTCGGCTGATAGCGGTCGCGCCCTAGGGTTTGTAGCAAACATCATGATCAGTGTCGAGGAATTTCTGGAAGGCAAGGAGCTTCTGCCTGAGGCCGCCACTGTGCCAGATGAGCCTGAACCGCAGGACCTGGCCGATGGGTCTGATCTGGCGGCAGCCAGGGCTCTGCCGCCGCAGATGGGTGGACCTATTACGGCTGCTGAAACCGGAGCGATGAAGGCTGTAGAGGCCTCCCCAGCCCCAGGTAGAGATCAGGCAAAGGCTCCTCGGGCTGTGCCTACTGGCTTGCCTGACGAGAGCCCTTCCATTGGTGGGTCTACCCTCACCCTGCCAAGGGGAGGCTTCGGAGCCTGCATGGAGGCTCCTGCGACTCAGCGGCAACGGTCCTCCTGGGGGAGGCCGGCCAAGGCTAGGTCCGGCAGGAAGGGGAGCAGTGTCGGTTCCTGCACTCCTCAGAGTCCAAAGGATCCGACTGATGTTGATGCCTGCCGGGAGGCCGGACTCAGGCTCCTGGACGCCTCGGCGAAATCATCGGAAAGCCTGCGGTCACGTCTCCTGGCCAAGGGTTATGAGGTGGATGTTGTTGAGTCCGTCATTCATAGGTTGACCGAACTTGGTCTGCTTGACGATCTTGCCTATGCCCAGTCGGTGGTTCGCTATTGCGCTGCCCGGCAGATGGGCAAGCGTGGCACCGTCATGGAACTGACCCGCAAGGGCGTCGCCAGACCCCTGGCCCTGCAAGTGGCCGGGGAGGCTGAGGATTCCGGCGTCTTTGTTGATGCAGCCTGGGAACTTGGCCGCAGGACGGCCCGCAAGACCGCAGGCCTGGACCTGCAGGTCCGTAAACGTCGTTTCTGGAGTGCCGGAGGGCGCAAGGGGCATGATCCGGCCATCCTCAATGAGATTGCCTCAGCCCTCTTCACCGATGGGGACTGACCTGGATAATCCTGTTGGCTGATTGGGGTCGGCTTGGTAGATGTCCTATCGCGCCTGGAAATGATGTCAAAGTGACACATAGGTGATACAACACGGCTATATCAGCTGTCATGCACCCGATGTCCTCGATGCGCTAAAACTGTTGGTCTTCCAACGTTCCTTGTTGGCACTCCACTGCATGTATGCAGTGGAGTGAAAGGGGAGGTGAGACCTCTTCTACCCCGGGTTCTGTCGTGTGTTTCCACACGGATGGCCATCCATCTCGACCTGACGTTGCCGCCAGGCTCTAGCAGCCTACCCGAAGGCTCGGGCGAGCAGCCCTTAGTGCCTTCTGCTTGGCCTTGCTCCCGATGAGGCTTGCCATGCGGCCGACTGTTACCAGCGGCCCGGTGGTCTCTTACACCGCCGTTTCACCCTTACCTGACCAGGCAAAAGCCGGTCAGGCGGTCTATTCTCTGCTGCGCTATCTCTCAGGTCACCCTGGGCGGACGTTATCCGCCATCGTGCTCTGCGGAGCCCGGAAGTTCCTCAACCCCACCAAGGTGGGGTCGCGGCCATCAAGAGGTCTCAAGAGTTCAAGTATAGCGGTGAATCCCCACGTGGACCCGCGCGATTCGTTGACTGAGGAAATGGCGGTCATCTCGGGCGGGTTCAGCCAGCACCGAACCATTCGCGTCTACAATAAGACATACCAGGACGGTGAAGTGGCCGTCTGGCCCGTCACATAGCGGCTTGGCCGCTTGAATTGAGGAGGTTCACATGGATATCGCCGTTACCGGACGCCATACGCAGATCAAGCAGAAGTTTCGTGACCTGGTCGACAGCAAGATGAGTCGTGTGACCACCATCGCACCGGATGCACAGCGGGTGCAGATCGTCCTGAGCCACGAGGGCAACCCCCGCCAGTCGGACATTGCCGAGAAGGTGGAGATCACCGTCTACGCCGGTAAGACCGTCATCCGCGCCGAGGCCTCCAGCGCCGACGAGATCTCCGCCTTGGACCTGGCCGTGGACAAGTTGACCCTTCGCCTGCGCCGCACCCGTGACCGCCGCAAGGACCATCGTCGCGGCTACAAGAGCACGATACCCGCCGATTTGGGGCCGGCCCCCGCCAATCTGGGCCCTGTAGTGACCGATCCCTCGCAGGATGAGGCCCTGAAGGAGGAGGAGCCCAACAAGGATGGCGATGCCCAGGACCTGGCCTCCGACTTGGGACCGGGCGAGTCCATTGAGGTGCAAGTTGGTGACACACCCATTGTGATCCGTCGCAAGCTGCATGTCGCCGAACCCATGAGCATTGACGAGGCCCTGTATGAGATGGAGCTGATCGGTCATGACTTCTTCCTCTTTGTCAACAAGGACACCAACCGCCCCTCGGTCGTCTACCGCCGGCACGGTTGGTCCTATGGTGTCTTCGAAATCGACACCGCAGAAAACATCGGTAAGGACCAGCAGGGCAAGTGAGGTCAGGCGGTCGGTAGGAAGCCTGCAAGGCACCAGGCAATGAGCCACAGCAGCCCCCAATGCAGGGCCCACATCGGAGTGTCGATGTGGGCCCTGCCGCATTTTGCCGTCAGTGAGAGTAAGGAGAAGCCCCATACTCCATAGGGAATCTGCCGGGATTGACCGCAAAAATCCGTGTCTTCGCGTACTATTGAATAGAGTTTGTGCCTGGTGGAAGCGACCGGGCTACGCGCGTTATAGAGCAGCTAGGGAGCGAAAGTGGTAGATATCGTCGACAAGGCTCTTCGCATGGGCGAAGGCCACCAGATCAAGAAGCTTGAGAATGTGGCCAAGGCAGTCAACGCCTGCGAGGATGAGATTTCGGCAATGAGCGACGAGGAGCTCAAGGGGCAGACCGCCAAATTCAAGGAACGCCTGGAACATGGCGAGAAACTTGACGACCTGATGCCGGAGGCCTTCGCCACCGTCCGTGAGGTCTCCAAGCGCACCTTGGGCCAGCGGCACTTCGATGTTCAGCTGATGGGTGGCGCGGCCCTGCATTGGGGTAACATCGCCGAGATGAAGACCGGTGAAGGCAAGACCCTGGTCGCCACCCTGCCGGCCTATCTGAACGCCCTGGAGGGCAAGGGTGTCCACGTGGTCACCGTCAACGACTACCTGGCCTCCTACCAGTCGGAGCTCATGGGCCGCATCTTCCGCTTCCTGGATATGAGTGTCGGCTGCATCATCACCGACCAGAAGCCGGCCGAACGCCGTAAGCAGTACCAGGCGGACATCACCTACGGCACCAACAATGAGTTCGGTTTCGACTACCTGCGAGACAACATGGCATGGGAGAAGAACGAGCTGGTCCAGCGTGGCCACCACTATGCCATCGTCGATGAGGTCGACTCCATCCTGATTGATGAGGCCCGTACCCCTCTGATCATCTCCGGCCCAGCCGAGGGCGACGTGACCCGTTGGTACCGTCAATTCGCCAAGCTGGCCCCCAAGCTCTCCCGTGATGAGGATTACACAGTCGACGAGAAGAAGAAGACCGTCGGCATCCTGGACCCTGGCATCGCCAGGGTGGAGGACTTCCTGGGCATCGACAACCTCTACGAGCCCAGCAACACCGCCCTCATCGGCTACCTCAACAACGCCATCAAGGCCAAGGAACTCTTCCTACGTGACAAGGACTATGTGGTCACCAAGGGTGAGGTCATGATCGTCGACGAGCACACCGGCCGTGTTTTGCCCGGCCGCCGCTACAACGAGGGACTCCACCAGGCCCTGGAGGCCAAGGAGGGTGTCGAGGTCCAGCCTGAGAACCAGACCTTCGCCACCATCACCCTGCAGAACTACTTCCGCATGTACGACAAGCTTTCGGGTATGACCGGTACCGCTGAGACCGAGGCCGCCGAGTTCATGAACACCTATAAGTTGGGTGTGTTGCCGATTCCGACCAACAAGCCCATGGTCCGTGAGGACAAGGACGACCTGATCTACCGGACCCAGAAGGAGAAGCTGACGGCGATCGTCAAGGACGTGGCCCTGCGGCACGCCAAGGGCCAGCCGGTCCTCCTGGGCACCGCATCGGTTGAATCCTCCGAGGTACTCTCCTCCCTGCTGGATGTGGCGGGCATCGACCACCAGGTCCTCAACGCCAAGCACCATGCCCAGGAGGCTGCGGTCGTGGCGGTCGCCGGTCGCAAGGGTGCCGTCACCGTGGCTACCAACATGGCCGGACGTGGTACCGATATCATGCTGGGCGGCAACGTCGAGTTCCTGGCCGATCAGAAGCTCAAGTCAGAGGGGTATTCATCTGAGGACACCCCCGATGAGTATGAGAAGCGCTGGCCGGGCACCCTGGCTGAGGTCAAGGAGCAGGCCAAGGACGAGCATGAGGAGGTCATCGAACTTGGCGGCCTGTATGTGCTGGGCACCGAGCGCCACGAGTCCCGCCGTATCGACAACCAGCTGCGCGGTCGTTCCGGTCGTCAGGGAGACCCGGGTGAGTCCCGCTTCTACCTGAGCCTGGAAGACGACCTCATGCGTCTGTTCAACACCCAGCTGGTGGCCAGGGTCATGTCCAAGGGCATCCCCGAGGGCGAGCCCATTGTGGCTAAGTCCGTCTCCAAGGGTGTGCGCAACGCCCAGAAGACCGTGGAATCGCGCAACTACGAGATCCGTAAGAACGTCCTCAAGTATGACGACGTGATGAACAAGCAGCGTAAGGTCATCTACTCGGAGCGTCAGGCCGTCCTCAAGGGCGCCGACATTCACGAGGATATCGAGCGTTTCATCTCCGACACCATCGAGAGCTACATCAAGGCTGCCGGAAAGGCTTCGGACAAGGCCGCCGACTGGGATTGGGACAGTCTCTTCAAAGCCTTCGACGCCCTCTTTCCCATCAAGCTCGATGCTGACGAGGCCAAGGAGGAGGTCTCCAAGCTCAAGGGAGACAAGGCCGTCAAGAAGCTCACGGAGCTGGTGGTCGAGGACGCCGACAAGCTCTACCAGGAGCTCGAGGAGCAGCTGGGTGAGGACTCCCTGCGCCAGCTGGAACGCCGTGTGGTCCTGGCGGTGCTGGACCGCAAGTGGCGTGAGCACCTCTACGAGATGGACTACCTCAAGGACGGCATCGGCCTGCGTGGCATGGGTCAGCGCGACCCCCTGGTCGAGTACCAGCGCGAGGGCTTCCAGATGTACAACTCCATGGTCGAGGCCATCAAGGAGGAGAGCGTGCAGCTCCTCTTCCATGTGGATATCCAGCAGATATCCGAGACCCAGGATCTGTACGAGGACATCGACGAGCAATCGCCTATTGTTCCTGGGTCCGAGCATGGTGCCGAGGAAGCCGATCTGGAGGCCGCCACATCCGCCTCCGGGCCAGCCGACCCCGACCAGCGTGATGAGGATGCCGACGTGGAGGCCGTGGCCGACAGACGGAATCAGGAGTCGGCTGATGACGACCAGCGTCCCGTGGATGATTCGGTCATCGTGGGCCCCGCTCCCGTCAGCCATGCCGACGGCAAGGTTCCGACCAGCAAAAAGCCCAAGAGCGAAGAGCTGAAGACTCCCTGGGCTGACGGACGCACCTTCCCCGGCACCGGCAAGAACGCCCCATGCCCCTGTGGCTCAGGCCGTAAGTACAAGATGTGCCACGGCCAGAATGAACAGTAAGGTGACTCAGGCACTGAAGATCTGAAACCCTGAGGGGGCCGGCCATTTGCCCGGCCCCCTCAGTCATATGCGGGAGTCATGTCGCTATAGGTCCAGGCATGGTCCCGGCTGACCTCTGCAAGGATCTATCTGTGGGCTTGCTCTGTCTGAGCAGGGTCTGCCGAGCCTGCCGGATTGGCAAGCCTTACGGGCCAGATTACGCTCCAGCATATGGGACAAGGACCATGGGTGACTTGACACAAGCCTAGTATTGTCAACCATCTATCCACCGCACGGAAGGGAAGTGACATGGTTCAGATGACCTGGAAAATGATTCTGACCAAGCTGGTCGCAGGCGACCACCTGAGTGCGGAGGAGTCCCGATGGTTCGTTGACGACCTCATGCAGGGCAATGCGGACCCGGCCAGTGTCGGCGCTGTTCTGGCCACTCAGCAGCAGCTGGGACTGACAGCAGCCGAGATCGGGGGTGCCGCCCAGGCCATGGTGGCCCACGCCGTCCCTCTGGATATGCAGGGGGAGGTGACCGATATTGTCGGCACCGGCGGCGATGGTGCATCCACCGTCAACCTCTCCACGATGGGTTCCGTGGTGGCTGCGGCGGCAGGGGTGCGTATTGCCAAGCATGGCAACCGGGCCGCCTCCTCCCAATGCGGGGCCGCGGATGTGCTGGAGGAACTCGGCCTTCCCCTGGACCTGGCCCCAGAGGCCGTGGCCCAGGTGGGGAACCAGGTCGGCATCACTTTCGCCTTCGCCAAGACCTTCCATCCGTTCATGCGTTTCGTGGGGCCCGTCAGGTCGGCTTTGGGTGTTCCATGCGTCTTCAACGTTCTGGGCCCCCTAACCAACCCGGCCCGACCCCAGCATGTGGCCATCGGCTGCGCGGACAGCCGTCTGAGCCCTCTCATGGCCCAGGTCTACGCCAAACGTGGCCAGGACGGCATGGTCTTCACCTCCCATGAGGGCTTGGATGAGATGGCACCCACCGGCCCGGTCTCGATTTGGGAGATTGCCGATGGGCAGGTCAGGGAGTTGACCTTCGACCCGGTTGAGGACTTGGGACTGGACCGGGTTGATCTGGAAGACCTCCGTGGCGGGAAGCCTCCCGTCAATGCGGCCATCTTCCGGGAGTTCCTGGCCGGCAAGCCCGTGCCCTGCCGGTCCACGGCCCTCTTGAATGCCGCCTCGGCCGTGGTGGCTGACGGCCATCTGCTGGACCCAGGCAGCCTTGAGGACAGATTCAGGCAGGCATACGGCATGTCCCAGGAAGCCGTCGACTCAGGATGCGCGGCCAGTCTCCTGGACAGCTGGATCTCATTGGCCCAGTCCCTGGCTTAGGGTAGGCAAGACCGAGGGTTTCCTCTGGCACTTGCTGGCCGTATCATCAATGGTGACATGGCCAGCAAGCTGTATCCGTGCCCTATGAGGCTCAGGCTCACCCGGGTTTTCAGACGCGTGCGCCGTCGTCGCAATAGTCATCCTTGGTTTCGGAGAATCCCTTGTGCACCAAGAGCAGCCCTCCACCGCCCAGCAGTGCGAACAGGCCGAATACGGTGCCCAGTAGGGGGGTGAGATTGGGCAGGAGGACCGAAGCGATCAATCCTGCGATGCCCAGGAGGAAGAGTATCCAGAAGACCAATCTGGAGCCACCAAAGTGCCCCAGGGATATGTTTGGTGGTACGAAGTCATCACCATAGGTATCCATCACGTCATCGGTGTCCAACCAGCTGGTCCCCGTGAAATCACGCGGCCCGACGCCCTGCTGGTTCTTGCCGCGTTTGGACCGGGAACCACCAGTGAAGGCCTTGGGGTCCAGATCATCAACCGAGAGCAGGGCCTTTTTCTTCTGACGCTTAATATGCCTCTCGAAACGACGGGCATGCTTGGAATCGGCGATGTCCTGCAGGTCGTCGGCATGCTCCTGCTCGAAGCTTGCCCAAAGATCATCCTCTCCACTCCCGGCGGCGCCAGCAGCCTCTGGTGTCGGGGTTCCGGCCACCTGCTCCGGCTCGTCCTTGGGGTCCGGTTGGTCAGCCTTGCTATTGTTGAGGTCAGTCATAGACACTACTCTAATCAACAGCGCGGCCAAGTGCCGCCGGAACTCGTCAGAAGGAAGGGGAGGGTCGGTGCTCTACTGGTTTTTCGTCAAGGCCCTGGGCGGGGTCGCACGCATGCGTATGAACCCCCATGCACAGGGGCTGGAGAACATTCCACGGACCGGTGGGGCCATCATCGCCGCCAACCATCTGGCCGTGATCGACGATGCCCTCCTGCCCTTGACATGCCCCCGGATGATTCACTTCATGGGCAAGGCAGAGTATTTTGAGGGTAAGGACATCAAGGGCAAGTTCAAGAAGTGGTGGTTCAGTTCGGTCGGCGTATTCCCGGTCGACCGGTCCGGCGGGTCCAAATCCCTGGGGGCCCTGGCCCACGCCAAGGAGATTCTTGAGGCGGGCCATCTCTTCGGCATCCATGTGGAGGGCACGCGCAGTCCTGATGGCCGGCTCTACCGGGGGCATGCAGGTGCGGCCAAGCTGGCCCTGGAGACCGGCTGCCCGCTGATTCCAACAGCCATCATCGGCAGTCGTGAGATACAGAAGCCTGGGCAGGTCATTCCCGGCAAGGGATCGACCACCGTCATCTATGGCAAGCCCATTGCGGTGGAGCGCAAGCCAGCCGATGCCATCGGCCACGAGGATCTGCGGACCTTGACCGACCGCCTGGTGGGCGAGATCGGCAAGATGAGTGGTCAGGAATACGTGGATGAGTACGCCCAGACGGTCAAGGCCCGGCTCCAAGTGGAGCAGGAGGCCCGGTAAGCTGGGCTGGCGCCAGCTGCGGGTCTGTCCTACGTAGCCTGGCACCCCAGAGGGCAGTAAGGCGGCAATGAAGCCGTCGCCCTACCCGGCGGCGCTTTGCCCCTCAGACCACGGTGAGGGTGATGACGGTTTTCTTGCCTTGGTCGTCGCGGACCCGAACCTGTTGGCCCGGTGCCGGATCCTGGAAACGCACCACATGCGTGAAATCAAGCAGGGGAGCTGAAACCTTCACCTGCAGACCCAGGGCCTCCAAGATCTTTTGCGCCTCATTGGCATCCTTGCCCCGCACATCCGGCAGGGTGACGGTCTCGGGGCCCTTTGAGACGACCACCTTCACCTCGTCACCCCAGTGGAGCTGGGCACCCTTGTCGACCGAGGCGGAGATGACTGAACCGGCGGGCACGGTATCGCTGAACTCCTCGCTGTAGGAGGGCCTGAGCTTGGCATCGTCGAAGGCGGTCTGGGCCTGGTCCTTGTCGCGGCCCAGCACGTCAGGCATGGAGACGGGCATGGGACCCTTGGAGAGCACCAGGTGTACGGTCTGGTTATGGTTGACGGTGCTACCAGGCTGTGGGTCGATGCTGACCAGGGCGCCGGCGGGCAGGGTCTCGCTGTACTGGTCCTTGTCGTCTTGGTGGTCGATCCTGCTGAAGCCGGCACGCTTGAGGGCGGCGATGGGGTCCTTTCCCGCCACTGAGGCTGAATTGTCGATATCCTTGGGGACGGTGGCCTGTTCGATACCCCGGGAGATGACCACCTTCACCGGCTGCTCATGCCGCTTGGAGACCCTGGAGCCCACGGCATCAGGGTCGGTGGAGATGACCTTGCCCTTGGCCACGTTGTCACTGTAGTCCTTGGAGATCCGGTAGGGGATGCCGGCAACCTTCAGGGTGCTCTCGTAGGAGTCCCAGGACACATCGCTGATGGTGCAGACGCCCTGGTCGGGGCAGGTCAGGTCGCTGGGTTTGGGCATGGTCCAGTAGCTGCCGGGGCCCATGAAGTACCACCAGCCGCTGCCGCCACCCAGTGAGGCAAGTATGAGGAATGCGACCAGGCCGATGATCAGGCCCTTATGGCTCTTATGACCCCGCACTTCCCTGGCCTGCCCAGTGGTTGGGTCCACGGACTGGCCTGTGATGGAATCTTCCGTTGCCGGACTGATAATGAGGTCTGCGGTGCCGCCCTCACTCATAGTTGCAGTGGCGATGGTTTGGGTCTGGGCGAAGCGCTGGGGACGATATGCGGAGGACCTGCCGGCGCGGGCGGTCTGTCCCTGGGCCTGATTGGGGGCTTGATTCGCGCCTGCCAGGTCCTGTGTGGGCTGGTCTGCTGGCGGCAGGACGGAAGTCTGCCAGGCCGCTTGATTGGTCGGTCCGTCCTGTTTGACCGGACCATCGGACTGTCCGGCATACTGATCTTCCCAAGCCTGAGCAGGCTGGCCACTGTCGCCAGTCGCCTGTACGGCAACCGGTAGGGTCGAATCTGAACCTGTATTTGCTTCAGGGTCGCTGTGACTGGGCTTGCCTTCCTCTGGGGCAGGTGAGGCGGCGGAAGGCAGTGGGCGATTGGCTTCCTCATGGCTGATGCCGACTGCGGCATCGTCAGCACCGTGATTGGGAGTGGTGCCGCTGGCAGGGCTGGCTGCTGGGACGGCTGTTGTCTCTTGTCCAGCATTTTTTCCAGCTGACGCGGCCAGGATACCCGCCTTAAGTCCGGTCTCCTGGCCGCCTGCGGCCGCCAGCTTGGGGCCCCGCCGGTAGAGCCAGGAATCAATGGCCAGGGTTGAGGTCAGTTTGCGCAGCATGGCCGAAGCCTGACCGGCATCATCGGGCCGGTCTTCCACCTTGCGGGCGCACAGCTGCCCTATGAACTCAGCCACGGCCGGGTCCAGCTCTGGGCACAGGGTCAGGAGCGAGGGCACATCCTCATGCACATGTTTGAAGACCAGGGTCACAGGGTTGTCCGACTGGAAGGGCACCTGGCCGGTCAGCATCTCCCAGGCCATGATGCCTACGGAATACAGGTCGCCCTGGGGTGTGGCCAGGTTGTCGGCGATCATCTCGGGGGCCAGGTAGGCGGCCGTTCCCAGCAGCATGCCGGTGGAGGAGAGGGTGGCCTGGGAGACGGCCTTGGCCAGGCCGAAGTCGGTGATCTGCACGTGGCCACGGTCGTTGAGCAGGATGTTCTCGGGCTTGATGTCCCGGTGGACCAGGCCGGCCCGGTGGGCGGCGGCCAGCCCATCAAGAGTCTGGGAGACGATGCGCAGGGTCTCACGCACGGTGAAGGTGACCTGCTGGTTCATCTCGTGGCGGAGGTTGACCCCATGCACATATTCCATGACCAGGTAGTCCAGGCCTTGGAACTCGCCGGTGTCGTAGACCTGCACGATATGGGCGTTGGCGATGGAGGCGGCGGATCGGGCCTCCCGTTGGAAGCGTTGAACGAACTGCTCCCGATGGGGCCCTTGGGCCAGCTGCGTATGCATGACCTTGATGGCGACCCTGCGATCAAGCCTGTTATCCCGCGCCTCATAGACCGTAGCCATACCGCCGTCCGCGATCTTACGAACGATGTCGTAGCGCCCGTCGATCGTCTGCCCCAGGGGATTCTCCACAGCTTCAGTCATGGTTGTCTATGCGGTTCCTTGTATTCGTGCAATTCCAACCATTAGTGTACATGCCAGCCCCTATGCGCCAGGGCGCCCCACCCCCATTCCCACAGGGTATGTACACAAGTGGGTGGGCCGGATTCACTCTTCCATGCTCTGCCTGTGCCGGTGGCGGGGAGCAGACAACTGCGTCGATGGGAAATGGAACTGTTTCCCTCGGCCGCAGTTGCTTGTGCCTGCGTCAGGCAATGTCATGAGGAATCGTGTGCTGCTCGCACTCGCCAGTTCGTGACAGTCGTGTGGCCGGGGCCATTGGGCATCTGGTTCGAATTGGGCGATTAACGCTGTTCCCTTGGTCTTTCAGGTTTCAACGGTGGGGACGAAATGGGCGCACATGGCGATCAGTTTGTCCTGACTTTCGCCCTTCCATGGCAGTGTGCTGATTGCTAACCGGCTCTGCTCCCATGCGTTCTCGATGCGGCTATGGGCCCGGTCTATGGCTCCGCTGCGCTGGTAGAGCTTGGTGACCCATTCGACGTCCTGTCTGGAGCGGGAGGCTTTGGAGAAGACGCTGACCAACCGAGCTTGGTCTTGGGTGGTGGTTGATGGGGATTGCAGGGTGTCGGCCAGCAACACGGTGCGTTTGCCCTCGCGGATGTCGCCGCCCAGGGGCTTGCCGCTGGATTGTGAACCGGGGATGACATCCAGGAGGTCGTCGGCCAGTTGGAAGGCTATGCCAAGGGGCAGGCCGATGGTCCGTGACTGGCTGTGGGCGGTTTTGGGGTCTGTGCCTGCTGCCAGCAGGGCCAGTTCTATGGGGGCGATGGTCGTGTAGGAGGCGGTCTTCCACTCGTAGACGCTGAGGGCCTGGTCGGCCAGGACCTGTGGGTCGTCAAGGTTGGTCAGCTCGGTGGCCATGTCCAGCATCTGGCCGATGGCGACGCTCTTTTGCATGGCCAGCAAACAGCCGAGGATGGCTTGGGGGTTGCCCAGGGATTGCGCGGCCTGCTGGGCTATGGACAGGCTGGCTGTGGCCAGGAGGTCACCCAGCATCAGGGCCAGGCTCCGACCCAGGTCGGCCGTGCCGGTCAGCTGGCCCAAGGCCTGATGGGCACTGGGCTTGGACCGGCGCAGGTCGGCGTCGTCCATGATGTCGTCATGGATCAGGGCCGAGGTCTGGTAGATCTCCACGGCGCAGGCCAGGTCGGCCATGGCGGATTCATCAGCTGCCACAGGAGCTTCCACCGGCCGCCTGTCCGACTGTTCACGCCTGGCCAGTCTGAAGCTGGTGAGGGCCAGCTGCGCCCGCAGGTGCTTGCCTCCCTGGTTGGAGGTCTGACCCTGCTCCAAGGCCGACCTCAGGAGCGGCAGGCAGGCAGGGGCGATCAGCTGATCGCTGTCAAGCTCCAGTGCCTCATCCAACAGCCGGCGCATCCGCTCATCCAAGGAATTGCCTCTCAGGTCCATGCTCATGACACGAGGTTATCCACAAGGTTACGACAAGGGACACGCGACCTGACCGATTTCTCCAAGCCTTCGACCACAAGGGTTGTTTTTCCTCCGCTGGCGGCCGTATATCGGGCAACCTTGAACGAGAGGTAAAACAGGGATTGGCAACCCCTGATGCCCCAGACAGTCTGACCAACCGGTGGCTGACGGCCAGCCGGGCCAGCGCAAGGATGATAGGAGACCCATGGTGAGCACGAAGACAGCTAGCAGTACGACAACACGACGAAAGGGCCAGAATGGGGGAGCCGCCGGCCAGAGTCCTGGTGGGCCTCGGTGTGCTCAACAGCCGGAGGATTCAAGTCGTCAGTGGGCCAGTGGGCAGTCAATGTTCGAAGGTGAGGGGCCGACAGATAACCATCTGGGGAAATCGGCTGCCGCCATTGCACCTCTGGTCGGCCAACTGCGTAGGGACCGCAAGGAACTGGGCATTGGGGAGGCCGTCAGGTTATGGATGGATGGCCCCTTCGACAGATGGTTGCGATGTTTGGTGGAAGACGAGGAATTCAGGCAGGAACCACTCAGGGACTCCGACGGCAGCTTGGCTAGGGATGGCTATTCGCAGGATGACACGCTTGCACCCATCATCTACCCTTATATGCCTCCCGATGAGGACATCAACCTGCTGGCTGTGGGGGCCTCGGAAATGCTTTCCATCCGTGACGCTCTGATCATCTCTTTGGTGGCTGGCACCGGCCAGGAGGACGATAAGCAGGTCATGATGAACCTGGCCTGCCACCCCCATGATCCGGCCACGGTGGATACCCTCTACCACCTACTTCAACAGGCCTTCACCAAGGATGAACCCCCGGCTGATAGGGGCCGCTGCCGTAGGGGACTGTTCATTCTCGATGAGATGTCCTGGAGGCTGGAGAGCCCGGCCCGGGCGCAGATACTGGCCGTGGTGGCCTACTGCTGCTGGTGGATGGGCTATAAGGAGGTGCACCAATACTCCCGGGAGGCCATAGAGATGGATCCCAACTGCACCCTGGCGGCCATCGTCTGCTCCGCCTTGGACCATCACATCTGGCCGGCTTGGATACACTAGGGTCCTGCGGCTCTTGAGGCCGTCCGTGCCGGGAAGGCGACTGCTGGCGGTCTGGCGGGCATGAGTAAGGGGTTGGCGCCTGCGGTGCTGACAGGGATTTATCACAGCTGGGAATAATAGTCCTTGCGAGATGGTTTACTCCAATAGTTGATAATTTGCCCTTGCTAGAAGTTTGCCCTTATGGTATGCGTTCGCTGGCGAGGAACCTCAGGAGGATAAGCTTGGCCAAGAAGGAACAGACAGCTCAACCAGCAGCAGCTGATCAGACCGCCGAGACCAAGGGTGGATCTGCATCGGCAGCCAAGAAAGCCAAGAGGACCAAGACATCGGCCCCTAAGGCTGCGGCTGGCAAGAAAACTGCCCGGTCAGGCCCCGCCAAGAAGAAGGAGGCGGGCAAGACCTCCAAGACCAAGACCGCCCGCAGCAAGGCTCCTGTGGCTAAGGAGGAGAAGGACAGCCAGGTTCTCGACGACGAGGAGGACGTGGACCTTGACGATGCCGAACTGGAGGATGTTGACGTCGATCTGGAAGATGCGGATTCCGCCGATGAGTCTCATGATGATGACTCGGATATCTCCGACCATTCAGACGACGTGGACGACGGCGATGAGGACGAGGCCAAGCCCGAGGAGCCTGAGATCAAGGCCAAGGGTGCCTTCGTGGTTCGCGATGACGACGACGATGAGAACCTGGCCCCTTCGGGCAACCCCAAGCGTCGTGTGGTCACCTCCGGTGCGACCGCCGACCCGGTCAAGGATTATCTCAAACAGATCGGCAGGGTCAGCCTACTGAACGCCGAGCAGGAAGTTGACCTCTCCGAACGTATCGAGGCCGGCCTCTACGCCCAGCATCTGCTGGACACCGAGTCCGAGGGTATGGACTTCAAGCGCAAGAGGGAGCTCAAGTGGGCCTCCAATGACGGCAAGAAGGCCAAGGACCATCTACTGGAGGCCAACCTCCGTCTGGTCGTTTCCCTAGCCAAGCGCTACACCGGCCGTGGCATGCTCTTCCTGGACCTCATCCAGGAAGGCAACCTGGGTCTGATTCGCGCCGTCGAGAAGTTCGATTGGAAGAAGGGCTTCAAGTTCTCCACCTACGCCACCTGGTGGATTCGCCAGGCCATCACCCGTGCCATGGCCGACCAGGCCCGTACCATTCGTGTGCCCGTACATATGGTCGAGGTCATCAACAAGCTTTCCCGAGTCCAGCGGCAGATGCTCCAGGACCTGGGCCGCGAGCCCACGCCCGACGAGCTGGCCCGCGAACTCGACATGCCGGTCGAGAAGGTTCAGGAGGTCCAGAAGTATGGCCGTGAACCCATCTCCCTGCACACTCCCCTGGGCGAGGACGGTGACTCGGAGTTCGGTGATCTGATTGAAGACACCGACGCCATCGCCCCCTCCGACGCTGTGGCCTTCTCTCTCCTGCAGGACCAGTTCCAGCAGGTCCTGGAGACCCTCAGCCCCCGTGAGGCCGGTGTCATCAAAATGCGCTATGGCCTGGAGGATGGCCAGCCCAAGACCCTGGACGACATTGGCCGGGTCTACGGAGTGACCCGAGAGCGTATTCGCCAGATCGAATCCAAGACCATGTCCAAGCTTCGCCACCCCTCACGCTCGCAGACCTTGCGTGACTTCCTGGACCAGTGACGAGATAGGGCCAGAAGCCAGGCAGCTGGAGGGTTAGCGGACCCCGCTGTCGCTGTCTTGCAATATGGCGGCTGGGGTGTAAGCTGCTGAGACTTGCCTGATTCGCCAGGGGCGCCAGGGGTGCCTACCAAGGAATGAGGCATACCGACCTAAAGGAGAGAAGTGGCTGAGGAGTACAGCGCCAAAGACTTATCGGTGCTTGAAGGGCTTGATGCGGTCCGCAAACGCCCCGGCATGTATATCGGCACCACCGATAGCCAGGGGCTTATGCACTGTCTCTGGGAGATCATCGACAACTCCGTCGATGAGGCCCTGGCTGGGGCCTGCGACAACATCGTCGTCACCCTCCATACCGATGGGTCCCTCGAAGTGGCGGACAATGGCCGCGGCATCCCTGTCGATGTCGAGTCCAAGACCGGCCTGACTGGTGTGGAGGTGGTGCTGACCAAGCTCCATGCCGGAGCCAAGTTCGGCAACGCCTCATACAATGCCGCCGGTGGCCTCCATGGTGTGGGTTCGTCGGTGGTCAACGCCCTGAGCTCCCGCCTGGATGTGGAGGTGGACCGCAACGGCAAGACTTACCACATGGCCTTCCACCAGGGCCATGCTGGCGTATACAAGGATGCGGACCCGGACCATCCATCTCCCGACTCGCCCTTCAAGCAAACCCGCAAGAACAAGCCCACTGAGCTGGAGGTGGTCGGCAAGGTCCCTGCCAAGACCACCGGCACGCGCATCCGCTACTGGGCCGACCCCGAGATCTTCAACCAGACCGCCATGTTCAGCTATGAACAGCTCATAGACCGGGTGCGGCAGACCAGCTTCCTGGTTCCCGGCCTCAAGATAACCGTCATCGACGAGTCCATACCAGAAACCGGTGACGCCGCCATCGACGACCTCATCGAGACGGATGCAGCCGGTGAAGGCCGCGAGCAGGTGGCAGCGGCTTCTGAAGCCTCCGATACCGAGGTCTTTGCGCAAGCTTCTGCGGACCTGCTGGCAGTGGAGTCTGTGGGTGCTGACAGCGATGCGGATGCTGACAACCCATCCGAAGCCTTGGGCCTGTTTGCAGGCGCCGTTGCTGGTGACAGTGCCGGCGAGAGGGGCGAAGAGTCTCAAGGAGAGGACTCTGGGGATTCCGACAGTGACTCGGACTCCGCCCGGGATTTGGACGCCATCGCAGGCCTGACCCTTGAGGCCGGCCGGCCCCCCGCCCACCGTCGGGTGGAGGAGTTCCTCCATCGTGGAGGTGTCAAGGACTTCGTTGACTTCCTCTCCTCAGGAGAGCCTGTATCCGACATCTGGCACATCTCCGGCCAGGACACTTATACGGAGGAGACCCAGGCGGTCGACTCCAATGGTAACCTCCACGCCCAGAAGATTGTGCGCACCTGCGGCGTTGACATAGCCCTGCGCTGGGTCAATGGCTACGATTCGGTCATCCGCTCCTTCGTGAATGTGGTGGAGACCCCCGGTGGTGGCATGCACGTTGACGGGTTCATGCAGGCCTTGACCAAGCAGATTCGCAAGGTTGTGGAGGCCAACGCGCGCAAGTACAAGGTCAATCTCAAGGACGCCAAGACCCGCATCGAGCGTGACGACATCATGTCCGGCCTGGTGGCAGTGGTCACCGTGCGGATTGCCGAGCCCCAGTTCCAGGGCCAGACCAAGGACGTGCTGGGTACGGCCCCGGTGCGGCCCATCGTCTCCAAAATGACCGACAAGCAGTTCGGTGAGATGATCTCCGGTTCCAAGCGTGGCTACAAGGAGCAGTCCGGCAGGGTGCTGGACAAGATCACCTCAGAGATGCACGCTCGTATCCAAGCCCGTAAGACCAAAGAGGTCACCAGGCGCAAGAATGCCTTGGAGTCCGCCTCCATGCCACCCAAGCTTTCCGATTGCCAACCCGGCAATGACGATGTGGCCGAACTCTTCATCGTGGAGGGTGATTCGGCATTGGGCACGGCCAAGGCCGCCCGAAACGCCGGCTTCCAGGCCCTTCTGCCCATTCGAGGCAAGATTCTCAATGTGCAGAAGGCCTCCCTGGCCCAGATTCTGGCCAACAAGGAGTGCGCGGCCATCATCCAGGTGATCGGCGCCGGCTCCTCGGCCAGCTTCGACATTGACCAGGCCCGCTACAACAAGGTCATCATGATGACCGATGCGGATGTGGACGGGGCCCATATCCGCATTCTCCTGCTGACCCTCTTCTACCGCTACATGCGGCCCCTGATCGAGAACGGCAGGGTCTACGCGGCTGTGCCTCCCCTCCACCGAATCTCCCTGGCCGGCAAGCACAAGGGGGAGTACATCTACACCTATTCGGATGATGAGCTGGCCGGCAAACTGGATGACCTCAAGCGCCAGGGGATTGATTTCAACCCTGACATTCAGCGCTACAAAGGCCTGGGTGAGATGGATGCCGACCAGCTGGCCGACACCACCATGGACCCCCGAACCCGTATGCTTCGACGAATCCGCATGGAGCATGCCGAGCACGCCAGTCAGGTCTTCGACCTGCTCATGGGCGATGACGTGCCGCCTCGCAAGCAGTTCATCGTCGACAACGCCGATGATTTCGACCGCTCCAAGATCGACACCTGATCTACAGCCTGCCCCTCCCATGGGGGATGGTCAAGCCAGCTTCCGCTGGAAGCTGGCTTTTGTTATTTCCCGTGCCTTGCTGAGCTGTGCCTTGCCGTGGCCTGTGGTGATAGCTATTGCAAGGCCGTTTCAACTCAGTGGCGAGTGACAAGTGCCGCTGGAACAGGGGTGGTGGTCGGCTGCGGAGCTAGAGGAGTAACTCCAACCGAGCGAACTAGGCGTGGTCATCTTGCTGTTGGCGGCAGGTCTGGCCCAGGCCGCGTGAAAGGGCCAGGGGGTCCAGCAGCCGGTCCAGCTCTTCGCCAGACAGGTCCGTGTCCTCGCCTGCCACCTGTCGTACTGTCTTTCCCTCAGTTGTGGCCTTCTGGGCAATCGCCACGGCCTTCTCATAGCCGATTGATGCGTTGAGGGCGGCGGAGACCGAGGCCGAAGAGTTGGCATGGGTCAGGCCCTGGTCGGTGTTGATGGTGATGCCCTCCACACATTTGGTGCGGAACATGGTCATGGCCGAGGCCAGTATGGTCATGCCCTTGAGCAGCTCGTGAATCATGACCGGCTCGAAGGCGTTGAGCTGCAGCTGGCCCTCCGAGGCCGCCCAGGTGACGGTGGTGTCCATGCCGAAGATCCGGAAGCAACATTGGTCCACGGCCTCGGGAATGACGGGGTTGACCTTGCCGGGCATGATGGAGGAACCAGCCTGCCGGGCTGGCACGTCCAGCTCGTTGAAACCGGTGCGGGGTCCTGAGTTCAGCAGTCGCAGGTCATCGGCGGCTTTCTTCAGGTGCATGGCCAGGGTCTTCAAGCTCCCAGATACAGCCAGGAAAGCGGCGGTGTCTGTAACGGCAGCAATGGGGTCAGGGGCGGCTTGTATGGGAAGTCCGGTGATTCGTGCCAGATGCTTGGTGGCTAGCTGTCGGAAGCGCAGGTCGGCGCAGATACCGGTGCCGATGGCGGTGGCTCCTAGGTTGAGCACGCATAGTTGGCCCTCCAGCTCCCGCCAGGCTTGCAGGTCGGTGTTGAGCATGCTGGCAAAGGCGTGGAATTCCTGGCCGAAGGTCATGGGAACAGCGTCCTGAAGCTGGGTGCGCCCTATCGTCACATCCTTGCTGTGCCGGTCTGCCAGGTCGTGGAAGGCTTGGGCCAAGAGACCGCAGCTGGCGGACAGGTCCTGGGCATGCCAGGCCAGGGCCAGCTTGCAGGCGGCCGGGTAGACATCGTTGGTGGACTGGGACTTGTTGACATGGTCGTTGGGGTGGATGACCTCGTACTGGCCTCGCTCGTGGCCTCCCAGTTCCAAGGCCCGGTTGGCGATAACCTCGTTCATGTTCATGTTGGCCGAGGTGCCCGCGCCACCCTGGAGAACGTCGATGGGGAACTGGTCGGACAACCGCCCCTCCTGGACCTCCCTGCAGGCGGAGATAATCAATGATGCCTTGTTCGGCTCCAGGAGTCCCAGCTCCTCATTGGCGGCGGCGCAGGCTTCCTTGACGGCTGCCAGGGCATGAATCAGCTGTGGGTGGTCGGCGTCATGGACCCCTGAAATGCTGAAGTTCTCCATGGCCCTCAAGGTGTGGATGCCCCAGTAGACATCACGGGGGACCGACATATGGCCGAGGCAATCGTGCTCCATACGGCATTTCTGGCCTTGGCCAGTCCCTGTATCGGAAAAGTGAACAGTGGACTGGGAACCTTCGCTGTGATTCATGACTTGACCGTCTTTCATCGGAATGCTGCCATATTCATCATCGCGATTATATAGGCCTGGCTGAAATTTGTCAGTCGAACGGGCGCATAGTCTTGGTTCACCGCCCTTCTTCGGTGTTTCGCCGAACAGGCTGATATAGGTCATGCCAAGACGTATGGGCCATTGGGATGCAGGAGGCACGGACCGACATCCCAATGTCGGCATAGCCGACAGGAGACTGCAAATGTGCCCTGGGGGCTGCTACTTACGGCGGTCGGCCTGCCCTGTGGATGGACCGTCCAGGAAGATCTCCGGGTTCCTGTGGCTGGTCTTGATGGCCAGGAACCAGGGGAAGGCCAGTAGGACCAGGCCTATGGAGCACATGGTCAGCAGCGGTATGGGCTGGTGGCCATCAAGAACGAAGGAGGAGAAGAGGGGGCCCAGAATGTAGCCTGTGGAGCCGGCCGTGTTGAGCAGACCGAACATCCTCCCGCTGAAGCGCGGCCCCGCCAATTCCGCCGCTACGACTGGCTGGGAGATGCCAAGCATGACTTCGCCGAAGCAGAAGATGAGGCCGCCCAGGCAGGCTGTGGCCAAGGCCATGGCGGGGGAATCGAACCGAAGTCCCAGCACAATGACCGTCCAGCCCAGGGCCCAGAAGATTGGCACGGTCCTCAGCATCAGTACATGGTTGCCGTCCTTGAGCCGGGGCAGGAGTATTACGTTGATGATCACCAGGCCGAAGGTATTGACCGTGTCCACCAGGGACAGTGACCAGGAGGGGATATGCGGGTCGGAGATCAGGGTGGTGACCATGCCCGAATCGAACTGGGCGTAGCCGAAGATGTCCATGAAGAGTGTGCCCACGGTCAGCAGGATCATGGTGGTCAAGACTTGCCGGTCAATGCCCGCGATTCCCTTCCGCTTCTGGCCGTCCGCCTCCTGGAACCCAGACTGTGCCGGGACTTCGATGGGGGTCACAGGCTTGCTGGCCTTCAGGCCGGTAAGCCCGTAGTGACGCTGTACGATCAGCAGGGCTAGGGCCACAATGGCATAGCCGATGGCGCGGCCAGCGAACCCCAGACGGAAGTAGAAGTCTGATCCGCCGACCACCAGGAGTCCTCCCACCGCCGCCCCCAGACCGATGCCCAGGTTCACCTCGGCCTGGTTGATGCCGTAGACGATCTTATGCTGTTCCTCGGTGGAGACCTGGGTGAGAATGGAGGTCCAGGCTGTGTACATGGACATGCCCATGCCAGAGACCAGGGCAGCGATCAGAGCCATGGTGAAGGTTTGGGCAAAGGCGAAGAGCAGCGGTCCGACAACCGAGAGGACCAGGGTCAGGTGCAAGGCCAGCCAGGGCGATTTCTTGTCCGACAGCCAGCCTACCAGCGGGTGGCAGATCAAGGAGCCCACGGAGCTGACAGTGACGGTCAAATTGGCCTCGGAGATGGAGGCTCCCAGAGAATGTGTGGTGAAGAGCAATTCGATGGGCATGACCAGACCGATGCCGAAGCTGCAGATCAGATCAATGATGAGCATGGCCCTCAGAAAAGCCGGCAGCCCCATGAATTCACGCAACCATCGCATATGTCCGGTCCTTTCCCGCCCCAGGTCCGGTCAGCTCCCGCATTGGGCCAGAGGACAGGAATGAGGGACAAACTCACTTTTCAATATCACCACCAGCGATGGACTGGTGCTCTTGGGTTCGTTTGAAGCCCGCGGCTACTGGTGGGTTAGCTCTGCCAAGCATCGTTTTACAATCATATCCTTGGTCTCCAAGTCTAAACAGATGTGATATATGCCATACGACAGCGTATTGGTTATATTTGCTTATTCCTGTTTGTATTGTCATATTTCTCCGGCGGGAAACCAAGCTTTCAAAGTTGTTGGGAGATTGGTTTGGGGAGGGTCTCAACGGGCACGATTCCTTGAGTCGAGGGATATGGTCAATGGTGACGGTGGAGTTTCCACCTACCCGTCCAAGCCTGTTTGTCGGTCTAGCTCAAGTTACTGTTCCGGTCTTCCCTTGCTGAGCTTGAACACGAGAAAGCCCACTGTTTCAGCGTTTTTTCTGGTAAAACCATTTGATAGATTACTGGGCGTCTGAGTAAGCAACTGGTTGTACACGCGCAAACGAAGACATGTCCTTCAAGGCGAAGAGGGCGAGGTAAACGGCTCAGGTGCATGTGGGGGGGCTTGCTGAGGCAAGGGCCTGTTATGTGTTCCATCCCCGGCTGATAGGAATCCTGGTCTGGTTCCAGATACTGCGGACTTGGCAAGGTTGAACGTATGTTGTGATACAAGAGGTAAGGAAAATGAGAGTGGTGGGGAAGGCAGACGCGGCCAGTTGCGGCCCATATTTGGAGCGCTGTGTCTGATAGTGATAATTGCCTTGTGCGGTGCTCTGCTTCCAGTACGTGCGATTGAGTCTGCTGGCGAGTAGGCAGAGACGGATGTGATCCCGATCCCAAGCTTCTTCAAGATGCTGGCCTACAACAACCGCATATAGACAATGCAAGATGAGATTCGCCTGGGCCTTGTGCTTCGCGTGGCATATTGGGCGGTGGATCCCTATTGTAAGGATCTTGTCACGGTCGGGGAGAATACAGCCTCCAACCGGGACCTGGTCAATGCCTGCGGCAGATTGACCTTCATCCACTCCTTCTGTGGTGGCCATGAAGGGGCCAAACTGTGGAAGCGGGTTCAATGCATGCAGACTATGGCGGGCTTGGATTCCACGCCGGTTCAGACCGCCCAGGCGGTAACCGGTTGGGTCATGAAGCAGAGTTTATTATACGCCATCATGGCTTGATTAAATCAGGTGATTATGATTATCTGACGATTTCGTTCTAAGCCAACATTCCCGTTGTCTATTTGCAGGTGCAACACCGGTCTTGGTTTGGTGCTAATAGGTGGTCGATCTCCTCCTATCAGGCCTGGGCGGGTGCCATCCAGTCCAGGACTTTCAAGGGGTGTTGTTGATCTCGGCGACGAGCGATTGTAGCTCGCCGTCCGTCAGGCCGTCCAGGCTGGTGCCTTTGGGCAGGTGGCGGCGCATGCGGCCGTTGCGGTTCTCGTTGGACCCGCGCTGCCAGGAGGAGTAGGGGGTGGCGAACCCGGTGTCCCTGCCCAGCGAGTCGGCCAGCTCATAGTGTCGGGCCAACTCGGCGCCGTTGTCGTGCCGTGACGCTCAGACGGGCCGCGGTCGCAAGGGCGTGAAAACGGCAAGCTGGGCGGCTATGGTGTTGGCCGCGCTCTTGCCGACCACCTTGCGTGCGACCAGGAACCGGGTCTTCCTTTCCACCACGGTGTGCAGGTTGCAACGGCCCGAGCCGATCACCGAGTCGGCCTCCCAGTGGCCGAACTCGGAGCGCGTGTCCACGCCGGCGGGCCGGCTGCCGATGGGCCTTCGCCGTTCGATCCAGGAGCCCTTGGCCCGCCGCCCCTTGGCCCTTCGCCGTCGCTGGTGGGCGCGTGCCAAGTACTGGACCCACCTCCCGCGCCCTCCCCGTCGACGTGGATCCACCAGTAGATGCTTTCGGCACATACCCCCATGGTCCTGTCCTCCGGGTGGGAGCGGGCCAGCCAGCCCGATATGGCCGCCAACGACCAGCCGCCATCAGGCCCCGGGCCATCTGCGCCCACAGCCGGTAGCAGGCCAGGCGATAGGGCTTTCGTGCCATGGCCCTGGGTTGCTCGGCCTTGCTCTGGGCCTCGCCGGACACGTAGTAGCGGCCCGTCCACCGCCCGGTCCTCAACCGTGTGGGCCGGTAGGGCCGCCAGGCCCCGCTGTGGTTGGAGGGGTGAACCAGGTATTGCGCCTGATCTCGCGGCTGACCGTGCTGGCCGGACGGCCCAGTCGACGGCCTATCGCGCGGAAGGACAGCCCGCAGGCCACACCGGCCATGATCTCATGACGCTCGTGTGCCGATAGGTGCGAATATGATGGGTTCACGGTGCGACACTTTCTTCCGACTGGTTTTTCAAGACGAATCACCATTGCATGAAGAGGCGTTGCACTTGCAATTAGACGACGGGGCTACAGGGTCGAATCTATCTATATGATAGGTTTAATCCTGACGATAGCCATTGGTACAAGGGTCAGGTCGGGCGTGACCTGGTCACCTCGATAACCTGTACTCCCTATGTGGTCAATAACCAGCGGCTGGTCGTCCAAGGGGTACGGCAGGCAAGCCCGCATTAGATTCCTGAGACGGAACAAGCTCCTGTCGATGCTCTGCTGATGGCCGGTATGGTGGTCATGGGAGTGCTGATGACCGGTATGGTCATTCCCTGGGCCAGTAGCAGCCACAGGTCCGCACCGCCTATACGCCACGCTCGCAGCTAGGGGCTGGCGGCAGAGGGGTTCCGTGATGGCACAGCAGTCCTTCGGGCCGGTTGCGGGTACGCTTGTGGTCAGGTATTCCGATAGTGTGGCTAGGGATACGTTAGATACTTGCTGAGAATAAGAAAAGAGCAATGGTCAAGCGAGTCGTTTGGTTTCATGTGAGTGAATGATCATGTTCCCACATTGACAAGTTCCTTTGATCTGAAGCATCGCGTGGCACAGTTGCTCATGTCTGTCACGTCTACCTGGCCTTGATCAGTCTGGGGTTTACCGATGCCCTGCTGGGTTCTGTCTGGTTTCCCTGAGCCATGATTTCGCTGGACCGGTCACCTGGGCAGCCGCATCTCCACGGTCGTATCCGCCTGCACCATCGCCTCGGCCCTCGTGTCCGATAGCATTGCGCTGAGGTTCGCTACCGGCAAGGTCACCGCCTGCTCCTTGTGTCTGACGGCCGTTGCGCCGGCTGCTTGCTCGCTGGTGTCCAACTACTGTGTCCTTCTGGCGTTGCCTTACCATACGGCTTGGGTGCCGGGCGGATCGATGCCGCTCTGAACAGCTATGGGGCTGTGCTTTGTGAGAGCGGGCACATGAGTTGTCTGCACCGCATGTGAGGAATCGGCGCATCTGTTGAGTCCTTCATTGCGGGCTTCACTCTTTCGTGCGGTTAGGGCTTGGAATGGGGCTGCTGCTGCATAGCCATTCCGTAGGTGCTGCTGATGGCCATCCTCCTGCTCCTACGGGCGGGCAGGGGGAAGTCTTCATGGAGGCCATGCATGAGCTCCTCCGTGCCAAGTTCTGTGGAATCCGCGGAGGTCTCTAGACTGCCTTGGTCGGTCGCGGGCTCCTGGATTACTTCTATCTGCCTATCTGTTGTTCGCTGTGGTGCCGGGTTTTCCTGGTTTACCCCTACCTTGTGTTCATGTCGGCTTCAATGTCTGGGGTCCGTGTATTGCATGGTCGACTCCTCCAATTTATTGACACAACATGCAGCATTTGTCAAAAATGAGGTACGGGCATACGCTGTGACCAATATGCTGATTCTGTGGATTCCGCCTGGATTCCACACACGTTCCAGGACGTTGTAGACGAAAAGGCTGAGATAGGGGTAGTTTTCATGCCGTATCGTTCTACAGCCAAATTTGGCTCGCATATGACTTTCTGCGGGGGGATGAGGGGTAAACTCCTTGCTCTCCTGACTCTGATTGCATTCTTGCTCGGATCCTTTGCGCTGATACCAGGGGCGAATGCTGATCCATCGAGTAGTCCAGCTGTGGTTGACCACAAGCCAAAACTGTTCAAGATGCTGGCATACAACAACCGTATCTCCACCGAGGATGATGAAATAAGAATGGATTTCGTTCTCCGTGTGGCTCACGGTGATGTGGACCCCACCTGTAGAGGGCAGGTTCCCGTCGGAGGAACCCCAGCTGCCGGCTCCCGTGCGATTAACAATGCATGTGGCAATCTGGGTTTCCTGTACTCATACTATGGGGGTCATGATGGCACCAAGCAATGGGGGCGGATCAACTACATCAGAACCATGGCCGACGATGGTGGCAAACAGGCTGATTCAGTCGACGCCGTTAGCAAGTGGGCCTCCAATTGGAATCAGTTCTATACCATTCACAGCCTGATGAACTCAGGTGAATATGACTATATGACCATCTCCATAGAGGCTGATATCAACTATCCTGACAACAATAGCGGCCTCTTCAACAAATTCGACAAAGGGGTAGCCCCCATAAGCTCCAGCAATCTGGGTGGCACCGAATTCCCTCAATGGCTCTATGCATTCGTCGGGCAGGATGCCGGTTATTGGGGGTGGGTACCCAACCAACGGCCTGGCGCCACCTATGGCAACGGAAATATCTACACCAATGACACCAGCCAGTTCACCGACAGTTCCATAGTCAGCCTGTCGGACCAAATTCCTGCTCAACTCTATGAGTATTCTTTATCCGATCCGAAAGCTAGCAACACAGGCAAACACAACGGCCCTATAGCCTTCATCGGCTGGGACAACCTACCGCTGCTATGGAGCAAAGGACAGGCCAATTGGGGCCTGGTGACCGATTACGGGTTTAAGTACACCTTCGACTATGCGGATGGTAAGGGTTCCAAGGAGTTCAATATGGGAGAGGGTGTGGCCCCGCCCCGGTCCTTCTTCGTCTATTGGAACAATCCAGCCTACAAAGCCACATATAGGGATGCCAAGGGACTTGCCAAGCCTTATCCGTGTTCCAAGACTACTTCCTTCTACTACCAGTGGGTGGGCTTAAAGGATGGCAATGACTGGGTTCCGGTCAGTGCCTTGACGCCGACGGTGCAAAGGGTTGACGGACAGGTTCCGAATACGCATTACTGGCCGCCAGCAATCATCGGTGGCGCCGGTGATATAGCCGCCTTCAACGCGCCGAGCAATGGTGCCCACACCAGCAACACCCTTATGTCGACCGGAGAGGCCCAAAAGGCGGATGGTTCCATCGACTTCAAGACCGCCAAAGCCAAGGACGGTCTGGATGGCTATTTCAAGCTGGTAACCTGGCCAATCACGACGAATGCTGACGGCAGCGTAGATGGATGCGCGACCGGCGACTGGGGCGTGGCCACCAATCCTGCTGCAGGTATCACCGATGGCATGGCCCAGCCTGAGGTCCAGAAGAGGATCGGCGAAGGATGGACCGTAGATACCGCTTATTATAAGTACACAGTGCCTCTTCCGGAGAACCCGACCATAGACGCCATACCGGTGAATGGCTTTTCATCCACCTTGACTCCCGCTATCAGTGGTACAGGTACGGCGAGCGCCGGTGGCAAGAAGTACCGGGTCGACCTCTTCCGTGAGGATCCCGGCAAGCCGATCAATGCGAGTGAACCTGATGATTATGATACGGAGGGAGTCTTCATAGGTTCAGTGCAGACCGATGCCAGCGGACACTGGTCGATCAAAGACGGCAACGCAGACGGCAAAAACACTGATGGCAGTAAGGCACGTTACCACGCACGGCTGGTGGAGCTCAACGACGGCTATGAGCTTGCTTCGGGCTTCTCCAACATAGCTGACCTCTTCTTCAATAGCACAGCGGATCCGGCCCCAAGCATCACCCAGGTTTTGGTGCCGCACACCGTTGACGGGAGTCTGCCGGGCGGTGCGGTCGTCAAGGTTTCAGGAACGGCTTCTCCCAGGTATGAGCATTCGGTGCTCAAGCTCTACGTCCAGTCCAAGGCTGATAAGTCAGCCCAACCCAGGCAGGTCTACAGTGAGACCATACCGACCGGCGGACACACAGTCTCGTGGTCCACTGATCTGGCTACGGCCACATTCCCGCAGTCGTGGGCAGATCTGACGTATGTCTTTACGGCCACGCTGACAAGTTCGACGGACCTGGTCTCGGATTCAGGAGAGAAGACAGACGTGGTGGATGTGACCCCTCCTGATCCTGGGGTGACGCTGGCCAACTGGACCGGTGTTCATGGGACTGCCCTCAACGGGCAGGTAGGTTCCGCAAGTGCCCCTCAGGAGGCCGCCAGAATGAAAGTGTCCTGGCCGGACAGGAGCAGCACCGGTTACGAGGTCGGAAATGTTTCGGGATCCGATGGCAGCTGGCAGGTTTCCCTGCCGGCAGCCATGAAGTCCGGCGACATCGGTGTCTGGGCCAAGGATTCTCAGGGCAACGAGTCAGCCAAAGTCGAGTACAAACTCAACAGCATACCGCCGGTCAAGGCTCTGCCCTTCACTGGTAGGCAGATTTGGTCTCTGTTGGGCGGAACGGCCAGCTTGATTGCAGCCCTGGTCCTTGTGGCCATATTGCTGGCCCGTCATAAGCGGAGCGGGCTGAAACTCTGACCATCGATATCAGATTATGCGGTTCGTTGGTTTCTTCCTTCTGTCCCATCCGGGGTAGTCCGTTGGGCTTTGCGCGCCCACTTACCACTTACGGCACTGGGTCCGAACAAACACAAAATGCATAACAAAATAAGGAGTAGATATGAGAAAGTTATCACATACAAGGGGAGCTCTGGGTTTGGTTCTCAGTGCTGCCATGGTTCTGGGCCTGTCGCTGGCAGGGGCTGGTACGGCATCGGCTGCTGAGGAGCAGATTCCTGCAGCTGACCTTGAGGGGACCACCGGCACCCTGGCCATCAAAGGCAAGGGCAAGGCTATGAATGGGCATAAGTTCACGGCCGTTCGGATCGGCACCTATCTGAACGCTGCCCACGATGGCAGTGACCTAACCGCTGTGGCAGTTGGTACGGACTCTGCCATGGTTGCCCCGGCCGAGGCGGCTCTGACGACCGTGACCGGTGGTCCGGCGGCGACCGGATTTGCAGGTAATCCTGTAGGTGAAGTAGCCTCCAAGTGGCTGGGCTTCAACTCGACTGCGGCTGGTTCGGGTAATCAGGACACCACTTCAAACGCTGAGAAGCCCTCGGCTTGGGATGGCAAATTGCGTTCCTTTGTGACCGCCTTGGCTCAGCAGAGTGACTTCCAGAGTGCGATAGAGTCCGCTCCTGTGGCCCAGAAGGACCAGACTCCCGCCACTGTGGCTGCAGATGCCGATGCAGAGCTGACCTTCAACGGTCTCGCCCAGGGGCTCTACCTCGTTGAGGACACCACGGCCCCCGGTAATACAGACACTCAGTTTGACACCGCCTCCATCCCCATGATGCTCGGCACTCCTGTTGCTGCAACAGCCAGCCCCAGCTTCGCTGGTTACACCAAGTTCAAGGGTGAGACGGCTGCTGTGGAACTGGGTACGGTCATGCTGAAGAACAATGTGCCTAGCCTCTCCAAGAAGGTCGTTGTCGACCCTGCCAAGGGTTCCAGTGTCTCCATAGGCGACTATGTCCATTATCGGGTTACCGCCAGTGTTCCGCTAACCACCGGTTTCCCCATCTACAAGTACAGCATCACCGATAAGCCATCGGCCGGTCTGACGGTCATTGATCCCTCCGATGCCACTCATGGTGTCAGGGTCTATGTGGCTTCTGACGAGGCTGGCATCGCCAGTTCCACACCAGTAGCCGACAGCAAGTACGCGGCTAGCATGGATGCGAGCGACCATCATCTGGTTGTCGATCTTACATCTCATATCAAGGAATCTGACCCCTACGAATACGGCAAGACCATCTTCATTGACTATTGGATGCAGGTTAATGACGCAGCCACCTCTGGAACGGTCAGCAACGGCGTGTCTCTGGAGTACTCCAACGACCCCGCCAACCCTCCGACCAACAATGATGGAACCGGTGGCTCCACTGTGATCAACGACCCGGACACCAAGGATCTATCCAATGTCTACTTCTACAGCTTCAGCGTGCAGAAGAAGGCCAAGGCCGATGGTTCCTCCCTTTCTGGTGCGCAGTTCCAAATCAAGGACAAGAGCACTGGTACCTCGGTCCGTTTCATGAAGGTCGGGAACCCCGGAGGAGTCGTCATTCCCGGCTCATACAAGAAGGCCGCTGACCAGTCAGCTGCCAACACCAATGCGACCGATACTTTGGAGGTTTCGGACGGTTCCTACACCGATGCCGGCAAGCTCGACAAGGGCCTGTTGAAAATCGATGGTCTGGCCGACGGCACCTATACGGTGGCTGAAACCAAGGCGCCTGAAGGTTTTTCCGGGACCTTCAAGCCCTCCTTCGACGAGAAAATCGAGACTAGGGTGAATGCCGGCAAGGCGGATGCATCCAAGCCCCTCTTCTCCAACACAAACGACACCTGGGGCCTTGTTGCCGCTGTGTCCATGCCGGTCCCCGGTGTCGTTGCCGCTCCGACGGCTGCTCCGAATGCGGTCGATGTCCTCAATGTCAATTCCATCTCCCAACTACCTCTGACTGGTGGAGCCGGCATCTTCCTGGCCCTGCTTCTGGCCTTGCTTTTCCTGGCTGCAGGCATCTGCCTGGCTGTCGTCAAGCGTCACGGATCAGAGATTCAGGGATGACACAAGCCATGATGTGGAGATTCCTGCCGTGCTCTCCTCCAGCGAATGATCGCTGAGCTGGTTGCGGTCAGGGGCCCCCAGGTCATGTAATCCATCCTTGGGCCGACTTCCGTGGATACCCCCTCCACGGTGGCCGGCCCTTGTTATGTAAGAGGCCGGACGAATTAGTCGGGGTAGTGGCCAATGGGTCCCTCACCCCGGCTATCAGGAGATGACTATGGAAGAGCGATTGGTCAGGCAAGCCGAACGGTTCTCGGGCGATGCCGATCAGAGTCGATTGTCCCTTACTGATGCCGGACGGGTTGTATGTGCGCTGGATGATTTGGGTGCTGCTGCCTTCTCCGAGATTTTTATCGGTGTCGAGCTGGGCACACCACGCTCGCGTAGGCTTGTCAGGGATGAGATCCTTCAATGGGGCATTGTGCTGTGCCTCTTCCTGGCCTTGGCCTGCCTTCTCTGGATGCCGGTGGTCCAGTATGTCAGTTATCGGCAACAGTCCGCCCGTGCCCAGGCCACAGCCGAGGCGGTGAGCGCTTGGCCCAGTGCTCGGATATCCAGGCAACTTGAGGCAGCGCGTCGTTACAACCGTGATATTGCGGCATCCGGCCAGGAGACCCTGGGGGAGGCATCGGATCCCTTCTCGCCGGGGGACGGGTCGCCTACCCTTTCTCAGCGCGACAAGCGATATCAGCGTCTGTTGAATATCGGAGATGGTGTCATGGGTTCCATCTCTGTGCCAAAGATTTCCGTGAAGATGCCCATCTACCATGGCACCTCGGACCAGGCTCTGGCTTCGGGGGCTGGGCACCTATATGGTACCAGCCTGCCGATTGGTGGTTCCTCCACCAACAGTGTGCTGTCCGGTCATCGTGGACTTGCCGGTGCCTTGCTGTTTACCCGCTTGGATGAGCTCCAAGAGGGCGATATCTTCTACGTGAACACCCTGGACCACACCATGGGGTATAGGATCATTGGGATTCATGTCATTGACCCCGAGGACACACATCTGTACGCAGTGGTGCCGGGCAAGGACATGGTCACCCTGATGACCTGTACGCCTTATGGTGTCAACACACATCGCATGATCATAACGGGGACCCGGCAACCGATTCCTCATCCCATACCGGAACCGAGCGAAGCGCCTGGAGATGCTGTCCTCAAGGGGGCCAAGGTAGGCTTCCTTCTTCTGACGGTGGGCTTGCTGTTGGCGGGAATCGGACAGGAAGCACTGATACTGCCCCTTCACACGAGTGGTCTGATCCATGGTCGCCGGTCCCACATCTTGGTGGTGGCCCGTCGTCGCTTCCTGCCATAATCGAACATATGTTCGATTCTATGGGTGGTTTTTCGGCACCGATGGCGAGACTGGTTTCTCCATGCCTTCCCTGGACCTACTGAGGTATAGGAGGCGGCCTGGCCGGTTGTGTCGGTCAGGGTGGGCATGTGCTGGTCCTGGTACATGGGCTCCGGCAAGACCTTGACGGTCTTCCTGTCGGTCATAGATGACTCAGTCAGGCCTCGTCGGACCGGCCCAAGGGGGCAGGGAAAGACGGCTGAGCCAGCAGATGCCAGAGTGGTGGGCACGCTGGCAGAAGGCGACGGGCAGGACTTCGGGACCCAGAGCGACAGCACAAGAACCCAGTCCGAGGCAAGGGAAGCGGGGTGCCAAGGTCCTCTACCTCTCACCTTTAAGGCCCTGGGCGTAGATATCGCCAAGAATCTCCGGGCTCTCCTGGTGGGCATCCGCCACACCTGCCTGGAGGCCGGCCTGCATCCGCACGACTTTTTGGTCACCACCCCCAGTGTCCCTTTACCTGCTGCTCACCTCCAAGGCCCGCAGCACCTCGACCAGATGCAGACCGTCATCGTCGATGAGATCCATACGCTCGCCGACGGCAAACGCGGTGCCCATTTGATCCTGAGTCTGGGGCGACCGGATCGGCTGGTCGGCCGCCTCATCCAACGAATCGGCCTGTCGGCCACCGTCAGGCCGGCCGAGGAGATGGCCAGGTTCCTGGGCGGCGACAGGCCGGTGGCCATTGCGGACCCGGGCACTCATCCACAGATGGACCTCAAGCTGGTCGATTCGAAGCGCACGCCGTCATATGACTGGCAGAGTTGGAATTGCCGTCCCGGCGGCTTACCTCAGCCTGGCGTCGGCGGGAAGCCGAAAGCATTTGGACCCATGGATAATGGGACCGGTGACTGGCCCTCCAAGTTGATATGGCCGGTCTGCGAACACGCCTGGTGGAGGAGATCCTCAGCAACTGGACCACCCTGGTCTTTGTCGATGCCAGAGTGCTGTCGGAAAAGCTGACCGCCACCCTCAATGACCTCTATGGGAAGATGATGCAGCAGGAGGCCTCGTCGGATCAGACCAGTGGAGAGGCCGAAGAGGGCCAGTATGGGGGGTGGCAGGCGGCTTTATGACTCGGTGGTGGGGTCCTCCATCAACATGGTCCATCGGCTGCCCGTGGGTGGGACCATCGTTATGGCCCACCATTGGTCGGTGTCCATGGAGCGTCGCATGAGCATGGAGGAATCCCTCAAGGCCTGGCACCCGCGCTGCGTGGTTGTCGTCAGCAGCCTGGAATTGGGCATAGACATGGGGTGGTTGACCTGGTGATCCAGGTGGCCTCACCGCTGTCGGTATCCTCCTGCCTGCAACGGGTGGGCCGGGCAGAATACCATGTCGGCGGCCGCTCCCACGACATCCTCTACCCACCGATCCGCCAGGAGCTCATAGGGCTGGGGAGCGACTATCGAGGCTATGGAGGCCGGGCAAGATAGAACCGCACCGGGTGATTTCCAACCCCTTGGATATCCTGGCCCAGCAGACTGTCTCTGCCGCCCCATGGACGACCTGGACCCCGATGACTGGTTCTGCCTGGTCCGGGGCGAGGTCCCCTTTGCAGCATTGGACCGGGGCATCTTTGACTTGGTTATGGGCATGATGACCGGAACCTATGATTCGAGGACTTCTTCGCCTTCTGGCTGCCCCTGGCTTGGAAGGATTCGCCAGGTCTACGCCGCGGACCAGGGCATCGTCATCCGCCTGCCGCAGGGGCAGAGCCTACCCGACCTATGGGAACTCCTCAGATTCAATCCAGGCAGGGCGTGAAGCTAGCGAAGGGGGAGCTGGGCCATTCGGTCCTCTTCGCCGCCAGATTCCGGGAGTGTGTGGACCGGTCCCTCTTCCTGCCGCAGACCGGCCTGGAAGCAGGATTCCCCCGGCAGCAGCGTCTATGGTCCTTACAGCCGCTGGCCGCAGCAAGGACACGGCTGGGCTTCCCATTGTTTCTGGAGTCGGTGAGGAAATGTCTGCAGGATGTCTACGGCATGCCCAGTTTCCACAGGCTCATGGCCGACCTCCAGACAGGCAAGGTAAGCCTGATCCAGGTGTCCACCCAAACCCCCCTCTGCCTTGGCTGATCATCTTCTCTTTGGCATCCTGGGTGCGGTTATATACCAGGGGACAGCTTCCAAGCTGAGCGCCAGGCCCGTCTGCTGGGTCTTGACCTTCAGGTGTTCGAAGGGCTTCTGGGCAGCGGCCAGATCAGCTGTATCCCTTGACCTGGACGTGGTCGGGCAGGTCAAGCAGGAGCTGGTCGAACGGATCTTCGCGAACATTCTGAACCCCAGTGACCAGCCTGGGCGGGTGGTCCGCTATGCGAAGACCCACGGTCCCTTGACCGCCGACCAGCTGGTCCAGGACCTGGGTCTGGTTGCGGCCTCGGCCGCCATGAGCTGGATGCCCTGCTGGCCAAGGCCCGGGCTTAAACCGGTCGAAGCCCTGGTCTTCCAGTCCTTTGTGGACGGACAGGGGGATTGACAGTCGGGGTATGGGGGAGAGCCCATCTCAGGTAAGGCGACTCCGGATGACCTGTTGGACCTGCTGGCGGTCTTGGTGGGCCTGCTCCTGCCGGCTGCCCTCTAGGAGTTCGCCGTGTTGCCTGCCAGGCTTCGTGGCTACCAGACATGGATCCTGGACCAGCTCCTGGTGCCAAGAGGCGATCAAGAGGACATCACCTCAAACGGAACAGGTGGGTACAAGACGATAGGATGTGAAGCAGCCGCCGAGGCACATCCACCCCAGACCTGCGGGCCGGAGTCAGACCCATCTGCAGGAAGCGACACCCTGGAGGAGGCACTGCTGGAGCTCCTGCAATCTGCGCGCGCGTACCAGGCCGACCGGCTTGTGAGATTGCTGGCTGCCAGGGGCTTTCGCCAGACTTTGGTCGACCCGCAGACCGGTGGGTTTCGCCAATCCCCGCCTACCCATGACAGCCTGGCCCGGTTCCTCTGGTTCTCGGTATGGCAGGTGAAGGTCAGCGACAGCTTCTTCGCACCTGTCCGCGACCTCATCTTCAGGGCCAGGGTAGGACCTCCCAGCCTTCCTGTCCGGTCCGTATGTGGCTGCACTGGGTCCAGAGGCACCCATTGCCCGACAACTTGAGTGGCTGGTGGTTCTTGGTGAAGTCGGCGGATGCAGCGGTAGGTCGGGCGCACCAGGACCTGGCCCAGCTGGAGGGCCTTCTGGACCGGTATGGCCTGTCGGCATCCGACCTAGTTGACAAGGAGGGTCTTGCCGGAGGCTTCAGCGGCTTCTCCCCTCTGCTCAAGGCCATGGACGGAATGGGGACCATTATTCGTGGGCTCTTTGTCGACTGACTGTCGGCAGCCCAGTTCACCGGCAAGGAAGCGGCCGACAGGCTGCGAGACCGGGCTTCACAGCTGGAAGTCGGCCAGGCTGCCGAGTCCCTACTGGTGGACCTCGTGGATCCGGCCAACCTCAATGGCCTGTCTTCGACTGGCCTCCGCTCCTGCCTGTGGACGATGCCGGCGATAGCGGCAGGGACCTGCCTAAACCGTTCAGACGATCCTGCTCACCCTTGGTGTTGTCTCACGGCATTCCGGTGCTCATATTACAGCCCCAAGGGACACCACCTCCATGTCTTCCAAAGACAGGAGGACCATCTGTGTGCGGCCATATCAACCAGGTCACAGCCCTAAGAAGCATGAACAGGTCAAGTTCCACCATCCTTGACATCAACGGGTAGCCCCTATCCAAATATGCCAACTGCTGGCGGATGCTGGTTGCCGGCGGGTTCGTGGTCAGCCCTATGGGGCTGACCCCCTACCGCTTATCTTCTTTCCATCAGTCTATCTATCCAGCCAGCCATCCTTCGGAGCAAGCAGAAGCTCCCTGCTAGCTGATTCCCTGTGCTTTCTCCTAGGCGGCATAGGCAATGGGGGCGTCCAGTTCAAGGCCTGATGCATCCCTGCGCATGTCGGGCTTGGGCAGTTCGACGGGGTTGCCGCCTTCAGTCGAGGCATGCAGGGGGTAGGATCCCACGCAGGCCAGAAGCAGGGCGGTCTGCCCCTTGAGCAGGCGCTGGGAGCGGACACCGCCGGTGCCCCTGCCCTTGGTCGGGTACATCTCCAGAGGCGTCACCTTGGCCGCCCCGTTTTCGGTGCCAGGCAGGGCCTCAGCATCGCCGGCCACGGTCAGGACCACCGCACCGGATGTCGAGGAAAGGCCGTTGTCACCCTCCTCGTAGGTCCAGCTCACCTTGCCGGCCGGCACCACGTTGAAGGCCAGGAGGCGACTTCCGTCAGCTAGTCTGATGCCGGCCATGCCGGCGGCCGTCCTGCCTTGGGGGCGGACCAGCTTGGCATCGAAGGTCAGAAGCGAGGAGTCGGTGGAGATGAGGACTAGACGGTCCTCATCCTGGGCGGGTGCGGCGAATACCACCTGGTCCTGGGGGTCCTTGAACTCGATGATGGGCCATGAATCCATGGTCGACGGGGCCTCACGGTTCCAACGTTTGACCATGCCGGAGCGGGTGGCGATGGCCAGTGGGGCTTCCTGGTCCGTCAGGGCTATGGCGGTCACGACCCGTTCCCCGGCCACGGGATCGGTGTCCTCCGTCTGGGTCAGGAGTTCCTGGGCCTGGACGCCTCCGGTCAGGCTGAGCACCTCGGCATCCGGCAGACTGGGCAGGTCGGCCACATGGGCCAGGACTAGTCGCCCGGCTGAAGTCACCAGGCCATAGCTGGCCAGGGTGCTGGTCCTGAAGATGGTGACGATCTGGTCGTCGGCCAGGCGAATGTCCGAAGATGACCGTGACTGCCAGACATCCAAGGCGCAGGCCCCGGTACGGGCTATGAGGCCCGATGCGCTCATCATGACGGCGCAGGGTTCGTCATCAAGCTGGAGGGCGGCCTTTGCAGCGTCCTCCTGACCTGCCTTGCGGGCCGCTGCAGCCGCTTTGAGTTCGGCCGAGGCCGAGGAGACCGTCTTAGCCACATGGATGGCGGCCTCGGCGGCCTTGCTGGCCTCCTCGTCGCCAGAGATCCGCACCGGAAGGAGGTTGCCGTCGGCATCCTTGTCTAAGAGCAGGGTGCGGCGGGGGTCACCCCAGGCCTTCACGGCCTGATCCATCTCCTGGACAATGACCTTGTCCAACTCCTGCGCTGAGGCCAGGATGGCTGACAGCTCCTCGATCTTGCGCTTGAGCTCGTCCCGTTCGCTCTCCAGCTCGATCCGGCTCATCTTGGTCAGCCGACGCAGGCGGAGGTCCAGGATGTACTGGGCCTGGACCTCGTCCAGATCGAAGACCGCTATGAGCCGCTGCTTGGCGGCCTCGGCGTCATCCGAGGTCCTGATGACCTGAATGACCTCGTCGATGTCCACAATGGCCAGGAGCAGGCCCTCCACCAGGTGCAGGCGTTCCAGGGCCTTCTTCCTGCGGTACTCGCTGCGGCGCTGGACGACGACCCGGCGGTGTTCCACCCAGACCCGCAGCATCTCCTTGAGACCCATGGTGTGAGGCCTGCCGCCGACCAGGGCCACGTTGTTCATGGTGAAGTTGTCTTCCAGGGGTGTGGTCTTGAAGAGCTGGGCCAAGACGGCGTTGGGGTCGAAGCCGGTCTTGATCTCGATGACCAGGCGGGTGCCGTTATGGCGGTCAGTCAGGTCGATGGCCCCGGAGATGCCCTCCAGCTTATGGTTCTTGACCCCCTCGGAAATACGTTCCAGGACACGTTCCGGTCCCACCATGAAGGGCAGCTCGGTCACCACGATGGCCTTCTTGCGGGCGGTCACATTCTCGATGTGGGTGGCTGAACGGGTGGTTAGGGTTCCCCGGCCCGTTTCATAGGCATCACGTATGCCGTCGCGGCCGATGATAATGCCGCCGGTGGGCCAATCAGGGCCAGGTACAAAGCGCATCAGGTCGTCAAGGCTGGCATCTGGGTGGCGCATCAGGTATTTGGCCGCGGCCACCACCTCGCCCAGATTATGGGTGGCCATGTTGGTGGCCATACCCACGGCGATGCCCGATGCCCCGTTGACCAGCAGGTTGGGAATGGCCGCGGGAAGGACCGTCGGCTCCTGGAGCTTGTTGTCATAGTTGGGTGTGAAGTCGACCGTATCCTCGTCGATGTCGGCATTCATGCCCAGGGCGGCCGGGGCCAGGCGGGCCTCAGTGTACCGGGAGGCCGCAGGCCCGTCGTCAAGGGAGCCGAAGTTGCCGTGGCCATCCACCAGGGGCAGGCGCATGGCGAAGGGCTGGGCCAATCGGACCATGGCCTCATAAATGGACGAGTCCCCATGGGGGTGGAGCTTGCCCATGACCTCACCCACCGCACGGGCGGACTTCATGTAGGGCCTGTCCGGTGTCAGGTTCATCTGGCCCATCTGGTAGATGATCCGCCGCTGGACCGGCTTGAGGCCATCGCGGGCGTCAGGCAGGGCTCGGGCATAGATAACCGAATAGGCATACTCCAGGAAGGATTTGCTCATCTCCTCCTTGAGGGGGGTCTCAACGATATGCTCCTTGACAGTGTGGGGGTCGAACCCAGGCCCAGCCTTCTGTGCGCGTCTTGCCATGCTTGTTACCAGACTCCTTACGAAACGACCAACCGAACCATGGTATCGGACCGAGCGGTCAAACGACATTGTTCGCCCTGCGGTGCTTGAATGGAAGCCATGAACCTCGATCTGCCGAGCACCCAGGAACTCCTGCGCCTGCGGGAACCAGCCACCTATGGCGACCAGGACCCCATGGCCTCACCCCAGCCGGGCCAGTCGGGGGGAGGGGAGCTGCTGGAAGGGCCCCGTGGTGGCGCCCTCCATCTTTCCTCCCTACTGCCGGCCCTGACGGCCAGTCTGGGGCACCCCGTAGGCACAGCAGTGCACCGGGATCCCAAGGCCCTGCAGGAGGCCCTGGGCCTGCCCAGTGCCAGCTCGGCCATCGTGGTGTTGGTGGACGGCTTGGGCTATTGGAACCTCAAGGCCCGCCTGGGCCATGCGCCCTACCTGCGCTCGCTGATGAGTCAGGAGGTCAACCAGCGCCCCATCGCCAGCTGTGCGCCGACCACCACGGTGGCAGCCATGGGGACCTTCGGCACCGGCACCTGTCCAGGCCTTACGGGCATGACCGGCTACACCCAACGCAATCCCAAGACCGGCAAGCTCTCCCAACTCATCCAGTTCCGGTCGGCTCTCAAACCCCTGGATCTGCAGCAACAGCCCACCATCTTCGAGTCCCTGGCTGGCCAGGAGGTACGGGTCACGTCATCGGGTCTACCTAAATTCGCCGATTCCCCCTTGACCCAGGCTGCCCTGCGTGGCTCCGACTACATCGGCGAGATGGCTCCGGGCCAGCGTGCCAGGAACGCCGCGCAAGCCGCACGGGTGCCTGGTCTGACCTACCTATACATCCGCGACGCTGACAAGAACGGCCATGCCTACGGTTGGCAGTCCGACCAGTGGATCGCAGCCCTGGAAAGCATCGACTCCCAGCTGGCCACCCTTCACAGAAACGCTCCGGCCGGCTGCCTGATAGTGATCACGGCCGACCATGGCATGATCTCCACGGACCCAAACCAGCGCATAGATATTGCCGAGGAAGAGGATCTGGCCCGAGGCGTCGCCCTGGTTGGGGGTGAGCCGCGCTTCACCATGCTCTACGCCCAACCGGATGTGGAGGCCGATGATATAGCCAGGCGCTGGAGGGAGCATCTGGGTACCAGGGCCAGGGTCATGACCCGGCAGGAAGCCCTGGAGCTGGGACTCTATGGGCCGGTTGAGGAGCGAATCATCCCCATGATCGGCGATGTGCTGGTCTGCGCCGCTGAAGCGGTCACCATCGTGGATTCACGCAGCCAGAGCGCCCAGGCCACCCGCCTGCCCAGCGTCCATGGATCACTGACGGCCGCTGAGCAGGATATTCCCTGTCTGATTGACCTCATATAGCGCGCACTGGCCACAGGACCAGGGAGTGCGAACATTGGCCGCATACCTGGCTGGTGCTCTGAACCCCTGCGCGCCAGACCGTGTGTCGGTTGCGGCATTGCGAAGAAGGGAGGCCTGGCTGAAGGCAGGACTTAGAGACGAGCCAGAGACATGAGTGACTTGGTCACTTTCATCCCTGTGGTCCCTGTGGTCCGTGACCTAAAGCCTATGTCCCCGCTTGCCGACTGACCTCAGTCTCCGAAGAGGATCTCATCCCAACTGGGTACGGCGGAGCGCCCGGACTTGCGCTTGGAGGCCTTGCCCTTGGTCCCTGTTGCCTGGCCCGTATCGCTTATGGCCTGGTCTTGCCGCTGGGAATCCCTATCGGCCTCCTGGTCGGGGCTCTCCTCCCAGAGCACGGCAGGTTTGGAATCCGGCTTCGGCTGCTGGGTGGGGGCTGTTTTGCTTCCGCCTTCGGCCTGGTCGCTGGGCTTGACAGGGCTGGGTCGGGCCGAGCCGTGGGGGAGGTGGGGTGTCAGGGCCGACAGATCTATACGCTCACTGCCTTGACTGCCGGAATTAGCCCCATGGGTCTCTTGGGCAGGCGAAGGATCCGGGAGGGCGGGCTGGAAATTGGTCTGCTGGGCTTGTTCGTCCGCTGACCTACTGTGCTGAGCTCTGCCGGTTCCCTGTGACGGCTGCTGCGCACTGCCGGCATCCTGCTGCTGCCAGGCGGACACCGTCCGTTCTATACGGGCCGAGCGAACGGAATCACCTGGTATCTGACTTATTGAATTGGCGGCCGAGGATGCGGTAGTGCCGCTCCCGTCGCTCGTCATGCTCTCATCCGCACCCTTGTGGCCAGCCTTGCTGACACCGAAGAGGCTCTGTGCCGAAGCATTGCGGCAGACCACCGCATTGTCGTGCATGTTCCAGGTCCATTCGGCTGTGACCTGGCGGCCGGCCGAGGCGAACTCGGCGGTGATCTTCCAGGGTTCAAGTCCCCGGCGCGTCGCCTTCCAGGTCACAGACTCCATTCCGATACCGGCAAGGGCCAAGTGGCGTTCGATGAGTTCGGAGGTGTTGTGGACCCGGCTCTCCTTGGCTGTCGGCACATTCAGGAACTGCTCGATGGCATACTGTTTCTCCGTCTCCACTGGCGCTGAGAAACGCCGAACCAGGGCATCACTGAGCTCATATCGTTGCGCAACCTGGGCGGGGTCGGCTCCTGCGCGGATCAGGGCCTGAATCTGGGAGATGGGCAGGGCCGGGGCCGGCTTGCTATAGGGGTTTTCCAGGTGTTCCGACTGAATCTGCTTGGCCTCAAGGATGGCACGTTCAAGCCTGTCATTCACTCTTACAGCGAATTTCAATCCTGCAGCGGAGAAAATGAGGTCACCCGTGTCCGCCACATGGTCGAAGCGCGCCTCTTCCAGCGATTTATCAGGCATTTGTGCACCACTTTCCTATTCTGGAGCCGCCAGTTAGTCTCCATATTCCATTGTGCCCCACGTGTCGTACTTTACGACGATTTCAAATCGTGTATCCTGTGCGGGGTAAACGTCATGTATTCTATGGCGCATACACCCTACAACAGATGGAAGGATTGCCATGGCCCAGGATTATGATTCTCCCCGCAATAAAGATGATGATGAGGAATCCCTGCAGGCACTCAGCAAAGGTGTCCAAGACACCAGCAGTGACATCGACGATGACGAGAACGCCATCGCCGAGGACTACGAACTGCCCGGCGCCGACCTGAGCAATGAGGACGCCTCCGTGACGGTCATTCCCATGCAGGGCGATGAGTTCATCTGCTCCGAATGCTTCCTGGTCAAGCACCGCAGTCAGCTGGACCACATGACCAGCGACGGTCAGCCGGTCTGCAAGGAGTGCGCCGCCTGATGGCAATGGACCCCTCCTATAATGAGCCGGAAACCGTAGAGGTGCTGGTCCGGTCCCTGGTCGACGGACAGGAGCCAGAACTCATCTATGCCCATGCGGGCGATGCTGGTGCGGACTTGAGGACCACTGAGGATGTTGTGCTCAAGCCCTTCCAGCGGGCCCTGGTTCCTACCGGCATCGCCATGGCCCTGCCGGCGGGGTATGTGGCCCTCATACACCCAAGGTCCGGTCTGGCCGCCAAGCAGGGGGTCACCGTCCTCAACGCCCCTGGAACGATTGATGCCGGTTACCGGGGTGAGATTAAGGTCCCGCTGATCAACCTGGACCCGGAACATACCGCTGTCTTCCATCCAGGTGACCGTATCGCCCAGTTGGTCATTCAGCGCTATGTGCAGGCGCAATTCATCAAAGCCCAGGAGCTGCCTGGCTCCGACCGTTCGGAACGAGGCTTCGGGTCAACGGGTGTCTCAAGTGCCCATTCTGGCGCCAGTGGCGTGTCGGCCAAGGCTGAGTAATCCGGCAAGTAGGATACAGGAAGAAGCAAGGGGAGGTGGTCATGGTGACGAAGGCCGATGCTGAGACCGGGCGCAAGGCAGTTGACCAAGTGAAGTCCACGGACCTCCCTCAGGTTGATGGGCCCGCCAAGGCCAAGCCCGCGCAGCTGGAATATGCCGCCAGCAGGCTGGGTTGCGAGATCAGCCACGACCCTCTGAACCCCCTGGAGCCCATTGTCTTCATGTGCGCCTCCCACCACCCGGGGGCCGACCTGGACGTGCTGGAGCGGGCCTACCGGAGGGCCGTCAGGCAGCATTCGGCACAGCGGCGCAAATCGGGGGAGCCCTATATCATCCACCCGCTGGCCGTGGCCCAGATCCTGGCCGACCTGGGGATGGGCCCCGTCGTGGTGGCCGCAGGCCTCCTGCATGACACGGTCGAGGACACCGACTACAGCCTGGACCAATGCCGGGAGGAGTTCGGCGACACCATCACCGGCCTGGTCGATGGGGTCACCAAGCTGACCAATATGGAATACGGCGACTCCGCCCAGGCCGAGACCATTCGTAAGATGGTCGTGGCCATGAGCAGGGATGTCCGTGTGCTGGTCGTCAAACTGGCCGACAGGGTCCATAACGCCCGTACCTGGCGCTATGTCAAGCAGAGTTCGGCCCAGCGCAAGGCACGCGAGACCCTCGATGTCTATGCCCCCCTGGCCAACCGCCTGGGCATGAACGCCATCAAGACCGAACTGGAGGAGCTGAGCTTCAAGAGCCTCTACCCCAAGATCTACAACGAGATCGTGGTGCTGGTGGCCCGTCGGGCTGGGCAGAGGGATGTCTACCTCAAACAGATTCTGGCCGAGATCAATGAGGACCTGGACGCCCAGCACATCAAGGCTTCCGTCTCCGGCCGCCCCAAGGATTACTTCTCCATCTACCAGAAGATGATCGTGAGGGGGCACGATTTCGAGAACATCTACGACCTGATGGGTGTGCGGATCATCGTCGATTCCATCCCCGAATGCTATGCGGCCCTGGGGGCCGTCCATGCCCGCTGGAACCCAGTGCCTGGGCGCTTCAAGGACTATATCGCCATGCCCAAGCTCAACATGTACCAGAGCCTGCACACCACGGTGGTGGGCCCTGGCGGCAAGCCGGTGGAGATTCAGATCCGGACCTGGGACATGCATCGGCGGGCTGAGTTCGGCATCGCCGCCCATTGGAAGTACAAGGAGAACGGCCAGGCCGGCCGGCCCCTGTCCGAGCCAGACAAGGACGACAGGCAGCGCAAGGACGCCGACAACCAGGAGCTGAGCGAGGCCGACAACCTCAAATGGATCCAGCAGCTGGCCGATTGGACCAGCGAGACTCCTGACTCCGATGAGTTTCTGGGTTCCCTCAAGCAGGATCTGGGTGGGGCGGAGGTATATGTCTTCACACCCAAGGGCAAGATCGTCTCCCTGCCCGCCGAGGCCACACCGGTCGACTTCGCCTATGCCGTCCACACGGAGGTCGGCCATCGGACCATGGGGGCTCGGGTCAACGGTCGTCTGGTCCCTCTGGACACCAAGTTGGAGAACGGCGACACCGTCGAGATCCTCACTTCCAAATCCGATACGGCCGGCCCCTCACGCGATTGGCTGAGCTTCGCGAAGAGTCCCAAGGCCCGCAACAAGATTCGCCAATGGTTCAGCAAGGAACGCCGGTCCGAGGCCATCGAGGAGGGTAGGGACGAGCTGACCCGGGCCATGCGCAAGCGCAGCCTGCCCATTTCATCCCTGCTGACCCCCGAGGCCCTGGTCGGCATCGCCGATGAGCTAAACTTCGCCAATGCCGATGCGGTCTTCGCGGCCATCGGCGAGGGGCAGATCTCCACCCAGAACGTCATCTCCCACCTGATCCATGACGCTGGCTCCGATGAGGTCAACGAGGAGGTCGAGCAGGAGGCTCTGCCCCTGCGCCGGGTGGAGCGGGCCAAGTCCTCCAAATCCACCCTGGGCGTGTCCGTCAAGGGAGTGGGGGATGTCTGGGTCAAGCTGGCCCGCTGCTGCACCCCGGTCCCAGGCGACAAGATCGTCGGTTTCATCACCCGCAACGATGGCGTCTCAGTCCATAGGGCCGATTGCCAGAACATGCTGGACCTGGAGAAGCACCAGCCGGAGCGGGTCATCGAGGTCTCGTGGACCTCAAGCAAGGGCCTGTTCATGGTCAAGATTCAGGTAGAGGCCCTGGATCGTCCCCACCTGCTCTCCGACGTGACCCGGGTGCTCTCGGACCACGGGGTCAACATCATCTCCGGTTCGGTCTCCACAGGCACGGACCGGGTGGCCACCAGCCAGTTCTCCTTCGAAATGGCCGAACCCCAACACCTGAACCGGGTCCTTGCCGCCGTGCGCAAGATTGATGGTGTCTTCGATGTCTACCGGATCACCGGATCCAAGGACTCAGCCGAGTCCCGCCTGCGCAAGATTCGCGAACGCTGATCGCAATGGGGGCAGGGGTATGATGGTAATCTCATACGGCCCAAGGCCTTGTCTCGGCAATACAGCCAAAATGTGTATAAATGCCCGCAGCACACGGCTTCGACCGCCATCCGGTCTTTGTTCGCACCAGCTATGGCGGTAATCAGCACGCCTGGCGAGTTGGATTTGCCAGCTTTGTTGTGTACTGTTCCTACAGTGATTGGGACATTCAGTCCCGCAGCATCCCTGCCTTACGCAGTCTTGTGGGGGTAGGTGCTGCATGCATGGGGGGAAACATTACGGAACATCTGTGACCACAGGAAGGTCGAATTCCTCTATGTACAGTTTACGGAAACCAGCCACACGTATGCTGGGCCTGCTGATTGTAATGATCATGACGGTGACGGGACTGGGTATCTTGGCCCCCACTCCCATCGCATATGCAATGACCTGTACCCCCGGGACAGACCACGTCAGCGGTCCCACGGTGGCTGACTGCTTTCCCAACAACGGGGTCAACACCGATCTGGCCATGTCAGTTGCCTACCGGATTCCTGGAAACAACCTCGTCGGCGCCAACAAGGTCAATTACCGAGCCACCCAGGCCGATTACGACGCCATCACACAGGTCACCCGGAATTACTCGACCCTTGAATCCTTGGAAGGTATGCAGCTCCTTCATAATCTGAAGAAGTTGACCTTGCATGATGACCACCTGACTGATCTGTCACCACTCGCCGGTCTCAACAAGCTTGAAGCCCTGGATGTGTCCTATAACGAGCTCACCAGCCTGGCTCCTCTGAGCGGGCTCACCGCACTGAAAGAGCTGTCTGTGGAGAGCAACCGGATATCAAGCCTGGCTCCACTCAGTGGCCTGCCGGCGCTCACCACCTTGTCCGCCTATACCAATCTGATCTCGGACCTCAGACCCCTGCAGGGTCTCTCCTCCTTGCGCTATCTGTATGTTGGCGATATTCTCACAGACAACAACGGCAACCTCCTGCCGCACATTACCGACATTTCACCCTTGAGTAGTTTGACTGGTCTATACGTGTTGGGCATCCATAATCTCGGCTCAGTCAACGGGCAGCCTGTCATCACTGCCGCGGATGTGGCAGCGGTGACAGCGAACATGCCCAACCTGCACGGTCTGAGCCTCATGGGTAACGCATTCGAGGACCTGACCCCACTGAAGAACGACCTTGCTAGGGTCTATGTCTTTAAAACAGATGCGGACACAGGGCGTACCTGGACCGTGATGAGCTGGGCCAACAAGGATGTGAAACGACCCGATATCGGTGCCCGCATGGGCCAGCCCTTCAGCATGCAGTCGGCCATTATCGACTCGTCGACCGGTTATTACGCGGATGTCGATACCAGCACCTGTGTGCCAGGCGGATGCACCTACGATGCCTCCACCGGCATGGTGACCTGGCCAGCAGCCAGTGTCAACCTCGGCACGGAGTACTCCTTCAACTTTGAGGATGATATCGACCTGCCGGCCCCGCCGTCTCCTCAGATGCTGACCTTCTCAGGCAAGATCTCCCAGAAAATCACCAAGGCGCTGAGGTCGGTCCATTTCGTCCAGGAGGACGGCAGCACGCCCTCCTCGGTGGCCGACATCCTCGTCAATGACGGTGATAAGCTCGGCGGCAAGATGCCCACGGACGGCACCCTGCCCACCCGGCCTGGTTATACCCTCTCCTGGGACAGGCTGTCAGACGGCAGCCCATGGAATATGGCCAACGACACCGTCACTGGTAGTGACCTGGTGCTCAAGGAGCACTGGACCGTGGATAGGTACACGATCAAGTTCGACACTGGTGTTCCTGGCCTCACCATCCCCGACCAGACCAACATTCCTTATGACTCGCTGCCTGGCCCCACCAATCCGGGCGAGCCCAGCAGGAAGCCCAACGCCCCCATCAACGGTGAGGTTCCTCGGTTCTCCGGCTGGTGGACCGACCCCACCGCCGGTCGTCAGTGGAGCTTTGGCAGCAGCAAGATCGGACCCGCGGAGGCCAACAGCAGCCACATCATGACCCTTCATGCCCGCTGGACCCCTCGGGTCAAGGTGAGCTTCGAGCCTGGAGCTGGCGTAAGTGCCATATCCCCGGTCATCATCGACGCGGGCAGCCCCCTCACCCAGCCCGCCAACCCCACCAAGTCAGGATGGACCTTCAGTGGGTGGACCACGGACCAGGCCGGCACCACCCCCTGGTCTTGGACCACGCCGGTGACCAGCAACACGGTGCTGTACGGCCAATGGAATCGAATCACCCATCGTCTGACCCTGGATCCCGACAATGGGTCAGCTCCCATCGTCCTGACTGTCAACGATGGTGACCTGCCGGTCAAGCCCTCCGACCCCAGCAAGCCAGGCTTCAGCTTCGCCGGTTGGTTTACCTCCAATGGGTCCCCATACAACTGGGCCAATCCCCTCACCGCCGATGCCCAGGCCACGGCCAGGTGGATTGTGAACCCCAACAACCCAGGCAACCCTGGCGGGACCCCGTTGACCTACCAGCTGACCATCGATCCTGACAATGGGGAGCAGGCTGTCGTGCAGCGGGTTCCTGCTGGCCACACCCCGGTCAGGCCCGCAGACCCGGTTAAGGCAGGCTACCGTTTCCTGGACTGGTATAGGGCGGACGGCAGCATCTTCGACTGGTCACAGGCCATGACGGCTGATGCCAAGGTCAAGGCTCGCTGGATTGTTCAGGGGACTGACCCTGGCACTCCGGGTACCCCTGGAACTCCGGGTAACCCTGGAACTCCTGGAAACCCTGGAACTCCGGGTACCCCTGGAACTCCGGGTAACCCTGGAACTCCTGGAAACCCTGGAACTCCGGGTAATCCCGGTACTCCTGGTAACCCCGGTACACCTGGTAACCCCGGAACCCCGGGTGCTCCTGTCAACCCTGGAACCCCTGAAAAGCCCAGCGCTCCGGCCGCTCCTCAAGACCCATCCGCTGCCAATGCGGCAGACAAGGATCCGGCAGCCAAGCCTGCGGGGAAATTGGCAGCGACAGGTTCGCCCATCCTTCCGGCTCTGCTGGCTGGACTCCTGTCCCTGCTGGCCGCACTGGCTTTCCAACTGGTCCGTAAGCTCGGGAACTGACCGGTAGCCAGTAAGCCTGGGCCATAAGGTAGCGGTCCAGTCCTTACGGCTGAGAACATAAGACAGCTGGCTCCCATACCTGAAGGTATGGGAGCCAGCTGTTTGTTGACGCTGTGTGGTTTGCCGCATGCGCTTGGCTAAAAGCACAAAGGGCTGGCGGGCATCACCGAGTCAAGCCCTCTGGTGCCCCGGAAGAGCTGGCCGGCCAGCGCCAAATATAAGGCGCCCCTCCCGTAGGAATGCGGGAGGGGCGCCTTATGCGGTCGGTGGAAGTTCTATGCGACTACCTCAATGGACACGATGCCGGCAGGCTCCAGTGGAGCGTCGCCACTATCGGTGGGGACAGCCTCCAGCTTGGCGACGACGGCCTTGGACTCATCATCGGCCACCTGGCCGAAGATGGTGTGGTGGCCGTTGAGCCAAGGGGTGGGCACGGTGGTGATGAAGAACTGCGAGCCGTTGGTGCCGTGGGGGCGGCCGTCACGGCCCCTGCGTAGACCGGCGTTGGCCATGGCCAGGAGGTAGGGTTTGTCGAAGGTCAGTGAGGGGTCGATCTCATCATCGAACTCGTAGCCGGGGCCACCGGTGCCGGTGCCCAGGGGGCAGCCGCCCTGGATCATAAAGTCCTTGATGATCCGGTGGAAGGTCAGTCCGTCATAGAACTTCTCATGGGAACCCTCGCCCGTGGTCGGATCCGTCCATTCCTTGGTACCCGTGGCCAGGCCCAGGAAGTTCTTGACGGTCTCGGGTGCCTTGTCGTCGAAGAGGTCGATGTTGATGTCACCTTCTGAGGTGTGCATGATAATAGTGCTCATGCCTTCAGTCTCTCACAATAGACAGACGCTTGTAGGCCCGGAGCGCAAGCGGTCTGCTGTGTGCATGCGCATCCAGCGTTAGGATGGAGTCATGACTCAGATTCGTATCGCCCTGGCCCAGATCGACACCTGTGTGGGAGACCTGGCCGGCAATGCTCGCAAGGTGCTCGACTACAGCTCCCAGGCCGCCAAAGCCGGGGCCCAGCTGGTGGTCTTCCCGGAGATGACCCTGACCGGCTACCCCATAGAGGACCTGGCCCTCAGGGCAACATTCCGCAAGGCCGCTTGGGACACAGCCAATCAGCTGGCCGGTGACCTCGCCGACCAGCAACTGGGCGGACTCTACGTGATGGTGGGCACCGTAGGCACCGACCATGCCGCCGCCAAGCCCCGCAATCGGCTGGTGGTCCTCCATGAGGGCAGGGTCTGGGCTGGCTACGACAAGCACTTCCTGCCCAACTACGGTGTCTTCGACGAATTCCGCATCTTCACGCCGGGGGAGCGGCCCGTGGTCCTGGAAGTGTTCGGTGCCCGCATAGGGCTAGCCATCTGTGAGGACATCTGGCAGGACGGCGGGCCGGTGGCCGACCTGGCCCAGCAGGGCATCGACCTGCTCCTGACCATCAACGGTTCTCCTTATGAGGAGGGTAAGACCCATACCAGGTTGGATCTGGCGGCCAAACGGGCTGCTGAGGTCCAGGCTCCCATGGTCTACCTCAACCAGGTGGGCGGCCAGGACGACCTGGTCTTCGACGGCGGCTCCTTCGTGGTTGATGCCGATGGCAGCCTCCTGGAGCGCTCGCCCATGTTCACGGAGGACCTGAGCTACTTCGACTTCGACCCGGATGCAAATCATCAGCGGACCAGCAGCATAGCACCCATGCCCCAGGCAGACGAGGAGGTCTACACCGCATGCGTGCTGGGCCTCAAGGACTATATGGACAAGAACCATTTCACCGGTGTGTGCCTGGGCCTGTCTGGCGGCATCGACTCGGCCCTGGTGGCCGCCATGGCAGCTGATGCCTGTGGTGGGGAAGGGGTCTGGGGCATCTCCATGCCCAGCATGTACTCCTCGGACGGGTCCAAGGACGATGCGGCCGACCTGGCCGGCAGGCTGGGCGCCCACTACGATGTCCAACCCATCGAGCCCATGTTCCAGGCCTTCCAGAGGCAGCTCGGCCTTGAGGGCATCGCGGCGGAGAACCTCCAGGCCCGCATCCGTGGGGTCATCGTGATGGCCTATTCCAACGCCAAGGGTCTGCTTGCCCTGGCTACCGGCAATAAATCCGAGCTGGCCTGCGGCTATTCCACCATCTACGGCGACGCCATCGGTGGCTATGCTCCCATCAAGGACCTGCTCAAGACCCGGGTCTGGGACCTGGCACGCTGGCGTAACCAGGCCGCCCAGGCCGGTGTGGGCATTGGGGGGCTGCGGATCGTCGGCAATGAGCGGCGGGAATCTGGCAGACCGCTGCCACAGGGCATCATGATTCCTGTCGCCAGCATAGAGAAAGCCCCTTCGGCTGAGCTACGCCCCGGGCAGAAGGATTCGGATTCCCTGCCCGAATACGAGCTTCTGGACCGGGTGCTGGCCGCATACATAGAGTGTGCGGAGGGGCGGGCGGACCTGCTGGCCCGTGGCTTTGATGCCGTCACTGTCGATACGGTCATGAGGCTGGTCGACCGGGCCGAATGGAAGCGCCGTCAGTACCCCCTGGGGCCCAAGGTCACCGCCTTGGCCTTCGGGCGGGACCGGCGGCTTCCCGTGACGGACGCCTTCCGCGAATAGCCGGCAAGCCGAGGGCATGGACGATTGATTGGGGATTGGACGATGGCGAAGGAAGAGTTGCGGTGGTATCTGAATACGCAGACCGGTCAGCCTGAATTGGGCATGCTCTCGCCCGCCACCCAACGTATGGGACCCTACAGGTCACGGGAGGCCGCCCTCAAGGCCTGGCGGATAGCCGACCGGCGCAATGATGACTGGGAGGAGGAGGACCGTCGCTGGAGAGCCGCCTGGGAGGGTGATGAGGAGACGGATGCCGACATGGAGCAAGGTGCTCACTTCACGTCGAATGATGGTGATTCTTCAAGAACCCAACAGCATGGTGGACTCGGCGCAGACCATGCCGGCGGCTTCCTTGATTCCAATGGCGACCTGCCCCAGAAGCCTTGGTGAGCAGCCTCACAGCAGCCCAACTGGTTTTTGCGACGAGTGCCACATGCTTCTTTTGTGTCCCTAAAGGCCCAAAATGTGACCAATATCACTTTCATGGCAAAGAAATAACTTGTAGAATACGCCTACACTGGAAAGCGAACGCAGCGTGAAGATGCGTTGCAGACCAGCATCAAGGAGTGATAATGACTGCAGTTGATCAAACCGCTCTCTCTGCTGAGGAACTCCAGGCCAAGGCCTGGGAGGGCTTCAATGGTGAGAACTGGAAGAATGACATCGACGTTCGCGATTTCATCCAGAAGAACTTTACCCCCTACGAGGGCGATGAGTCTTTCCTGGCGGACGCCACCGAGAAGACCAAGCACATGTGGAACTTCTTGGACGACAACTACCTGGCAGTAGAGCGCAAGCAGCGTGTCTATGATGTCGATACCCACACTCCTGCTGGCATCGACGCCTTCCCCGCCGGCTACATTGACAGCCCCGAGGTCGACAATGTAATCGTCGGTCTGCAGACCGACGAGCCCTGCAAGCGCGCCATGATGCCCAACGGTGGTTGGCGCATGGTCGAGCAGGCCCTCATGGAGGCTGGCAAGGAGCCTGATCCCGAAGTCAAGAAGATTTTCACCAAATACCGCAAGACCCATAACGATGGTGTCTTCGCCGTATACACCAAGAACATCAAGGTCGCCCGCCACAACAAGATTCTCACCGGTCTGCCCGATGCCTACGGCCGTGGCCGCATCATCGGCGACTACCGCCGTGTGGCCCTCTACGGCGTCAACGCCCTAATTGAGTTCAAGAAGCGCGACAAAGAGTCGATTCCCTACCGCAACGACTTCACCGAGACCGAAATCGAGCACTGGATTCGCTTCCGCGAGGAGCACCAGGATCAGATCAACGCCCTCAAGCAGCTGATCAAGCTGGGCAACGAGTATGGTCTGGACCTGTCCCGTCCTGCTCAGACCGCCCAGGAAGCTGTCCAGTGGACCTACATGGGCTACCTGGCCTCCGTCAAGAGCCAGGACGGTGCCGCCATGTCCTTCGGACGCAACTCCGCCTTCTTCGATTGCTACTTCGAGCGCGACCTGAAGAAGGGTCTCATCACCGAGACGGACGCCCAGGAGATTATCGACCAGATCGTCATGAAGCTGCGTATCGTCCGCTTCCTGCGTACCAAGGACTATGACAACATCTTCTCCGGTGACCCATACTGGGCCACCTGGTCCGATGCCGGCTTCGCCGATGACGGCCGCCCGATGGTCACCAAGACCTCCTTCCGTCTGCTGGCCACGCTGACGTTGGAACACCTGGGACCAGGCCCCGAGCCCAACATCACCATCTTCTGGGATCCGAAGCTGCCTGAGGGATACAAGCGCTTCTGCGCCCGTGTCTCCATCGACACCTCCGCCATACAGTACGAGTCCGACAAGGAAATCCGCAACCACTGGGGCGACGATGCGGCCATCGCTTGCTGCGTCTCCCCGATGCGTGTGGGTAAGCAGATGCAGTTCTTCGCCGCTCGCGTGAACTCTGCCAAGGCCCTGCTCTACGCCATCAACGGTGGCCGCGACGAGATGACCGGCATGCAGGTCATCGACAAGGGCTACATCGAGCCCATCACTCCCGAAGCCGATGGCAGCCTGGACTACCAGAAGGTCAAGGACAACTACGAGAAGGCTCTGGAATGGCTGTCGGAGACCTACGTTGAGGCCCTGAACATCATCCACTACATGCATGATAAGTACGCCTACGAGTCCATTGAGATGGCCCTGCACGACAAGGAGGTCTACCGTACCCTTGGTTGCGGCATGTCCGGTCTGTCCATCGCGGCCGACTCCCTGTCAGCCATCAAGTATGCCAAGGTTTACCCGATCTACAACAAGGACGCCAAGAACCTCGAAGGCCATGAGGCTGAGTATGTAGAGGGTGCTGACGACGACCTGGTGGTCGGATACAAGACCGTCGGCGACTTCCCGATCTACGGCAACGATGATGACCGCGCCGACGATTTGGCCAAGTGGACCGTCTCCACCGTCATGGGCCAGGTCAAGCGCCTTCCCGTCTACCGTGGTGCCGTCCCCACCCAGTCGGTCCTGACCATCACTTCCAACGTCGAGTATGGCCACAACACAGGTTCCTTCCCCTCCGGTCACCAGAAGGGCACCCCGTACGCTCCTGGTGCAAACCCGGAGAACGGTATGGATTCCCACGGCATGCTGCCATCCATGTTCTCGGTCGGTAAGATCGACTACAACGACGCTCTGGATGGCGTCTCGCTGACTAATACGATTACCCCCGACGGCCTGGGCCGTGACGAGGACGAGCGTATCGGCAACCTGGTGGGCATCTTGGACGCTGGCAATGGCCATGGTCTGTACCACGCCAACATCAACGTCCTGCGCAAGGAGCAGCTGGAGGATGCCGTTGAGCACCCCGAAAAGTACCCGCACCTGACCGTGCGTGTCTCGGGCTATGCGGTGAACTTCGTCAAGCTGACCCGTGAGCAGCAGCTGGATGTCATCTCCCGTACCTTCCACCAGGGTTCCGTCACTGACTGATGATGGCGGCTCTGTGAGCCAGAGATAGGTGCAGCGGGGGCGGGGCTAGTCATGGCTCCGCCCCCGCTCCTATGTCCCTGCCCTCCCTATGCCAGCACAAGCCGACAGGGGCGGCATTGGGGCTCCACAGTGAGGTAAGTATGTTCGGCTGATAGCAAGTACACATACTTCGGCGCAACCAGTAGTCTGTACTGGTTGAACGACACTAGAGACAGTGCCAACGATCTTGAAGGAGGGCAGCATGGCCCTGGCCACACAATTCCACACCACCAAGCCACATATGCTCAAGGAGTCCAAGGAATATGCCAGCCAGACACTGATGGGCGGACTGTCGGGTTTTGAATCCCCGATCGGTCTGGACCGGCACGACCGGATCAACGCCCTGCGTACCGGAGATATTGGTTTTGTGCATTCCTGGGACATCAACACCTCCGTGGACGGACCCGGCACCCGTATGACGGTCTTCATGAGCGGCTGCCCCCTACGCTGCCAGTTCTGCCAGAACCCCGACACCTGGAAGATGCGCGATGGCCAGCCGGTCTATCTGGATGCCATGGTCAAGAAAGTCGAACGCTACAAGGATGTCTTCAAGGCCACTGGCGGTGGCATCACCTTCTCCGGTGGAGAGTCCATGATGCAGCCAGCCTTCGTCTCCAGGGTCTTTCGGGCGGCCAAGGAGATGGGAGTGCACACCTGCCTGGATACGGCCGGATTCCTCAACAAGAACTATAGCGATGAGATGATCGACGACATAGACCTCTGCCTGCTGGATGTCAAAGCCGGCGATGAGCAGACCTACCATGAGGTGACTGAGGGGGCCTTGGCTCCAACCATCGCCTTCGGTAACCGTCTGCGTGAGCATGGGGTCAAGATTTGGGTCCGTTTCGTGCTGGTCCCAGGCCTGACCGACGCTGTGGAGAACGTGGAGAATGTCGCCAGGATCTGCGAGCAGTTCGGCCAATCCGTCGAGCATATTGATGTGCTGCCCTTTCACCAACTGGGCCGGCCCAAGTGGCATGAACTGCGCATACCCTACAAGCTGGAAGACAAGAAAGGCCCGTCCGCTGATACCAGGAAGAGGGTCAAGGAGCAGTTCGAGAGTCACGGCTTCGTGGTCTATTAATTCCTCAGGGTCTCTGACCGCCAGTGCGGGCTGAGTCCTAGCGGCTGTCCTCACCTGGAGCCTTGTGGTCTCCTGCCATGACCATGGCAGCAGGCCACAAGCGTCTGTGCCCACCGTGGTCCTACCGTGCACCTTCCGCATGTTCGCAGCTTTGTGACTATAGGCATACTTGGTGTGCCATCCGCCCAGTAGGGCAGATCCTCTGACTGATTCATGGTCGAGAGAACGACCCAATATGGCCCATCCTGAAGGACGCCTCTCTACTGAGACCTGGGTCGCAGTGCAGCCTGTGGAGGGTGGAAAACATGTCTCGAAATCGACAACATACCTTCCAAATCCGTTAAGTCAGACCCGCTGGTCGTAGCCTAGAAAGTATGGCAGATATTTATACCTTTCCCCAAGCGGTATCTGACCTCCAGGAGAGACAGACAGAGGGAACGGCAGCGAGGGAGCTGGTTCGTCCCCATAATGTTCCTGATGAGGTCTGGCAGGCGGTGCTGTCTGTCAGCCTCATACGGCACCTGGCTGGCATGAGCTATCGGGAGATTCCGGTGCCCAAAGCACAGGCTGACTTCGGTATCGGTATCAGCATGGTTGATGGCATGGCGACCTCCTACCAATCAGACCCCATGGGGTCATACCGGGGAGCTGGCACCATCATGGCCATGGAGGGGGGCGGTGAGGCCCTACCCCAATTCCGCCAGGCCAAGGGGTGGATATCCCTGCTGTACCGGGGGGAGCGGGAGTCTGGGCCCGCAGGCTGGCGTTGCGCGGCATATGCTGATCTGCCTTTGGGCCAGCTTGAGGACAATCCTTTGACACCGTCCATCTACTGGGATGAGATGTCCGGCTATCTTCGCCGAGGCGGTGCCATGGATATTCACGGGACGGTGACCTTGTCCCACGATACGCATTTCGGGCTGGACCAGGATCTTCCATGCTCTGGTTGCCAGATGCGTGTATCGTGGACGCCGGCTGATTCATCCGCATCCGGTTCCTGGAATGCCGGCGAGCAGGTGGATGTGTGGGCGCATTTTCTGCGTTCGGCAGCACAATTGGACCCTGGCAACAGGGTGAGCGAGGACCAGACGGCAGTATAGACAGAAGGAGGCCGCACGTCTTGAGCGGTGAACCTGGCTTGCAGACGGAACCCAAAGAGGGTGTTCCTGAGGTTACCGATACCCTGGAGGGCTTCCACAAGGCGTGTGAGCGTTTCGCCCAGGCTCAGGGGCCCTTGGCCGCGGATGCCGAACGGGCCTCCGGCTACCGCTATGGCCATGAGGACTGGTTGGTGCAATTCAAACGTCAGGGTGCGGGCATTGTGCTTTTCGACCCGTTTGCCCTGCGCGAGGCCGGGGCCGACTGGGAGGAATTCAACCAGGCCATTGGTTCCGCCGTCTGGATTCTGCATGATTCCCTTCAAGACCTGCCTGGCTTCGCCGATCTGGGTATGAGGCCGGCCGGCCTCTATGACACTGAAGTTGCGGCGCGACTGCTTGGTCTGCGTCACTTTGGCCTGGCGGCTGTAACGGAGCACTATCTCAACATCAGTCTGGCCAAGGAACATTCCGCCGCCGACTGGTCCTATCGTCCCCTGCCCAGAGACTGGCGGAATTATGCCGCTTTGGACGTGGAACTGCTCATCGAGCTGGAGGCCATGCTGACCGCCGACCTCATAGCGGCCGGCAAGGAGGAATGGGCCCGGCAGGAATTCGAGTACCGACTGGCCAAGGGCATGGGCCACCAGGCCCAGCACCCAGTTCCTTGGATGAGGATCTCCCATTTCAGCAAACTCAACCGTGACCGGCTGGGACAGACCGTGGCCAAGGCTCTGTGGGAGGAACGTGACAGACTGGCCAGGGAGTACGACATTGCTCCCACCCTGCTCCTATCGGATGCTGCCATCATCGAGGCCGCCCAGAAGAAGCCCCGGAGGGGGCAGGATTTCCGTCGTATCCGTTCCCTTAATGAGCGGGTCCGCATCCATATGGGCACCGAGCAGGACAAGATGTTCGAGCGCTATGCCCCCATCCAGCGTCAGGTCAAGCCCAGTGTCTGGAAACGGGTTATCCAAGAGGCCCTGAACCTGCCCCGGGACCAGTGGGCCGATCAATCCACCCTTCAGGAGGAGGCAGCATCCGTCAATGCGCCCCGGTCCATGAAGCTATGGAAGGAACGTCATCCCGAACGCTATGAGCGGCTGAGGCGGGCCAAGGCCATCATCGGCCAGATAGCCGATGACACCCACACACCCGTTGACATGGTCATCAAGCCACAGATTCTGCGCAACCTGTGCTGGATGGATCTTACCGAAGGTCTGGATCTGCCCGGATTCCTCAGGGAACAGGGGGCGCGGGAATGGCAGATTGGGTTGGTTGCTGAGTCCTTGAGTCGCGGTATTATGTAACGGTTGCCTATAGGCAGAAGTATTGACGAAGAACCGTAAGTATTCAGGAGCATCAGCGTGAAAATCAGCGTCAGGAATCTTGAGCCCACCAAGGTGAAGCTCACCGTCACCGTCGACCCCGAAGAGTTCGACCCTTATCTGGACCAGGCCCGCAAGGAGATCGCCAAGCAGGTCAACATTCCTGGCTTCCGCAAGGGGCATGTGCCTGGCGCCATCATTGACCAGCGGATCGGCTTTGCGGCGGTGGCTGGCGAGGCCGTCAACGCCGGTGTGCCGGATCTCTACTCCAAGGCCCTGGAGGAGAAGAAGATCCGCCCCATGGCCCAGCCTGAGATTGATGTTCAGGAGGTTCCCGAGTCCGCCAAGGACGAGACCAAGCTCAAGTTCGTGGCCACCGTCGAGCGTCGCCCCGACATCGAGCTGCCCGACCTGGCTGGCATGGAGATTGACGTGCCCAAGGCCGAGATCTCCGATGATGATGTCAACAAGCGCCTGGATGCCCTGCGCCAGCGTTTCGGCACCCTGGTCGGTGTCGATCGGCCCGCCACGAAGGGCGACTTCGCCAACATTGACCTGGACGCCCAGATTGATGGTGAGTCCGTCGACTCCCAGGAGGGTGTGAGCTACGAGCTTGGCTCCGCCACCATGCTTGATGGTCTGGATGAGGCCCTTGAGGGCCTGTCCGCAGGCGAGGAGACCAGCTTCGAGGGCACCCTTGAGGCCGGCGACCACCAGGGCGAGAAGGCCATGATCAAGGTCAAGGTCAACTCCGTCAAGGCCGAGGAACTGCCTGACCTGGACGACGAGTTCGCCCAGGAGGCATCCGAGTACGACACCCTGGATGAGCTCAAGGCCGATATTCGCAAGTCCTGCGAGCGTGATGCCGAAGCCCGCCAGGCCACCGACGCCCGCGACGCTTTCCTGGCCAAGCTCCAGGAGGGTCTGGAGATCCCCGTTCCCAAGGGTGTCAAGGCGGATGCCACCGCCGAACACCTCAAGGGCCTGACCGCCGATTCCGATAAGGCCACCGCTGAGCAGAAGAAGGAGGCGGAGGAATCCGCCGAGAAGGAGCTGCGGGACCAGATTGTGCTCGACGCCCTGGCGGAGAAGATGGAAGTCCAGGTCTCCCAGGCCGATGTGACCAACTTCCTGGCCTCCATCGCCCAGCAGTACGGCATGGATCCCTCCCAGTTCATCAACGCCATCGTCTCCAACGGCCAGCTGGGTTCCGCCGTGCAGGAGGTCGGTCGTTCCAAGGGCCTGCTGGCCGGTATGCGTGCCGTGACCTTCAAGAGCGAGGGCAAGGAGCTTGACCTGAGCGCCTTCCTGGGTTCCGAAGAGGAGGCTGAGGAGTCCGAAAGCGTGGAGGCGGCCTCCGCAGCAGCGGCCGTGGCTGACGAGCTGTCGGCTGAGTGAGGCTCTAGCTGCAAGCAGTCAGTGCCGCGTGGTCAAGTGACCCCTACGCGATGACCTGAGAAGGGGACCAGGAGCTCGGCTCCCGGTCCCCTTTCGCGTGGGGGATTCGCAGGAGCTGACGGCTGACATCGAGTCCGGGGCCTGGCACGATATGGAAGTGGGGGAGCGGACGAGGGAAAGGAGCAGGCCATGGGTAAGGCTGTTAACAAGTCACCAGCGTCCTTGCAGCGTGCCGACCGGCTGGTCTGGCAGGTGTCGGCCATCCTGCTTCTGGGCGCCTTGATCGGCATGGCCGCGGGTCTGCTGAGCTTGCTACTGACCATGGTGGAATCACTGGCCCTGGGTTTTCATGAGAGTCCCTCCATTCCCGGTCCCTTCCATGTGGCCCCCTGGCGGCGCTGCCTGTCCGTCCTGCTGGGGCTGACACTGGCCTCCCTGGTCTGGTGGTTCTTGCGCAATCGCAGCCCTCGTGTTCCCTCGGTCAAGCAGGCGGTGGACGGGCAAGGCATGCCCTGCTGGCAGACCCTCCTCCATGTGGTCACGCAGATTGTGATTGTGGGCTGTGGGGCCTCCATAGGTCGGGAGGTGGCACCAAGGGAGTTGGGTGCCATGCTGGGGCAACGTTTCAGCGGCCTCTTTAAGCTGGCGGACCAGGATCGGCGACTGATTGTTGCCATATCCGCTGCGGCTGGATTGGCCGGTGTCTACAATGCGCCCCTGGCGGGTCTCTTCTTTGCCCTGGAGATTCTTCTGGTGGACATCACCATCGAAACCGTGCTGATGGCCCTGGGAACCTCCTCGGTCGCGGCCTTCACGGCATCGCTGATACGAGGTGACCAGGTCTTCTACCAGCTGCCCCATCTCCAGGCCCATGCCACCCCCAGCATCATGGTCTTCGCCCTGCTTGGGGGAGTGGTCTGCGGGGTCTGTGGCACCCTCTTTCGCTGTGGGTCCAACTGGGCTGAAGCCCATAAGCCCACTCAGGGAAGCGCCATGCTCTGGCAGATGCCCCTGGCTGGCCTGGTGACCGGCCTGGTGGCCATCTGGCTTCCCCAGGTCATGGGCAATGGCCGGGCCGCGGCCCAACCGGCCTTCTCTGCCGGGACCGCCGGCCAGGCACTTTCCAGCTTGTTGCTCATGCTGCTGCTGGTTGCCGTCGCCAAGGGCCTGGTAACCCTGCTGACCATCCGTTCTGGGGCCTCCGGCGGAGTCCTGCAGCCAGGCATAGCCCTGGGAGCCACGGTCGGGGCCATAATGGGGTTGGGCTGGATTGCGGCCTTTCCCCAAGACTCCCTGGCGGCCTGCGCCCTGATTGGTGCCTGCGCCCTGCTGGCCGCCTCGCAACAGGCGCCGCTCATGGCCATGTGTCTGGTCATGGAGCTGACCGGCAGTGGCATGTCCCTCGTTGTGCCAGTGGGGTTGGCTGTGGCCATGTCGGCCTTGGTGTCCAAGCGGCTACTGCATTGGCAGCAGGTCCGCCTTTCACGCAATTAGCGCAAATGTAGCGGCATGGTCGGTTGAAGGCGGTATTGTGTGGGTGGTATCAAAAGCTGATATAGCTCAGAAGGAGACATGGTGGCAGAATTCCTGACATCCTCACCCTCGATGGATGAGGGCGAGGCCCCATCCATCACGGACCCGATTTTCAATCGTCTGCTTAAGGACCGCATCATATGGCTTGGCTCCGAAGTCAAGGATGACAACGCCAACGTCATCTGCGCCCAGATGCTCATGCTGGCCGCCGAAGACCCCAAAAAGGACATTTGGCTCTACATCAACTCACCCGGTGGCTCCATCACCGCCGGCATGGCCATCTACGACACCATGCAGCTGATCGAGCCCGACGTGGCCACCGTTGCCGTGGGCATGGCCGCCTCCATGGGGCAGTTCCTGCTGAGCTCGGGCACCCCCGGCAAGCGTTTCGCCACCTCCCACGCCCGGATTCTCATGCACCAGCCCTCCGGCGGTGTCGGTGGGACGGCGACCGATGTGCGGATCAACGCCGAGCTGATCATGGATATGAAGAAGACCCTCTCCGAGCTGACGGCCAAGCAGACCGGCCACACCCTTGAGGAGATTTACCGAGACAACGAGTATGACCACTGGTTCACCGCCCAGCAGGCCCTGGAGTACGGCTTCTTCGACAAGATCGTCACCACGCCGGGCACCATGAACACCTCAAGCACGATTCAGGAAGGTGAGTGAATCCATGGCTAGTGAAGAAGCCCAGTTCGCTGCCCGCGCAGACCGGCTGGCAGGCCCCCGTGGCATATCCGGCCTCATGCCCCAGAACAGGTATGTCCTCCCGCAGTTCAGCGAGAAGACCCCCTATGGGATGAAGACCCAGGACCCCTACACCAAGCTCTTTGAGGACCGGATCATCTTCATGGGAGTGCAGGTGGACGACACCTCAGCCGACGACATCATGGCCCAGCTCCTGGTCCTGGAAAGCCAGGATCCCGACCGGGACGTCATGATGTACATCAACTCTCCTGGTGGCTCCATGACGGCCATGACCGCCATCTACGACACCATGCAGTACATCAAGCCCGACGTGCAGACCGTATGCCTGGGTCAGGCCGCCTCCGCCGCAGCCATCCTCCTGGCCGCAGGTGCCGAAGGCAAGCGACTCATGCTGCCAAACGCCCGCGTGCTGATCCACCAGCCCGCCATCGACCAGAGCTTTGGCAAGGCCACCGAGATAGAGCTCCAGGCCAAGGAGATGCTCCGCCTGCGCGAATGGCTGGAGGAGACCCTGGCGAAGCACACCGGCCAGGACGTGGAGAAGATCCGCAAGGACATCGAGGTGGACACTATCCTCACCGCCGACCAGGCCAAGGAATACGGCATGGTTGACGAGGTGCTGGAACACCGCAAGTAAGCCCTGCCTTCCGTTGGGCTGTGCCGTTGCGGGCCGTTGTCCGGCCTGCCGGCGCCGACCATGAAGGTCATCACATCTCCACAAACACGTACCCCCTACAGTTGCTGCTGGGGGTATGGTCGTAAGTAGACCCTCGCTAGCTCCGGTAAGCCGCCATGCAGGGCTGCCTTGCCTAGCTCGGTGGAAGGGTTGCGCAGGCTTTGTGGCCAGGGAAAGGAAAGTCCATGGGACGGGTTGTCAGTTACAACGAAGACGCGCCTCGTTGCACCTTCTGCGGTAAAAGCGAACGTCAGGTCCACAAGCTGGTGACCGGGCCCAGCGCGGCCATCTGTGACGAATGCATCGCCCTGTGCGTGGAGATCATCTCCGAGGACCGCAAGCAGGATGCCGAGATCAGCGTGCTCAGCCTGCCCAAGCCCACCGAGATCTACGCCTATCTCGACAAGTACGTCATCGGGCAATCCGAGGCCAAGAAGGCGCTGTCCGTGGCCGTATACAACCACTACAAGCGGGTCAATATGGAACTGCGGGACTTGGCCCGCAAGCTGGACCGCACGGCTGCCCAGGCCCAGGGCGGGCAAGACCAGCCCCAGTCCGAGCAAGGGCCTGCCGGGATTCTGGACGACGTGCAGGTGGCAAAGTCCAATATTCTGCTTATGGGGCCCACCGGTGTGGGCAAGACCTACCTGGCCCAGACCTTGGCCAAGGTCATGAACGTGCCCTTCGTCATCACCGATGCCACCACCCTGACCGAGGCCGGCTATGTGGGCGATGATGTGGAGACCGTACTGCAACGCCTCCTCCAGGCCGCTGAGGGCGATGTGGCCCGGGCCCAGCAGGGCATCATCTATATCGACGAGATCGACAAGATAGCCCGCAAGTCCGGAGAGAACACCTCGATTACCCGTGATGTCAGCGGAGAGGGCGTCCAGCAGGCCTTGCTCAAGATTCTTGAGGGCACCATCGCCTCGGTGCCCATGGAGGGTACCCGCAAGCACAAGGACCAGGAGACCGTGCAGATTGATACCCGGGGCATCCTCTTCATCTGCGGAGGTGCCTTCGTGGGTCTGGACGATTTGGTGGAGACCAGGCTTGGCCGCCACGAGAGTGGGTTCGGGGCCTCCTGGCATGAGCACCAGGTCAGCAAGGAGGAGCTCCTGGAGCAGGTGACAGCCGATGACCTGGCCGAGTTCGGCCTCCTGCCGGAGTTCATAGGGCGCCTGCCCGTCATCAGCGTGCTCAAGGACCTGACCCAGGCGGACCTCTGCAAGGTGCTGACCGAGCCGGCCAACTCCCTGATCAAGCAGTACCAGAAGCTGTTCGCCGTTGACGGGGTGGACCTGGCCTTCACCGACCAGGCCATCGCCGCCATCGCCGCCACCGCCATGGACCAGGGGACCGGTGCCCGTGGCCTGCGTACCATCATCGAGAAGACTTTGGAAGACACCATGTTCAGCCTCCCGCAGATGGAGGACGTGATCCAGGTCATTGTGGACGAGAGCGCCGTGCGCGGCGTGGATAGCCCCAAGCTGGTGGCTGACGGCGAACCGGTGTTGCAGACCCAGGTCAAGGAAGGCGAGGGCGGGAGCCTGACCCATGGCTGGTCGGTCCGTCGGTCGGTGGCCACCCGGCGCCGTGCCGCCTAGCCTCAGGCTGTTTTGCGACACGCCTTGTTTGCCTTACGGGCCCAGTCGCGGTATCTTATATGAGTTGTCGCAAACGGCCAGGTGTCTGACAGGTTGGTGACAATAGTAGTTTGCGCCAGTAGCCCAGCGGATTAGAGCAGCTGACTACGGATCAGCAGGTCGCAGGTTCGAATCCTGTCTGGCGCACGGTAAAACCCCTGGAGACATTAGCTTCCAGGGGTTTCTGCTTCTCCGAGTATGGTCAGTTCGTGCAACATTATGCATGATGTACTACACAAGTCAGGGGTTATGCGCCCAATGGAGTGTCTGTCAGCTTGTACTGTTGGGGTATCTGACGGGTATGTGGAACTTGATCCGGTCGATGGCGGGCCGTGTTGTTCCGGCAAAGACCTGCCATCCACTCTCTTCAGGCTTGTCAGGCAACCATAAAACCCCTCGCAATCAAGGGAATTCTGAGGGGTTTCTATGTTCAGTGTGGGCGGGCTGTAAGACTACGAGCCGTCCTCTTATTGACCGCTTAGTCTCGCTGTGATGAGTGTTGGAATCGCCAAAACCGTGCTGGGCTAGAGTCTGGCAAGATGGTCCAGGGCACGAATCATATGGCAGGTGAAGCCGTATTCATTGTCATACCAGGCGACGGTTTTGATGATCTGGGTCTGGCCGCTGCCGGTGACTTCGGTCTGGGTTGGGTCGTGGAGCCGGCGGTGGTGCCGACCACGTCCGAGGAGATGATCTGCTGGTCGTTGTAGGAGAAGCTCTCGTTGCCGACAGTGTGGCTGCGTATGGTCTCGTTCACCTGGTCCACGGTGAGATTCGAGGTCTTGAGGACCGTCACCAATTCGGTCAGGGAGCCGTCGGGGACTGCTACCCTCTGGGCGTGGCCATTCAAGCGTCCAGCCAATTCAGGGATCAACAGGCCGATGGCTTTGGCGGCACCGGTGGAGTGGGGGACCGTGTGGTTTGTGGCGGCGCGCATGGTCCGAAGGTCCTTCTTGCCTCGCTTGGGTCCATCCAGGAGCATCTGGGAGCTCGTGTAGGCGTGGGTGGCGGTCATGGTGCCCACTTCGATGCCGAACTCCTTGTTGAGGTAGTAAGGCCATGTGGGCCAGTCTGCTCTATGGAGTCGGTGGGAGGCATATTCCAGATGGCGAACGTCTCATCGGTCTTAAGCCTGTCTTCGGTGCAGCAGCAGGGTTCGATCGGTGCCTTGCAGCGGATGATCCAAAATCTGTCACTATCTGTAGGCACCTATATTGCGGCCTTGCTGATGACCCTGCGGCATGATGTCGTCGTCGCCTCCGTCTGATATGGCTCATCACATTCATACTGATTGTGCTGATCACGCTCGCGCAGTGGTTCATAGGCCGCACGAAGGGTGACAGCTAGGCGTAGGTGAAGAATATCCGCTCAAATAGGGGGCACTAGGCGAGACAATCCAATACAAGCAACAGCATTCCATGCGAAGTCCTTTTACCAGGTGTGGTCCCGTGAACCCTAACCCAGGACCACCCTGACCGTTGATCTCCCCGCGGATGCTCAATGTTGCATCTTCTTGAATAAGCCGGTGGTGGCGTGGAGGCCTGTTGTGAGCACAATCATGACTACCGCAAAAATGCTGATGCCGCTTAGTCCACAAAGTGCTTGAACAGTGGACGGCAGCAAACAGGAATAAGGGTTTCGGTACAGGCGGGCTCGCCGATGGTGCCCACTACTCCGACCCTCAGCCGTCTGGCGAGCCGGAGTAGTGGGCGCTTACTGCCGGTAGTGGGCGATCTGTGCTGGGTCCCGGTCCTGTTGCCCGGCCATGCCGCCAACCTCAAAGATCCTGTCCTTGCTGACATCCGAGTTGTCGGTGGGGGCGTTGTAGAGCCTCAGATACTTGTCGGGGAGCTTGTGTCCGGCGGGTATGAAGACCCTGCTGTCGCCACCGCCGGCCGTGTAGCTGGTGTTGGACTGGATGGCCCAGTTCTCGTGGACCACAGGCTTCTGCCACCGGGTCGGATTGCCTGATCCATCCACATAACTGAAGCTGGGGCATTGGTCCTGGTAGTCGAAAACCGCTCCATCGGGGCTGACCCACCGCCCCTGGATGGAGGAACAATCACCCTTGCCCAGGGCGGTCAGTTCCATGGCGCTCTTGGGCGTGGGAATGTCCGGGCCCTTGAAGCGGTAGACGGTCTCGTTGCTGGGCATCTCGTTCATATGTCTGGACATGGAGACCAAGAAGGGGCTGGAAGTGTCGAAGTCGGTGGGTTGCAGGGTCGAATCCGACCCGAAGGCCCAGCAGACATCGCTGTTGGGGCAGGGTGCCGAACCCTTGGGGAAGTACAGCAGGTTGGTGGGCCAGATGGTGTGGGCGCCGTCGCAGTTGTCGGGGACCACGTTTTGATCCAAGCATTGGGGGCCGTTCAGATCCATGAGTTCCATGACCCCGCTCTTGCCGCCGTCCTGGAGCCAGGACTGGTCCGAGTGGATGAGCTTGCCATGGTTACGGTCGGGAATGGGGGAGTAGCTTCCGTCTTTCTTGATGGTGATGCAGGTGTTGGCGGCATCACACCATATGCCGGAGATTGAGGAGAAGTCGCCGTTCTTGATCTGGTCGAGATTGGCCACACCGGTGCTCTTGGACTCGGTGGCCGCCGAACTGGTGGGGCAGCCCTGGCTCTTGCCGGTCAACAGGTCCAGTCGGCATTGGAAGGCGGCTTTGGAGTCCTTTGCCCAGGTCTGGGTCAGACCGTCAACCGCCTTCTGGGCCTTGCTGACGGCGGCATCCAGCTTCTGTTGGGTCTGCGGCGACAGCGACTGGCTGTCCTTGTCCCGGTAGTAGGCGCAGCTGGCGTTCCCGCACAGGGGTCCTTGGCCCTGGCCGCTGTTATATCCGGGGATGATTCGGTCCCGTGTCTGGTCGGTGGGGTCAGGGATTATGCGGGGGTGGAGGTAACCGGTGTTGTAAAGCTCGGCACCCTTCTGGACGGCGAGGATGGTGTACTGTGCGTCCGGTCCCCGGCCGTGGTTCCTTTGTATGGCCCCTTGCTGGACCAGCTGGAACTGGGAGGCGGGCATGGGGCGCACGACGCATTGGTCGTTGGGCAGCCCCGACGGTTCCACGCGTTTGCATTGGACCAGTGGATAGGGCGGGATCGTGCCCTCGATGGGGTTCTGGGGGATGACCTTGCCCTGCTCTATCTTCATCCAGGCCCCGTCCTGGTTGGTCCAGGTGCCCTCAAGACTGGAATAATCCCCTGCTGCCAGGGCCTTGAGGTCGAGGCTGTGGGCCTGGGCCTCCTTGTCGCTGGCCTTCTTCTGGTCTTCAGCGGCCTTGACCTTCTGGTCGACTGGCGAGAGGGTCTTGTCCGCCGAGGCTTTGGAGTCCACGACGGCCTTGGCCTTGTCAGACAGGTCTTTGCCCGCGTCCGTCATGGAGGTGGCTGACCGCAGGTTGCTGGCCGCAGCAGCGTTAAGTTCCTCGATGCTGGCTGTATCCTGATGCTTGATGGTCGGTGCTTTGGCCGTATGCTCCTTGGTCGCCGCTGACATTGACTTGCTGTACTGCGATACTGTGGTCGGGCGGTCGACCTGGTTTTGCTTGATCTTCCCTGCGGACTTGTCGGCCTGGGTGATGGCCGATGCCAGTTGCCGCTGTGCCTTGTCCAGGGCCTCCTTCGATCCCTTGTACTGGGAGAGGGCATAGGAGCGAGAATGGGACCGGTAGTAGTTGTAGCCCGCGAAGCCACTGACGCTCAGAACCAGGGCAAGCACCACCATGAGCAAGACGATGAACCTCATGCGATGGGGATGGGGGCGGGATGGGTCGGCAGATTGGGTCTCAGTATCGACCTGGGCTGCCTGGCTTGCATCCGTTGTCGCCCTTGTTTCCTGCTTGTCTGTTGGTGTCGTTGCGGGTATCGCCGTGCTTTCGGTCGGCGTCGGTGCTTGCCCCTCGTCTGTTGCCGTCGCTGCTGCTTCAGAGGGCTGCGTGGAGCTTGAAGGTGCATCCGTTGCTGCTGCGGGAGATGCCGTCTGATCATCGTCGCGCTGGTCCGTCCGCTCATCCCTGTCAGCTTTCGGAGCCAAGGAAGCCTCTGACAAAGCCCGGCCGCAATGCGGGCAGAATCGTGCCCCTTCCTCCAATACGGCACCGCAATTCGGACAATACTTCATGAAGCCTCCCTGTGTTCAACCTTCTTCAGTCTACCGATGCCCATCGAACCCTGCACGCGGACATCCGCTGATCACGGCCGTGAGTCCGCATCCATATACGTCTGTTGCCCATCGATTTCTCGGCAAGTGGGCAGGCACATGAGGGCTCTCACGGTCGGTACGCTCCCGATGCATTGTGACTAGGCTCTAATCGGCTGTGACTCCGGACTCCCGGCTTGGTGACAAGCATGGGTCATTGCCCAACCCATGGTCATGGCGGCCGTGCCATTGAAGAATTGACCATGCTGTAATCGGCCCTCACGCCAAGGCAGACCAAGGTATGAAGCCAGCCCTCCCGGTCCACCTGCCGTTGGATTGCTATACATCAGCATTGAGGTTGCCAAGCGTCTGGGTGAGCTCTATGGGCAGTGGCAACACAAGTGTTGCCCCCCTCTCCCTGGAACCAGTCTGGGATATTCGCTGCGGGGGAGCGGGCAGTCGGTGTTGTAAATCAGATACGTGCAGGTCAGCGCTTAGGTAATCATCGAGCGCCGCCCTTCTCAAAAGCCCGCCGGCTTCGCCCAACAACCCTGCTGCTGGCTCATCTCACGGCAGCGATGCCATGGGGCCCCTCTGTCCGTTGCCCCAAAAGTAACAAAGTGTCCTGATGCGCATGTTGCTGCGTAATTTGTTATTTACCAAGCCTTAATGTGACCAATTACTCGGTGCACATCCCCTTAGCGACGATGTTGCCACATTTGGGTAGGCGGGTGCAGATGAGTGGGCGGGATTCTGCTGGGAACATAAATATGACTGACGGTCATTTTTCTTGGCTCCGCGAGGTTATGCTGGACCTGGAGGTGATTCGGATGGGTAGGCGTGAGGACAAGGCCAGAATGACCAGATCAAAGATTCTGACGGTCGCTGACCGGATGATCGGCGAGCATGGGTATGAGGATGTGTCCGTGGATGAGCTGGTTGCAGCCTGCGGCATAGCCAAGGGAACCTTCTACAACTACTTTGAGAGCAAGGAGGCGCTGATCCAGGCCCTAAGCCAGGCCCACTTCGCCGACGTCACCGGCAAGGTCGAGGACTATGCCACCCGCCCTCCGGTCCAGGCTGTCGAGGAATATCTGCTGGCCTATATGGGTGTGATTGTGGATGCCAGGATCGGCCTGGCTAGGCAATGGGTCAGGTACATCGCCACAGCCTCAGGCAGTCACGGGAAGTGGGACCAGGACCGGCGAGACCTTAGCCGCCTGCTGGACCTGATGGTGAAGGCCGGTACCCTGGGATCCGGCCTGTCGGTTGAGGGTATGTCCTCCTTCATCATGACGCAGATGTACGGCATCGTGCTGACCTGGACCATAGCGGAGTCCATGGTCAACCCCCTGGAAGCGGTTCGCGGGTTCAGCCGCAATCAGCTGCCTGAAGTCATGAGACCGTATCTGACTGGCTCAGGGGGTTTCTCAACAGTCGCAAGAACTTCATCCGAGAAAACCAAGGTGAAGCAATGACAGCCAGAAGCATGGGTAGGGGAGCACGCTCCGATGGTCAGGACACCAACGCGCTCGCGGGTCCCGTTCGTTCCCTGGGCACCGGGTCGAAAACGCTAGTTGTTTATTTCTCCCGGAGCGGTAACACCGAGGAACAGGCGCTGTTTGCCAGCGAGGTCCTGTCCAGCGACATCTACGAGCTGGTCGTGAGTCAACCCTACCCAGCCGACTACGATATGACGGTCGATCGGGCCGTCGCCGAGCAAGCTGGGCGGGCCTGGCCTCAGCTGGAGGCAGATGATATGCCCGACATTGCTTCCTATCAGCTGATTCTTCTGGGGCATCCCATATGGAATATGACCCCCGCAAATCCGATGCGTTCCTTTATGAAGGAGTATGGAGGTCGTTTGGCAGGCAAAGCCGTGGCCTCATTCTCCACCCATGCAGGTTATGGGTCCGGAGATACCCAGAAGATGCTCAAGTCGCTGTTGCCGCCAACCTCAGTGCTGCTGGACAATTTCTCGGTTGAGGACAGGCTTGCCGAGGTCGGGCGTGATGAGTTTCGTCGGTGGCTACTCAGCTTGCCAGCCAGCGATACCCATTGAGATAAATCTCCCGAGTAAAAAGCCGACAGCCGACGGTCCAGTCGGTAAGTGCCGGCATGAATGCATTACCCAAACCAGGAAAGGAAACAAGGATGAAACTCTTGATTTTGGCGGCAAATGGTCAGATTGCAAGGATTGTCGAGGATAGGATCCTCCACGAGGAGGCCTTCACAGATGTCGAACTGACCCTCGGCCTGCGCAATAGCCCACGATTGGCTGATTTGGCTGACAACCCACGGGTTCGCGTCGTGGAGACGGATCTGGAGGATCCCAAGTCGGTGGAAGAGGCAATGTCTGGCCAGCATATGGTTTTTGTCGCTGTGGTTGATCATGACAGAGACAATGCCATGACCAGGAATGTCATATCAGCCATGAAAAGCAATCATGTGGACCGTGTGCTCTTCACCAACATTCTGGGTCTTTATGGCGAGGTTCCTGGGGAATTCGGTGTCTGGAACCATGAACAGGTCAAGTGGGGCCTACAGGCTGCAATAGATTCCGACCGGCTTCTGGAGGAATCCGGTCTGGATTACACGACCTTGCGACTGCCCTGGCTCAACGATCGCAATGAGATCAAGTACACGGTCACCACAAGGCACGAGCAGTATCTTGGCGTCTCCGGGTCCAGAGCCAGTGTGGCCGACCTGGTTCTGCGCCTGATCAAGGATCCAAGCCTCTACTCGCGGGACAGCATTGGCATGGCTGACCCGGACACCCAGGGCGAGCCCAGGCCCGTCTACTGACCCACACATTCAATGTGAACAGGCCTGTTAGGCGAACTGCGGGGCGGAAAGAGCCCTGCCGGTTCGCAAGGCAAACAGGTCACATTTCAGTATTCAAAGTAAGGAAGTAAACGCATGAAAGCAGCAATGTTCGTAAAGCCAGGCACCGTTGTGGTGGCCGAGGCTCCCATGCCCACCATCGAGAAGCCGACGGATGCGATCGTCCGTATTATTCGCGCCTGTGTATGTGGATCGGATCTCTGGTGGTTCCGGGGTATATCGCAGCGCAAGGCCAACACTTTCGTGGGGCATGAGGCCATAGGGGTCGTGGAGGAGGTGGGTGATGATGTCACAGCCATCAAGCCCGGCGACTTCGTGGTGGTTCCCTTCACCCATGGCTGCGGCCATTGCGCCGCCTGCCGGGCAGGATTCGATGGCAACTGTTCCAACCAGGAGCCGGGAGGCAATGGCGGATATCAGGGGCAATACCTGCGATACACCAATGCCGACTGGGGTTTGGTCCCAATCCCTGGCAGTCCGGCCGATTACTCCGACGATACGCTCAATTCACTGCTGGCTCTCTCCGATGTGATGGCCACCGGTTACCATGCGGCCGCCAGTGCCGAAGTGGCGCAGGGCGACACCGCCGTGGTCATGGGTGATGGAGCAGTCGGCCTCTGCGGCATCATAGCGGCCAAGCTTCGTGGCGCCGAGCGGATTATAGCCATGAGCAGGCATGAAGACAGGCAGCGTTTGGCCCGTGAATTCGGCGCGACCGATATAGTGGCGGAACGTGGTGATGACGCTGTGAAAGCTGTTATGGATCTGACGCATGGCGACGCTGCCGACGCGGTACTGGAATGCGTGGGAACCGATCAGGCGGTGCAGACCGCACTCCAGCTGGGCCGGCCTGGTTCGCTGGTGGGGCGTGTGGGTGTACCCCAGAACCCTCAGACCAACACGACCGAGCTTTTCTGGCGGAACATCGGCCTGCGTGGTGGTGCCGCATCGGTGACGACCTATGACAAGGATCTGCTCCTGGACGCTGTGCTTCAGCATGTGATTGACCCCGGCAAGGTATTCACCAAGCGGTTCGATTTGGACCATGTGCAGGAGGCCTACGAGGCCATGGATCAACGCACAGCCATCAAGTCATTGCTGGTGATTAGCCAGGACTGACTTCTGCAATCCGGCCGGGCATGGGCGAGCGCCCAATCCCGGCCGGATTGTCGGCCATCAGCATAGGTAAATGGTTGCTTGGGCCCGAGGGCTGGACCAGTCGGAGGAACCTTATCTGTTGCCGGGGTTCCATCCGAGGAGTCTGCTGATCTTGGTTGCTGGATGGCTAACTGGAAGTAGCGGCAGCGGTTTGGGGAACGGCGGTGAAGGATGCCGGCGGCATGGGTATCGACGGTATTCAGATCAGCTTGGTGGATGGTCTCGGGGCTTTGTGTTGGTCAGTAGAGCCAGCGCAGGTGTCCGCCATTGCGCGGGGTCTTGCAGGTCAGCAGTCCGCCCCTGCGGGCAGGCTTCTGTTCCCCAGGTGTGTCGCAGTAGTCGCCGCGGCCCACAGCGTCGGCCTGAGTGTCTGGACTGTCTTTGTGCTGACTGTGGTCGTCTTGGTGCTGCTGCTGGTGATGGTGGTGGTTTTCATCATCAGGCAAGGTGCGGTCATCGGGTGTTGCCGGGGTGAAGCCAGAAGTCCGCAGCTGGTCCTGGGCTGTCTTGAGCGCATCGGTGGTGTCGTCAAGCTGGTCCTCAAGTTCATCTATCTTGTGTTTCGCGGATTTCAGCGCATCGTCCTTGCGGTCGAGTTTCCGTTCAAGCTTGGCGTACGAGTCCTCCAAGTGCTGGTAGTTCCTTCTCGTATGCGAGTGCCAGAAGCCAAGCCCCAAGGACAGAAAGATGGCGATGGCGCATATGGAAGCTAGAAGCGCTTTCCAGCTGTGGGCGTGAGTGGCAGGTTTCGGATTGCCGTCAGGATTCTGACCGTTGTTCAACGGAGCTGGCTGTGGAGTCGGTCTTGGATTGTGCCCGTTGGATGGTTCTGCTGTTGCGGTGAATGGCTCGTCGTGTGATGATCCATTGGCATTCGATGACATGTCCACTCAATTCTCTGTCACGATTCGACAATTCATGGAGGCGTGTGTGATGGATTCACTCTATCAAGAGAGCCCTACCCTGGTCACTGCGGCAAGTGTGGCGCGGGGAGTGGCGCGCGAGAGGGCTCCGCGGCGATGGTGTGCCCGACCATAGGGGGATGGACCTATACTGGTGTAGTCAACCACTACACAAAGAGGTATTGAACATGGATAAGCAGACACTGATCGATAAGCTGACCGATGCTGACGGCGTTGACGATATCGTCGCCATCTCCAAGGAGGCTGGCAAGTCCTTGAATTTTGAAGAGGCTGACAAGCTCCTTGGCCGCATCATGCAGACAAAGAACGACGCAGCTCAGCTTGCTGGAGACACCGTGGAGAAGATCGCCACCGAGTTTTTCGGCATCTGACCGGTCGGTTGCTTGAAGCGATGATAAGAGCTGGCGACTGCCCCGCATACATGTGGGTGGTCGCCGGCTCTTTGTCTGTGGCCTTTGTTGCTTGTGGCGGGCGGTGGCAACGGGCGTAAGGCGCAGGCGCCAATGGTCCTGCCCGCTGCCGTTGGGTACGTGGAACAGCGAGATTGCGAAGTCCCAGACATCTGCTTCCATCATTTCTACCTGTGGTTTCCTATGAACCGGGCCCTTCGCTGCGCTAAGGCTGGGCGTGCAAAGTCATTAGGGTCAACGTATGATTGTCCGCGGGGTTGAGATGGACTGCGATAATGCGCACGCTATTCGACGTGCACCAAGGACCGCTGGAGAGGGAGGACAGCATGAATTCCCTCGATGTGGCAAATCTGCTTATTGATCGCTACGGTTCCACGACCATCATGACCAACCTCATGCTCAACAGCTTGGTCTATTTCGCCCAGGTTGAATCCCTGCGCAACAATCACACCCCACTGTTCACCGATGCCATCGAGGCATGGGAGGTGGGACCCGTCGAACCAGCGGTGGTACAGGCCTTCAAGGGCTACGGCAGACGGCGGGTGACACGGCCGCGCGGCTGCATTCCTGATGACGCCTCCCTGCTGCCTCTCCTTGATGGGGTGATGGCCAAGTATGGGTTCATGACCGCCTACGACATGGTGTGCTTCGCCTGCAGGCAGGGGTCGGCTTGGTTGGAGGCCTACCAGGGGGGAGATGGAAGCGTGATTGCGGGAGATGACATTATCCGCTCCCGTGATGGTCTGGATCTTCCTGTTCATGCCGGCAGCCTGGCCTCGGCCATCGGTCATGTCAATTACCGCTGGCCAAACACCTTTAGGATCTTGAAAAATGCTTGAGCGAGACAAGGAGGTCGGTCAGCCATGGGATCAGCAAGTCAGCCTGGCAGGAAGCCAAAGCTCAACCCTTACCGAAATGTCCTGCAGGCTTGGATTCCAGGCCAGCTGGGAGATCGGGACCAGCTCTTGGAAACCATAGCAAGCCATGACCCTGTGAGTTCTCAGATTGTCTCTGCTTCAGCCGACTGGTCCGACCTGGCGCCTGCCCTGGAATTGGACAGGGAGCAGGATTTTCTGGCCTTCGTCCAGTCGGTCTTGGATACCCATATGGCCGAGATGACCGCCACTGGTGGCTATGCCATCGAGAAGGGGGATGAGGCCGACAGGGTTCAATCGGTGGTGGCCTCCACCTTCCTGTCCTCCTTTGGGCGCAGTCCCGCCGACCGGTTCGCTGACATATTCGAGCAGGCGGCCGCCTTCGCGGCCTATCTGGTCCGTGACCATCCCTTCGGCGACGGCAACAAGCGCACCGCCATCCGTATTGCTTTGGCCCTGATCGCCATGCGTGGGGTGGAGCTCGATATTGACGATTCCCCTGACCCCGGTCACAACGCTCTGTACGGTTGGGTGGAGGACCTGGTCTCCAAAAGTCTGGATGCGGAGGGACTGGCCGCCAGGCTGCGGCAAGCGGGCCGGGTGGTCAGCCGCCGACCGGACCAGGCGTAGGGGAGCAAGGTCTTCACTTGCGAGATCCCTCAATCAAGTCATCGTAGGGTTGGGTCTCCTGGCTAGGGGATGGCCAGGGCGCATGGAAAGCCCGCGAGTTTTTCAGGCATACCAAAGGAGGGTCCGAGATGAATCTCGGACCCTCCAGGGCTTGCCAACTGGCGCTATCTCACTGCTTGATGCTGAGTGGGGGCCGTCAGCTGCATGGTGATTGCAAACAGACTCACTTGGTGGAGCCGGCCTTCATGACCTGAAGCTTGGCCTTGGCGGCGGCGGCCAGGGTGGGGTTCTCCGCGCGGGCCATGGCCTGCTCGAAGTCACGGGTTCCGCCGAAGATCTCCTTTGTCCAGGGGTTGACGCCCTGCTGCTTGGCGCGCCACAGGATGTATGCCAGGGCCATGATGTTGACGACCAGGGAGATGATCGAGAGTACCAGGTTGACCTTGGGGTTGTTGACCGACTGGACGGCGAACTTGGAGTGGTTGGTATCCAGGAAGAGGGGGAAGACCTGGGCGAACATGCACCAGATGGCCAGGGTGTTGGCGCGGTTCTGGATCCAGCCACCCTTGTTCCACAGGAAGTTGGCGAAGGTGGGGGCCAGAAGCAGAGCCAGGCCGCAGTACCAGGAGTGGGTGGGCAGGCAGTTGTAGGTGTAGGTGAAGTTCCAGATGTCATAGGCGACGATGAAGACCCAGGTCATGTCCGGCCAGAGCATATCCTGCTTGTTCTTGGAGGCGTAGATGCCGAACCAGCCGGTCATGCAGAAGATGTTGATCAGGCCGGCGATGCCGTTGAACACGTTGAACCAGCCACCCATGAGGGTCACGCCCTCGCTGGAGACGAAGGTGCCGCCCCAGCCGCGGATGGCGGACTCGAAGTCGGAGGCCATGGCGATGAGGATGTTTATGGCGACGATGATGAAGGGGAAGCACTTGAACCAGTTGACCTTGCCGAGTTTTCCCCAGCCGTACTTGAGGATCATGAAGCCGATGCAACCTGCGGTGGCCGCATAGAGTTTGGCGTAGTGGAACCAGCCGTTCATCTCCGTGTAAGTCGGGTTGTTCAGGGCCCATTCGGCTCCCATGGCAACGCCCACATAGATGCTGATGAAATAGACAGTCAACGCGGCCGGAATGGCCATGAAGCAAATAATGCCTCCGGTCTTGGTACGGCGGGCAATCTCGTTGGCCGCTATCAGCGCACAGAATACCAGTACCCAGCCCAGCCATTGGTAGACGGCGTTGGAGCCGTAGACTTGGAATAACACGGTGCTTACTTCCTTCTATCTCGTGTATGTTGTTTTTTCCTGTGTGGCCGGGTCCGTGGAGCAAGCTGATGCCCTATGGGGCGGGGTCACAAATTCATGGGCCTAATCCTGCAGGTACGGTTCCAGGTGCAGTGATTGGGCGAAGATCTGCTTGATGATCTTGTCGCTGATCTCCTGGTGTTCCCTGAGCATGGCGATGGACCCGGAGATGAGCAGCATGATGGTCTCGCGCGGGTAGCGAATCGGTATTTCGCCGTGTACGCGCAGAAAATCCTTGACCGTTGTCTTCTCGATGTAATCGGCCACGCGCTCGGTGACCTGGTCCACGAACCGTATGTACAGGCCGCCGTTGCCGGATTGGACCATTCTCTGGCTGAAGGGTCCCTCATCGTTGATGATGTTCCTCATCAAGCGGACGATGTCATCCAGGGCCTTGTCCACGTTGCCGGGTTCGCGGGTCTCGTTCCAAGCGTCAAGGCGGGCGATGATGGAGTTTATGGCGTTGTCGAGAACTGCTTCGGCCACGTCATCCTTATCTCGGAAGTAATGGTAGAAGAGGGACCTGGTCATACCCACACGGTTGGCGATGTCGCTTACGGTGATGTGGGTGAAGCCCTTCGCCAGGCAGATTTCGTGGGCTGCCTGCACTATTTGCTCGCGCTTGCCCATGGAGGAGGTCTTGTTGCCCGGGGTGGGCTGTCCCTGGTTGCCCTTATCTGGAACTGTCTGCATCTCTCGCTTCTTCTGTGCCTTATCAGTGTGACGAGGGTCCCACGAGTTCGTGGTTCCCAAGACACATTGACATTATGTCAACAACCTTGCAACCAGTATAGTTAGGGGTTTGACATTCTGTCAATACAGCCCTGTAAACGTTCTGTCTGCGCGAAATTCGAGGGCAGGGAAGTAGTGTGCTAAGGGGACTAGCATTTCCCCATTGTCAGCTGTTGCCCGCTTGGATGTGGCCACGGCAGTCGGCAGTCTTTTTCTTCTCCCGCAACGCCACTGCCCCATGGTGTCCACCACTACGGCAGGCAAATCGATAGGATTGACGACAGTGGCCAAACCGGTCGGACCGGGCGGCGAGGGGACCTGGCAGCATGGGGCCGGGCCGGAAAGGAAATAGGAGGCGGGCATGATTGACCAGGTAATCTTCCTGAGGCACGGACGTACCTCATTTAATCTACAGCGTCGCATGCAGGGGCAGATCGACATCCCCCTCGACATCGTCGGGCTGTGGCAGGTGGACCAGAGCGCCTATCAGCTGGCCCAGAACCACTATTGGGCCAAGGTCTCGGCGGTGGCCCGCAACCCCGAACTGCTGGCCCACCCCGGGGCGGAGGCCAACAAGGATTCGGACATCAACGAATTCCTCAATGCCCCTGCGGCCCAGCGCAAGATGACCATCGTGTCCTCGGATCTCTTCCGGGCCCAGCAGACCGCCCACGCCTTCGCCGACCTTGTGGGCCTGCCCGTTCACTTGGACACTCGGCTGCGTGAACGCGCCTTCGGCCAGTGGGAGGGCCTGACCCGTCAGGAAATCGAGGCCATGGATGCCCAGGCCTATGCGGCATGGAAGGCGGACCTGGGCGAAGAGCCGACCTATGGTGTCGAATCCAAGGGGGCGACCGGCCGGCGCGGGGCCGAGGCGGTGTTGGATATGCTCGACCAAAGCTCGCAGTCCCAGGAGTCGGAGACCCTCCTGCTGGTGGGGCATGGATCGTGGATTGTGGCCACCATCGCGACCTTGCTGGGCATGGATCCTGACAGCCGGATGGATATGGGGCGCATGCGCAACGCCTTCTGGTCGGTCATGAAGCCCATCCATCGTCTCAACGGCGGCCTGGAATGGCAGCTGGAAGCCTTCAACCAAGGCCCAGCGGTGGCCTCCTTGGTGGACTGGGAAAATGGTCCGGCCGACCTGCACGGTCCAGACATGCCGGAGTGGATTGAACTCTAGGCAGATGGCCGGCCCAAGGGCCGGCGGGTGTGTCGTTCAAGGGTCGCTGATGGACTATCCTAGGTGAGGTTGTGCGGTTGGACGTTAGTCCGGGCTGATGGGCCGGAAACATATGACTTCCGGTGAGATGCCAGCCACTGCCGGCCGACGCATTCCCGAGTGAGGATGGGCCTTGCGGGGAAGGGCACGTGAAAGGCGGGTGAGACGCGAATGCTGAAGATGTTCAAGACGGTCGAAGGCCAGGTGGAGTCCATCGAGCAACCACAGGAGGACTGCTGGTTGTGTTTGTGTCAGCCCACCGATGTGGAATTGGCCACCGTCTCCCAGGAGACCGGAGTGGATCTGGCCGACCTGCGCGCCCCCCTGGACGATGAGGAGCGCTCCCGCGTCGATGTTGAGGATGACTACACGATGATCATCGTGGACATCCCCACCGTGGAGGAGCGCAGCGGCAGGGACTGGTACGAGACCATCCCCTTCTCGATCATCGTCACCGAGAACATGATCATCACCGTCTGCATGCAGGACACCCCGATTCTCCATCCCTTCATGGAGGGCAAGATCCGTGGTTTCAACACCTTCATGAGGTCCCGCTTCATCCTGCAGATGCTCTACCGCAACGCCACCACCTACCTGCGTTACCTACGCATCATCGACAGGGAATCCGACAAGCTGGAACTCAAGCTGCGCCACTCCATGCAGAACAGGGAAATCCTCATGCTGCTGGAATTGAGCAAGACCTTGGTCTACTTCACCACCAGCCTCAAGTCCAACGAGATCGTCATGGAGAAGTTGAACACCCTGAGCCGCATCAAGCAGTACGAGGAGGACGCCGACCTCCTTGAGGACGTGATCACCGAGAACAAGCAGGCCATCGAGATGGCCAACATCTACAGCCAGGTCCTGGCCAACATGACCGACGCCTTCGCCTCGATCGTGTCCAACAACCTCAACAACGTGATGCGGATCTTCACCATCATCTCCATCACCCTGGCGGTGCCCACCCTGATCTTCTCCATGTACGGCATGAACTTCCAAGACGGCATGTTGGGCATGCCCTTCTCCGACAGCCCCTGGGGCTTTGTCATCGTGGTCGTCTCGTCCATGGTCCTGGCCGGTGTCGTCACTTGGTTCCTGACCCGATCGCGCCTCTTCAAATAGGGGACTGGCAGGCCAACGCGCCCAAGCGCCGGTCCTATGGCCGTTTCACATAGTAATGCCCGGCTGGCTGGTGTCCAGTTGCACGGCGATAATCCAATACTATGAGCGAGAACCAGCAAAGCACAGCGGCTGAGGGCCAGAACCCCGAGGAGCCGGCATTCCGATACAACGCGCAGATGGCGCAGGGCATAGAGGAGAAGTGGCAGAAAACCTGGGATGAGCAGGGCACCTTCTGGGCGGCCAACGTGTCCGGCGACCTGACCGACGGGAAGGGCAGGAACGCCGAGGGCCGCAAGCCCTTCTTCGCCATGGACATGTTCCCCTACCCATCGGGCAAGGGCCTGCATGTGGGCCACCCCCTGGGGTACCTGGCGACCGATGTGGTCAGCCGCTATCACCGGATGAAGGGCGAGAACGTGCTGCACGCCATGGGCTACGACGCCTTTGGTCTTCCCGCCGAGCAGTACGCCGTCCAGACTGGGCAGCACCCCCGTGTGACCACCGAGGCCAACATCGCCAACATGCGACACCAGCTCCACCGTATGGGCCTGAGCTTCGACGACCGACGCTCCTTCGCCACCATCGACCCCGGCTATGTGCGCTGGACCCAATGGATCTTCTCGCGCATCTACAACGCCTGGTACGACCCCGATTACCAGCGCGCCGACGGGGGAGTGGGGTCGGCCCGTCCCATTGCGGAGTTGGTCGAGCTCTTCAGGTCCGGGCGCAAGGCCATGCCCGGTCATGAGGGGCGCAGCTGGGATGACCTGTCGGCCGCCGAACAGGCCGATTTGCTCAACGACTATCGTCTGGCCTACATCTCCAAGTCCCCGGTCAACTGGTGCCCGGGCCTGGGTACGGTGCTGGCCAACGAGGAGGTCACGGCCGAGGGCCGTTCCGAACGTGGCAATTTCCCTGTCTTCCAGCGGGAGCTGCGACAGTGGTCCATGCGGATCACCGCCTATGGCCACCGGCTGATCGAGGACCTGGACACCATCGACTGGCCAGAGAAGGTCAAGCTCATGCAGCGCAACTGGATCGGCGAATCCCACGGAGCCTCCGTCCACTTCGCCGTGCCCACGGCCGAGGGCGAGCGGGATATGGAGATCTACACCACCCGCCCCGATACCCTCTTCGGTAGCACCTTCGCCGTGGTCTCGCCCGAGCATGACCTGCTGCGCGAGCTCCCTGAATCCTGGCCGCAGGGCACGCCGGAGTCCTGGACCGGCGGCTACCGGTCCCCCCGGGAAGCCGTGCGCCAGTACCGTCTGGCTGCCGAGGCCAAGACCGCCAAGGACCGGGTCGACGAGGCAGGGGAGAAAAGCGGCCTCTTCACCGGACTCTATGCCATCAACCCCGTGACCGGCGCCAAGCTGCCCCTGTTCACCGCCGATTACGTGCTCATGGGCTATGGCACCGGTGCCATCATGGCTGTGCCCGGTGGCGACCAGCGCGATTACGACTTCGCCCAGCGCTTCGGCCTGCCGGTCATCTACACGGTCAAGCCCCTGCCTGAATCGGGCCAGACCCTGGACGACTACCAGGGCAAGGCCCCCTACGTCTCCCACGAGGGCATCGTGGTCAACTCCTCCATCGACGCCACCAAGGTCAAGGGTGACGCCCTGTCGCTGGACGGGCTGACGGTTGACGAGGCCATAGGGAAGATGAACGCCTGGCTGGAGTCCGCCGGGGTGGGCAAGGGCACCGTGTCCTACCGCCTGCGTGACTGGCTCTTCTCCCGCCAACGCTACTGGGGCGAACCCTTCCCCATTGTCTATGACGATGAGGGCGTGGCCCACCTGGTGCCTGACGACCAGCTGCCCATCAACCTGCCCGAGGTGCCTGACTACAGTCCCAAGACCTACGACCCCGACGACGCTGAATCCAACCCGGAGGCGCCGCTGAGCCGCAACCAGGACTGGGTCAACGTAACCCTGGACCTGGGCGATGGCCCCAAGACCTACCACCGCGACACCAACACCATGCCCAATTGGGCCGGTTCCTGCTGGTACTACATGCGCTACCTGGACCCGGCTGACAGCCGGCAGATGGTGGACCGTGACGAGTACGACTACTGGATGGGGCCCAACCATAACGAGACCGCCGGCGCCTCCGGTGGTGTGGACCTCTACGTGGGAGGCGTGGAGCATGCGGTTCTGCACTTGCTGTACTCCCGCTTCTGGCACAAGGTCCTCTACGACCTGGGCTTCGTCGATTCGGCCGAACCCTTCCACAAGCTCTTCAACCAGGGCATGATCCAGGCCTACGCCTACACGGACGACCGGGGCCAGTACCTGCCCGCGGCCGAGGTGGAGGAGGGGGAGCCCGATGCCTCCGGCGAGCCGACCTTCACCTGGCATGGCCAGCCGGCCCACCGGGAATTCGGCAAGATGGGCAAGAGCCTGAAGAACATCGTGACCCCAGACGACATGTACCGGGACTACGGCGCCGACACCTTCCGGCTCTACGAGATGAACATGGGGCCCCTGGACGAGTCAAGGCCATGGAACGACCGCAATGTCATCGGCGGCATGCGCTTCCTGCAGCGGCTCTGGCGCAACGTGGTCGACGAGAACAGCGGCCAGGTCCATATCTGCGAGGGGGAGCCGGACCTCAAGACCCTCAAGCTCCTCAACAACACCATCAGCCAGGTGACCGAGGAGATGGAGGCCATGCGTCCCAACACCGCCATCGCCAAGCTGATCGTCCTCAACAACCACCTGACCTCCCTGGGGGCAGGCAAGGTCCCCCGGGCCGCCGTGGAGCCCCTGATCCTCATGCTCTCACCCATTGCCCCGCACATCAGCGAGGAGCTCTGGAACCGTCTGGGCCACCAGGAATCCCTGGCCCAGCAGGCCTGGCCCAAGGCGGACGAACGCTATACCGGTCAGGATGCGGTCACGGCCGTGGTCCAGATCAAGGGCAAGGTGCGGGCCAAGCTGGAGGTCAGCCCCGACATCGCGGCCGACGAGCTGGAGTCCATGGCCCTGGAGGCCGTCGCCGAGCGCCTGGGAGGCAAGAAGCCCCACAAGGTGATCGTCAAGGCCCCCAAGATCGTCTCCATCGTTCCTGCCCAGTAGGCGGCGGCCCCGGGCAGTGGACCGTTGTAGCTGCTGGGGGAGGATGAATGGCGACACGCCCGCTTGTGGATAAGTGCCAGCCTTCGACCACATAGCTGCTGAAGGCTGGGGAACAGGTCCATGGTCCCCCATAGTGGGGCCATGGACCTTATGCTTTCAGGACAACGAATCAGGGCTTCTCCGGCCCCTCCTGTCGCCTTGCCGCCACGGGTGGAGACGGACCATGGGGATGACTCGGATAGGGATGCTCCCGTAGGTCTTGCCGGTGGTGGCTGTCCGGTCCCAGGCGAGTCCAGCGAGTTGCATGCCCCTATGGCTGCCTCTGGTTCCCCTGTGTTGGGCGGGGAGGAGGGTTCTCCTTTCGGGGAGTTTTCAGCCCGTATGAAGTCTGCCGGCAAACTCGAGGAGGCAGAGGACCAAAGCTTCCCTGGGCTCAACAGGGGCAACGATGCCTTGACCCATAAGGCTGGCAGCCATGGTCATGGATTGGATCTGGGGTCCATGGTCGGGGTTCGCCCCGGCGATGGGAGGCCTCAGGCACTTTTGAATGCCAGGCGCCACACACCTAGGCTGGCCTTGCGGCCTATACATGCCCTGATCGCCATTCTTGTGCTTGTGGCCGCCTTGTGCGCCTCCTTGACCCTGCTCGTCCAGCAGTCCCTCAACTATGCTGCCCTCGACTCGCACACTGCCGCGTCAGCATCCCGAGCGGGGAAGAAAGAGCGGGCCGGCAGACAGGACCAGCAGACAGCCTCCGGCAAGCAAGGACAAGCCGATGTGGGCCAGGCCGGCGGCCAGCGGGCCGGGGAACCATCGAAAGAGGGGAATCCGGCCGGACAGGAGGACCGGCAGGCTGGGGAAGACCCCTCTGGCTCCCAGTCCACTCAGAGCGCTGATGCCCGGATAGACCTCAATACAGCCACGGTCGACCAACTGACCACCATCAAGGGGGTGGGGCCGGTCATGGCTTCAAGAATCGTCCAATATCGGCAGCGCATAGGACGCTTCACCAGCGTCGACCAACTCCTGGAGGTCGACGGCATAGGTGCCAAGACCTTGGACAAACTGCGTCCCCAGACCAGGGTCTAGACCCAGACCTGCGACGGGTCGGTATTCGCCTGGTGGACCTTGCCGACCCAGTTGGTCAACGAGTGGTGCGGGGGAGGGGCCGGAAGGTTTCTGGATTGCGGATTGAATGGAGGAGGTGAAGGGTATGCATACAGGGACTGGGGCCAACCCTCGCATGGAGGCCGGCAGCAAGGATTGGAGGATGGTCCCCATCGGCATCAGCATGTGGGCCGGTATGCTGCTGGCCCATGGCTGCTTTGGCTCCTGGACCACGGGCGAGCCGGCCTTCACGGCCCCGCAGGCTTGGCTGATACTGGTCTGCCTGGGGCTGTTGGTCCTCCTGGTCCTGGTGCTCAGCCGTTGTGAGGAGCGGGGGTTGCCGGGTAGGTGCTGGTCCTTCTGCAGCAGCCTGGTTCGTGGCCTACGCCCGTCATTGCTGCTGATGCTGCTGACCATCCTGCTGGGGGCCTTGGCCTCACTGTCGACGGACCTGATGCAGTCCCGCGATCCGGCCATGGTCCATGCCAGCCAGGGTGGGGCAAGCATACAGGCGCGGCTGCGACTGACCAGTCCGGTCACGGCCTCGTCCATGCGGCAGGCGCTCTGCCAGGCTGATGGCAGCTTGGAGAGCATAACACGCGAGGGTAGGCAGGTCACCAGCCACAGTCCTGTCAGGCTCCTGCTGACAGACCAGCGGGCCTGCTCCACACTGCTGGCAGGTTCCCATATTCAACTCAGTGGCCAGTTGAGGCTGGCTCCCGTAGGCCGGTTGCCCCTTTGGCTGACCGGTCAGGATGGACATATCGAGGTGCTCGCACAGGCGCCATGGATCAAGCGGGTGGTCCATGCCTCCTGGCGGTCCTTCTTCCAGGTCACCGATAGGCTGTCGGACCAGGGTCGGGTGCTGGTCCCTGGCCTGACCGTTGGACTCCTGGGTCAGGACTACCTGGGACAGCCTGCCACAGCTGACTCTGAAGGCTCGAAGGACGCAGGAAAGCCGATCAAGGGGCTGACAGAGTCTGCAGGGCTGTGGGAGCGGCAACCTGTCAACCAGACCTATGCCAGTATGCTGACCACCCATTTCCGGCAGGCGGGCATCATGCATCTGATGGCCGTTTCCGGCGGGCATTTCGCACTTCTGGCCTCCTTGATCCGCCGTCTGTGCGCCCGGCTGCTCCTACCTCGGCAGCTGGTCGCCCTGGCTGTCACGGCCTCCTACTGCGCCTTGGCCCTGATGGTGTATCCGTCGGATTCAGTCCTCCGGGCCCTGGTGATGGGGCTGATCGGGGCCTGCGGCATGTGGCGGGGGAGGCCGTCGCAGCTGGTGAGCAGCCTCGCTTGGACCAGCATGGGTGTCCTGCTCGTCAATCCCGCCATGTCCAGGAGCTACGGCTTCGCTTTATCGGTTGCCGCGGTATTGGGCATAGGAACCATGGCCAGACCTATAGCTAGGGGCCTATCAGCCCACCTACCCAAGGTTCTGGCGGAGATGATGGCCATGACGCTGAGCGCCCAGGCCTTCACCCTACCCATCCAGGTGCTGATGCAGCCACAATTGCCCCTGCTCTCCCTGCCGGCCAATATGCTGGTGGCGCCCTTCGTGGACTTCTCCACCCTGACCGGACTGGCGGCCCTGCTCCTGGCAACGTGGAACCAGACCCTGGCCTATGCTCTGGCCTGGCTCTCCTCAGCTGGAACCCTGGTCATGGAGCGAACCGCCCAGAGCCTAGGCAGCCAGACCTCCTTCCTTATTCCCTGGGCGGGCGGGGCCGGTGGGGCCCTCCTGATGCTGTTGCTGGAGATCGCCATCATGGCCTCCTTCCATATCGTCCATCTGCTGTGGCAGCAGGGCAGGCGGCGAGCAGGCGAAGCCGCTGGGCTGGGTCAACCCCATCGGTTGACCATGATGGCCCGCCTTCGCTTTTGGTGGAGCGATACCCGTAGGATCTTTGGCCACTGGTCAAGGCCGGGACCAGGCCGGCAGACACAAGAAGAAGGAAAGGAGCCATAGCTGTGGCCCGTGCGGGGCAGACTGTTGGCCAAGTTTGTGAAGCTGCCTGCCCCGCACTTGTCCAGCGATACGGCGACATTGAATAGTATGGCGAAGACTAGTGCAAGCGTTCCGGCCCCGCTGCGGATTGTGGTGGGAGGGGACAGCTTTCTCAACAACCAACGCTTCAGGCAGCTGCGGGATGAGGCCTTGGCGACCAGACCGGAGGCCGAGGTCATCGAGCTCAATGCCGGTGACTGTGACCACTACGCCTTTGATGAGGCCGTCAGTCCCTCCCTGCTCAGCGACTTCTTCGTAGTCATGGTCTCCGACTTGCAGAACGCCGATGAGAAGCTCGTGGAGGCCATGGTCGCCTATGGCAAGGAGGCAGGGGCGAATCCTTCCGCTTTCAGCGCCGTCATATGCCAGCATGCCGGTGGCGCCAAGGGCAAGAAGATCATCACCCAGCTCACCGCCTCAGCTGGAGCCCAGGTAGAGAACGTGGCCGATTTGAAGAAGCCGGAGGCCAAGCTCAATTTCGTCATCGGGCAGTTCCAGCTTCAAGGGCGCAGGGTGGACCCATTGGCCGCCCAGCAACTCGTATCGGTCCTGGGGGAGAGCACGAGCGAACTGGCGGCCATGTGCGCCCAGCTCTGCTTCGACTTCGAGGACGACCCCATGGGTGTTGACCGGGTCAACCAATATCTGACGGCCAATCCACAGGTCAGCGGTTTCGCCGTATCCGACCTGGCCATAGAGGGCAAGACCGCCCAGGCCGTCGTGGCTCTGCGGACCGTGCTGGAACAGGGGACCCAGCCCATCGCCATGGTGGGAGCCCTGGCCGTGGGCTTGAGGACCCTGGCCAAGGCCTCGGCGGTCCGGTCGGGGAGCATATCCATGGCTGAGGCCAAGGCCAACCCCTGGGCCATCAAAAACTCCACGCGCAAGCTGTCGGGCTGGACCTCCCAAGGGCTGAGCGCCTGCCTGCGGATGCTGGCCTGGGCGGATGAGGAATGCAAGACCAGCAGCGGAGATCCGGTCTATGCGGTTGAACGGGCCGTCGAACTCATCAGCCACAAGGGCAGGGTCGCTTAGCCGGGCTCATGGGCGCGGCAGGCCAGGGCGGTGCTAGGGCCATACAGGGTAACGAGAACGAGGGGAGTCAGGTCATGGGGAGGACACTGCCTGAGCGAAGCAACAGTGGCGGCCTGCCACGGCAGGTGGAGGTGCCCACCGGAGAGGACATGCGAAGCCTGGGCGAGCGTCTGGCCCGCCAGGTGCGAGGCGGTGACCTCCTGCTTCTGTCCGGCCCCCTGGGTGCCGGCAAGACCACCCTTGCCCAGGGATTCGGCCGGGGCCTGGGCATCAGCGGACCCATCGTCTCACCAACCTTCACCATCGCCAGGGAGCTCCAGGGGTGTTTCGCCGACGGCAGCCCCGCCCGTCTGGTCCATGTGGATGCCTACCGGCTGGGTGGCAACGGTTTCGCCCCCGGCCAGGACCAGGTTGGGCGCCTGCTCGATGAATTGGAATCCCTGGGCTTGGACGAGGAACTGGAAGACCCCAGTGAGGGCACCGTCGTGCTGATGGAGTGGGGTGAGCAGATGGCCTCCGCCTTGGGGTCTGAACGTTTGGAAATCCACATAGAGCGCCCGCCAGCCGCCGCTAGGGTCGCATCCGCTGGGGAGCGGGAGCTCACCGGTGACGGTCGCCGCCTGGTGACGTTCAATCCTGTGGGCGCTCGCTGGCGGGACCTGTCTTTATAGGAACTGCCGGGCTGGCAGAACCGGCGGACGGTGGAAGTTGCCGCCCATCGCCATTCACCGCGTTGGCCCGGCGTTGTAGAGTGCTAGAGGTCATAGAAGCGGGAGGCGCCATGAATACCCTGGTCATTGATAGTTCCTATGGTTCCACGGTTGGACTGGTGGGCCATGAGCCCATAGTGGAAACCGATTCGCGTACCCATGTGGAACGACTCCAGCGCAACATCGCCACAGCCGTGGAGGGGGCCGGACTGGAGGCATCAGACCTTGACCGCATAGTCGTAGGGGTGGGACCGGCCCCCTTCACCGGCCTGAGGGCGGGCATCGTGGCTGCCAAGGCCCTGGCCTTCGCTTGCGGGGCGGAGCTGCTTGGCCAGGACATTCTCGCCCCCCAGGCCGCCATGACCGCCCTGCTGCGTGCCGCAGGCAGCGACAAGGGAGCGGATACCCTCCCACAGGCCGATAGGGATCTGGCCGGGCAGCTGTCGGGCAAGGAGGTCTTGAGTGGTCTGCTAGGGTCAGCGGCGGCCAGTGGCGGCCAGCAGGAGCCCATCCATCATGTGACCCTGGCCGTCAACGATGCCCGCCGCAAGCAGCTCTATTATGCCCTCTATGATTGCCCCCCCTACGACCAGACATCCCATGATGCCGGTCAAGCCTTCGGTGTCCGAACCCTCCTGCCCATGGATATTGATTATCCCAGCAACATCGCCAGCAAGCTGCTGGAACAGCTGGAGGCCCTGACGGCAGCCGATGGGTGCCGGTGCCTGGTGGACCTGGTGGGCCATGGGGCGGCCAAGTACGCCCAGGACTGGCAGGTCGTGGGTGAGCATCTGGGCCAGGTCATCGACTCCTCGGTCCTTGACGCCGGAGCCCCCGGCCTTGCCTTGTTCGCCCACTGCGCCGAGCGAGCTGAGCATGGTCGACTGGCCAAGCCTGGCCAACCTGCCCAGGCTCCAGTCGAACCCCTCTACCTGCGTCGGCCCGATGTCTCCGTGCCCAACCCCCTCAAGCGGGTGTTGGGCAACGGTCAGGCTGACAGGCTGCGCTGATGCTGGTCGACGCGCGCACGGTGGATCTCGATAGCCTCGTCGAGCAGATCGCCCGGCTTGAGGTCCAACTCTTCGGACCGGGGGCATGGACTCCTGGCATGGTCAGGGATGAGCTTAGTGCGCCGGCGAGAACCTACCTGCTCGACATTCCCGCTGCCGATGGCCGGCTTGGCTCCCCGGCAGCAGAGGGCTCATCGTCGATGGCTCAGGAAGACCCGGTCAATCCCCATGCCGCCCTTGGGGATATGCACTTACGCGCTTACGGTGGCTTTTGGTTTGACGGCGAGGATGCCGAACTCATGACCATCGGTGTGGAGGCCGCCCAGCAGGGCAGGGGCATAGGGGCCAGGCTTCTGGAGGCCCTAATCGGGCGGGCCCGCCAGCAGGGGGCCACACGCATGCTGCTGGAGGTCAGGGTCGACAATGGGCCGGCCCTGGCCCTCTATGACAGATTCGGCTTCCGGCGTCTTGGACTGCGCAAGCGTTACTATCAGCCTGAAAACGTCGATGCCTACACCATGGCCCTGGACCTGGCCCCCAGGCTGGTGGGCTTCAGCGGCCAGGCGCCTGAAGGCAAGGAAGGAAGAGGACTATGAGCGAACCGATCGTGCTGGGCATCGAGTCCACCTGCGACGAGACGGCGGCGGCTGTGGTCCAAGGCCGGCGGCTGCGGTCCAACGTGGTGGCCTCCTCCATGCAGGAGCATGCGCGCTACGGCGGTGTCATTCCCGAGATCGCTTCCCGGGCCCATGCCGAGGCTTTCGTGCCGGTGGTCAGTCAAGCCCTGGCCGAAGCCGATCTTGACCTGTCCGATGTCGATGCCCTCGCCGTCTCCGCAGGGCCCGGTCTGGCCGGCTGCCTGGCTGTGGGCGTGTCTGGTGCCAAGTCCCTGGCCTGGGCGGCTGGCAAGCCCCTGTACGGCATCAACCACGTCATAGGCCATATTGCGGTGACCCAGCTACAGTTCGGCCCCTTCCCTCCCGATACCCTGGCCCTGATTGTCTCGGGAGGCCATACCTCCCTCCTGCACGTTGAGGACGTGGCCAAGCATGTCGACGTGGTCGGCACGACCCTGGACGACGCTGCCGGGGAATGCTTCGACAAGGTGGCTCGGCTCCTGGGCTTCCCCTATCCTGGTGGCCCTCATATCGACCGCCATGCCCAGAGCGGCGACCCCAAGGCCATCCGCGTGCCCCAGGGCCTGACCCAAGGCAAGGCTGGCCGTGAACACCCCTACGACTTCAGCTTCTCCGGTGTCAAGACCGCCGTGGCCCGTTGGATCGAGGAGGAAGAGGCGGCTGGCCGGCACATCCCGGTCGATGATGTCTGTGCCTCCCTGGCTGATTCGGTGGCGAGTGTCCTGGCCAGAAAGGCCATGCTGGGCTGCCAGGAGTACGACTCCCGAACCCTGATTGTCGGCGGAGGCTTTTCGGCCAATTCCCAGCTGCGGGCCAAGCTCCTGGAAGTGGGGGAGGAGCAGGGGGTGGAGGTCCGCATTCCCGAACTCAAGCTGTGCACCGACAACGGGGCCATGGTCGCCATGCTGGGCGTGAACCTGGTCGAGGCCGGCGTGCGCCCCTCAGCCATGGACTTCTCCATCGACTCCGCCATGCCCATGTGGCAGATCTACCAGTGAGGCTGGAAGCTCAGCTACAGCAGCAGCTGGTTGAAGGGAGCTGAACAGGCGTCCTGATGTCGGTACTTGGCACAAAGTACTTTGCAACATAAAGTACTTGCTAGCGGATGACTACGGATGGTCATCCCTGACAGTGAGCGCTTGACGGCGAGCACTTCCCGAAAGGTATGACCATGAGCGACAAGACATCCCAGCTGCCGGCCCATAGGGCTCAGAGCGACCAGGCCGAGGCCGAGGCCATAGAGAACCCCGCCCAGGCCTTGGGGCTGGTCAATGAGCAGAACCGTAGGGTATCGTCAATGCTGGCATCCGGTTCGCAGCGCATCTGCCTGGTCTGGGGGCTGGTGTGGATGGTCGCCTACCTGACCCTGGCCGTCTCCTCCCTGCTCAACCACGCGGTCCCCAGCCTCTGGGCCTTTCTTCTCTACGGCCTGGCCATCATGGTGGGCGTGGTCCTCAGCATCGTTCTTGGGGTGAGGACGGGCAGTGGCTTCCGTGGCGAGAGCAACATCAGGGGCACGGCCTTCGGGTGGTCGTGGATCCTGGCCTTCATCTTCGGCATGAGCATGTGCACCGTCATGGTCACGCACTTCGGACTCCAGGATTGGCAGATATCCATGCTCTACAACAGCGTCGCGGTGCTTATCGTCGGCATTCAGTACATGGCCGGAAGCTCTTTGGGCTCATTCGACCTTCCCATGTTCCTGTGTGTCGTCTTCATGCTGCTGCTGTGTGTGGTCACGCTGTTCCTGGCCGGCACGGTCGGCTACCTGGTCATGGCCCTGCTGGGAGGTGGCTGCTTCCTGGCCCTGGCCTTACTGACCTACCGGGCCAACCGTGTGCGGGGCGTTCGGGGGGACGAACATGTCGTCTGAATTGGATCCGATCATCCATGCCACGTCCCGCTTGCGCATCATGACGGTATTATCCAGGGTGGGCCAGGGAGAGGAGATCTCCTTTGAGCGGCTCCGCCAGCTGCTGAATATGACTCCGGGCAATCTCTCGGTTCATCTCAGCAAGTTGGAGGGGGCCAGATACCTCAAGCAGTCCAAGACCTTTGAGGGCCGTAAGCCGATCACCTACATCACTCTGAGCGCCAAGGGCGCCGCCGCCTACCAGGAATACTTAGAGCAGCTGACGAGACTGTTGAGTGGCGCCGACAGTGACTCGCTCCGCTCATAGCGACACGCCAATTTGCGTGAAGGCTGCCAGCTCATTATTATGTTGAAACTGTGCTCAGCGCTTGTTGGGCATGCAGACATTCCCGCGTAGCTCAGTTGGCAGAGCGTCTGACTGTTAATCAGAATGTCGCTGGTTCAAGCCCAGCCGCGGGAGCCCATGGGCCGCCGGTTCGCCGGCGGCCTTGTTGTATCAGTGCCGCCATGGCCAGACTGCGGGTTAATGGCGGACATTGAAACTGAATGTGATGCTTTAGAATCCTGGTTAATGGCCGAAATGTGTGTCCGTTAGTCTGTGCTGTTGGGGTATCTGCCTGGTGCGTGGAAGCCAGGCCTTCATGCTGAATGCGGCGCGGCATCATGTGGACCCAAGTTGCCTGTTGAGGGCTGATTGTAGACAATGTGCGTGTTGCTGGGAAGAGTAAGCAAGCTCACATCGGCGGGAGTCCTGTTGTTTGATAGAGTATGACCATCTCACACGTGGCGCAGCGGGCGGTGTCCGTTGCCTGGCAGGCAGCTTTGGCTGAGCAAGGGGAGCGGATATGGAAGATGCGGGAAGTCTGCGGGCACGCCGTGGCTTTGAGGCTGGAATCGCCGATGTCGACCCACAGATCGCAGGACTGCTTGATGCGGAGCTGGGGCGCCAGCACGCGGGCCTGGAGATGATCGCCTCAGAGAATTTCGTGCCCAAGGCTGTGCTACAGGCCCAGGGGTCGGTTCTGACCAACAAGTACGCGGAAGGCTACCCCGGCCGGCGCTACTATGGTGGCTGCGAATTCGTGGACCAGGTGGAGGAGCTGGCCATCCATCGCGCCATGGACCTCTTCGGCTCCGAATACGCCAATGTGCAGCCCCACTCAGGAGCCCAGGCCAACGCTGCGGTCTACCAAGCCCTGGCCAAGCCGGGGGACACCATCCTGGGTCTGGCCCTTGACCACGGTGGCCACCTGACCCACGGCACCAGAATGAACTTCTCCGGCCGTTACTACCATGCCGAAACCTATACGGTCAATCCGCAGACCTTCCTGATTGATCCTGACCTCGTGCGTCAGCGGGCCCTGGAGACCCACCCCACCGTCATCATCGGCGGCTGGTCGGCCTACCCGCGTGTGGAGGATTTCAAGGCCCTGCGTGAGGTCGCCGACGAGGTCGGAGCCAAGCTGTGGGTGGATATGGCCCACTTCGCGGGTCTGGTCGCGGCCGGTCTGCACCCGAGCCCGGTGCCCTACGCCCAGGTTGTATCCTCCACCGCCCATAAGACCCTGGGCGGTCCCCGTTCCGGTTTCATCCTGGCCCGCAAGGAATATGCAAAGGCCCTCAATTCGGCCGTCTTCCCCGGCCAGCAGGGCGGCCCTCTGATGCATGTCATCGCCGCAAAGGCCGTGGCTTTCAAACTGGCTGCCGGCAGTGACTTCAAGGACCGGATGGCCCGGACCCTTGAGGGGGCCCGGATCATCGCTGACCGCCTCAATGCCCCTGACCTGCAAGCCCAGGGCATCCGAGTGCTGACGGGCGGTACGGATGTTCACCTGGTCATGGTTGATCTGCGCGACAGTGAGATGACTGGCAAGGATGCGGAGGACCTCCTGGCCTCCATCGGCATCACCGTCAACCGCAACACCGTTCCCTTCGATCCGCGTCCGGCCAATGTCAGCTCCGGCCTGCGTATCGGCACCGCCGCCCTGGCCACCCGTGGTTTCGGCGCCGCCGAATACGAGCAGGTGGCCGACATCATCGCCCAGGGCCTCATCGCTGGCAGGGGGGCCGATGTGGACGCCCTCAAAGCCCGGGTTGACTCCCTGGTGCAGGACTTCCCCCTCTACCAGGGTCTTGATCAGGTCTCCTAACACCCCACCACCCCCCTGTAAGGCTGTGATCCTCGCAGGGGGCTATCTGGCAAGGTTCTGCCTTCTGTGCGCCGTCGGCTGGTCCGGCGGTGTGCGCATAGTTGCCGGGAAGTGGAGTGTTTCCCACCGGTAACCTGTCATTCACATCGAGATATCAGAGTCGGCATTGTTTAGTAACACGATGCGGATAGACCTAAGACTGATGCGGAACCCATGCCTGCTCAGCCCGGAGGACTCTGGAACCGTCGAATAACTGATGTTCATTTGTTGCGAGCCGACTACTGATGCCACTATGTCTCTGGGTAAAGGGAAGGTTGAGGGGCTCGGAATCATGGACTGCGGCAGTGCATGCTTAACGGAGGGTGATGATGGGCAAGATCAAGGTGGCCGGCAAGGTCGTGGAATTGGACGGCGACGAGATGACCCGAGTGATCTGGAAGGATATCCGCGAGCGCCTGATCAAGCCCTATGTTGACCTTGATCTGGTCTACTACGACCTAGGCATAGTCAACAGGGACGCCACTGACGACCAGGTCACCATTGATGCGGCCAAGGCCATCAAACGTGAGCATGTGGGCATCAAATGCGCCACCATCACCCCCGATGAGGCCCGGGTGGAGGAGTTCGGCCTCAAGCGCATGTGGCGCTCGCCCAATGGCACCATACGCAATATTCTGGGTGGCACCATCTTTCGCGAACCCATCGTCATCGACAACATCCCCCGCCTGGTGCCCAACTGGACAAAGCCCATCGTAGTGGCCCGCCATGCCTTCGGCGACCAGTACAAGGCCACCGACTTCCGTGTGCCAGGCAAGGGCAGGCTGACGGTCTCCTTCACCCCTGAAGGGGGAGGAGACCCCATCGAACGGGTGGTCTACGACTACCCTGGCCCTGGGGTGGCCCTATCCCAGTACAATCTGGACTCCTCCATCGAGGACTTCGCACGGGCCTGCCTCAATTATGGACTGGCCCGCCACTACCCGGTCTACCTATCCACCAAGAACACCATCCTCAAGGCCTACGACGGCCACTTCAAAGACATTTTCGCCCGCATCTACGAGGAGGAGTACCGTCAGGCCTACCAGGAGGCGGGTCTGACCTATGAGCATCGCCTGATCGACGACATGGTGGCGAGTTCATTGAAATGGCAGGGCGGGTACATCTGGGCCTGCAAGAACTATGACGGGGATGTCCAATCGGACTTCATAGCCCAGGGCTTCGGATCACTGGGGCTCATGACCTCCGTCCTGATGACGGCCGACGGGCGGACCATGGAGACCGAGGCGGCCCACGGCACGGTCACCCGGCATTACCGCCAGTGGCTCAAGGGGGAGAAGACCTCCACCAATCCCATCGCCTCCATCTTCGCCTGGACCGGAGGGCTGGGCCAGCGCGCCAAGCTGGACGGCAACCTTGAGCTGGCCTCCTTTGCCAGGACCCTGGAGGATGTGGTCATCGGCACGGTCTCTTCAGGCAGCATGACCAAGGATCTGGCCACCCTGATTGGGCCCGATCAGGCCTGGCTGGATACGGAGGGGTTCATGGACGCCCTTGTTGCTGGCCTGGACCAGGCCTTGGCACAGGACTGAACGCTGTTTCGTCTGAACCGAACTGACCGCTCTGACCTGACGCAGTGGCTGCTGCGGTCAACGTACAGAGTCAAACTATGAGTATGCCGCCAACTTGCCTGATGTACTGGGAAGCCGGCGGCAGCTGTTTTGTTCAGGTGGCAGCCTGCTGGCTACTTGCCCGGCGCGTAGCTCTTGTCGAGAATGATATGCCCATCTTGCCGTCCGTGGAGTCCTGGAAGGCCTGGTCGATCTGGTCCAGATCGTAGAATTTGGTCAGCTTGTCGATGGGGAAGAGGCCCTTGCGGTAGAAGCCGACCAGCATGGGGATGAAGCCCTGCGGAATGGCATCGTTCTCAATAACACCGGAAATGCTGATGGAGGGGGTGACCAGCTCGTCGGTCATATTGATGTCGGTGGGCTTGCCGGAGACCGCCAGGGTCGCCAGATGGACCCTGAAGGCCAGGGAGTGCAGGGCGTTGTTGACGACGGTGGGAACACCTGTCGTATCCATGGCGCAGTCGGCGCCCTGCCGTCAGGAATCTCCTTGACACGGGTGGGAACACCCTCATTCATGCTGATGATGGTCTGGTGTCACCCAGGGTCTTGGGATAGCTCCAGGCGCTCGTCGTTGATGTCGACGGCGATGGCGTGGGCACAATTGGCGGTGGCACCCGCCATGATACCTGCCAGACCGACGGCACCGGTGCCGAAGATGATTAGGTTGCAGCCTGCCTGCGGGGCCGGGGAGTTCAGGATCGTACCGGAGCCGGTAATGAAACCGCATCCTAGGGGCCAGGAATCCTGAGGTCGACATCATCCTCGACCTGCACCAGGCTGTTGGCGCTGGTCACGGCATAGGTGGCCAGGGAGGACTGGCCGAATAAAATGGAGACATCCTTGCCATCACTGGTATGCAGGCGGTGCTGCCATCCTTCATGGCCCCGCCCTGTTCAGCTCCGGGAAGCGCTCGCAGGCACCGGTCAGACCCTTACGGCAGTACTTGCACCCGCCGCAGGAGGTGAAACCGATGACGACCTGGTCGCCAGGCTTGAAGTCGCTAACCCCGGTGCCGACCTGTTCGACGATTCAAACATCCTCATGGCCCGGAGCAATGGGGAAGGGGGCGGGAATCAATCCGATGTTGACCGTGGCGTGCGTGTGGCAGATTCCCGTGGCCAGCATTTTGACGAGGACCTCTCCGTTCCGGGCTCATCCAATTCGATGTCGCTGATATCCAGATCTTGGTTGGTCCCGGAAAGCACCGCTGCCTTGATATTCATGATTCCTACTTCCCTGAGTAGCACCCCTCGATGAGGGAGTGATCACATCCATGTTGTAATGGATACCCTGACGATAACAATCAGGAATCATGTCCCCCCAACGAGAACTGCAAGGGAAAGAGCTATCAAATGGGCTCGCACTTATCGAGACGGCATGGGAGCGCCCTCCATGGTCTGATGGTTCGACCACTGTTCATCGTTTGCCTCTGGAGCGGAAGTGAGGTTCATTGCCGAGTACGTCTCTTGCCGTGGCCTTGACCTTGATCGGGAATGCCATCTGGAGATGGCAAAGCACCCACCGACGTTGATTCGACTGGCCCAGCTTGCAAGAATCGTTCTGGCGGACGGGTTCACCGTCCATCTTGGATTATGGATGAGAGGCGGTTCTGATGATTGGAGTGGCTCAGTATATAGCCGCTCACAGCACGCCACACGTTCACACCGCCATTTTTTCATCTACCAGCACTGGACTACCTTTGGAACACATATACCATCCGGCCGACCGACAGGGACAAACCCCCATCCACACATCCGGCCTATGCAAACAAGTATCCCCAAGAAAAAGGGAAACCATAACCATCTTGGACCAGGTGGAATTCACTGCGCCCTGGCAATCCATGACAGGCATCATCGGCCCCTCAGGCAGCGGGAAATAAACCATCCTCTACTGTTTGGCCGGTCTTGAGCCCGTCAGCTCAGGCCATGTGGACATACTGAGCGAGAGTATATCCGACATGGGGCCCACCGCCTCGGCATGATTCCGCCGAGCACACCTTGGCTTCGTCTTCCAGTCCTACAACATGGTGCCCTCAATGCGCGCAAGACAACCTCAAACTGCCCTTTACCCTGCGCAAGACCAGATATCCCAAAGCCTTAGCGACCAACATGCTCTCCACACTGGGCATCGACGAACCACTCGAAGCCAACGTGACCCTCCTCTCGGGAGGCGAACAACAACGAGTGGCCCTGGCCCCCACCCTGCTTTCCGATCCCGACGTCATCTTCGTCGATGAACCCACAGCCGCCCTCGACCAAGACACCGGAAGACATGTCGTCAACGAACTCGCCGCCTTCGCCACCCATCCAGGCCATGCAGGCGTCATGGTCAGCCACCGCCCGGAAGCCGTCTCACAATGCGACAGCATCGTGCGACTCAACGACGGCCATATAGCCATAGCCGACAGGGACTCCATACTGGCAGCCGGTGTCTGATGCGATCACAGACGCACCCCTGGCATGGAGCGGCGTCACGCTCGTGCTGACGGCCTCACAAACCATGCTGGTCCTACTCGCCATCATGCTCTCCTCAGCCAAGGCTGTCAGCACCATACCTGACATGGACGTGCAAGGCAGAACAGGCTGGCAAAATCTTATGACCCCCTTCGTGGCCCTCCCCATCGCCGCCGTGCTGATCATCCCGCAAGTGGTATCCTCGCTAATCGCACAACGACGCCGCAACCTCGCCCTCCTAGCACTACAAGGAGCCACACCCTGGCAGCTGACCGGACTCACCTGCCTGCGCGTGCTCATCCTGGCGCTCGCGGCCAGCTGCTCTCACAGGCCGCCTCTTTCCTACAGGTCCGCCCCCTGTATGCTTGGGCGACGTCGCAGTTTGTGATCGGACGGCAGCCCTTCATTGCCAGTCACCAGTTGGCGTCCTGGGCCGCAGGAACCTTATGCGGGGTGACAGTGGCTTTGATCGGTACGCTGCTGACCATCCGGACCATCAGTCGCATCAGTCAAGTCGAGTCTTTGCCGGTGTCCATCACCCCAACCATAACGGTGGGGTGGTTGCATCGCATCCTCGCTTCACTGTGTCTGCCGGCAGCCTTGGCACTCATGCTGGTGCCAGTCATGCAAGCCCGGGCCATCCCAGCCAGAGGGTTGACCAGCCTGCACACCGCGGAGTCGATCCTTCGATGGATTGCATGCCGGAGGCTACGGGTTCTTGCTCAACGAACTTTTGACCCGAGACCTCAACAGAGCCATACAGGCAGTCGCCGATGGCGTTGCGGTACTGACCCCACGCAACACCGCGGAACTCATCAACACAGACAGGTCTTATGCCCATCACGTGCATGATGGCGCCAGAGCCAAGCGACAACTGGGCAAGCTCACTCCAAGGGATTATGAGTTTGCAGGACTCATCGCCCAAGGCCTGTCCAATCAGGGAATTGCCGGGCACCTTACCAGCGAGATCACCTAGGTGATGCGAGACGTAAGCCGCATCCCTGGCAAGACCGGCCTGAGAGACCGCACGCAAATCGTCATCGCATGGTTTAAGGCAGGAAAACCGATTGATCCCATAGCAGCCAACCCACCCAGATGAAGTCCGGGCCGTGGCCAGGGCTTTTCCCGCTGGTGTGGCCCTTTGGCAGCGGTGACGATGCCTGGCTGGGTGTGAACTTTTTCACTTCCTCTTGAATGGGCCACTAGAAACCAGAAATTTGTAATAGTCTGCTAGTAAGGGTGCGAGTGGCATTGAGGATGATGCCGCCACTCAAGGAAGAATCGGCATAGCTAGCCGGTCCCATCAAGGAGGTACGGATATGGAAACAGCAAACGGCACCGCGGGTGCGGCGACGAAGATCAATGCGGGTGACGCGGTCCTGCGGGTCCTGGAGGCTTGGGGAGTGCCGCGCATCTACGGCATGCCCGGCGGTTCCTTCGACTCCATGATGAACGCCATCCACAACGAGAAGGACAGGATCGACTTCATCCAGGTGCGTCACGAGGAGGGCGGTGCCCTGGCGGCTGCGGCGGAGGCCAAGCTGACCGGACGCATCGGTGTCTGCTTCGGCTCCTCGGGCCCAGGCGCGGTTCATCTGCTCAATGGCCTCTATGATGCCCGGGAGGACGGCGTGCCCATGCTGGCCCTGGTTGGCGAGGTGCCCCAGGAGTTCATGAACATCGACTTCTTCCAGGCAATGGATGAGGAACCCATGTTCGCCGATGTGGCCGTCTTCAACCGCACCGCCACCAACGCCCAAGGGTTGCCGGTCCTGGTGGACGAGGCCATCCGCCGTGCCTATAAGTACAACGGTGTCTCCGTCATCACCATCCCCAAGGACTTGGCCTGGGCCGACATCGACGACCTGCCGGTCGCCACGGCCAGGAACTTCCGCAAGCCCCTACCCACCCCTCCCCACCAGGACCTGATCGAGGAGGCCGTCAAGCTGATTGAATCGGCCAAGGCCCCCCTCCTCTACTTCGGCATGGGTGCCAAGGGTGCCCACGATGAGCTCATCGAGATGTCCGAGAAGTACAAGATGCCGCTGACATCCACCTTCCCCGGCAAGGGCATTGTGGAGGACGGCTACCCGGCCTACCTCCAGTCGGCCGGCAGAGTGGCGACCAAGACCGCCACCGAGGCACAGTACATGTGCGACCTGATGCTCTGGGTGGGGTCCGACAACCCCTTCGGGTCCAAGTTCGTGGCCCCCTACACGAAGATTATCCAGATCGACATTGATGGGGCCAAGCTGGGCAAGCGCTTCCAGCCCGAGGTCTCCGTGGCCATCCAGGCCGATGCCAAGCTGGCCCTGCGCGCCATCATCGAGGCCGGCAGCGAGCAGGAGGCCAAGCCCTACTATCGCGGCTGCCTGAAGAGCAAGCAGAACTGGGACGAGTGGATCGACTCCTTCAAGAACGACGAGCGTACGCCCCTGCGTCCCGAGCCCATCTTCAACATCATCAATGAGCAGATGGAGGACGACGACATCTTCATACCCGACGTGGGCAATGTAGACATCAACTTCCTGCGGCTGGCCAAGATCAAGCCCTCCAACAAGTGGTGCGTCTCCGGCAAGCACGCCACCATGGGCTTCGCGGTTCCCGGTGCCCTGGCCGCAAAGCTCGAGTACCCGGATTCCACCGTCTACTCCCTGTCTGGTGACGGAGGCTTCGCCATGCTCAGCGAGGAGATCCTGGCCCAGCTCAAGTACCATGCACCGGTCATCAACGTGGTCTTCTCCAACCAGACCTTGGGCTTCATCGAGGCCGAGCAGTTGGATGACTCCCACCAGCCCCTCTCCGGTGTGGACCTGCCAGACACCGATTGGGCCAAGGTCGCGGAGGGCTATGGGGCCTTGGGCTTCACTGTCCGCACCCTGGATGATGCCAGGAAAGCCTTCGCTGAGGCCCGCAAGGCCGACAAGGCCTCGGTCATCGATGTCAAGCTGACCGGCGAGCGCCCCTTCGACACCAGGTACATGTGCTTCCCCGAGACCTGCAAGGACCCCGAGCAGATCAAGGAGTTCCAGGATCGCCTGGAGGCCGCGCCCCTGAAGTCCCTGGCCTATTGGATCGAGTAGTCCATGGCCATACACCACATGCGGGCCGGGAGGCCGCTGGCAATCTCATGTGCCAGTAGCCTCCCGGCCCGCAGTGTAAACATCACTGTAACCATCACTGACCTCCAAATGAGCGCTCCGGTAGCCGGAGTGCTGCGCTCGGTTGATGATGGGGGGGGGGTACTGATGTATGGGGCGGCGGTCAGATGTCCATGGTTAGGCTGATGGGCAGGTGGTCCAGCCTTTGGCCGCTATCGATGGGCTGCGAGTCCACGATCCTGTCGGCCCAGGTCCGGGAGACCAGCCAGTAGTCGATTCTCCAGCCGGAGTTGTTGGCCTTGCTGGTGGGCACCCGCTGGGCGAACCAGGTGTAGATGCTGTGGCCTTGGTCGTCGAAGCCTGACGCGTCGGCGTGCAGTTGGCGGAAACTGTCGACGAAACCAGCCTTGAGCAGGAGCCCGAACTTTTCGCGCTCCTGGTCGGTGAAGCCGGCTGAGAAATGGTTGCTTTGGGGATTGGCCAGGTCGATCTCCTTGTGGGCCACGTTGAAGTCACCGCAGGCCAGAACCGGCTTGTGCGAGTTCAGTTCCTGCAGGTAGGCCCGGTAGCGGTCATCCCACTGGCCCCGGTCGGGCAAGCGGTTCAGTTCCGAGCCGGCGTTGGGGGTGTAGACCGTGGTCACGAAGAAGTCGGGGAATTCCAGGGTGATGATGCGGCCTTCGGCATCCATGCTGTCCGGTGCCTGGATCTGGGGGTAGGTCACCTTCGGTTCGGGTAGGGATTGCTTGTAGAGGTTCATGGTGCCGGCGTAGCCCTTGCGGGCTGGGGGAGCCGAGTCCCGGTGGACGATGGCGTAGCCGGGGAAGAGGTCGCCGATGGCTTTGAGGAGTTTGTCGACCTTGCCGGTGTCGGCGGGTAGCTTGGTCTCCTGGATGGCCAGGATGTCAGGCTGTCTGGCCGCCAATGATCCCAGGAGGTCACGGGTTAGGGCTGAGCGGTCGCTCTTGCCGGTCAGGGCGGCATTGAGGGAGTCGATGTTCCAAGAGATCAAACTAGTGGTCATAGAGGCATGATAACGCTGGTGACCAACAAGAGGGCCGCTGGTGGCCAGGTGTGGTCAAGAAAAGGGTATGGCCATGGGCTGGCCACGGGGGCTGAGGCGACCTGCGCTGAGAGCCTGCGGACCTGCTGGCACGTTCGGACCTAAGATGAGAACTGACACTGATGAGCATGAACAAGTAAGGACAGCATGAGCGCGGGAGAGTTGAACAAGCAGCAGAAGTCCGATCAACAGTCGCCCTTGGGGGAGACATACAGGCGTGGACCAGTGGTCATGCGGGGGGCCATGATTCCCCAGGACACGACCAGCGGCAACCTGCTCAAAGCCGGGCAGCCGGCCGACTGGCTCCATATGGATCCCTGGCGGGTCATGCGCATCCAGGCTGAATTTGTGGACGGCTTCGGCGCCTTGGCTGAACTGGGGCCGGCCATCAGCATCTTCGGCTCAGCCAGGTTGAAGCCCGAGGAGGCAGAGTATCAGGCGGCCGTGGAGATGGGGCGACAGGTGGCCCAAGCCGGTGTGGCCGTCATCACCGGAGGTGGTCCAGGCATTATGGAGGCCGCCAACAAGGGGGCGGCGGAAGCTGGTGGCAAGTCTGTGGGATTGGGCATTGAGCTGCCCCACGAGCAGGGCATCAACCAGTGGGTGAACCTGGGTATGAACTTCCGTTACTTCTTTGTACGCAAGACCATGTTCGTCAAGTATTCATCGGGCTGCATCGTCTGCCCCGGTGGCTTTGGAACCCTGGATGAGATGTTCGAACTGCTGACCCTGATCCAAACCCATAAGATCATGTCCGTTCCAGTCGTCCTCTTCGGTCGGGACTACTGGCAGGGACTCATGGATTGGCTGACCGGTCCGGTGGCCGCCAGGCGGATGATCTCACCCCTGGATCCGGACCTGTTCATCATCACCGACGACCCGGACGAGGCTGTGCGGGTTGCCTTGATCGGCATAGGGAGAGGCCGGCAGTAGAGGAGAACCAAGGGGCAACCGCTGTGGCGATTGCGTGATAGGTCCACACAGCGGTTTTCTCCTCCAACTCCTGGCTCAATGGCCTGGGCGGCAAGGGGCGTGAAGTTTCGCCCGCCGGACTGACTCAGCGTTTCTGGGCCAGCAGCAGACCGGTTCCCACTGGGATGAGGCTGGTGTCAAAGCCTTCGTCCGACACAAGGTCGTCCAGGAGTGTCCGCATGGCGACGGCCTTGTCGCTGCGGTCGGCGGGATTGACCAGCCCGCCCTGGGCATCGGGGCCCTCCATGGCCAACATGTCGGTAAGGACGATGAGACCGTGGTCGCTCAGGAGCCGTGAGGCCTGGTCAAAGGCGGCCTGGTAGTTGCCGGCTTCACCTGCCACCACAATCATCTGGTAGACACCGGCGTTGAGCCGTGGCAGGAAGACGCTGGCTGGAGCATTGACCGCCCTGAGCGTGGTCCTGCTGTGGTCTGACAGGTTGGTGAACAAACGCCGGATGGCCTCGATACCCTGGGCGCTCGAATCCACGGCGGTCAGTTGGCCTCCGCTATGGTCGCTGTGAGGGCCGGGTGCCTCCTTGGGGTCGCTGGCCGGCCCTGGTGTGTAAGAGCCGGTCTGGCCGCCAGCATAGACCCGGTCCAAACCGTCGATGAGCGCCAGGGTCTCAACCAGAGACCCGGTGCCGATGGCGATGATGGACGTGCTGCAGGTCAAGGCAACCAGCATCTTGAGAAAATCGGCCTGGGCGGCGGAGCCCTGGTGGAGTCCGGCCTCCTGGGCCTCCATGCGCAGGCGGGTCATATCCTGCGATTGGCCTTCCAACACGGTGTTCTCGACAAAATCCCAAGCCTTGGCCAGGTTGCTATATGAATTCTTGTTCATGCTTTCCTATGGTAGCGGCAACTACTCCCGGAGGCTTAGGCGAGGTCTTGCTCCTGCCTCTGGCCGACACGGGATATCAGCTGCCACATCTCCTCGCCGACATCAATACCACGGGGGCATTGGCGGCTGCAGGCCCGCACTGACTGGCAGGCAGCCACCCCATCCTCGGTGTCAATGGCATCGAAGCGGGCATCCTGGGCCTGGTCGCGTGAATCGTTGATGAACCTGGAGGCTGCGATCAGGGCGGCCGGGCCCATGAAGGGGTTGCCGCCGGCATAGACGGGGCAGCTGCCCTCGCATACGCCGCAGGCTATGCAGTTGCTCAGCAGTTCGTACTTGGCCAGTTCATCGGGCTTTTGCAGGTATTCGAAGACGTCCACCTTACCTTCGCTGGTGGTGGCCAGCTTGCCGTCGGTCTGGAGGTAGGGTTTGAGCCTGGTGATCTGGTCCAGCATGGGGTCGATGTCTGCGATCAGGTCGCGTTGGACCGGGAATCCAGGCAGGGGGGCCAGTTCGATTACTCCCAGATCCACGATTCCATCGGTTGCCTGCTGGATCATATTGTCCTGATGATATTGGTCGTTCCTATCGGTAGTAGCCTTGACGGGCTGGTCTGGTTGCTGGTCCGCCTGTTTAAAACCCTCGGCAGGCCTGGTATGACGGAAGCCGCAGTGCGAGCCAGCGGCCACGGCCGCCCCTTGGGCCGACTGGCCCACGCTGGTCTTGCATAGGAGGGTGGGCGTACCGTTGACTGCCGCGGCGTCCGAGCCGCACATGCCGTGACCGCAGGAGTAGCGAAAGGCCAGGGTTGGGTCCATGGTCCGCTTGATGGTCAGCAGACAGTCCAGAATACTGTCCTGAGGGCGAACCACGAGGCTATAGTCCTGGGTCCAGCGTTTGCCCCGGGCACGTCTGGGTGCGGACGAGGCGCCGAAGGGGGAGGTGGATTTGGCGAAGGGTGAGGAGGACTTGGCTGCGAAGGGGCTGGAAGGACGCTTGGCGGCCTGTTCGGCCCTGGGGGTGAACCTGCTGATGCGCAGGGTGACCCTGGCCTTTGCCACATCACCGCTCATGGACTCACCTTTCCTTCCGCTGTCGGTCGGCCGGACCTCCTGACCAGCAGGCAATGCCTGTGCCACCACACGACATTACAGTCTGCCATGAACCTGGTCGGCACGCCAGCAACAGCCCATGGAGCTGCTGTGGGTCCGGACCTTCCAGCCTTGCAGGGGCATGCGGAGCCGGGGTCTGCTCAGTGTCCCGGCGGATAGGGTCAGTATTGCCTGGCCTGGGGCGGCATGTCGAGGATGTGCACCGGCTGCCAGCTGGGCTCGGATCCTTCAGCCGTCATGGAATGGACCAGATAGCGCCGGTCGTCACGGTCGGGGAAATCGACACGTTTGAGGGAACCGCGCGACTCCTGTCTGGCCGCCGAGGCCCTCAGGACCACATCGGCCAGTTCCGCCAAATGGCCGACCTCCCATATGGCGGTGACTTCCTGGTTGAAGACCCTGCTGTCACTATGGGAACGCAGGGTCTTGATCTGCGGCTCCAGCTCACCGTGCAAGGCCGCCAGAGCCTGGTCGATACCCTCCTGGTCACAACGCACGGCCACGGCGGTCTCCATGATCTGGCCGAGTCGGGCCAGAAGCTCGTAGGCGTTGTGGGGGTCCGCTGACTGCGAATCGCCTCTGCTTCCCTCGTTCTTCGGTGTCGGCCCGCTGGCGGATTCGGCAGCGTCACCTGGCACATCAGCACCCTGGTTTTCCAAGAGTGACAGGAGGTTGCCTTCCCGGCGCCGGGCTGCCTCTTCGACCTGGTTCCTGGCAGTAACAGCGCCCTCAGTCTGCCCGAGGGCTAGCAGCTGTGCGGCCATGTCAAGCCCGGCCCGCTTGCCGAACAGACAGGCGTCCAGAAGGGAATTGCCTCCTAGACGGTTGGCCCCATGGACACTCAGGCAGGAGCATTCCCCCGCGGCGTGCAGTCCCTGGATCTCCCGGCGTTCCCCATCCATCCACTGATAGACCCGGCCTTCGGTGGTGATGGGAATGCCGCCCATGGTGTAATGGGCGGTCGGCTTCACCGGCACCAGGTCCATGGTCGGGTCAAGTCCGGCATACTCCTGTATGGTCTCAACCACTTGCGGGAGCGTTTGGAGCATATGGTCGCGATCAATGTCGGTCATATCCAGCCATACGCAATCCTTGGCGCCCTGGGGGTCGCTGGGGTCGGCCACACCCCTGCCCGCGTCGATCTCGCTCATGATGGAGCGGCTGACCACGTCGCGGGCGGCGAGGTCCCCATGGTCGGGGGCGTAGTCGGTCATGAAGGCCCTACCTTCGGCGTTCCGCAGGGTAGCTCCCTCGGCCCGGGCAGCCTCGGACAGGAGGATTCCTGTATGGCCAAGCCCGGTGGGGTGGAACTGTATGAACTCCATGTCCTCCAGCTGCAGGCCGGCCTCCAGGGCAAGGGCCATGCCATCACCGGTCAGGTCCCAGGAGTTGGACGTGGTGTGGAAGAGCCTTCCGGCCCCACCTGTGGCCAGGAGCACCTGGCGGGCGGCGATGGGATGGACCTTGCCGGTCGCGCTGTCGAAGGCGACGATGCCCGCCACGGCAGCTTCCTGCGACAGGTCAGCCTGATTACTGTGGTGCTGTGATGACAGGACCAGGTCGCTGACATACCATTCCTCGGCGAACCGGACACCCAGACCAACGCACTGCTGCCAGAGGGAAAACAGGATCTGGTGGCCAATCCGGTCGGCGGCATAGGCGGCACGACGGACCGGAGCCTGGCCGAAATCCGCGGTATGGCCGCCGAAGCGTCGCTGGTCGATATGCCCATCGTCGGTCCTGGAGAAGGCCACCCCTGAGCGCTCGAGGTTGATGACGGTCTCCGGTGCCTCCTGGGCCAGTATTCGTGCCGCGTCCTGGTCGACCAGCCAGTCTCCGCCCTTGACGGTGTCGTAGTAGTGCCAATGCCAATCGTCATGTTCGCTGTTGCCCAGGCTGGCTGCAATGCCGCCTTCGGCCGAACCGGTATGGGACCTCAGGGGTTGCAGTTTGGAGACCACCAGAATCTTGGGTTCCTGGCCGGATTCGCGCTCGTTTGCGACTTGAGGGGAGTATAGGAGGCCAAGGGCGGCTGACAGGCCCGCCGCACCGGCTCCCACGATGACCACGTCATAGATGTCTTCCAGATCTTTGGGACTCATGTACATGATTCTTGCACGCCCCATCTGCCAAGCCAGGGACTGGACCCTCATTTTCCACGTAATTCCAAGCCTCAGGCGTGTCGTTCTGGGTCTCTAGAGCTTCCGCCCAGTTTTTGCGCCGCCTTGTTGACTGCCGGTGAGCTAGGGGGTGCCAGGGCGGATAATGAAGGTATGTCTACTCCTGAGTCCTTCAATGAGCGGGTCTACGAGGTCGTCAAGCGCATTCCCCGGGGCCTGGTGGCCACCTATGGCCAGGTGGCGGCTCTGGCTGGCAACCACCGCAATGCCAGGTTCGTGGGCTATGCACTCCATGTCAATCCCGAACCCGGCATGATCCCCTGCCATCGGGTGGTGTTCCGCGACGGGTCACTTGCCCCAGGCTTCGCCTTTGGCGGCCCCGAGGAGCAGCGGGTCCTTTTGGAGGGGGAGGGTGTGGCCTTCACGCCCCCGGTCAAGTGCCAGAAGAATGCCGGGGCCGAGGGTTGGCTGGTGGACCTCAGCCGCTGCCAGTGGCAAGACTGATGCTTCCTCCCCTCAGAAAGATGGCACCCTCCATCTCCAATAGCCCTAGCTCCTGGTTGAGTTGGCCAATGGGGATTGGCTCAGCCATGCGGCGCTGGGACAGGGTCAGGATTCGGTCAATGGTCGCATCCTCCTTCTGCCGCCGGCAGTGGCGCAGGGCGGCAAGAATGGCCTGGGCCAGGGGACTCCTTGCGGTTGGTTCATTGGTCTGACGGGTCCCGTCGCCATCCATGCCCTCCTGCCCCACCAGTGTGCCATCTATAGGAACCCTTCTGCCGCTTGCCTGGTCGGGTGTGATCATGCCTGAGTAGGGGGCCTGGGCCTGTGGGAACAGTGGTCGGTGCCCCTCATGGCATATCTGCGTGCAGGCCTTGGAAGAGGTGAGAATGGTGGCTTTGCCCTCCAGGATCAAACGGTTGCAGCCGGCGTTGGCGGGCTGGTCGATGGCTCCTGGTGCAGCATAGACCTCCCTGTTCAGTTCGGCGGCCCAGTTGGCCGTGTTCAGGGCGCCCGAGCGCAAGCGGGCCTGGGCCACCACCACGACCGAGGCCAGGGCTGCGATGATCCGGTTGCGCAGCAGGAAGCGTCGGGGTTCGGGAATGGTGCCTGGGCACAGCTCTGATATCAGGGCACCATCCTGGGCGAGGATGGTCTCGAAGAGGGGAAGGTTGGACTGTGGCCCCTGGTGGTTCAATCCTCCGGCAAAGACGGCGACGGTCCTGCCAGCATGAGCCAACCCGTATTCACTGCAGGCTGCCAGGGATCCCCGGTGGGCGCTGGCATCAGACCCCAGGGCCCCTCCCGACACCAGCAGGTGCCCGGCCTGCCCCGCTTCCCGTCCCAGGCTGTAGGCCACCTGCCTGCCATAGTCGTTGCAGCCGCGGGACCCCACGATGGCCATGGGTTGGGGGCATGACACCAGGGCGCCCGGGTCCCCCTGGCCCCATAGGCACAGGGGAGGGGCCCAATCCTTTCGGATGGATAGGTCTGCCAGTTGCCGGGGCCAATAGGGGCTGCTGGGGCTGATGATCCACTGGCTGCCTTCAGCGGTAAGCCAAGGCAGCAGATTGTCCAGCCTGCCCGATGGCAGACTGTCCAGACGATGGGTCCACCTGTCGCGGGACAGGTGGAGGGAACGCAGGGCTTGATGGTTGACGCTTCGACCCCAACGGCTCAGGCCCAGGCAGAAGATGCGGTCAAGTTCTCCGGCAGCGGCCTGGTGGCTTCTTGGGGCTGGCAGGTCGAAGGCACCGGGATCGCGACCAGAGAGCGCCAGCAGCAGACCCAGGATCTGCCTGGGATCATCGGCCCCCTTCAGGCAGGCAAACATGAGGGCATCCGCCCCATCCAGGCAGTAGGTCAGCAGGGCCATGGTGAGGGTCTCCATGTCGATCCGCGCCAATTCGGCGTTCGTCTGGCTTCCTTGCATGGGGGCGGCTCTCATGTTGTCCTCGTTCGCAGCATGATGCCTTGCAGCATCTCGTCTCGGCCGGGGGAGGACCTGCCAGCCATGTCGGCCAGGGTCCAGCTCAAGCGCATGGCCCGGTCGGCGCCCCGCAGACTCAGCCTGCCTGACTCCAGGGCATCATTGATCAAGCGCACGGCCTTGTCGGAGGTCATGCTGCGCAGCCACGAACCCGAAGCCTGGGCGTTACAGGACCAGCCTTGCTCCGTGAACCGCTCCATTGCTGCCTTCCGGGCCTCGACCACCTCCTGGCGCATAGTGCTGCTGTTGTCGGTGGCTGAGGACTGGTTCGGGTTGATATGGCTGACCGGCGGCACCTCGACCTGTATGTCGATACGGTCAAGGATGGGTCCTGATAGGCGTGAGAAATATTTGACCCGGTCCTTCTCCTTGCAGCTGCAGCGTTCCGCATTGCCGTACCCCATGCCGCAGGGGCAGGGGTTGGCCGCCATGACCAGTTGGAAGCGGGCAGGATAGTATGTGGTTCCCTTGGCGCGAGAAAGTGCCACATAGCCTGATTCCAAGGGCTCGCGCAGGGTCTGCAGAACTTTGGAGGCGAACTCCGGTGCCTCATCCATGAATAGCAGGCCCCTATGGGCCCTGGTAATGGCGCCGGGTCGCGCCACCCCCGAACCTCCTCCCACCAAGGCCGCTGTGGAGGCAGTATGGTGGGGCGCCTCGAAGGGTGGCAGGTCGCTGATGCCGAAAGATGGCAAAGTCCCGCACAGGGACCGGATTGAGGCCACCTCCAACTGTTCCTTTTCGTTCAGAGGGCACATGATGCCAGGCATCCGTGAGGCCAGCATGGTCTTGCCTGATCCCGGCGGCCCGGTCATCAGCAGATGGTGACCACCAGCAGCCGCCACCTGCAGGGCCCACTTGGTGTGGGTCTGGCCCAGCACCTCGCCCATGTCGCCTGTGGAACCTTCAGGCTCAACGTTTGTGCCCTCCATGCCCTGGCGGCCCAGGACCGTCTCGTCGGTTACATGGTAGCTGGCCTGCCCACCCATCAGTTCAATCAGTTCCCCCACATGCCGAATGCAAAGTGTTTCCAGTCCCGGCACCAGTTCGGACTCTGACCTGTTGGCTTGGGGAATGACGACCCGCCTCACACCCTGGCCTCTGATATGCAGGAGGATCGGCAGGAGTCCATTGATGGGCAATACTGTTCCATCAAGGTTGAGCTCACCCAGCAGCACCGTGTTGGCCAGGCAGTCATGGGGAATCGCCCCGGATGCGCTCAGTACGCTGGCGGCGATGGCCAGGTCGTGGGTGGATCCACGTTTGGGCAGGGAGGCCGGTGAGAGGTTGACCGTAACCCTCGTTTGGGGCCAGGAGAAACCAGTGGACTGGCAGGCGGATTTGACGCGCTCGCGGGCCTCGCTCAGGGAGGTGTCGGGCAGGCCGATGATGGAGAAGTAGGGGAGTCCGGGGGAGATGAAGGCCTGCATCTGCACGATGAAGGCCTTGAGACCGATGAGTCCTACGGATAATGAGCTGCCGATCGCCATCAGAAAGCCTCCCGTATGTGGTTCAGATGGACCTGCCCCTGGTGGACGCTGACGGCGATGACGTCGAAGCTGCTACCGGTATGGGCCACATGGTTTTCCGGGTCCATCAACCATTGGACCCCAGCCCGGCGCAGGGTCAGGCGCTTGTGGGCGGTGATGGCTTCCTGAGGGCTGCCATAGAGCTTGCTTCTACGGGTCTTGACCTCGACGAAGACCAGCAAACCCTGAGGATCCAAGGCCACCAGGTCCAATTCCCCATAGCGGCTGTGCCAATTATGGTCCAGGATTCGCCAGCCTTGCTCCTCCAGCCAAGACCGGGCATATTGCTCACCCAAGCGGCCCAGTTGCCGGCTGCTGACCGATGGGTCGGTGAGCAGGCCGGCCAGGGCCTGGGTGCTGGCATCGGCTGGTGACTGGGGGGCGGGGGACTTGACCGTTGCTGTGGTCTTGCTGGTGTTCGTCATGTCACCATTCGACCAGAAGCGCCGTCCTGGCGGTGGTAAAACCGTGGCCTGTGGTCGAAGGTTTGGGGTCGGCGTGTCGTTGTGGACGGACCTGTGGGTAGTGCCAGGACTTATCCACAGCCTGTTCGTCGGTCCGCTGCCGGCCTTGTTGGGCGCCCAGCCATGAGTCCAGCCAGCCATAGGGGCGCGAGGCAAAGGAAAGGCCGGCCACCCTTATCAACGGGTGTACCGGCCTTGGACTCTCAGGGGCCAGGAGGGGCAGATGGAAGCCGCCAGGTGGACCTTCAGCCAACCAGTCCAGTCAACTCCGCCAGGTCCAGCTCGAAGCTGACCCCGCGAGCCTCGAAGTTCGGCTGCTGGCGGGTGTGCTCCATGGCATGGCGGACGAACGCGCCGGCGACCTGGGCTGACTGCGCCAAGGTCTTCCCGGCCATGAGGGCCCCGCACATGGCGGAGGCGAAGGCATCGCCGGTGCCGTGGATCATGTAGGGCAGCCTGTCGTGGACGAGTTCCTCACGTGCGCCGGCGCCGGCTTCATGGCTGGCCACATAGTTGCGGATCTTGCCATCCCCACGGTCGATGCCCTTGAGCACAACATGTTTGGCACCCAGGTCAAGGAGGGCCTGCAGCCAATCCGTCACCAGCCCATCGTCCAGATCCTGGCCCGGGTAGGGCCGACCGGTCAGGATGCTCGCCTCGGTGAGGTTGGGCATGAGCAGATCCGCACCGTCCGCCAGCTTGGTGATGGCCTGGCATAGCTCCGTGGTGTAGGTGGGGTACATCTTGCCCCCGTCGCCCATGACCGGGTCGACCAGGCGCAGGGCCTTGGGGTATTCCCGGTAGAGCCTTTGAATGATGGCCACCTGCCCGGCTGATCCCAGGAAGCCGCTATAGACACCGTCCAAGGCCACATCCTCCTGCCGCCAGGCATCGAGGTAGCCGGACAGAATCTCCGTGGTGTCGTGGAAGGTGAAGTCCTCATACTTGGTGTGGGCTGACAGCAGGGCCGTGGGCACCGGGCAGACATCGCAACCCGCCGCCGAAAGAATCGGTATGGCCGCGGTCAACGAGCACTTGCCATAGCCGCACATGTCATGAACGGCGGCGACACGGGGGATATAGGATGCTTCACGCTGGTACAGGGTGCTGGTGGTGGACATGCCTGGCTTCTTTCCTAGTGGTAGGCGGTCACTGTGTGGCGGCCTCGGAGTTGATTCGACCTTCCTCCTAGCTTACCTAGATTCCATGTTGACGCCAGCCGCCGCCCAGCAGTCGGTGTGACGCATCGGGCGGCCGGAGGCAATGGGGTCCAAGCGAACAGCAAGGAAGAGCCATGACCCAGCAGATAATGACTGCCGTTTTGAATCCATCCAGCTCCATGCCGGCCAGGAGCAGCCAGACCCGGACAGTGGAGCCAGAGCGGTACCCATCTACGCCACCACCTCCTATGTCTTCGATGACTTCGACCAGGCCGAGCACCGTTTCGGCCTTTCGGATCCCGGCAACATCTACGGCTGTCTGATCAATTCCACTCAGGCCATCCTTGAGGAGTGACTTGCCGCCATGGAAGGCGGGACAGCGGCTCTGGTGGTGGCATCAGGCGCCGCGGCTGTCGACTACGCCATTAGGAACATCTTCCAGCAGGGCGACCCCATCGTGGCCTCCAAGAACCTTTACGGAGGCGCCTTCGACCTATTCAGGCACATCCTGCCCAGGGACGGCATCGGGACCAGCTTCGTGGACCCGCGTGACCCCGCCCACTTCGAGCAGGCCATCCAGGAGAACACCAACCTGGTCTACTTCGAGACTTTCGGCAACCCCAACGCCGGCCTGTCGGGCTTCGAGGCCATCGACGCCATCGTCCACAAGCACGGGCTTCCGGTTTTGTCGACAACACCTTCGCCACCCCCTACCTCTTCAGGACCCCTGGAGCATGGGGCCGACATCGTGGTCGAATCGCGCCAAGTTCATCGGCGGCCACGGCACCACATTGGAAGGCCTGATCTTCGGGGGGCAGGTTCGACTGGTCAGTGGTTCCCGTGAGGTTCCCCCCCCCCCACTGACCGAACCCGACCCCTCCTATCATGGCATGAACGTCTATGAGGCACGGGGGGGCAGCCCCTTCGTCACCCGGGTCCTGGCCATCCTCCTGCGCGACACCGGGGCCACCTCAGCACCTTCGCGGCCTTTCTGCTCCTCCAGGGGGCCGAGGGCCTCTCCCCGCGGGTCGAACGGCATGTCAGCAACGCCCTGACCGTCATCAACTACCTGCAGACCGTACCCGAGGTGGCCTCGGTCTGCCATCCGGCAATCCCTGGCCGGCCTGACCATGAGCTTCACCAGCGATACTTCCCCGGGGCGGCGGGTCCATCTTCACCTTGGACATCAAGGGCGGCAGGAGGCGGCCAAGGTCTTCATCGACAGCCTCCATCTCTTCAGCCTCCTAGCCAACGTGGCTGATGTGAAGATGCTGGTCATCCATCCGGCCGCCACCGCCCACTCCCAGGAGACCGCCGGGGAGCTGGAGGACTAGGCATCCATGAGGGCACCATCCGCCTGTCCATCGGCGCCGAGCACATAGACGACATTCTGGCCGACCTGGAGACCGGCTTCCAGGCCCTGCATGCCTCCGGTCTGGCCCGTTAGGGGCGCCACCCTACCCCGGCAGCAGCCACATGCGAGATATGGGACAGTTCTCTCTTTGCCCATATCTCGCGTTTTCGCATGCCTGGGCGAATGCACTCGAAGTAGCCGGCAGGTTCATAACTCGCACTGAGAAGGGGTGGGCTGGCTGTGCTGGATGCTTGGGCATCGTCCTTGGGGATGAGGGAGGCGACGGATATGGTGCGCAATTCAATCCCAGGCACGATGTCGGGAGCCGGTCAACTCCCCTAGATTGAGGCCATGGGCCCTGAAGGGGCCATGCACATAGGAGTAGCAAGCATAGAAAGGGTTGATTCCCATGGCCGATAGAATACTGAACCCCACACATGCCGGCGGATACGGCCAGGCAGGTCCTGCCCTTGTCGATTCCGGGGACTTGGCGAGTCCGGGGATTCCCCACACCCCCACGGCCATCGAGGCCATCGATCTGGTCAAGGACTATGGGCGCGGGGACGGTGCGGTCCATGCCCTACGGGGGGTCAACATCCGTTTCGGCAAGGGACGGTTCACGGCGATCATGGGCCCCTCGGGTTCCGGCAAGTCCACCCTCATGCATACCCTGGCCGGCTTGGATGGGACGACCGGAGGCCGGATCATCTTCGACGGAGCCGATATCACCCGCCTGAACGATAGGCAGCTGACCCTCCTTCGCCGCAGACAGATCGGTTTCATCTTCCAGAGTTTCAACCTTCTACCCATGTTCACGGCCGAACAGAACATCATCATGCCCCTGACCCTGGCGGGCAACAAGCCTGACCGCGCATGGTTCGACATGCTGGTGGACACCCTGGGTCTCAGGGAACGCCTGGGCCACCGGCCCAACGAACTGTCCGGCGGTCAGCAGCAGCGGGTGGCCATAGCCCGGGCCCTGATCTCCAAGCCCTCCATCGTCTTCGCCGACGAGCCCACCGGCAACCTGGACTCCCTGTCGTCGGCTGAGGTGCTGAGCTTCCTCAAACAGTCGGTCCGGGAGTTGGGCCAGACCGTCATCATGGTCACCCACGATGCCGTGGCCGCCTCCTATGCCGACCGGGCCATCGTCTTCGCGGATGGTCGGATTGTCGCCGACCAGGCCGACCCCAGCGCCGAGGCCATGAGCCAGCTCCTGGTCCATGAGGCGGAGGGGGCTGGCAATGCCCTTAGGTCAGGGCAGGCCCTTGGGGCAGGAAGCAGGACCAGACATGCCCAGAGCCCTGCCCATGGCCTTCGGGCACAGGGCTGAGTCCCCAGTACCGTCAGTGAACCGAATCCGCGAACATGTAAAGGACTCACCATGTGGTCAATCACCATCAAACTCATGTCAAAAAACGTCAAGATGCTCGTTCCCGCCGGCATCGCCATAGTGGTCGGCACCGCCTTCATCGCCGCCACCTTCCTCTTCGGCAACGGGCTCAACGATGCCATGGCCAGACAGCTCACCAACCAGTTCGCCCAGGCCAACTATGCCATAGGGGTCAAGGATCAGGTCAACAACAGTGATGCTGGTGCACACGTACTCAAGAAGATGCCCTTGGACCGAATTGAGACCATCGACGGCGTCAGGGCCATCCGCCCCGACATCTCCAACCAAATCCAGGCCAGCAAGGGGAAGGAGCATTACTCCATTCAGGCCATCCTCAGTTCGCACTCCAGCAGGATGCTTCCAGTGAGGCTGGTCGAGGGCCGGCAGCCTGATCCGGACGCCAAGGGGGAGGTGGCCCTGCCCAAGCCGGTTGCACAAAGAATCGGGGTCAAGGTCGGTGACACTGTCAAGCTCGACGAGCCCTCTGAGCAATTCTCCTCATCGGCCACAGCCAGACTGGTGGGCCTGACGGATGATCCAGACAAGGTCTACGAGGCCTATGGTGGGGCCGGTTTGGTCTCCCTGGACGTCTTCGGCGTCGTCTTCTCCGACCTGGGTGGCACGGACGAGATCCCCGTCAACACTGTCTACCTTGATCTGGGTCCAGCCAAGGTGGACGCTGCCAGTGAGCAGATCAACCGGGTCATTCCCCAGGGCTATGACCTCATGAGCCGGCAGGAGGCCAGTGATGTCAACATGAAGAGCATGTCACGCAACGGCACCAACGTCATCACCACTTTTCTGTTGACTTTCGGCATCCTGGCCCTTCTGGTCGCTGGCCTGGTCATCGCCAACACCTTCCAGGTCCTGGTGGCGCAGAGGCGTAGGACCTTCGCCCTCCTGAGGACCATTGGCGCCCGCAAGGCCCAGCTCTACCAGTCCGTGCTCATGGAGGCGTTCAGCCTTGGTCTGGTCTCCTCCCTGTTGGGAGTAGGTGCGGGCATCGGATTGATGGCCCTGGTCTTCAAGAATCAGCTGCTGGATGGGATTGGGGTCCGAGCCCAGCTGGTCCTGACCTGGCCGGTCTTGCTGATGCCCCTGGCCTTCGGCCTGGTCATGACCCTCCTGGCCTCCATGGGGTCGGCCCGGCTGGCCACCAAGGTGAGCCCTCTGGAGGCCCTGCGTCCCTTGGAGGTCACTGACCAACGAAAGTCCAGCCTCGTCCGTGGCATACTGGGATCCATCATGATCCTGCTGGGCCTGGTCCTGGCCTTCCTGGCGGTAAGCCAGCTCAAGGTCCTTCAGAGCCAAGGCCAGTTGGCCGACGGCGATGGCGGTGCCCAGCTGCTTCTCATGGCAGTATGCGCCTGTGCCCTGATTTTCCTGGGTCTCATCATTACCGCTGTCTTCTGGATGCCGCTGCTGATGCGGGGGGTGGGAGCCTTGGCATCCATAGTAGGTCCTTCGGCCCGCATAGCCTCCGCCAACATCCAGAAGAACCACCGCCGCATCGCCTCCACTGGAGTGGCCCTCCTGATTGGCGTGACCCTGGTATCCTGTCTGGGGACCGGTGCCGCATCAGCCAAGGAGACCCTCAACCATGCCCTGTCCACCCGCTACAGCGTGGACCTGATCGCCCAAAGTGTGTCCGCTAACGGGCAAGACAGCGGCATCAGCCATTCCCAGGCCGAAAGAATCGCCCAAGTCGCCGGTGTGGAGCAGACGCTCTACGCCCCGGTCGCCCAGGGGGAGCTCAGGGACATCAAGGACAAGCAGGGGAACCCGGTTAGGGTGTCCCTGGTCGGTGTCAAGGATGCCGCAAGTCTGCAGAAGGTCATGAAGGTCGGTCTGGAGGGTAAGGAGATCCATGGCGACCAGGCCCTCTTCCCCCAACAAGCTGATGGTCTCGAGCTGACCACCGGCGACCGGGCCGATGTGGATGTCTACCAGAGAGCCTCGCAGACCAGCCAACCTGAACCGACTAGTGAAGCCGCCCCAAGTGGGGACCAGGACCAGGATAAGGGCCACAGGCCTCAGACAGCAGATGCTGGCGTTCGGTGTTCCTTCCAGGTACAGCAGGTCGACTACAGCAGGGCAAGCGTCCAGGGCAGCTCCATCTTCGTCGACCGTACCCTCTTCGACGATGGACGACTCACGGCCGATAGCCATATCCTTCTGGCCAGGATGGACCCCAAAGCCTCGGACACCAGCCTTGCGGAAAGCCTCCAGAAGGTGCAGGAAATCACCTCCTCCAGCGAGGGGATTGTGGTTTCAGGGCCGGTGGCTGAAAGAATGCTCTGGGAGCAGGCCATCAACGTCATGTTGGGTCTACTGGTGGGACTCCTGGCCGTGGCCGTGCTCATAGCCCTGATCGGCGTGGCCAACACCCTGAGTCTGTCGGTCATCGAACGTACCCGGGAGTCGGCCACCCTGCGGGCCATCGGCATGACCCGTGGGCAGCTGCGGCGCTCCCTGGCCGGCGAGGCCCTGCTCATAGCCCTGGTCACCAGCCTGGTGGGTGTGCTGGTGGGCACCGTCTTCGGCTGGCTGGGTTCCTACATGGTCTTCAGTTCCCTGGGATCGGTCGCCTTCCCTATTGATTGGGGGACCGATGTCATGATTCTACTGATCTCCGTGGCCGCGGCCCTGCTAGCCTCCGTGCTGCCTGCCAGCCGGGCCGTCAGGACCTCCCCGGTGCAGGCCCTGGCCGAGGCCTAGGCACCATATCAGCCCTAGCCCAAGCTGCCATGCTGATGCTTGGGCCAAGGCTGGGGCAGTTGGTCCACCTCTTCCGCCTGACGGCAACCCTGGGCCGGTGTGCTTTCCAGGGAGACTTCCAATCTCCCGGTGGCATCATCGGCCTTTTTCCCGTCTGAAACGATGAAACCGTCATAATGCGGATGTGCGGATGTGCGGATAGTTGAAGTTGTGCCCGCAAGCTTCGTGGGGTCAGACCAGCTGGTTGTCGTAGGCGAAGACCACGGCCTGGACCCGGTCCCTGGCGTTGATCTTGGCCAGAATATGGGCTACGTGGGTTTTGACGGTGGGCAGGCTGATGAAGAGCTTGTCGGCGATCTCCTGGTTGGACAGGCCGTGGGCTATCTTGATGAGGACCTCAAGCTCCCGGTCGGTCAGCTCATCGAGTTCCGGGTCCCTATAAGGGGTTTGCGTGCCCTGTGAGCTCTGGGCTCCGGGATGGTTTGGGTCTGCTGGCTGACCGTACTTGCCGGTCTGGTCATTACGCAGGGTCCCCAGCATCATCTGTTCGATCAGCCTTTTGGTGGCCGTGGGGGCGATGATGGCGTTGCCATGGTAGACCGTGCGTATGGAGGCCAGGAGGGTCTCAGGTTCGGTGTCCTTGAGGAGGAAGCCTGAGGCCCCGGCGTTGATGGCGGCCATGACATATTCGTCCAGGTCGAAGGTGGTCAGGATGATGACATGGGTGCATGGACCGGTTTTGCCGTTGTCCATGCCTTCCTTATGTGCCAGGTCAGGCGTTTTCAAGGCCGTGATCTTCCTGCTTGCCTCGATGCCATCCATGCCGGGCATACGCACGTCCATGAGCACCACGTCGGGTCTGAGCTGCTCGACCTGGGCTACGGCTTCGGTCCCATCGCCAGCCTGGCCCACCACCTCCATATCTTCCTGCGAGTTGATGACCATGGCGAAACCGGACCTGACCAGTCTCTGGTCATCGGCTATGACCACACGAATTCGTTTCTGCACTTGACCCATATCCTCACAGTACCTGACTCGTCGTGGTTTCCCAGGATATGCCCAGCTGCTGGCAGGTCCTGGAGGCGGTTCCAATCCGTCCAGACTCCCAGCCGCTGCCACTGGGCCAATGCCGAAGATGCTCCACGCCTTCTATCATGCAGAGTCAGCCCGCTGCTTCAAGGCCGCCAGTTGCTCGTCGAGGGAGGCCGACGGGGCCAGTTGCATGCCCTGATTACCCGACTGGCCCTGGCTCGCCTGCGGCCCCTGTGCTGTTTGCGCTGTAGCCGCTACTGGCCCTTGAGCACTGTCGTCATCACTGGAGCCGGTTTGGCGCAGGATCCCCAGAAGTTCCCTCATGCGAGCCAGGGCCTGGCGGGCCTGGTGGGCGATGGAGGCGAAGGACCGGGATATGCTCTGAGCGGGCAACTCCCGGCCCTCCACCTGAGCCTGATCCAGGAGCTGAAGGCCTTGGACCGCTTGATCGATGACTCTGGTGAGGGTCACACTGACCTCGGACTGGATGGCGGTACTGATACGTTCCCGTTCCAAGTTGGCGGCAAAGGTGCGTTCCTTGGCCTGTTCCGCCATGAGCGCCTCCTGCCGATCACGAAGGATCAGGGCATTGGATCCACTGGACCGGCGCCACAGGGCCATGGCCATGGCGGCCAGGCAACTGATCAGGGCCGTCGCGGTGCTGGCCAGCGTAGTGGGCAGGAAGAGGGAATGCCTGAAGACTTGCAGCGCGTCTGCCGTGGCCCTGTTCGTCAGCAACTGGCTCAGGGATTGGTAGCCAAGCTGTCGCACTCCCAAGGTAAGACCCAGACTCAGTGAACCCAGCAGTATGAAAGCCATGGTCCATGGGCGGGCCTTGGCAGACCCGTAGAGGGTGACCGAATAGATGAAGACATGCACAAAGACCGCGCCTTCGGGCATATAGCCATTGAAGAAGAAAAGCCCCAACAAGCCCATGATGGCGATGCTGAAGGCGCTGGCTTCGGGCAGGCGGCGGCGAAGGCCCAAGGGGATGAAGGAGATGAGGGAGCACAGGAGCTCCAGGGGCGTGACGGTGTTGCCGAAGACCTGGGATACCTGGGGGGAGACAAGGGGGACGCAAAAGCCGACGGCCTCCACAAGGATGAGGAAGGCTGCCAGGCAGAGGTCCATGGCGAAATAGTGCAACTGGGTCCAACGGGAGACCCGTTCGATCCAATTGGGAGCATGTCTGCGTGCGCTGCCAGAGATCTGCTTGCCGATGGTCGTGTCGGCTGCTGACTGGTTCGGCCCCAGTGCCGATTGAGAATCTTGGGATACAGGTTGGACCGCTAGGTCCAGGGACCTGCCAGCATAGAATTCCCTGAGAGGCGCCAGCAATTTCCCCCTGCGGGAGGCCGGGATTGGCAGCTGCCAGGCCTTGCCGCCGGTGGTTTTGGCGGGCGTCTTGTCATGGGGGTCCGGTTTACCGGTCGAATCCTGGTTCTTGCTGGCTACCGGTGCTGATCCGATCGGTATGACGGCCTCCACCTTGTAACCCCCGCCAGCAATCGGCCCCGTAGAGAGTCGTCCACCCAAGGCTTCGACCCGCTCCCGCATGCCGATTAGCCCATAGCCAGGTTGGTGGCCGTCCAGACCTGCGGCCGCTCCGCGACCATTGTCCCGGATCTGTAGTTCCAGGGCCTCACCCTTCCAGGCCGCCTCAATGCTTACCTTGACCTGGGGTCCCGCGTACTTGCGGATGTTGGTCAGAGCCTCTTGGACCAGGCGGTAGGCGGTGGTCGACCCTTGCCTGCCCAGTGCCTCTGGCTGTGGCCTACCGGTGACCTGGTAGCTGAAGCTGCACTCGGGGTCGGCTTGCCTAGCCTGGTCCAAGAGCTTGTCCATGTCGGCGAAGTCAGCATTAATGGAGCCCCCAAAGACCCCAAGCAGCCGTTTCATGTCATGGAGGGCACGTTCGGCCTCCCGGCGGATGGTCTCCATGGTCTGCCTGGCCAGTTGCTGGTCGTGTGTGCCGGCGTATCTGCCCCCATCGGCCTGGACGATGAGAATGGAGAGGGTATGGGCCACCACATCGTGCATATCACGGGCGATCCGGGCCCGTTCGGCTAGGGCGGCGATGCGTCTGTCCTCCTCGCGCGAGGCCTCCAGGGCGGCATTGCGTTCCTGCATGAGCCGGATGGTGGCCAGTCGCGCTCGCTGCCAGTAGGCGATGATGATGGTGGATACCATGATGAGCAGGACTACGGCCAGCCATACGGCCTCCTGGGCGAGTATGGTCCTGGCGCAGGTCCAGGTCGGCAACTGGCCGGTGGCGCTGGTGGAGCAAGAGCTGTCAGGGTCGCTGATCGACCCCAGCAGTGATCCCATATTGGATACCCAGCCGGTGATACCCGCCGAACACAGGCTCATGGCCAGTGATATGAGCACGTAGATCGTGGAATGCTGTGGGTTGCCGTAGACGATGACCGAATAGAGCATGAGTGGTGCCAGGAGGTCCGGGTAGATCAGGATGGGCCCGAAGACCAGGTGCAGGGCGACCAAGGCCACGTATGCCAGGGTGCTGGCTTCGGGCTTCCACCGTCTTGCGGCGGTCGGCAGGAGGACCAGCCAGGACCAGACCAGCTGCTGGGCCACGCCATTGTCGAAGAGGAGTCCCGGCTCGTTGGTCCCCATGTCCTGGGTGCTCAAGGGAACCAAGGTGAGAAAGACCAGACCCAAAAGAAGCATCCCCAAGCTGTCCACCAGCAGCACATGCCGCCGGCAGCAGGCAATGAAGCGCTCCGTTTTACTCATGCCCCAAGGCTAACGGAAAGCCCGAGCCTCCACCATCAACCCTGGGAATGATGTTCAAGGAACCATACGGCACGACCTGACATGTCGGTCGGTGAAATGGACAATGTCAGTGTTCCAAGGGCAGGCAGGCTAAGCTGGTTGGCGTTGAGAAGGAGCCGCGCGGACGGCTGTGCGGAAGAACACCTATAGAGAAGAAGTGCCATGACCCTGCTTTCCTGTTCCTATGTACCCGGCATGTATGTTGAGGACCATTCCATCAAGGTTCCCCTGGATTGGAAGGGCAAGACCCCTGGGCAGGGCTTTGCGGGACCGTCCATCAGCCTTTTCTACCGGGTTGTGTCCGCTCCTGAGCATGTGCACGATGATCTGCCTCTCCTTGTCTTCCTCCAGGGCGGCCCAGGTGGTGCAGGTCCCCGGCCTTTGAATCGGTCCGGTGAGCCATGGATTGATAAGGCCCTCAATCACTTCCGCCTGGTCCTGCCTGACCAACGGGGCACCGGCCGGTCCTCCTGCATCGACTCGCACGTCATGGGCCGGTTTGAAACCGCCCGTGACCAGGCAGACCATCTCAAGCACTTTCTGGCTGATTCCATCGTCAGGGATTTCGAGCACCTGCGCCTGACTGAATTCGCTGGAAGGCAGTGGGTCACCCTGGGCCAGAGCTTTGGCGGCTTCCTGACCCTGACCTACCTCTCCTTCTTCCCCCAAGGTGTGCAAGCGGCCTTCACCACCGGCGGCATACCCCATGTCCCCGCTTCTGCACAGGTCTTGTACGAACACACCTTCCCCCGTATGGTCTCCAAATGCGGCCAGTATTACGAGCGTTATCCCCAGGATAAGAAACGTGTGGCAGCGGTTGCCGACTTCCTGCTGGAAAACCCTGGCAGGGTACGCCTGCCCAACGGCGACCCCCTGACGGTCGAACGCCTGCAAAGCTTGGGTTCCGACTTCGGGATGAAAGCCGGTTTTGAACGGGCCCATTGGCTCTTTGACCAGGCCTTTGTCGGAGGTGACGGGTCCCCGGAGGCCGCTGACGAACAGGTTGAGGAAGGACTGGAGCTCTCCGATAGCTTCCTGGCCTCCTTCATGGCAGCAACCAGCTCAACACCCTTGTATTGGCCCCTTCAGGAGTTCATCTATGCGGATGGTGAACTCGATGAGCCAATAGCCTGGGCCGCCCAGCAGGTCAGGGGCCGGCATCCCGAATTCGCCATTGACTTCCGTCCCCTCAACTTCACCGGCGAGGCCACATTCCCCTGGATGTTTGAAGAGGAGCGTGCCCTGCGGCCATTCCGGGGGGCCATGGACCTGCTTATGCAAGACACCCACTTCGGTCGCATATACGACGAGGACCAGTTGGCCCGCAATGAGGTCCCCCTGCAGTCGGCTGTCTACTTCGACGACATGTATGTTGATGCAGGGCTGCAGCTCGACACCCTGGCCCACATAGGTCACTCCCACTATTGGACCACCAACCAGTACGAGCATGACGGCATTCATGGCGGCGATGTCTTTGGGCGCCTGCTTGAGGAGGCTCGAGATCGCGGGGATCTGGAGGGCTTGTTCTGAGAGGTTCTGTTCGCTGTTCCGACGGCAGGGCGGGGAGTATGGTGACCATATGCCAAGATGGTAAGAACAGGCGTAGGTATGAAAGGAACCGGCATGGCAGGCGAGCATGAGACAACCCACGGCACGGGCGGAGCAATGGCCAATCTGACCCTTGGATTCATCGGTTATGGGAACATGGCCCAGGCCATCGCCCAGGGTCTGGTGGCATCGGGACAGTTGGCCGGCGACCACATCGTGGCCTGCGCAGCCCACTACGACAAGCTCCTGCACACAGTGCAGGAGCTTGGAGCACGGGCCCTGCACTCGGCCCAGGAAGTGGTGGAAGCCGCGGATATGGTCGTGGTGGCTGTCAAGCCCTACCAGATCGAACAGGTGCTGGCTCCGGTCAAGGCAACTGTGGCCCAACCGGGCAAGATGCTCCTTTCCATCGCTGCGGGCTGGACCCTGGACCAGTACCAGGAGTTGCTGGGGGAGCAGGCCAGCATCCAATGCGTCATACCCAACACGCCCATCGCCGTGGGGCAGGGTGTACTGGTAACGGAGACGGCCAACAGCTATAGCGAGGAGCAGCGCTTGCTCTTCGAGTCCCTCTTCGCTCCCATCTCCCTGATCGAGCGAGTGGACAGCCAGTACATGGGCATCGGCTCCTCAGTGGCTGGTTGCGGACCTGCCTTCGCCGAGATTTTCCTCGAGGCCCTGGGCGATGCCGGAGTCAAGTATGGCCTGCAGCGGCAGACGGCCTACCGGCTGGCAGCCAAGATGATTGAGGGGGTCGGTGCACTGTATATGGAAACCGGCGCCCACCCCGGCGCCCTCAAGGATGCGGTCTGCTCGCCCGGTGGCACCACCATCCGTGGCGTGTCCGCCCTGGAGATGGCCGGCTTCCGTGGGGCTGTCATCTCGGCAGTCGACGCCATCCAGGAGTAACCTGCAGGATGTACAGGCCAGTACACGGTCACTGGGCCCAGTAAGAAGTCCGTCCTTTGGTCGGTTCACAGCTGTAAGGGCGTCCATGCCTGGGTGGACAGGCAGGGGTGATGGCTGTGGCGAAGGCCTGGGAAAGGTCATGGGTTGATATGCGCTTGAAGCGGTTCCGGCGTCCCAGGCAAGGGGGGATGGAGCGTATCTGGGTCCGCCTGCTTGATACCCTCCAGCGGCTGACCGTCCTCTTCTATCAGTGGAAGGTGTCCTATTGGCGGGGTGTGGCAAGGCTGAGCGAACTTCCCGGACTTCATCGCCATGGCATCCGCCCAAGTGCTGATGGGGGAGGGCGGGGAATCAGGATGCTGCTTGTTTCCCAGTTCCTGTCGGTTTCTGATCTCCTTGTTGATTTGGAGCCACAGCTCCGTGGCAAGAGCGTGCTCTACATACCCACAGCAAGCAATCCCCAAGTCCACCAGCAGGCCGTCCGTGTGGCCGCCCGACGCCTGCGACGCATGGGTCTGCGGGTCCGCACGGTGGATGTGGCCAAGGTCTCACCCCGGCTGGTCCACCGGGCTCTGACCCACTGCGACATCATCTATATTGGCGGCGGCAACACCTTCTATCTCCTCCAGGAGCTACGACGGATCGGTGCCGACAGGATGCTCGTCGACCAGGTGCGTCGGGGCAAGATCTATGTGGGTGAATCCGCTGGAGCCGTCATCACCGCTCCCGACATCGCCTATATCGGTGAGATGGATGATGCCGGGAGGGCTCCCGAACTGAGCGATACCCAGGGCTTGGGCCTGGTGGACTTCTCGGTGGTGCCCCATTATGGAACCCCCTGGGCCAATCCGGCCACGGCCGCCATCATCAGGAAGTACCTGCAGATCCTGAAGCTCAGGATCATCCGAGACGACCAGGCCATCCTTGTTCGGGGAGACCACGCGGAGGTCATCTGCGAGCACTGACCCGACCTTGGGGGCTTCCGTCCAGTGTGGCCTTAGACTGGAATACATGTCCTTAACTATCGGAATCGTCGGCCTGCCCAACGTGGGCAAGTCCACCATGTTCAACGCGCTCACCCGCAACAACGTTCTGGCGGAGAACTATCCCTTCGCCACCATCGAGCCCAACACCGGCATCGTGCCCCTGCCGGACAAGCGGCTTCCGGTCCTGGCCAAGCTGGTCGGCACGGAGAAGATTGTGCCGGCAACCGTCACCTTCGTCGACATCGCCGGCATCGTCAAGGGGGCCTCCGAAGGTGAGGGCCTGGGCAACAAGTTCCTGGCCAACATCCGTGAGGCAGACGCCATCTGCGAGGTGGTCCGTGCCTTCGAGGACAAGGACATCGTGCATGTCAACGGCAAGGTCGACCCCGCCGACGACGTCGAGACCATCAACACCGAACTGATCCTGGCGGACCTGCAGACCATCGAGAACGCCCTGCCCAAGCTGGAGAAGGACCAGCGCGGCGGCAAGGTGACCAAGGAATACATCGGGGCCGTCAACCAGGCCAAGGCCATCCTTGAGGCCGGGGAGACCATCGACCATGCCGCAGCTGCAGGCAAGATCGACAAGGCGGACCTCTACGACCTCCACCTCATGACCGCCAAGCCCTTCATCTACGTTTTCAATGTGGATGACGACGAACTGCAGCGCCAGGAGCTCAAGGACCGGCTTACCGCTTCCGTGGCCCCAGCCCAGGCCATCTTCCTCAACGCCCAGTTCGAGTCCGACCTGACCGAGCTGGATGAGGATGACGCCCACGAGATGCTGGCTGATGCCGGCCTCCAGGAATCCGGCCTGGACCAGCTGGCCCGGGTGGGCTTCGACGTGCTGGGCCTCCAGACCTTCCTGACCGCCGGTGTCAAGGAGGTACGGGCCTGGCAGATCCACCAGGGTTGGACCGCCCCCCAGGCCGCCGGAGCCATCCACAGCGACTTCGAGCGCGGCTTCATCAAGGCCGACATCGTCTCCTACGAGGACTTCGTGGCCGCCGAAGGCTCCATGGCCCGAATCAAGGAGGAGGGCAAGCTGCGCCAGGAGGGTCGCGACTACGTCATGCAGGATGGTGACGTGGTGGAATTCAAGTTCAATGTCTGAGTCCCGTCCATCAGCCGACTGAACGCATTGAGGGGCCATAGCGTTTCCACTCACCTGAGGAAGCGAAATGGCCCCTCTCTCGTCCGCGGGATTCTCCTGTGCCCCCGAAGACCATGCGGAAACCCTAGCTGCCCTCGTCTCTCGGCATATTAAGGGAGTGTTCACAGGATGCTGAACCAGTACACGTCACTAATATTTTCGAAATCTTGCAAGTATGTCACTAACATTCTTGAAATCTTCGATAGATGGGCTCTGGGGTATCGAAGGGGTTGAATAGCAATCGTGCTGATAAAAGATGGTGCTGAATACTATGTTCCCCGTCAAATTAGTGAGAGCCGCTGATGAACCGATTCCTGATCGCCTGGCCTTGCTGTTAGGCTAGGCCTGTCATACCCCTCGGCGAACAGGTGCATGGGAATTTCTGTGCCCAGTATGGTCCGAGCTTCCTCGCCTGACGATTGCGGTTTGCGGAACCTGTGGCCGCTTACGATCAAGGCAAGGCTTGCAGGGTATGAGGTCTTCGCTGGTGGCGGGGTTTTCACTGCGGGGCTTTCCAACCTGCCTGGCCTCGATATAGTCTGGCTCTGGTGCAGTTTGGGTTGCTTGAGTGCTGTGCCGGGAATGGGAGAGCTATGGGTATTGTCATCAAACGAACCTATGAGGCAGCAGCCGAAGCCGATGGGTTCCGTATCCTGGTCGATCGCCCTGGTCCCGTGGCCTGTCCAAGGAGAAGGCCGCTGTCGACCTGTGGTACAAGGAGATAGCGCCCTCGAACGGATTGAGAACATGGTATGGTCATGACCCGCAGCGATTCGCTGAATATGCCAGTCTCTATTGTCAGGAATTGGAAGGGCGCAGACCTCTGGTCGGTGACCTGACCGCGATCTGCCGGCAGCACCCCAGAATAACCCTGCTCTATGCCGCCAAGGACCAGGACCATAACCAGGCCGTGGTACTGCGGGACTATCTTTTGCGGGCCATGTTGTAGATTGGTGCCTACAGAGATTGTTTCCAGGCAGTGATGCCTGGTAGAGACCATGATCGGGATTAGGGCTTGTCCCTCACAGCATCAGGAACGAGGTAGTACATATGGGTATGCCAATGGATCTATACCTGGTCAGACACGGGGAGTCTGAGGCCAATGTCATCCAGGAGCAGGGCAGGCAGGGGGACTACTCGCGCTTCACCGAGGAGTACCTGGCCATTCCCGACCGGGGTTGGAGGCTGAGCGCCAAGGGGCGCGAGCAGGCACGCTGCATCGGCACTTGGCTGCAAGGCAAGGGCCCTGCCTTCGACAGGTACCTGGTCTCTCCCTATATGCGTGCCAGGGAGACCGCGGTTGAGCTTGGCCTGCCCGGTGCCCATTGGTGTGAATGCCGGCTGATGCGGGAGCGTTCGTTGGGCGAGATCGACAACATGCGCCCCGATGACTATGAGGAGGTCTACCACCGCAATGCAGTGGTAAGGAGGGGAGACCCCCTCTACTGGAGCGCGCCGGCCGGTGAGACCCTGGCACAGGTCGCCGAGGTCAGGGCCCAGGGGCTCATCAACTGGCTGCAGGCCCGGGCTGAGGGCCAGTCGGTCATCGCCGTCTCCCATGGCGATTTCATGCATACCCTCATGCTCTTGTTGGAGGATCTTCCCGATGAGGAGTTCATCCATCGGATCAGCAGCCATGATTGGGACTTTCACAACTGCATCTGCCTGCACTATTCCCGCCGCGATCCCCACAGCGGCCATGTATCTGCAACTATCTCCCATGTGCAGGCCTCCTGGCCGGTCCCTGATCCCGAGAGCGGTCAATGGACCGTCCACTCCCAACCTTGGCGCAGCTTCGAGCATATGGAGCTGACCAATGAGGAGCTGGCCGCTGTGGTCCGTGCCCAAGAGCCGCACATGTAGGACAGGGCCCCGTTAAAACGAGAAGTGGCCACCCTCCCAAGTATGTGGGGTGGCCAGCAGCGGCGCGCGAAGCGGGGTTGTTCACCCTCAGTCATACTGGCGGAAAGCAGAACCTGCGCTTGTGCTTCGCGGGCTGTCCCGCCAGGCTTAGTTGCAGTGGGTGAGGGCAAGTCCTGGTGTCTAGTAAAACGATTGATGTACGAGTGTCACCAACGACGTTGAAGGAGTACATAATGGGGTTGCCGATGGATCTATACATCATGCGACACGGGGAATCAGAAGCCAACGCCATGGATGCCACCTTGCGCGGTGGGGATGACTCGCAATTCACCGAAGCGAACATAGCCGTTCCCGACCGCTGCTGGCGGCTGACCGCTATGGGTAGGCTCCAGGCTGCCGCCATGGGGGATTGGATCAGGGGCCAGCGTCAGGTCTTCGATACCTATTTGGTCTCCCCCTACACCAGGACCAGGGAGACCGCCGCCCTCCTCAAGCTGCCTAATGCCCAATGGCTGGAGACGCGGACCATGAGGGAGCGGTCCCTGGGTGAAATCGTCACCATCGTCCCTGAGGAATATCAGCGGGACTACAGGCGAAACGCCATCCTGCGCCGGGAGGACCCCATGTACTGGCGGGCACCGGCCGGTGATTCCATAGCCGATGTGGCCGATGTCCGCGCCTCGGCCTTCGTTCGTTGGCTTGATGCCAATGCTGATGGGCAGGAGGTCATGGCTGTTGCCCACGGGGACTTCATGCACGCGCTGATGATGGTGCTTGAGGACCTCTCGGATGAGGAGTTCATGTTTCGAATCTCCAACAGGTCATGGGAGTTCCATAACTGCATCTGCCTGCATTACACACGGCGGGACCCCAAGACAGGGCATGTGGGCGCCACGCTCAGTTGGGTCCAGACGGCCTGGCCCGAGCAGGATTCCCGGACTGGGCAATGGTCAACCCATGTGGAAGCCTGGCGGACCTTCCAACGGACCAAGCTCTCCAATGAGGATCTTATGGAGAAGGTCAGGGCCATCAAGCCCCATCTGAATTGAGCCGCTTGCTTCGATGCCTGCAAGAGGCGAGCCTGCCCAGCTTTCGGTTGGTTCTCCGGCCGCTGTAGGGGCTCCATTCTGGGGGAGCGGGTCTGACTTTTACGGGGTCTTGTCCAGGTGCCCACTACAATGGCCCAGGGCGCGCGGGCAGTCCGGGCCCACGCCGTGAGCAAAAGGAGAACAACTGGTGCGTAGTCTCTTCACTTGGAAACTGCATGGTGATGGAAAGACTTTGAAACCGGGCGAGGTGGTCGAACCCGATGAACGCCTGACCTGGGGGCGCACGATCGGCATTGGTGCCCAGCATGTGGTCGCCATGTTCGGTGCCACATTCCTCGTTCCCATATTGACCGGCTTCGATCCGGCGACGACATTGTTCTTCACGGCAATGTCCACGGCATTGTTCCTCCTGATTAATTCCAATCGGCTGCCTAGTTATCTAGGCAGCTCTTTTGGTTTTATAGCCCCTATTACTGCCGTGGCGTCTGCCCATAAGGGCCTGCCCGCAGCCAGTTTCGGCATCATGGTCACCGGTCTGATCCTGGCCCTGGTCGGCATCCTGGTCCACTTCGCCGGGTCCAAGTGGATTGATCTGGTCATGCCCCCGGTGGTCAACGGGGCCATCGTGGCCATCATCGGATTCAATCTGGCCCCCTCGGTCTGGGGCAACTTCCAGAAGGCTCCCGACACCGCCATCGTCACCCTGGTGGCCGTCCTGGTCATCGCCATGCTCTTTCGTGGCCTCCTGGGACGCCTGAACATCCTGCTGGGTGTGCTGGTCGGTTATATCTATGCCTGCATCCGGGGCCAGGTCGACTTCGCGGCCGTCGGTGAGGCGGCTTGGGTGGGTCTGCCCCATTTCCATATGCCCCAAGCCGACTTCTCCATCCTGCCCATGTTCATACCGGTGGTCATGGTCCTGATCGCGGAGAATGTTGGGCACGTCAAGTCCGTGGCCCAGATGACCGGCCGTGACTACGACGACCAGATCGGCACCGCCCTCTTCGCCGACGGTCTGGGCACCGCCATAGCCGGTTTCGGCGGCGGCTCCGGCACCACCACCTACGGCGAGAACATCGGCGTCATGGCGGCCACCAAGGTCTACTCGACCGCCGCCTACTGGTGTGCGGCCGCCTTTGCCCTGATCCTATCCATGTGCCCCAAGTTCGGGGCCGTGATCAACACCATCCCCGCTGGAGTCCTGGGCGGGGTGACGACCCTCCTCTACGGCATGATCGGCATGATGGGTGTGCGGATCTGGGTCGACAACCATGTCGACTTCGACAAGTCCCTGAACGTCATGACCGCAGCTGTGGTCATGATCATCGGCATCGCCGACTTCGGCTTCGCCATATCGGGCGTCAAGTTCAACGGCATCGCCATAGGCACCGTCGTGGTCCTCGTGGTATACCACGGCCTCAAGGCCCTGGGCCACGCCACCGGCGTCATCGCCAGGGGTGAGGATGCCTAAAGGAACCCTTGAAACAGCTGGTTGCCGAGGCGAATAACCACTTCGGCAGCTTGGCATGAGTGGATTCAGATGGAGGGGGCCTCTATGCAGGCGACCGGCAGCGTTATTTGCCGGCTGGCACCATAGGGGTCCCCTTCGCCCGTTTCGGCGGCTATCCCCATCTGTTCAAGGAGATTGTGGGCGCAGGCCTGCCCCAAGGCCTGGGGGTCCTGCTGGAGCAGATAGATTCCATCGCCTACATAACGCGACCAGGACCAGTCGTCAAAGCTGACGAGACCTATATCCTCCGGGAAACTCCAGTCAAGCCCCTTGAAGACATCAAGAAGGTCAAAGAGGAGGGGGCCGATCAGGGAGATTATCGCCGTTTTGCCTTTGAGATGACTGACCGTCCTGTCCAGCTCCTTGCCAATCCATTCCTGCCCGTGGTCGCCGACCTCCATGGGCATGACCAAGCTTCCGGTCCGTTCCCCAGCCTCCTGAAAGCCCTCCACGCGAGACGACTGGGCTGAGATCTGACTGCCGGTTCGACTCAGGGGGAGAATGTTCTCATAGCCCCGTCTTGCCAGTTCCAGTCCCAAGCGTAGGCATGATTCACGATTGTCGGCGGTCACCGATGAGACCGTGGCAGGCTGCCCCTCGCTGCGCCTGTCGACCATGACCAGGGGGGTGCGGTTGTCGGTGATGGAGGCATAGGCTGAGAAATCCCTGGCATTGGGTTGGATGATCAGTCCATCCACCTCTTGTGAGAGCAGCCGGCCTATTTCGTCCGATTCCTCACCGAGGCTGTTGTTTGAGTTCATCAGCATGACATCGTAGCCGGCTGGTTGAAGCTCCGTGTAGATGCCCTTGAACAGCAGGGAGGAGAAGACATTGGAAATGTCAGCCACGATGACACCGACCACATGGGTGTGGTCCTGTCGCATCTTCTGTGCCGATGCTCTGGGGTGGTATTGCAAGCGATCGACGGTCTCTTGGACGCGGTTCTTGGTCGCCTCGCTCATCTTGCCATAGTTCCCGTTGATGAAGCGGGAGACCGTTGTCACCGAGACATTGGCCTCGCGGGCTATATCGGCTATGGTCGCTTTGGCCATGTTCCCTCCTCTGGGTGCTTAGCGCCATCTTACCGGTGCTGCTAATCTTGACAAGTTGCACTGTCGATCCTATAGTAGGGGAAACGATACACCAAATGTCGTTACTGAAAGAACAGTATTTAGGTGTAACGATATTTTAGTCTGTCGGTCGAAGAGGATTGATTCTGGCCGGCATTCGGCGGCAGACGCAAGGAAGGAGCAGCCCATGGTTGAATTTTCGATTGACGCTTTCGCCTTGAGAGGGAAAGTGGTGCTGATCACCGGTGGAGCAAGCGGTCTTGGCAAGTACTACACCCAGGCTGTAAGCAAGGTGGGAGCGGATGTCTTCGTCGTTTCCTCCAGCCGTGAGGGTTGGGAGGAGACCCGGAAGCAGGTGGAGGATGCTGGCCGTCGGGTGGTCTTCATGGAACAGGACATCACCGAGGAGGCTGCGGCCCAGGCCATCGTCAACAAGGTGACGGAGGAGTATGGTCGCATTGATGTGCTCATCAACAATGCCGGTATGCAGCGTCGTCACGAATTGGTCGACTTCCCCGATGAGGACTGGAAGGCGGTCATCGACCTCAATCTCAATGCGCTCTACTATCTCTCTCACGAGGTGGCCAAGATCATGATCGACCAGGGTTCCGGAAAAATCGTCAACATCGGTTCCATGCAATCATTCCGAGCCGGCAAGGTCATCTATCCCTATACGGCCAGCAAGCACGCGGTGGTGGGGCTTACCAAGGCCTATGCCGATGCCCTGGCCCCCCCCCCACAATATTCAGGTCAACACCTTGGCTCCCGGTTATATCAACACCCCCATGACCAAGGCCCTCCAGGAGGATCCCGTCCGTAGCGTTGAAATCCGTGAGCATATCCCCGCCGGCCACTGGGCAGAACCCAAGGAACTCATGGGAGCCATGGTCTTTCTTTGCTCGCATGCCTCCGATTACATCAACGGTGTCACCTTGCCTGTCGATGGAGGCTATCTGCTTCGCTAAGCTGCTCCTTCCTCCCCCTGTGTAATGCCGCACAGGTCATGCGCACAGGGCTCAGACCCAACCATCCCATTTCTGGTCAGTGCCAATGAACCGTCAGACTTAGGGAAAGGTCATAGCAGATTCTTCCCCGCCTGATTCGGGCCTTGTGGGCGCTGGGCGCCGCCAGCAGGATATTCACCACACACAGAAAGCATGATCATGCCATTAGTCATCGTGGCCTGCGCCGTAGCAGTGCTGATATTAATGTAAGCTCAACACCTTCGTATCCCTTGTCATCACCTCTTTCCTTACGGCTTTGGTGCTGCAGATTCCGGTGGATAAGATTCCCGGCACCATAGAGACCGGTATCGGAGGCCAGCTGGGGGCACCTGGCCATCATCTTCGGATTCGGTTCCATGCTAGGCAAACTGGTTTCCGACTCAGGTGGGGGCCATCGCATCGCCAAGACGCTGATTAACCGGTTTGGGCGCAAGCACATCCAGATAGCCGTAGTCCTGGCCTCCTTCATTGTGGGCATCGCGCTCTTCTTCGAGGTGGGCCTGGTGGTGCTGCTGCCCATCATCTTTGTCATCGCCCGTGAATTGGATATGCCCCTCATGTACCTGGGCATTCCCATGGCCATCACACTCAATGTGGCCCATGCCTTCCTGCCGCCGCATCCGACACCGACCGCCATCACGGCATCGCTTGGAGCCAATATGGGGCAGGTCCTCATATATGGCATCATCGTGGCCATTCCCACGGTCCTTGTGGCTGGTCCGCTGTTCAATATGGTCCTGCACCGCGCCAAGCCCCGCCTGTACCGGACCAACATTGATGTTGCCGTACTGGGTGAGTTCAAGGAATACAAGGATGATGACACTCCTGGCTTTGCCATCTCCGTACTGACCGCCATGATGCCTGTGCTCCTGATTGCCCTGGCCACCATATGCTCCTTCGCCCTACCCAAGGGCAATCCGGTCAACATGGTCATTCAATTCATCGGCGCTCCGGATGCCGCCATGCTCCTGTCCATGCTCTTCGCCATGTGGTCCATGGGATTCGCCCAGCGCAGGAAGATGCCCGAGATTGCGTCCTCCATGACCGAGTCAGTCAAGTAGATAGCCATGATGCTCCTGATCATCGGTGGCGGTGGCGCCTTCAAGCAGGTGCTTGTTGATGGAGGTATCGCCAAGTATGTCTCAGAGATCTTCACCAACATCAATATGCCCCCGCTGCTGGCGGCCTGGCTGCTGGCGGCCTGGCTGCTGGCGGCCGTTCTCCGTGTGTGCTTGGGCTCCGCTACGGTTGCCTCCCTGACCGCCACCGGATTAGTGGCGCCGATGATTGCCGCCACCGGAGTCAACCCGGCCCTCATGGTGCTGGCTGTCGGGGCTGGTTCGGTCATAGCGGACCACGTCAATGACGCAGGATTCTGGATGATCAAGGAATACTTTGGGCTCACACTCAAGGAGACCTTCATGTCGTGGACCACAGCCACCACGGTTATGTCCCTCATGGGGTTGCTGTCGGTACTGGGCCTGTCCCTGGTGGTCTGACCCGGCTTTCCTAGCTCTTGGCGCTGGTCAGAAGTTTGTGCAGGTCCTGCGGCCCGCGAATCAGAGAGTCGATGGTACCGATGACCAGGCCAAGAAGGGCGGGAATCAACCAGGTCAACTGCTCGCTGTACAGGGGCAGGGATCCCATGAGGTCCAGGGCACCTGCCGGAGCGAAGCCGAAGACCTGCGCCAATTCCAGCAGGCAGTTCACAATGCTGTAGATGGCGACCAGCAGCACGGTCCAGGCGTAGACACGGCTGAAACGGTCGGAGAATTGGTGGGCGAAGCCTAGCAGCACCAGTACGATGGCGATGGGGTAGAGGGCGCTCAGGACGGGCAGAGACACGGTGATGATGGCGGAAAGCCCGGCGTTGGAGACCAGGAAGCTGAAGAAGGCGAAGAGGATGGTCCAGAATCGGTAGGTTAGCTGATGGATGCCCAGGGAATGGAAATGTTCGGCGAAGTAGCTGGAGCAGGTGGAGATCAGTCCGGTGCACACATTGAAGCAGGCGATGACGAAGATCAGGCCCACAAAAGCCGTCCCATAGCTGCCGAAGAGCTGACCGGTCAGATTGGTCAGCACCGTGGCCCCTGTGTCGCTGGCCGGATTGATGGCTTTGAGGGAGCCCGAGAAGGCACCGATGTAGGAGAGCACCCCATAGATGATGACCAGGAGCACGCCGGTGCCAGCCCCTGCCAGTCCGGTCTCATGCCGGTTGCCCTTGCTGTCCAAGATGCCGAGCTGGTGGACATTGGCCGAGATGACGATGCCGAAATATAGGGCCGCCAACAGGTCCATGGTCTGGTAGCCATCGACAAAGCCCCTAGTCAGCTGACCCGTGGCGTATGGACCCATGGGGGTTTTGAACTCATGCTGGGGTTGCAGGAGGCAGGCTATGAACAGGATGACAATCAGGGCCAGCAGCAGAGGCGTGGTGATGCGTCCCAGGACCTTCGACAAACGTTCGGGATGCTGGCTGAAGAGTAAGGAGAGGGCAAAGAACACCAGAGAGTAGACCAGGCGGGCCAGCCAGGCCTTCTGGGAACCGGCAAAGGGGCCGACTGCCATCTCAAAGGAGGTGGTGGCCGTGCGCGGTATGGCGCAGCAAGGGCCGATGGCCAGCATGATGACCACGCCCAGGACCAGGGCGAAGCGCGGGGAGACCCTGGAAGCCAATTGGCTGAAACCGCCGACCTTGGCCACGACCAGAACGGCCAGAATGGGCAGGCCCACTGCGGAAATGATGAAACCCAGGGTTGCCAGGGGTGTGGCTTGACCGGCCTGTGCTCCAAGGAGGGGAGGGAAGATCAGGTTTCCGGCTCCGAAGAACATGGAGAAGAACGTGAAGGTCAAGAGCAGCCTCTGGCGGCTGCCCAAATGGTTGACTGAGTCGCTGTCGCTCATGATGTCCCTTTTCGCTCTCTGTGTGACGGTTGTTTTCCGCTTGGGCCTACTGTTTGCTCATCATCGTTCCGTCCAGTCCCATGTGGGTTCGGCTTGTGGGAACGAATTACCAATAATAGGCGTAAGGGCCGTCACAACACGCATGTATGAGCCAAGGATCGGTCACGGTTCTTCAACATGTGCCTTCTGCCACCTCCGCCTCCCCATATGTGCCGAGCCTCACCAGGCTTGGGACATGCGGAATCAGCCTTACGGCTGATGGCGTAAGCTCCCTACCTGCCGCTACCCTTGTGGTATGTCCTTTTTTGATATCTTCGGCCCCTTGTTCGACCCCGACCAGGACCCCCGCACGTCCTCCCGCCGGCAATCGACCAATGACGATGATCCGGTGGTCCTCAATGTCGAGGTCGATGGTGACGGCCACGGACCTACCGCCGGTGGCCAGTCACGGCCACCACAAGGCCCTGGCGCGCCTCGGCTCACCCGCGTTCCCTACCAGCCCGGTAAGGGTCAAGGAGTCGGCAGGGGCACCAAGATATTCATCGGCCTGGTCCTGGCCCTGGTGGTCCTCTTGGGACTGCTCTTCGGTCTGGACCACTTCATCACTGACCTCATGTGGTATGGGCAGTTGGGTTTCCAGAGCGTGGTCTGGACCCAGCTGGGTACCAAGATCGGTCTGTGGCTGGCCTATGCCATACTGATGGCCCTGGTCTCATACCTGGCTGCCAGGTTGGCCATTCGGGCCAGGCCCGATTCCTCAGATGGATCGACCTTCCGCATCCGGGGTGACATCGTCGAGGTCGGCAAGGGCATCTCCTCCAAGACCGCCCAACGGGTCGCCGTGGTCGTCTCCCTGGTGGTGGGTCTCTTCTTCGGCTCCCGCTTCAACTCCAACTGGTCAGAGATTCTTCTCATGTTCAACCGCCAGTCCTTCGGCAGCAAGGATCCGCAATTTGGACTGGACAACGGCTTCTACGTCTTCGTGCTGCCCGGTCTGCGGATGCTCCTGTCGGCAGCTGGCCTCCTGCTGCTGGTTGGCCTGGTCTTCTCCCTGGTAACCCATGTGCTCATGGGCGGCATACGCATCACCATGCCGGTCGAGGGACGGGGATTCTTCAGGGTCACCAAGCGGGCCCGCCGGCAGCTGGCCATCTGGCTCATGCTCAACATGACCCTCTGGGGCATCCAGCAGGCGGTCGGTGTCTTCGGCAGCCTGACCCAGGATGGCGACCGGATCACCGGCGCCTCCTACACCTCCGTCCACGCCACCATCCCCCTGACCCTGGTCATGGCCGCATTGACGGTGGTTCTGGGCATTGTGCTTGGTGTTTGGCTCATGCGTTCCCATGCCCTGGAGGGTCCGGCGCCTACCTCAGTGCGGGCCATGGCTGCCCTCAAGGCCTGGCGGACCCCAGTGGTCGCCATCGCCACGAGCCTGGTGCTGTCGCTGGTTCTTACAGGCCTGTGGCCCATGCTCCTCCAGCGTTTCCGGGTTGACCCCAATGCCCAGGAGACCGAATCCGCCTACATCCAGCGCAATATCACGGCCACCCAGGAGGCCTACGGCCTCTCCAAGCTCAAGGTCGACCAGTACAAGGCGACCACTGAAGGCAAGTCCGGCGCCTTGGCCTCGGATGCCGAGTCCACCGCGCAGATTCGCCTCCTTGACCCCCAGATCGTCTCACCCACCTTCAAACAGCTCCAGCAGTCCAAGCAGTATTACACCTTCGCCGACACACTGGCCGTCGACAAGTACGATGTGGACGGCAGCAGCCAGGACACGGTGATCGCCGCCCGTGAGTTGGACCTCAACGGCAACGACAACCGCAACTGGGTCAACGACCACACCGTCTACACCCACGGATACGGAGTGGTGGCCGCCTATGGCAACAAGGTCACCGCTGATGGCCAGCCCCAGTTCTTCGAGTCCGGCATCCCCACCCAGGGCAAGCTGACTGACAGCCAGCACTACGAGCCCCGAATCTACTTCTCTCCCAACGCCCCCCAATACTCGATTGTTGGGGCGCCGGCCGACAGGGGCAAGTGGGAGTTCGACTACCCGACAGGCTCCGAGGGTGCCACCAACAGCTTCAAGGGGCAGGGAGGCCCGTCGGTGGGCAACCTCTTCAGCCGGATCCTCTATGCCATCCGTTTCGGTTCCGACCAGATCCTCTTCTCCGACAGAGTGACCTCCGAATCGCAGATCCTCTACGACCGCAGCCCCAAGGAGCGCGTGGCCAAGGTCGCTCCCTACCTGACTCTGGATGGGCGTGTCTACCCGGCGGTGGTCGACGGGAGGGTCAAGTGGATCGTCGACGGCTATACGACCTCCGATGCCTACCCCTACTCGCAGATGACGGACCTGGGGGAGGCTACGGCTGACTCCACCACAGTCTCCTCCTCGACAGTGAAGGGCTTGGGTTCCAAGGGAGCCAATTACATCCGCAACTCCGTCAAGGCCACGGTCGATGCCTATGACGGATCGGTGGACCTCTATGTTTGGGACAAGACCGATCCTGTCATCAAGGCTTGGGAGCAGATATTCCCCGGCCAGTATCATCAGATCTCCGACATCTCGGGTGACCTCATGAGCCATATGCGTTACCCGGAGAGCCTCTTCAAGGTCCAGCGCAAGCTCCTGGCCCAATACCATGTGAATTCTGCTGGACAGTTCTTCTCCGGTGAGGATTTCTGGCAGACTCCGGTCGATCCGACCGAGTCCAAGGAGGCCCAGCAGCGCGACATCCTGCAACCACCTTATTATCTGACCCTGCAGACCGGTGGCAGTCGCAAGCCCCTCTTCTCCCTGACCTCCACGTATATTCCCGCGGGTGAATCCAAGCGTGAGATCCTGACCGGTTTCCTGTCGGTGGATTCGGACGCAGGCTCCAGCAAGGGCAGGATCGGTGACAGCTACGGAACCATCCGGCTCCAGGAGCTCCCCAAGGATTCCAACGTGCCGGGTCCGGGCCAGGCCCAGAACAACTTCAATTCCAAGGCGGACGTCTCCAAGGAGCTCAACCTCCTGGAATCCGGTTCGACCAAGGTCAACAGGGGCAACCTGCTGACCCTGCCCTTGGGTGGTGGACTGGTCTATGTCCAACCGGTATATGTCCAATCCTCCGGCTCGACCTCCTTCCCCCTCTTGAAGAAGGTCCTGGTGGCCTTTGGCGACCAGGTGGGATTCGCCGACACCCTGGACGAGGCCCTGGACCAGGTCTTCGGAGGGAACTCCGGGGCCTCGGCGGGTGATGCCACGAACGCCAGGTCCGGCAAGGTCGACGCCAGCATGAACGGCCAGGACCAATCAGGCGCTGAAGACCAGACGGCCGGCCAGGCCAAGACCGGTAAGGTGACGGGCACCCTGAGCCCCGAACTCAAGGAGTCTCTGGACAAGGCTGCACAGGCCATGAAGGACTCAGACAAGGCCCTCAAGCAGGGTGACTTCAGCGCCTATGGTGAGGCGCAGAACCGTCTGAAGGACGCTTTGGGCAAGGCGACCCAGCTCAGTGGGGTGGCGAGCGGTGAGTGACCAGCCTCCTGGCTGCGATGGGTTGACTGGGGCCGGACCCCTTCAGGGACTTGCCATAGGTCCATGCAGGGATGAGGACCTGCCATCGGTCCTCGCCATTGATAATGAGGCCATTATCCAAGGCGGATCCACGGCCGATCTGGTGTCGGTCACCCTTGAGGACAGAACGGCCTGGCTTCGGCTCCACCAGGCCTCAGCCATACTTCCGGTGCTGGTGGCCAGGGAGGGAGCAAGGTACTGGGGTATGCCTCCCTGTCGCCATATTCCTTCCGCCCAGGCTATGAGCAGACCAGGAGATCAGCTATTACGTGGCCTCCGACGCCCGGGGCAGTGGCGTTGGCTCCCACCTGGTACAAGCGCTCCTGGAGCAATCCAGGATCCTGTCCCTGGGCTTGATGGTGGCTTACATCTTCGACGACAATCTCGCCAGTCGCCATGTGTTGGAACCTTTCGCCTTCGAGTATGGTGGGTGCCTGCCCGCAGCGGCCAGGGACAGCCGGCGCATGCATGATGTCTCCTACTGGTACCTGTCCCTATAGTCCCCAAAGTTCCACGCCCCCTTTCGCACTAGGGGCAGCGGTCGCTTCTTTTGTGTAGAATCTCTATGGCCGTGCGGCAGAGGAGGAATAAGTCATGGGTTCTGAATTTTGGTTGATCGCCGGTCTGGGCAATCCTGGCGGCAAGTACGAGGGAACCCGTCACAATATGGGCTTCATGGCGGCCGATGTGCTGGCCGAACGCTGGTCTCTGACCATGCAGGACCACAAGGGCCTCGCCAAGCTTGGCAAGGGTGTCATGAGCCTCAATGGTGAGCAGGTCAAGTTCTTCCTGGCCAAGCCTTTGACCTTCATGAACGAGTCCGGTAATGCCGTGGCCTCCATAGCTTCCTACTATCATATTGACCCCGCACACATCGTGGTGGTCCATGATGACATGGACCTGGATTTCGGCCGTATCAAGATCAAGGTGGGTGGTTCCGCCGGCGGGCATAATGGCATCAAATCCATTGATCGTTCCCTGGGAAGCAATCAATACGCACGGGTTCGACTTGGGGTGGGCCATGCGCAAAGGGGGGTCCATGCCCACGAGAACACCGTGAACTGGGTCTTGGGCGGTTTCAATGCCGACCAGCGCAAGGCCTTGCCTGAGTTCCTGGCCGATGGGGCCGACGCGGTGGAGACCGTCGTCATTGACGGATTGGCTGAGGCCCAGGAGCGCTTCAATGGCAGGTGAGTCCCAGGCAGATCAAGGAACTCAACCATCACATGCCCGAACAGGTGGAAGGCAGGGCGGCGGTATGACCGATCGGCAACTGGACCAGGCTTCCCCCGATCAGGGTGCACTCTCAGGTCTCCTGGCACAGCTGGCCCAGGACCCGGCCTTCCTCCAGCTGACCGAAGGCCAGGAGGCCCAGGACCTATCCGACCAGAGGCGTGAGCTGACCATCGCCGCGTCCGAGGGCATCAGACCGGCCCTGGTGGCTGCCCTGGCCGCCCGGCGGACCGTGGTGCTTGTGGTGGCATCAGGTAGGCAGGCCGAGGAGACCGTTGAGGCCCTGCGTTCCTGGTACTCGGGTGACCCCCGGAGCATAGCCCAATTCGAGGCTTGGGAGACCCTGCCCCATGAGCGGCTCTCGCCTAGGGCCGATACGGTGGCCAGCAGGATGGCCGTGCTGCGCCGCCTGCGCCATCCGGAACCCGGCAGTGACATGTTCGGGCCGATCCGCATCCTGGTCATGCCGGTCCGCTCCCTCATCCAACCCATCGTCAGGGGACTGGCAGAGGTTAAACCACTGGTCTTCCGGCGCGACGAGGAGCTGCCACTGGAGGAGGCCAGCCGTCGTCTGGTGGAGAACGCCTACAGCCGGGTCGATCTGGTCATGGACCGTGGCCAGTTCGCTGTCCGCGGTGGCATCGTCGACGTCTTCCCGCCCACAGCCTCCCATCCGGTCCGTATCGAATTCTTTGGCGACCAGATTGACTCCATCAAGGAGTTCCACGCCTCCGACCAGCGCACCTACGGCCAGGAGCTGACGGCCATCTGGGCCACCCCCTGCCGGGAGATCCAGCTGACCGATGCCATACGGGAGCGGGCCAGGTCGCTGATCGGCCAGATACCCAACGCCGATGACATGCTGGAATCCCTTGCCGACGCCATACCGGTAGAGGGTATGGAATCCCTCATGCCCGCCCTGGTGAACGACATGGAGGGTGTTGCTGGTCTGCTGCCCAAAGACGCCCTGATCATGCTCAACGACCCTGAGATCCTCCTGCGGGCCGCCAGTGACCTGACCAAGACGGCCAACGAGTTCCTGGCCGCCTCCTGGCATGTGGCCGCCAGTGGCCAAGGCTCCGGAGCCCCCATCAGCTTCGACCAGGCCTCTTTCCTGGACTATGACGAGACCATCGACTCTCTGGAGTATGCCGATCATGAGGTCTGGAAGCTCACTTCCCTGAGTGTGGACCAGTCCCAGGCCGGTAAGCTCCAGCTTGACGCCCAGGCGCCCACGGAATTCAGGGGGGACGAGTCCAAGACCTCGGCCGGCATCCAAGGGCTGGTCGATGCCGGCTTCTCGCTGACCCTGACCTCGCCGGCCCAGGGCACCCTCAACCGACTCAAGCGCGTGATCAGTCAAACCGGCATTAGCAATTTCGATGTCATCCGCTCTCATGCCATCGACGGCTTCATCGACCCGGCGGCCAAACTGGCCCTGTTGACCGAGCGGGACCTGACCGGTCACAACAGCGCCTCGGGCGGGGTCAAGACCCCCAAGCGCCGGCATAAGGCCATCGATCTGGTGGACCTCAAGCCCGGCGACTACATCGTCCACGAACAGCATGGCATCGGCCGTTTCGTCGGCATGCGGCAACGCACCATCGGCTCGGGGGAGAACCTGTCCACCCGAGAGTACCTGGTCATCGAATACGCGCCCTCCAAGCGTGGGGCCCCGGCTGACAAGCTCTTCATTCCCACCGACCAGTTGGACCAGATCAGCAAGTACATCGGCGCCGAGGCCCCCAAGCTCAACAAGCTGGGAGGCTCAGACTGGGCCTCCACCAAGGCCAAGGCCCGCAAGCACGTCCATGAGATAGCGCAGGACCTGGTCAAGCTCTATTCGGCCCGGCAGGCGGCCGCAGGCTTCGCCTTCAGTTCCGACACCCCCTGGCAGAAGGAGCTCGAGGACGCCTTCCCCTACCAGGAGACCCCCGATCAGCTGACCACCATCGACGAGGTCAAGGCCGATATGGAGAAGCCGGTGCCCATGGACCGGCTTATCTGCGGGGACGTGGGCTTCGGCAAGACCGAGATAGCGGTCAGGGCCGCCTTCAAGGCCATCCAGGACGGCAAGCAGGTGGTGGTGCTGGTGCCCACGACCTTGCTGGTCCAGCAGCACTACGAGACCTTCAGCGAACGCTATGAGGGGTTCCCGGTCAAGCTGGCGGCCCTGAGCCGTTTCCAGACCAAGAAGGAGAACGACGAGACCCTTGCCGGCTTGGAGGATGGCACCATCGACCTGGTCATCGGCACCCACAAGCTGCTCAATCCCAAGATCAAGTTCAAGGATCTGGGCCTGCTCATCATTGATGAGGAGCAACGGTTCGGCGTGGAGCACAAGGAGACCCTCAAGGCCCTGCGGACTAATGTCGACGTGCTCTCCCTGTCCGCCACGCCCATCCCGCGCACGCTGGAGATGGCGGTCACCGGCATCCGGGAGATGTCAACCCTGGCCACCCCTCCCGAGGACCGCATGCCGGTCCTCACCTATGTGGGCCCCTATGAGGATGCCCAAGTCACGGCGGCCATCAGGCGCGAGCTCCTACGGGGCGGCCAGGTCTTCTACGTCCATAACCGTGTCCAGGACATCGCCAAGATCACCGCTAGGATCCACGAACTGGTCCCCGAGGCCAGAGTCGGTGTGGCACACGGCAAGATGGGGGAGAAGCAGCTGGATGCCACCATCCGTGACTTCTGGCACAGGGACATCGACGTGCTGGTCTGCACGACCATTGTCGAGACAGGGCTGGATATCTCCAATGCCAACACCCTGATCCTTGACCGGGCCGAGCATTTCGGCCTCAGCCAGCTCCACCAGCTTCGGGGGCGGGTCGGCCGTGGCCGGGAGCGCGCCTACGCCTACTTCCTCTACGACCCCACTCATCCCATGACAGAGGAATCCCACGAGCGCCTGACCACCATAGCCCAGAACACGGCCTTGGGGGCCGGTTATGACGTGGCCATGAAGGATCTGGAGCTGCGTGGCACCGGCAACCTCCTGGGCGACCAGCAGAGCGGCCATATCGAGGGGGTCGGCTTCGACCTCTACGTGCGCATGGTCTCTGAGGCCGTGGAACAGGTCAAGGAGCCCGAGCGGATCGAAGCGGTCTCCGTGACCATAGACCTGCCCATTGAGGCTTCCATTCCCGTCTCCTACATTGATTCCGACAAGTTGCGGCTCGAGGCTTACCGCAAGCTCGCCTCCGCCCGCAATGAGGAGGATCTCAAGGACCTTCTTGAGGAGCTGACCGACCGCTATGGGAAACCTCCCCAGGAATTCGAGTCGCTCTTCGATGTGGCTCGCCTGAGGAACAAGGCGCGGGCCATGGGCATCAGCGAGATAGCTGGTCAGGGTTCCAAGGTCAGGGTAGGCAAGATCGATCCACCGGAATCCCTGGTCATGAGGATGAATCGTATATACCCGGGATGCCAGTATCGGGCCCTCACCCATACCCTGCTGGTTCCGGCCCCATTCTCCGGTTCCCTGGGTTCCAAGCCCATGGACAGCCGGGAGATTGTGGAATGGACTGGCCAGCTTCTGGAGGACCTGTCCTGGACCGGGGGAGTCAAGGCCTAGCCGCTCAACTCGGGTGGGTCTGCAGGCTGGCAGTGGATCTGTCTGCGCTGGTCCATCCATATCCGTTACAAGCACATATCGGATAATGGGAAGGATGGGGCCTGTGCTGTCACTCTTGGTTAGGGTGTGAGTACCAACGGCGCTCAGACCTGTCTGGGCGCCGCATACCAGGATGGAAGGTGCAGACAATGACGACTGCCGACAAAGATGTGTCCGTTGAGGTGCGCAGTGCGCAAGCTGACGATATTGATGGGATTCATAGCTTGCTCAGACAGACACTGCAGTTGCACCACAGCTTGCGTCCCGACCTCTTCCACCCCGATGGCGCCAAGTACGACAAGGGGGACCTGGCCCGGATTCTGGAGGATTTCGACCGTCCGGTCTTCGCGGCGGTGGCCCCGCACAGTGGCAAGGTCCTTGGCTATGCCTTCACCCGGCTGGTCCAGGATTCCGGCAACCGAGCCATGAACCCCCTGTGGACCCTCTACCTGGATGACTTATGCGTGGATAAGGCGGCACGGGGCAGACATCTGGGCCAGGCCCTGTTCAGGCATGTTCGTGAGTATGCGGCCTCCATAGGCTGCTACAATCTGACGCTCAATGTCTGGGAGGGCAACGAGCAAGCCCTTGGCTTCTACCGGGCCCTGGGACTCAAACCACAGAAGACCACCATGGAGATGCTGCTCTAGGGTTCAGGCGGGGCCAGGAATGGCTTCCAGGTCGGCGGTCTATGCTGATGGACCTGCCAGGTAAGCCAAGTTGTAGTGTATTGCAAAACATGGACTGTTAGCGCTAACGTAACTTTGTGGCTGATTTGCCTGCTCTCGTCCACAAAAGCAACTATCCTGATGAGTGTCAATCAACCAAACGTTAAAGGAGTAGTTGTGGCAGCAATTGAAAGCGTATACGCGCGCGAAATTCTTGATTCCCGTGGAAACCCGACCGTAGAGGTCGTTCTGGATACCGTTGATGGTGCTCAGGGACTGGGCCTGGTGCCTTCCGGCGCCTCCACCGGTGAGGCCGAGGCCTGGGAGCGTCGCGATGGCGACAAGTCCCGCTATATGGGCAAGGGTGTTCTTGACGCCGTCAAGGCAGTCAACGAGATCATCGCCCCCAAGGTCATCGGCATGGACGCCAGCGACCAGCGCGCCCTGGACGAGACCATGATCGAGCTGGACGGCACCCCCAACAAGGGTAAGCTGGGCGCCAACGCCATCCTGGGCGTCTCCCTGGCCGCCCTCTATGCCGCGGCCGAGTCCGCCGAGCTTCCCCTCTACCGCTACATCGGCGGCACCAATGGCCATATCCTGCCCGTTCCCAACATGAACATCATGAACGGTGGTGCCCACGCGGACTTCGCCACGGACATCCAGGAGTACATGATCTCCCCCTACGGATTCGAGACCTACAGCGAGGCCCTGCGTGCGGGTGTCGAGGTATACCACACCCTGAAGTCCGTCCTCAAGAAGGACGGCTTCAACACCGGTCTGGGCGACGAGGGTGGTTTCGCCCCCAAGATGAAGTCCAACGAGGACTCCCTCAAGTACATCATGGACGCCATCGAGAAGGCCGGCTACGAGCCCGGCAAGCAGATCGGCCTGTCCCTGGACGTGGCCTCCTCGGAGTTCTACAACAAGGAGACCAACAAGTACCGCTTCGACGGTGACGACCGCGACGCCGACTACATGCTGGACTACTACCAGAGCCTGGTCGAGAAGTACCCCCTGGTCTCCATCGAGGACCCCTTCGCCGAGGAGGACTGGGACGCATGGCAGAAGATCACCGCAGCCATGGGCGACCGCCTGCAGTTCGTGGGAGATGACCTCCTGGTCACCAACCCCAAGCGCCTGCAGAAGGGCATCGACCTCAAGGCCGCCAACTCCCTCCTGGTCAAGCTCAACCAGATCGGCACCGTCACCGAGACCCTCGACGCCATCGAGCTGGCCACGGCCAACGGCTTCACCTCCATGGTCTCCCACCGTTCCGGTGAGACCCCCGACACCACCATCTCCGACCTGGCCGTCGCCAAGAACACCCGCCAGATCAAGACCGGTGCCCCCGCTCGTGGCGAGCGTATCGCCAAGTACAACCGTCTGCTGGAGATCGAGGAGGAGCTGGGCTCCACCGCTCAGTACGCTGGCTACTCCGCCTTCAAGGCCTGCAAGAAGTACATGAAGTAACCACTGGTTGGCCAACATGGGAGGGATTCCCGTGTGAAGCTTCCATAGGGGTTATGCCCGTCGTGTTCCCAAGTCGAATGCGACGGGTATTTTCGTAGCTATGAGCAAGTCGACTTCTGCAGGCAAGGCACGAACCAAGACCCGTACGCCACGGCCCAAGTCAGCCAGTTCCGGCCCGGTCGCCTTCTTCATCTGCTTGTTCATCATCGCCCTGGGTTCCATCCAGCTCCTATCGACCTTTCACACCTATGCCCTGAATACGGCGGAACTCAATGGTCTCAAGAAGCAGGAGGCCAGTCTGACGGCCAGGAAGCAGGATCTTGAGAATGACATCTCCCGGTGGAACGACAAGGCCTACGTGACCGCACAGGCCAGGGAGCGTCTGGGCTTCGTCTTCCCTGGTGAGCAGTCCGTACAGGTGGAGCACCCGGAGGTCGTGACCGGCGGTGACCAGCTCAAGGACAAGGCTGGCAGTGACAAGAGATCCTCCAGTGACAACCAGGCCCTGCCATGGTACAGCGAACTGGCATACGCCTTCCAGAAGGCGGACGAGCCTGCGCCCTCAAAGGCGCAGCCGCAAAAGGGGAATCAGGCGGCGACCGGTGGTGGCCAGGAAGCACCTCAGCCCGCTCAGCAGCCGGATGCTGGCCATCAGCAGTAGTCCCATGACCTGCCATGATGCAGTCGGCAGGCATGGGCCGCAGGCCCAAGACAAAGCATTCAACACAATGAAGGATGGGGACATGAATCCACATGACCATCGGACCCAGCACAGCGACCAGGCAGATCTGACCCACTCAGGGCAGGGACCCGAGCCTCAGGAGGAACGGCAGTACCGATACAGGTTCGCCGGTCCGGAATTCGACTGGGTCCGCCAACTGGCCGACCATCTGCTGGAACAGCCGCTTGATCCCCGGGACCAGGACCTGGTCACTAGGCAGCTGGGGCGTTTTCCCCGAGGCATGCTAGCGGTGGGTGCCCGTTGCGCCTGTGGAAAACCCCTGGCTGTCATCACCCGACCGGTCCTACCTGGCGGCATTCCCTTTCCGACCAGCTGTTACCTGACCAGTCCCGAGGCGGTGAAGGCCGTGTCGCAGCTTGAAGGCCAGGGGATCATGCGGGACTATGCCAATCGTCTTGCCGAAGACCCCGACCTGGCTCAGGCCTATGGGCACGCCCATGAACTCTATCTGGCCTTCCGCCAGGAATTGGCACGGCTGACCGGCGACGGCGAGGAGCATATAGCCGGTATCAGCGCCGGAGGCATGCCCGACCGGGTCAAGTGTCTTCATGCCCTGCTGGCCCAGGGGCTGGTCATGGGACCAGGCAGCAACCCCATAGCCGACATGACCCTGGCCGCCATAGAGGACCAGTTCGACGCAGCTGTATGCCGATGCTCCCTGGACTATGAGGACACTGAAACTCTGGCGAACACCACTGAGTTCGGGCTGGAGGTCGGTCAGTGACGGATGATCTGCAAGGGCGTGAGCCTGAGACCAAGGATGCTGTGGTGGTCGCCGGCATTGACTGCGGTACCAACTCCATCAGACTCAAGGTCTCCAGGGTCGACCAGAAGGGCAGTCATGACCTCCTGCCTCGTATGCTTCGGGTCATACGCCTGGGGCAGGGGGTCGACCAGACCCACAGCTTCTCGCCCCAGGCTTTGGACCGGGCCTTCGCGGCGGCGGGGGAGTTCGCGCGTGTGCTGCGGCAGTACCCTGTGGAAGGTATGCGCTTCGTTGCGACCTCGGCCTCACGGGATGCCGAGAACCGGCAAGAGTTCGAGGACGGCATGGAATCCATCCTCGGTGTTCGGCCAGAGGTCATTACAGGCACGGAAGAGGCGGCCCTGAGCTTTCTGGGCGCTTGCAGCAGCCTGCCTCAGGACTCCCTGAGGGCCCCATACCTGGTCGTCGACCTGGGAGGGGGGTCGACCGAGTTCGTTCTGGGCGGAGATGGGGTCGAGAGCCCTGCAGACCAGGTGCGCGAGGCCCTATCCATGAATATCGGTTCGGTGCGGATGACCGAACGGCATTTGTTGGACGCCCCGCCGACCGATGAGCAGATCCAGGAGGCCGTGGCGGACATAAACAGGCATATCGACCAAGCCTTCAAGCGGATCCAGGTCGGCAGAACGGGCAGCATCATTGGTGTCTCCGGCACGGTGACCACCATGGCGGCCCTGGCCCTGGGCCTCACGCAATACGACCATGCCGCCGTGGACGGTGCCCGGATCAGCATCCAGGATGCCCTGGCAGTCGACGAACGGGTGCTGAGGTCGAGCCGGACCCAGCTGCGCAGTTGCAAGACCATTCACCCCGGACGTGTTGATGTGGCCGCGGGTGGAGCCTTGGTCTGGAGCAGGATTCTGGTCAGGTTGGCACAGGCAGTCACGGAAACCCAGGGGCGGAACCTGGACTCCTTCATATCCAGTGAGCATGGGCTCCTGGATGGCTTGGTGCTGGATTATGGGAGGAAGTTGCTGGCCAAGCGGTCATGATTGGCTGCAGGGGCGGCGGCGACACTCGTAGCGGTGCCTCGCAGGCGGCCACTGTATGCCAACGATGCTATATTATCTCCGTGCCCCTGTGGCGGAATGGTAGACGCAGTTGACTTAAAATCAACCGCCGTAAGGCTTGTGGGTTCGAGTCCCACCGGGGGTACTGGCAGTGGTGGCATCCTGTAGCGGCAGCAGGCTGGTCTTGTGGAATCGTTCCCACACATCAAAGTGGCCCCTCAACAGATACAGGCGCCAGTGATTGTGCACATTGAAGCGGTTGCCAGCAAGGGCCAGCCGGTGGCGGCTTGAGATGTTGCCTGCCGATGCCTTTGGTCTACGATCCATCTTCCACTAGGATAGGGTTCATGTTCAGCATTCTTGATATGTTCACGGTTGGAGTCGGACCCAGTTCCTCCCATACCGTGGGTCCTATGTGTGCGGCCAAGGCTTTTGTCGATGCCCTCGATAGGTCGGGGGTGCTGGGTCAGGTGTCCAGGGTTCAGGTCATCCTCTATGGCTCCCTTTCCCTGACCGGCATGGGTCATGGGACCGACAGGGCCGCGGTGGCGGGCCTGGAGGGCAATACTCCTGAGCAGGTCGACACCGACCATCTCCTGAACATCCGTAGCGAGGTCGAGAGTTCAGGGCGACTGGTCCTGGGTGGTAGGCGGGAGATAGCCTTCGACTATGGGCGTGATGTGGTATTTGAACAGTGGCAGATGCTGGCGGAGCATCCCAATGGCATGCGCTTCACCGCCTGGTCCGCCTCTGGGCAGACAGTCGATGAGCAGGTCTGGTATTCCATTGGCGGCGGCTTTGTCCGGCAGGGCCATGTCGATGACCCGCTGATCGGCATTCACGAGAACCCCTCCCATGACGAGCAGCCTGCCACGGATGAGGTTGAGGGTGTGGATTTTGCGCCCGAAGCCCCCTATCATTTTTCGTCAGCAGACGAGCTGCTGGCCTTGTGCGAGCATCACCAGATGGGTATCTCCGAGATCATCTGGGCCAACGAGACCTCCATACGCTCGGCCGAGGAGGTACGGCAGGGACTGTTGGAGATTTGGGGGGTCATGGACCAGTGTGTTCGTGAGGGCTGCACCAGCAAGCAGGAGATTCTTCCCGGTGGCTTGGATGTCCGGCGTCGTGCCCCTGATATATACCGGCGGTTGACGGTCGGCTCGGACCCGATGCAGGCTGACCTGCATATGGCCAAGTCGGCCTTGGAGGACTCGGCTGTGGCTTGGGTCAATCTCTTCGCCTTGGCGGTCAGCGAGCAAAACGCCGGAGGTGGACGGGTGGTCACCGCCCCCACCAATGGTGCGGCCGGCATCATGCCAGCGGTCCTGGAATATTATTGGCGCTTTGTTCCGGCCGCTGATGAGGATGGCATTGTCTGCTTCTTGCTGACTTCCGGCGCCATTGGCTACCTCCTCAAGCGCAACGCCTCGATTTCCGGGGCTGAGGTCGGCTGCCAGGGTGAGGTCGGCTCGGCCTGTTCCATGGCTGCGGCCGGCCTGTGCGCAGCCATGGGAGGCACTCCCCGGCAGGTGGAGAATGCGGCGGAAATTGGCATGGAGCACCACCTGGGTCTTACCTGCGACCCGGTGGGTGGGCTGGTCCAGGTGCCCTGTATTGAACGCAACGCCATGGCCTCGAACACCGCCATCAACGCCGTGCGCATGGCCCTGCTGGGCGACGGGTCCCATCTGGTGACCCTCGACCAGGTCATCAGGACCATGAAGGAGACCGGCCAGGACATGATGTCCAAGTACAAGGAGACCTCCAAAGGCGGTCTGGCGGTCAATGTGGTGGAATGCTGACCCCAGGGCCCCTAGGCAGGTCATGGCCTCTAGGCTGGGCAAGCCCCGGCAATCGTGCTAGAGTGATTGGCGTTGTCTACAAGGAGGTCACATGACTGCCACTATGCCCCAGGTGAATGCCGAGTTCGGCGCCAAGCCCATCATCAGCTTTCCAGATGGTCCTGCGCCTGCAGGCCTGAAGACCGTCGAATTGGTTGAGGGTAATGGGCCCATGGTCCGTAGGGGAGATACCGTCACCGTCAACTACCATGGGGTGGCCTGGGGCAGGGAAGACCCCTTCGACTCCAGCTTCGACCGCCACCAGCCAGCCTCCTTTGGAATCGGCGTGGGGCAGGTCATCCGGGGCTGGGACCAGAGTGTTCCGGGTCACAATGTCGGATCCCGTCTGCTGGTCAGCATCCCTCCCGAATATGGCTATGGCTCCAGGGGCATTCCCCAGGCCGGCATCGAAGGGAATGACACCCTTGTCTTTGTGATCGATATCATCGAGACCCGTTGACAGCAGCAGAGTCTGGCGCCGGGTTTTCCCCGGCGTTTTTCATATGGCATGCCTAGGAAGCACAACATGCTGTATTAGACTTGGCGAACATACGCAGCATCCGTACTTCATGGAAGGTCAGGAGGAAACATGGCCGAGGAAAAGACCGTCCTGCTCACGCAGGAGGCATACGACAAGTTACAGAAGGAGCTCGCCTGGCGCGAAGGCGACTACCGGGACGAGATCACCGAGCGCATAGCGGCCGCCCGGGCCGAGGGAGACCTCTCCGAAAACGGCGGTTACCAGGCTGCACGCGAGGAGCAGGGCAAGAACGAGGGCCGAGTCAACGAGCTCATCGTCAAGCTGCGCAACGCTGAGATTCTCAAGGCCCCCAAGGCGGGGATCGTCGGCAACGGCTCCCTGGTCACCTTGTATATGGCAGGTAGGGCCGTGCAATATGTGGTCGGCTCCCGTGATCTCGCCGTGGCCACGGACTATGACGTCATCAGCCCGGAATCGCCGATCGGGCAGGCCATCATGGGTGCCAAACAGGGAGAGGAAGTCTCCTACAAGGCCCCCAATGGACGGGAGATTTCAGTGACCATCAAGGAGTCCATCCCCCTCAACTAGCATCCTCCCTGCAGCTGCTGTTCCCGACGGTGTCCCGACGTAGAAGGCGGGGCACCGTCAATGCCAAGCCTGCATGCATGGTGGGTCCCACTGCCACCAGTTCCGGGCATGGACTTGAATCAGGGCAACCTGGCCGTGCCAGAACCCTGGGCGGCTAATGCCATAGGTTGATGATGACCATGTAGATGGCCACCACATGGCAGCTGTAGCCGGCGACGGTCCCCAGGTGAAAGATCTCATGGAAGCCGAAGATCCTGGGCCAGGGGTCGGGCCGGCGTAGGGCATAGACGATGGCTCCGGCGATATAGCAGGCACCTCCGGCGATGAGTAGGATGACCACGACCGGACCGGCGGCAGGGGAGAGCCAGAAGAGGCCCATGAAAGCTATTCCCGAGACACCGAAGACGATGTAGACCATGGTGTAGAGCCAGCGGGGAGCGGATATCCAGAGCACATGGATGATCATGGCCGCGCTGGTGCATAGCCACATGCCTGCTATGATGCCATTGCGCCAGGCTGGTGCCAGGGCGAACGACACGGGTGTGTATGTGCCGGCGATGAGGAGGAAGATGTTGAGATGGTCGATCCGCCGCAGGATGTCCGTGGTTGTCTCGGACCAATCACCCAGGTGGTAGAGGGCGGAATTGCCGAAGAGAATCAGGGAGCTGAACATGAAGACGGCACAAGCCCATTTTAACGCGGTGCCCTGGGCCAGGCAGATGAGGACGATGCCGGAGGCTAGGGCCAGTGGCGCGGCGATGGCATGGATCCACCCACGCAGAAGGGGTTTGGGCCGGCCGTGAACATCCAGCCGTATTCTTCGGGTGGGTGCAGGTGGGGCCGTCCGGTCCCGGTTCTCCGGGCATTGGCGACCTGTGGCTGCGGCATTCATGGGCACCTCCTTGTCAAGGTGTTCCAGCATTGGTTACGATTGCGTAGCTTACGCTATCGTAACTTACTGCTGTGACAGTTCCACCGATTCCGACATCCACGGCCTCTTGACGACCGACCCTGGGCTGGGTCAGCTGGGGGAGGAGGCTGGAACGCCGCCCCATGGGATTGCGTATGATGGTGGCATGGCTGATTTCACTCATTTTCTGACCACCAGATCCAACCTTGATGAGAGCGACCGGGAGTGGCTCCACCAGCTGGTGGCCGACTGGCAGGTGATTGCGGACCTCAGTTTCGCCGACCTCCTGCTCATCCTGCCCACCGAGCCGGGTAAATATGCCGTGGCGGAACAGTGCAGGCCTTCCACGGTGATGACCCTGCGCATCGACGATGTGGTCGGCAATCCGGTTCCTGCGGATATGGTGGAGGAACTGGACACGGCCATGGCCTCCTCTGGGGTCCTGCGTTCGGCTCGCCTGCGCAAGGTCGGTAGGGCCACGGTCTGCAACGTCTATGCACCGGTACGGCACCATGGCAAGACCCTGGGGCTGGTGGTCCGGGAGACCAACATGTCGACCAGGGAATCCAACGGACGCTATGAGTCGGAAAGCATCAACGCAGGCAAGCAGCTCTTTGAGATGATCCCCAGGGAGCAGTTTCCCTATAGCAATCCCGTCATGAACCAGCGGCACAATGCCAGGGTGTCCGACGGCTTCATCCTACTGACCGTCGATGGGATCGTCCGCTATTCCTCGCCCAACGCCATCAGTTGTTTCCGTAGGTTGGGCGCCCGCACCACCCTCCAGGGCCAGTACCTCAGCGAGATCGGCACCCAGCTCCTCCACCACAATGACCCAGTACCAGAAAGCCTGCCCCTGGTGCTGTCGGGTAAGGCGGCTGTGGATTCGGAACTGTGCGCCAGCCGGTCAGCCATCTCCATACGCTCCCTGCCGATCTTCGATGCCGAGGGTCGCAATGGAGCCGTGATCCTGTGCAGGGATGTGACCGAGCTGCGCAGGAGGGAAAAGGAGATCCAGACCAAGGACGCGACCATATCCGAGATCCACCACCGGGTCAAGAACAACCTCCAGGCGGTCTCCGCCTTGCTTAGGCTCCAAGCCCGCAAGACAGATTCCCGGGAGGTCAAGAAAGAGCTCGAGGAGGCGCAGAGGCGGGTCCAGACCATCGCCATGGTTCATGAGGGGCTGAGCCAGACCGCAGACGAGATTGTGGATTACGACAAGGTCATCTCCAACCTCCTGAAGATGAGCATTGATTTGGCCTCCATGAAGGACCAGAAGATTCACATCTCCTATGTGGGCAAGTTCGGCATGATGCCGGCGCAGGACGCCACCCCCCTCTCCCTGGTGCTCACCGAGCTCATCACCAATGCGGTAGAGCATGGCTTTGAGGGCTGCACGGAGGGGCATATCACGGTGTCGGTGGGCCGGGGTGGCAACAACCTCAATGTGGTGGTTGAGGACGATGGATCCGGCTTGGATACCGAGGAGAACAACGGCATGGCCAGGTCCTCCGGTTCTGGGCTGGGCACCCAGATCATCAATACCTTCGTGACCAACGACTTCGGCGGAACGGTGACATGGAAACCCCGCCGTGAGGGAGGCACCAAGGTGGTCCTGGAGATGAAGCTGCGGGCTGCCCAGGACGAGAGCGCGGACAGCGGCATGCTCTCGTAAGGTAAGCCAGGCTGTCGGTCGTTTCGACTGGCAAACAAGCGGGGGTGCCTTCCATGGGCTGGAAGGCACCCCCGCTGACAACAAGGTGTTCGAGGAGATCAGACAGACATCTGCATGTTCTGGGTACGGCGAGCCCGCATGGCACGGCGCTTGAGTGAACGACGCTCGTCCTCACTCAGGCCACCCCAGACTCCATAGTCCTGGTTGGTGTCCAGGGCGCACTTGAGGCAAGCATCAATCACCTTGCAGGTTCGGCATACGGCCTTGGCCTCTTCGATCTGCTGGTAGGCGGCACCCGTGTTACCCACGGGGAAGAACAGTTCAGGGTCCTTGTCCCGGCATGCGGCCTTGGCTCTCCAATCAAAGGCATTGCTCATCGTTCCTTGTTCTCCTTCTACCGATGGATCCATCACCCACTCATGGGCCTGGGCTCCAGGCCTATAAAGGACGGGTGGTAATGGCATCTTTCACTTGATTCTTGTTCTAGATAAGCACGAACAAGGCGACTTTTCAAGAGTTTTGTCGAAAAGCCTGACCATATCCATCCTTTCCGCCCACAGATGACCATGGTGGCTTGCCGGCCCATCAGCACCCGCTTTGTTCTGTCGGCAAGAGGCATTGCAGGGCGGTTGCCTGGGCCTGGTGGATGAGAAAGCCCCTGCCCGGCAGTCTGAAGTCATCCTGACTGGACTGGGCCAGTAGAGCCGAGGGAATGCCATTCATCAGGTCCACTGGCCGTTCTCCGGAGGCGAAGACTATCCTCCCGGAGCAATGTTCCGGCAGGCGCAGGTGGCGGGAGCTTTCCAAGGCGAAGACCACGGTTACATCCGGGTCTGCCAAGGCCCGGTGAAAGCGGTCACGGATCTTGCCTTGCCGCATGGGGTCGAGGAACTCATCCGCATCGTCCACCAGCAGGACCTGCCTGGCGCCAGGCAGGTCCGACCGCTTGGTTCCCTGACCCCCTGGTGTGCCAGGCGCATCGATTGGGCTATCGTCTGCCAAGCCCTGCCACTGGCTCCCCAGGGACCCTGCCGCGCTGGTGATCCCTATGGTCTGCCAACCGGGCAAGCCTTGCCTCCAGACTTCGACTGACAGGGAGGGGACCTGAGCTGCCGTCGTAGCCAGAGTGGCCAGGAGGGTGCTCTTGCCCCGGGCGGCGGCTCCAATCACAGCGATGTTGCCTTGTCCGATGGGGAGGCTTAGTGGGAAGAGGGAGATGCCGTCGTCAGCCAGGGCGAAGGGGATTGCTGCGGAAGAAGCCTGGGGGCAGACCTCGCAATAGGGGGCCAGGTCCTTGATTTCCCGGGGCAGGGGAGAGGTAAAGAGGGCCTTCGCCCGGCCGGGTCCCAGGCGGAAGGCCTGGGCTTTCGCCACCGCCTCAAGGAGGGTATCCATGTTCCTGATGGGTGAGCAACGCAGGGCCTGCAGGCTATGCCCGTCATCGCAAAATGCGGCGCCGGGCATAAGGGGACTTATGGAGGCTGCAACCGCGCTGGAGAGCAGCTCCTTGGACTGCATGCCGTCCCGTACCCGAAGGCATATGTTCATGCTCATGTTGGCTTTCATGTCGGCGCTGACTTGGCCCAGGGGGTTTTGCGTGCAGGCGATCAGGTGCATGCCCAGGGAACGCCCCAGGGAAGCCACCCTGACCAACCGGTCCGCATAATCCGGCAGTTGGCTACGCAAGGCGTAGAACTCATCAATCACTATGACCAGGTCTGCGGGCGGCTCTCGAAGCATGGCTACGGATGCCACCCGTTCCCCGGCGACCAGCAGTTCCCTTTCCCGCAGTTCCTGCTCCAGTGCCCTCAGTGCCCGGGATGCGTGCTGGAGGTCCAGGTCGGATACACTGCCCACGGTATGCGGCAGACCTTCCAGACGGTTGAAAGCGGAACCACCCTTGAAGTCCAGAAAGATGAAATGGAGGCGTTCGGGAGGGTTGGCCAGCGCCAAAGCCAGACACCAGCTTTGCAGGAGCACGGATTTCCCTGACCCGGTGGTGCCGGCCAGTAGCGCATGCGGTCCTTGACGGTCAAGATCAAGGGCCAAGGGGCCCGATTGGGTCATGGAGAAGCTGGCGCGCAGCCCGCTTGGATCCATCCAGCGACGCAGAATGGTCCTCCACACCAGTGGATCGTCCCTGCCGTTCAGTGCCAGGAGGTCCTCCAGGCAGGGGGCCTTAATGGCAGCAAAATCGTAAGGCTGGGCCGGTATGTCAAGGCCGGGCTGACCGGATGCCCCCGTCGCCGTTGTCCCGGATTTCGGCTGCTCCCATGACCCCCGTTCCCGGTCACCGCCCTTGGGCCGGGGTCTGAGATTCAGCCAGAGGGAGAGGACCATGCCAATGATGCCGGGTAGCAGCATGAGCCCATAGCCTCCTCGGCCGCTGACGACCATGAAGATGAGCATGCCCAACTGGGAGATGAGGGTAGGTAGGTAGCTGGTCAGCAGTTGGGCCTTGCCGGAGAATACCCCCCGAATATCGGCCCCTCCCGACCCAGCTGAGTTGCCGCCAGTCCTCGCCTGCGAGCCGCTCCCGGATCCCCTTGTGCTGCCGTTTGCCACACGTCGCCGCCGGTGCCGTCTCGCACCCTTGCCCCTGTCTGCCATGGTGCAAGTATGCCGTCAAAAGGCTGTGACTGTGACCGAGAGCGACCTCTGTGGTCGAAGGCCCGCCCTACCGGCGTGTTTCACTGAATAGTAAGGCCGCACGCGCCCGGATTACCCTAACCGGCGGCCAGGGTGCCCACGGTGCCGGGCTTATGGGTTCCCGCAACCAGTTCCTCGAAGAGGGTGAGGTTCTTATCCTTGTCAAGAAGGACGGTCGACCCTACGCCATCCACTTCATAATCGGGGTCGGTCCAGTAGACGCTTCCGGTGACGCCCTGCTTGCCGGAGGCACTGTGGAAGGCCCGTGCCATGCCGATCAGAATGGCCGGATTGGTCTTGTCGTCCACAGTTGTAGCACCCAAGGAGGCCTCGGCCACTTTCTTGAGCTTGGAGGGATTGGTCAGGGTATCGGCCGACATGGCCTTGTTCGTAATGGCGGCGATGACCATGCGTTGGCGTTCGGCACGTCCGAAATCACCCTTGACATCGGCATAGCGCATTCTGGAGAAGGCCAGGGCGGTACCCCCGTCCGCCATGGAGCAACCCGGCGTCCACTTGAGACCGGAATAGGGGTCGTCAACGGACTGGTCATAGCAGAGCTTGATGCCACCCAGGGCATCAACGACCTGGGTCAAACCGCCGAACTTGATCTGGATGACATGGTCGATCTTCTGCCCGCTGACCTGTTCGACCTGATCGACCACGGCATGCTGCCCGTAGAGTTGGTCAACCGCATTGAGTTTGAGGTAGGTTCCCTGGATCCTGACCAAGGTGTCACGCGGGATGGAGATGAGGGAGCTGCTGCCGTGCTTGGGTTTGGTGAGCACCAGGATGGTATCGGTTCTGAAGCCTGGAACATCGCTCTCCGTGCCGCCGATACCGTTCTCCCGTTCGTCCGATCCCAGGATGAGCCATGATGTCGCTGGCCCCTTGGGACTGCCGGTCAGCCAGGGGGATTTACTCAGTCGTTGATCCACCCAGTTCCAGCTGCCGAACCCCAGCAGAGCCAGCAGCACCACCAGGGTCACCACAATGGCCGCAACAATCTTACCTGGGTGATGGACCTTCCTGACTGTGGCTGAAGCGGTTCCGGAAAATCCTGAGCCTTTGGGCAGCCCGGCCTGCTTCTGGCCTGGCAGGGCTGTGGCTGCGGGAATCTGCCCGGTTGACCCTTGGGAGCGTCTGGGCTGACGGGTCTGGGCGCTTGATGAGGACCGGGAAGCAGGAGGGTTGAAACTTCTGGGCTGCCCCTCATCCTGCCTTGCTGAGGCCGGTGGGTAGGTTGGCAGTTGCTGGGCGTGACCATTGGCCTTCGGGCGTGAGGTTCTCGTCTTCCTGGTCGAAGGCTTGACGGCCGGGGGCTGGGAAGAGGCCTGGGCAACCGGAGCCTTTCTGGCCCGTGATGCCACGGGAACAAAGCTAGGAGGAGTATCGCGCCCATTGGGGTTGCCGGATTCCTCGCTCATACTACCTCCCTTACAGATTGCCTCAGCTACTCTCGCATATTGCGGTGTTGGGGGTCTGAACTTCCGATCAACTCTTCGCAGGAACCGCACAGACGGTGAGATTCAGATAGCGATCGGCTATGCCGATGTACTGGCCGGTGTTAGGGTCATGGATCGAGCCATTCTCAGGGTCAACGGTGCCGCCGGTGTTGGGATCAGTCAGGCTGCCGTCGCTGTTGGTGATCAATCCGGTCTGGGGATCAGGTTGGGGTTCGGCATCTTCTGGGGCCTGCGGTGTCACACCGTCGCTGCCCCCATCGTTCGCTTCCTTGTTCGTGGCCGGTTCCGGCGCATCCGTCAGGGCTTGGCCCTGGCGCATCTTCTCCCAGATCCCATCGGCCTGGTCGCTCCAGATCACACGGTTGGGGTTGCTTGGTGCCGGGATGACGGGAACGGTTTGGGAGTAGATGCGGTTGGTGTCAAGATTCCTCAGGCTCATGGCCAGTCCAACCAGCACATTGGTGTTGGCCATGTTCTCGCTGATATTGATGGACTTGAGGGCTGTGGTCGATAGACGGTAGAGCTCATCGCTGTGGGTGAGCAGGTTCTTGTGCATGGCCTGTTTGATGAGTTCCTTGATGAGATACTGCTGGCGGGTGGTGCGCATGATGTCCGAGCCGTCGGTGCCGGTTCCATGGCGCATCCTGGCGTACTGGGTGGCTTTGATGCCGTCCAGGTGCTGCAGGCCCCTCTCCAGGTGCAGGTCGGTATAGTCGTCGTCGGTGTCGACGGGAACGCAGATGTCCACGCCTCCGTTGGCGTCGATCATGTCGACCAGCCCGCGGAAGTCGACGACCGCGAAGTCAGGTATGTCCAAACCGGTCAGGTCATTGACCGCCGCCATGGCGCAACTGGCCGCGGAATCGACATCACCGCCCCTGTTCCAGGCTTCGGCGAATATGGAGTTGAACATGACCGAGTACCTGGCCGGCATGGTTCCCTTGCTGGTCTGGCAGCTGGGGGCATTGACGATGGAGTCCCTGGGGATGGAGACCATATTGATATAGGAGCGGTCGGCGCTGATCTGAACAATGATGGTCGTATCCGCCTGGTGGCTGTTGGCGTCGGTCCCGTCCGAATCGCCCAGTGCCGCGTTGTCCTTGCCATCGCGCGTATCCTGGCCGATGAGGAGGATGTTGATGGTCTTCCCTGCATTGGGATCGATCTTGGGCAGCTCCTTGTGCTTGCCGGTGGTGAGGACCTTGACCCCGCTTTCCTCGACCAGATGGTTGATCTGGAACCAGGCCATGGCGGCCGCAGAGCCGGGGGTTACCAGGACCACCGCCAGGATGCATATGAGCACGGTCCGCAAGGTATGGTGGAAGCGGTAACCGTGGCTGTGGCGAGGACGCACATGCCTGAACCCGGCGACATTGGGGGGGTGTGGTGCTCCATGATGCGTGGTTGCCATGCGCGGCCTTCCTCCTTTTGGGTACCCTTGATGTGTTCGCGATCTTGGGCGGCGCCACAAGGCAGCAAACCATTCGATTGTAGACCGACAGCATGAGAAAGCTTGAGAAAGGGCCGATGCCCACAGGTTTTTTTACCGAATCTTCGCGGTCTTTCCACAGTGTGGGTCTGGCCAGCAGCAGGGCCTCGTGCGGGCCGCCTCACCCTTGAGCGAGGGATGCGGGCATGATTCAACGCCGGAATCGGGGCATATGCACGAGTATACGAATAGCACAAGCCTGCGGGATTGTGTGGATAGACACGCTGAAACATTTGACAAAGGCCAAGTGACATGTGTGTAATTTACTCTGAGCGTGGGGGGGCACGATAGGTGGAATGCAACCCAAGGAGCTTGACATGTGGGGCTTGACGCAAGACGAAACGGAGACTCCGGAGAATGTACTCTGGGGGCTCTTCAAGCCGGATTCAAGCCTAGCCTGGCAGCAAAGGGCGCTGTGCGCGCAAACGGATCCTGAATCATTTTTCCCAGAGAAGGGTGGGTCCACCAGGGACGCCAAGCAGGTCTGCGCTGAATGCGAGGTCAGGGAGGAGTGCCTGATTTGGGCCGTGGACCATGACGAACGCTTTGGCATCTGGGGCGGCATGAGTGAGCGGGAACGTCGCCGCTATAAAAAGGAACACAAGAGGCAAATCTGAGTGCTGTCATATGCTTATGCGTACACTGGAAGCATGAATGCAATGGCCATTGGCAATATCCGGCAGGTTCTGACGGACCTGATTGAACATCGCCCGGAGAATGTGGAACACCAGGATGTCAATGAGTCGGTGGCGGCCGTCATGACAGTGGAGGAGGACCTGCGTTTCCTTCCCCACAGTCTGCGAGCGGTCCTGTCGGGTTGTGTGCTTCCTTCGACCATAGTGGTAGCTGATTGCACCGGCGAGGTGGACCAGCCCATCCATACCAGTATCGAGGTCCTATCCCACCCTGGGGGGCTGGATGTGGCCATGCCGGTCATGAAGACCGTCGATATTCAGCTGGTCCGGGCCAAGGGAGCCAAGTCATTCGGTGATGCCGTGACCAAGGCCTTGCATTATGCCAATTTGGACCCGGCCATCCGTTGCCTGTGGCTCCTGCATGACGATTCGCGTCCCGCTGATGGGCACTGCCTGGAATCCCTGGTGGAGGCCTGGCATAATGCGCCCACGGCCTGCCTCCTGGGGGCCAAGCAGCTGGACTGGTCCGGAGAGAACCTCCATGATGTCGGCTATTACGCGGGCAGACACAGCATCCGCTCCCTGGTGGTGGACGGTGAGCCCGACCAGGAGCAGTATGACGGGCGTGGTGACGTGTTCGCCGTATCCCTGGTGGGCTGTCTGCTGCCCCTGGAAACCCTTGCACGCTTCAAAGGGATCAACTCCTGGTTCGGCAGCTTTGGCGAGGCCGCGGATTTCTGCCGGAGAATATGCCTGGGCGGTGGCCGAGTGGTTGTTGTTCCGGGGGCCAAGATGGCCCACCGGCGTGCCAGGTTCGAGGGGGTTCGTTCCCGCAGTGGCGAGCCATTGACGCAGGATGAGATCCTTAACCCTGCCCGGGGCGTGATGAAGGCCCAGGAGGATTACTACTATACTGATCAGCCCGCCCTCATGTGGCCCTTGTTGTGGATCCTTGGGCTCTTCAAGGCTCTGATCTCCAGCGTGAGACTCTTGTTTGCCAAGCGCCCCTACGAGGCCTGCTGCGCCCTGTTTATGCCTTGGCGGCTGCTGGTCTCCCTTCTGCCGGCCCTTGGTGCCAGGCATCTGCTGGTAGCCCAGGCCACGACCTCGCAACAGAGGTTGACTGTCCTTCAGGCTGATCGCAAGCAGATAGGTCAGTGGCGCGATCGTTGCAAGGCCTTCGATAGCCAGCAGCATACGGTACTGCTCAGTCCCTTGGCTCTGACCCACCTGCGCAGGCGTGCCCTGGTCAGGTGGAGCCTGGCCATAATCATGGCTTTGGTCTCCGTGGCTCTTATTCTGGTGACCCACTGGGACCTGTTCCTGGCGGCCCTGAGTGGCGACCCCATATCATCATCAGGACTCCTGGCAACTGATGCCAGCATGAAACAGCTGGCCCAGGCCGCCAGCACCCCTTGGGGCTATGGCTTCAGCACCGGTCTGCCGGCCCCACCCCTGCCCTGGCTCCAGGTATGGCTCCTGGCCTCTATGCTGACCTTGGGGCACCCTGCGGCGGCCATCAGCCTCATCTTCTTCCTGGCCGCACCCCTGAGCGCCCTGTCCTTCTGGGCCCTGGCCGGAATCTTCACCCGTTCCGACTGTGTCAGGGCCTCCTCTGGACTGCTCTGGGCCTGTCTGGGGTTGGCTTTGGGCCTATACCAGAGCGCCAATCTGCCCATGCTGACTGTCATGATCTTCCTGCCCGCATCCTTCGCCTTCACCTTCAGGGCGGTGGGACTCTATCAGACCGAAGACCCTGTCAGCCCACATTCCTCCGTCCAGGCCGCAGGCTGCGCCGCCCTATGCTTCATCCCCGTGGTCGCGGCGGAACCCCAGCTCCTGCTGCCGCTGATTGCGATTTTCCTAGTGTTCCTGCTGGTCACCCCCAGGCACAGGACCATGCTCCTGCTCATTCCCATTCCCTCGGCCTTCGCCATCGCCCCCACCATTGTCAACTCCATCAAGTTCGCACAGGAAGGCGCTTGGCGGCAGTTGTTCGCCGATGCCATGCTGCCGGCGTCCACGGTCCAGGGTGGTCCTCGGGCCTTGAACCTGCTGGAGGTCTTCACCAAGGCATTAGGCTTGGATGCTGGTGATTTCCTGTCCTTCTGGACGCAGCTGGGGCTCCTGGGGAAGCTGACCATGCTGGTTCTTGCCATGGTGCTGCTCTTGGCCATATTGGCTCTCTTCCTGCCCTTCGCCCTACGCCTCTCGCGCATGATGTGGGTGGTGGCCCTGGCCGGGGCTGGTACCGCTACGGCTTCGGCCCTCTTGCTGGTCCGTGTCGATGCTCAGGGGCAGGTGGCTGGCTCGGTCCTGCCAGGTGTGTGTCTTGCCCTTATGGCCCTCCTGTCCTGCCTGTGCCTGCTGACAGGTCCAGCGGTCAAACCCTACCGGTCCCTGAGGGACTCCCAGACCCAGTCCGGGCCAATCGCTCTTGAGGCCGCTCCAGGACTCCTGGCCGGCGCCAACAGTTGGCTGGTCAAGTCCGGACGCGTGCTTATGGTCCTGCTGCTCTTGGCGGCATGTTGCTCCTGGGCCGTCTACGGGCTGTCCTCATCCAAGGATGATGTGAGGGTCAGTCATGACGCCTTGCCCATGGTGGCCACTGACTATCTGGCGGCGAATGAATCCCGCCGGATCCTGGCCATCCGCCCTGGCTCGGACAATACCATCGACTGGTCCGTCATGCGTACCGGTCGCGGTGATCTGATGGATTCCTCCGCCGCCCTGCAGGTGCGCAACGCCTTCAACCCTCCAGATGCCAACCAGGTGCTGCTGACCAAGGCCAGTGCCAGCCTGTTCGCCCATGCGGATTCACAGGCTGTGGCCGATATCAGCAAGCTCGGCTTCGGTGGCATCTATGTGCTTCCAGCCGGTGGCGATGCCGACTCGGAGGAGGCCTACCAGCAGCTGCTGAGCAACATCAACGCTTCAGACGGCACCCAATCGGTGGTTACCGGTGATTCGGGGACCTACTATAGGCTCACCCAGGTGGACATCAACCAGCAGGGCATAGCCCTGGCTGGGCAGCATCAGGCCCAAGACAGCTTCTGGCGCTATTTGTGGCTGTGGATGGTGGGTATCGTCCTCTTCATATACTGTTTGGTGGCGCTTCCCCGCTGGGGTCGCCATGGACGGGAGATGGCATGAGCAAGCAAGACGAACAGGTGAACGGCCAGACCGCCAGGCGCCCAGGACGCGCGGTCAAGTTTAGTCTGGGTGCAGTGACGGTACTGGTCCTCCTTGGCATCCTCGCCCTTATGCTGCTCTTTCGCCCCCCGGCCTTCATGAGAGATGGTGGTTCAGCTGCGGCCTCCTCAGCCACATCCGAAGACATCAGCCAGAGCCGCTACCAGACCTATTGTCCGGAGCGTATGGGCTTGGCTGATGCAAGTGCCTACGGGGACAAGGAGTTCCAGACATCCGTGGGAAACCTCAGCTCATCGGCCAGGTATGGGGCCTTCGGTTCGGTCTACCGGGCCACAGTCGATCCGCTGAAGTCCGGTGCCTTCGACACCATACACCTCACCAATGGGGAGGCCGCCGGCAAGGATTCCATCAAGACGGCCGAGGGCCAGGCCGACAAGAGTGCCCAAATCATTGAATCCGGTCTGCTTTATGCCAAGTCAGGCAGCGGCACCATTGGAGCCACGGCATCCTGGGCGACCGAGGGGGATTTGCAGGGGCTCGCCGCGGCTCCCTGCCAGGCCCCTGCCCTACAGCATACCTTCCTGCTGTCCAAGACAACCTCCGGAGTCACCCAGGAGTTGATACTGACGAACCCCTCATCCAAGGCCACCCGTTTGACCCTCTCGGCCCGTGGCACGGACAAGGCCGGACCTGTCAGCTTGGCGACGGGCGATACTGTCAGTGTGCCCGCCCATGGAGAGAAGTCGGTGGACCTCTCGGCGGCAGCCCCAGGCCAGGAGGCACTGCTGGTGGAGGTCTCCAGTGAACAGACCGCAGTGGCGGCGGTGGTTCGCACCGTGACCATGGATGGTCTCAACCCGCGCGGCTCGGACTTTGTCATGCCCCTAGGGACTCGGTTGAAATCCGGCATCATCCCTGCTGTGGCCCAAGGCGATGGCTTGCAGTTGGCCCTTGCCCCATCTCAGGACACGGATATATCCCTCGACTGGATCAATGCCGAAGGTTCAACTCCGGCCAAGGAGGTGCATCTGCCGGCGGGCAAGGTCTCCGTCATCGACTTGGGCCAGGTGCCGCAGGGAGCCAATGCTTTGTCCGTCCAGTCCAAGCATGCCCTCTGGGCTCAAGCCAAGCTGTCACTCAAGGGCGAGGAAGACAAGGTGGACTATGCCTTCGCCCAGCCATACCGGGCACATGGGGCCCACTCGGCCATCGCCCTGCCAGCCCAGACCCGCGCTCTACTTACGGTGGTCAACCCCACCGATACGGACGATTCAGCCACACTGACCGCCTATGATGCCGCCGGCAAGCAGCTTAAGCAGGAGCCGGTAAGCCTGCATGCCCACTCCTCCATGAGCATCAAGGCCGAGGATCTGGATTCCCAGGCGGCTTTTCTCTCCCTGGAGGGCACGGACCATCTGCTGTGGTCGGCCCGTTTGAGCCAGTCCGACCTGGACGAGGCCAAGGTTCCAGGAATCGCAGTTCTGGAGCCTTCAGCCTTGGAGCCTCAGAAGGTGCAGGTAAAGGGCAGTTTCCAGCAGAACCTGATCCGCTAGCGGGCGGCAGCTGCGGCGAGTCGGGCATGCCCCAGCAATCGGTGGCTGGGTTCCTACATGCCCCAGTCGGGGTCGATGTCCTCTGGATGACGGCCGAAGAGCTCAGCCAGCCGGGCCACCAGTTCGTCCCTGACCATGAGCTGCAGGTCCAGCCGTGAGCGGGCATGAGTCTGCATGGGCAGACGGTAGAGGACAATACGGGCGGGAATGCCCCGGCCTGCCGGAAAGGATCGGGAGAAGGGGTTGGGATGGCTCTCCCAGGGCAAGGGACCTGATGGAGGAACGTCCTCCACGGCGAACTGGATGCTGGAGACCATCTGGGGCCAGGCCTTGTTCAGCCGCCGGATCTGGGCTGCCACCATGTCGTCGAAACCGCCTGATGAGGAGCGATAGCGGGGTAGCCGAACACCGAACATGGGTGTTCTGACTCCTCTGCCGTGCCGGTCTCTATAGACATGCGCTTGCCAAGGGGGTTGGGACATGCCTCCAGTCTACGACAATCCCGTGGCATTGTCCGAAGGCGACGCCTTGCATTAGACTGTTAGTCTAGTGTTTCGCCAGCTGCTAGGCCTGACGCGGGCCCAACCAGCAGGGATCTTGGGGTCCAAGCCCATAGCCGGCCTGAAGATAGGGAGGGGAAGGGTGGAGATGATCGAGGTTCCCTCCTGGGACCAGGTTGATGCCGCGGCCTTGTGCAGGGATGCCAGACTGCTCGCCTTCGACCTGGACAACACGCTTGCTTTCTCGCGTAAGCCCATGAGCCCGGCCATGGCCTCCAGAATCTCACAGTTGACCAGGTTGATTCCCTTGGCGGTCATCACCGGTGGCCGTCATGACCTGGTCGTCAAGCAGGTGTTGGATATGCTGGATGAACAGACCAACAAGCAGTCCCTGTATCTCATGCCGGCCACCGGCACCCAGCTTTACCTCTGGGTGCAAGGCGCCTGGCACTGCGAGTATTCCTACGTGCTCAGCGCTGAGGAACGGGATGCTGCCGTGCGTTCCCTCATGCGTCATGCTCAGGAGGATGGACTCTTGGAGGGTCCTGTCTGGGGTGAGCGGATCGAGGATCGCGGCAGTCAGATCACCTTTTCCGCCTTGGGGCAGTTGGCGCCTGAGGAGGCCAAGCTCGGTTGGGACCCCACAGACCTGAAGAAAGAGCGCCTGGCTGAAGCTGTGGCCCGAGACCTTCCGCGGTTGGCTGTTCACCCAGGTGGGCTGACCAGCATTGATGTGTCCAAGCAAGGCATCGACAAGGCCTATGCCGTGCGAAAGCTCAGTGAGCTGCTCGATATCCCCGTCGCCAACATGGTCATGGTCGGTGACCGCATGACCCCCGGAGGGAATGACTACCCTGCGGCTGCGGCCGGGGCTCTGGCTGTGCGGGTGAGCAACCCGGAGGACACCCTGGCGCTGTGCGATCGCCTTCTGGCCGAGCTGCGGCCTACCGGCCAGTAGACACTCCCGGGCCGGCTATGGCAGGCCAGCCTTCGTCCACATAGGACCGGCTGGCTTGTGTGCCCACACTCGTGACCCTAGCCTTGACGGATGAGCCAATCATCAGCATGGATCCAAGCCCACCGTCTGGCAGACCAGACCGGTGGACACCTTCAGGGAACTTGTTACCGCCGGGGCCAGGGCTGGCCGGGGCAGATGAACGTTCCCTCTTCCAACCTTCCGTCACGCCGCTGTTTCCGCCGCTACTGGGGGCATGGCACCGTGAGGGCACTTGCCCGAGAGCTGTTGAATCTTCTCCTGCCTCGAGGCTGTGCCGGCTGTGACCGGCCCGACTGGGTCCTGTGCCCGGATTGCCAAGCGCTACTGGCGGACCACCGGCAGCTGGGCCTACTGCCGGGAAGCGCCATAGGAGCCTACAGCTGCGGTCTCTACCGTGGGCCTGTGCGCCGGGCCATCTTGGCCTGGAAGGACCATGGCGATGAGGAATGCGAGCCCATCCTGGCTGAGGCACTGGCTCAGTTGGCTGTGGAGGTACTGCAGGCTTGTCCTGCATCACAGTCACACCAGTCGACAGACCGTCCCTTGCTGCTGCTGCCGGCTCCCTCCTCGGGGCGGTCCATGCGGGCGCGCGGGCGTTGGCAGATGCTGCCGCTGGTGCGCATGTTGAGCAGGCTCTTGCGGGCCCAGGGCTATGAGACCCGTGTCTGCAGGGCCCTCAGCCTGCGTGGGGCGCCAGGCAAGGCGGTTCAGACCACCGGTTCCGGCCAGCGTTCCCAACGCATCAAGGGGCATGTGTCCATTCGCCCTGGGATTGCCGTGGCTGGGCAAAGCGTTCTTCTGCTAGATGACATCATCACGACCGGGGCGACCATGGGGGAGTGCCTGTCGCTTCTGGATGATGCCGGTGCCCATGTCTTGGGTGGCTTGGCCTTGGCCTGGACCCCGCCCCCTGGCGACACCCCTGAGTCTGGTGATTCGCTCGCTCAGTAGGATTGCTAGGTCGACCCCTTCAGGCCATCGGCAGAGCATCTGGCCGGCGGATCCCCGGAGGGATTATGAGGCCCTGACCACAGCCATCTCATCCCAACGGGTGGTGGACCTGGGTGACAGGAGCTCACGACGCATGGTCCAGCTGGCTCCGGTATCCTCATCGCCCTTCCCCTGGCCGCGAATGCCGCCGTAGCCAATGCCTACCCTGGCTGCGCCGAAGCGGTGGTTGACCTCATCCAGGACCATCCCCAGGCCATGACGGTCCTGATCAGCCTCCAGTCCCGGTAGGGTCTGATAATCGCCCTTGTCCACCAGGCCGACCAGCACCACCCCGGCTCGTATGTAGCTGGCTCGGGGGTCGAAGGGGTCCCGGAGGGCATCGCAGGCCGCCTTGCAGATAATCAGGGGGTCGTCGGAGGGGTTGGGCAGGGGAAGGGTCCTATGGAGCGATATGTAGTCCCTGGCCGTGTTGTAGGGGCTGCTGGCACAGAAGGCGCTGACCTGGCAGCACAGGCTGCCCTGGTGTCTGAGCCGCCTGCAGGCCTTTTGTGAATAGACCGAAAGGGCCTGGCTCATCTGGTCGAAGCCTGTGATTGGTTGGGAGAACATGCGCGAGCAGATGATCTGACCGCTGCGTTTGCCTTCGTTGGCGTCAGGCTGGTCCTCAATGCAGTCGATGCCGCGAAGTTCCAGCACGGTTCGCTCCAGGGTTATGGAGAAACGATGGCGAATCATGCTGCGGTCGGCCTGCCGTAGATCCAGGGCGTTGACCAGGCCGAGCGCCTGGAGCCTGCGGGTGAGCCTGCGGCCCACACCCCAGACCTCCTCTATGGGGACCGAGGCCAGGGCCTGGTCGCCATAGCGTTCCTCGGTCTGGCTCCAGAGTGTCACCCCCCTGGAGGCTGGGTGGTCCTTGGCCCAGTGATTGGCGATTTTCGCCAGGGTCTTGGTGGGGGCTATGCCCACACTGACCGGTATGCCCAGGCCAGTCAGCACCGCCTCCCGCATCCGCGCGCAGACCTCCATGGTCTTGTTCGGCCCCCAGGGGGAGCGCAGGAAGCATTCGTCGATGGAATACACCTCCTGGCCGGGCAGGAAACGCCCCATGATCGACATCATGCGGGCCGACATGCTGGCATAGAGCTCATAGTTGGAGGACCTGGCCACCACCCCATCCTCCATGGCCTGCTCCTGTATCTGGAACCAGGGTGTTCCATTGCTGATGCCCAGGGCCTTGGCCTTGGGGGACCGGGCCACCACGCAGCCATCGTTGTTGGAAAGGACGACCACCGGTCGGTCGACCAGTGAGGGGTTGAAGACCTGCTCGCAGGAGGCATAGAAGGAGTTGGCGTCCGCCAATACCAGCAACTGGGCCATGGGGGTCACCAGCTATGGCCGCGCTGGGGGTATGATGCCCAGCGTTCTGGCCTGCTTCCCTCGTGCCGAGGCTTCTGGGCCGCTGTTGATTCCTCGCCCTGCCCGGTCGTTTGCGGACTGATGGACCGGGAAATGCCGGGCAGGGGACGGTCCTTGCGGTGACTCCTGCTTTGCCGGTGGAAGTTGCCAGTCACCACACCCCAGATCATCAGGCTCTGGGCGTCCGATGAGATGAAATCAGGGTAGGCGGGATTCTCCGGGTGAAGCACAGGCTTGCCATGGCTCATGAGCAGGCGCTTGACGGTCAGCTCCCCATCCAGGACAGCCACCACCACATCACCCTCCTGGGGGGTAAGGGACCTGTCCACCACCAGCAGGTCGCCGTCCCAAATACCGGCACCTTCCATGGAATCTCCGGCAACCGTGACGATGAAGGTGGTGTCGGGATTGCTGATGACATTCTGGTCGAAGCTGAAGTCGCCGGCGAAGTAATCCTGGGCCACCGAGGGAAACCCCGCATGGACCGCCTCAAGGCTCAGGGGGACCGGCAGGGGGCAGAGGCGGGCGGAGAAGAGCTGGTCGACTCGGCAGGGGTTCGCGCCATCCTTCCCGCCGCGCGCCAGCTGCTGATCGCTAGGTAGGCCCCCGGTCCGGTGAGATGCCGGTGCACTGCTGCTGGCTCTGGGCACTGCCACCACCTCCCCTTCTCCATGTTAGAACATTTGTTCGAATATCTAGTATGGAAGGAGGGGAGGACAAGGCTGGGTGGACGCGATGCCCTGGTCAGAGGATGGTCGGCGGAGCACCGGCCAAATCATATGCCGGGCCGAGGGAGGGGTCTGCACTGAGTTCAGTCCGATTCCTCAGCCACGGCGGCATCGGTGTCCGCCCCCACATGGTACTTGGGCAGCACAATCTCGAAATCCGTGCCCCGGCGGTCGTCGACCACCCGGACGCTGCCCCCGTGCAGCTGGGCGGCCCAGCGGGCGATGGAGAGTCCCAGACCGGTCCCGCCTGATTCGGTGCCCGGCCCGGTCTTGCCCTTGACGAAGCGTCGGAAGATGTCAGAGCGGTCCTCCACGGGAATCTGGGAGCCGAAATTGACCACATTGGTCACGATGCTGCCCCGGTCCCTATCCTCGTGGGCCTCGATCAGAATGGCCGTGTCGTCGGCTGAATGCTTGAAGGCGTTGGCGATGATATTGGTGAAGAGTTGCCTTAGCCGGTCCTGGTCGCCTTCCAGGCTGATGTCCTCCGGTACATGCAGGTCAATCCGGTGGCCGTGGCCGGCATCCGCTATCTCCAGGGGTTCTATGGTCTCATCCATGAAATCGGCCAGATTGAAGACCTCAATATTAAGACTGGCCGCCCCGGCCTCCATACGGGAGAGGTCCAGGAGGAAGGCGATCAGGTCGGAGAGCCGATGGGTCTGGTTGAGGATGCCCTCCAGGTTGGCGGGTGTGGGCTCCACGACGCCGTCAGCCAGATTCTCCAGCATGGCCTGCAGGGCTGATACGGGGGTGCGCAGCTCATGGGATACGTTGGCCACCATGTCCCGGCGCAGCTGGTCGGCATGCTGCAGCTCCTCTGCCATCTCATTGAAGGAACGGGCCAGCCGGCCCACCTCATCGCTGCTGTCGGTGCCGGTGCGGACCCGGACCGTATAGTCCCCGTCGGCCATGGCTTCGGCCGCGTCACGCATCTGCCGCAGGGGGGTGGTCAAGCCTCGTGAGAAGAAGTAGGTGATGCCCAGGGCCACAATCAGGGTCAGAGGCATGGCGATCCAGCCGCTCCAGCCGAACTTCAGCAAAAACCAGGCCATGACGAAGGCTATCGCCGTAGCTATGACGATGATGATGCTCAGTTCGGCCTTGAGGGAGGAGAAGAAGCCTATGGGACGGGTGGACCGGAGCAGTTGCCTGCAGTCCCTGGCTTGCCGCCGATCCGAGGACCCTGCTGTCGCCTTTGTCGTGCCTGTGGTCCACCGTGGTCCTGCCATGCTTTTCCTCCCTGCCCGGCCCTTGCCAGATTCCTGCTGTTCATCTATGAGTATCCGCCTGGCCGGGGACGCTTGTCACCGGCCTATGATGCCGAACTCCACCTGGCCGCGTCCTGGCCAGGTGGAGTTCGGTGGAGGATGTCTGCCGTTCAGGCCGCCGTGTGTTCTTGATGGTCCTCGCCCATGGAGGGGTTCTGGCCGCTGTCATCGGCATGCTCCTGCGGAGGTTCGAAGGCATATCCGACCCCGTGGGCCGTACGGATCATGGCGGGTCCCAGCTTGTGCCGCAGGGCCTTGACATGGGAATCCACCGTGCGGGTGCCGGAGGCGTCGGGCCAGTCCCAGACCTCTTCCAGAAGCCTCTCGCGCTTGAAGACAGACTTGGGCCTGCGGGCCAGGGTGGCCAGGAGATCGAACTCGGTGGGGGTCAGATGAACCTGCTCGCCATGATAGGTCACGATTCGCTGGCGGGGGTCGATGACCAGGGTGCCGAAGTCCAGCAGTTTCTCGTTCTCCAGGTTCTTTGCGATGACCTGGGCCCGCTCGACCCTACGCAGCAGGGCCTCGCAGCGGGCTATCAGCTCCCGGGGGGAGAAAGGCTTGGTCATATAGTCGTCGGCGCCTGCGCCAAGGCCCATGACCTTGTCGGATTCCGCGTCCCTGGCTGTGAGCATGAGCACGGGAACCGGCCGTTCCGCCACGATCCGCTTGGTCGCCTCGATGCCGTCCATGACGGGCAGCATGATGTCCATAATCACTAGGTCCGGCTTGATCTGGCTGGCCGCCTTTACGGCGCTGGCACCGTCGCCCGCCACACGGGCGGTCCATCCCTTGGCCGTGATGCGCTGGGCTATGGCCGTTGCCAGGTCAGGTTCGTCCTCGACCACGAGGATGGTGCGTGAGCTTGGCTGGCGAGCTGAGGTGTTGAGCATAAGGTCCCTTTCAATCTTCCGGTTCCAAGGATACAGCTCCCTGGGCGGAACCGTGAGTTTCATGATAGGTTTGTCCCACAGTAGGCCATGGGTTGGCCTTAAGGCTATCATCATGGATGGCTCATGCCATGAATCCCTATGCCGGCAGGGCTGGCAAGGCTCCGTGGAACGTCCTTGCTTAGTGAGATACTGTTGTATTGGTATGCTGTATTCTTCACGGAGGGTTCATGGGTTATAAAGTCGGCGATATGGTCGTCTATCCGCGTCACGGAGCTGCAAAGATCGAAGCGATCACCGAACGGACAGTGAAGGGTGTGACCAGGGAGTACCTGCAACTGTCGGTCCTCTCCTCCGATGGGTTGGTCATCAATGTGCCGGTCGACAATGCCAAGAAGGTCGGTGTCAGGGACATTGTCGATGGTCGGGAGGTCGCCAAGGTCTTTGAGATTCTGCGCACCCCCATCGTCGAGAAGGAAATGAACTGGTCTCGCCGTTACAAGCTGAACGTCGAGAAGATTGCCACGGGCGATGTCAACAAGATAGCCGAGGTGGTGAGGGACCTGGCCCAGCGTGATGTGGACGAGCATGGCCTGTCCGCAGGGGAGAAGCGGATGATGACCCGCGCCCGCAACATTCTGACCTCAGAGATCGCACTCTCCGAGAACATTGAGGAGGACATGGCCCAGCATCTTCTCGATGTCAACCTGGGCTATGCTCCCGCCCAGCCCGGCGATGAGAAGCACCACAGCAAGGCGCCTGCGGAGTCCGCAGGACAGACCCTGGCCCGTCTTGAGGCTGAAGGCAAGAAAGGCAAGGGCAAAAGCAAATAAGCCAGCGGATCCAGCTGGTGGGCAGGCCCGTTCAGATGGCCTGTTGCTGCGCAACTCATGGGGGAGCTGCCTGGCCCTGGCATCAGGCGGTGCGCGCCTGTCGTTCGCCATCATCCTTGCGAATGCTGCCTATCACGCTGCCACGGTTATATCGTATGTCCTTACCGTAGGTCACCTTTTCCACCCTGCAGCTGCCGGTCAACTCGACATCATCGGCTTCGACGGATGCGCATTGCAGATCGCCCGCCTTCAATTCCCGGCAGGAGATGGATCCGACAGGGGTATCCAGTCGCTCATGTTCGGTTCCCAAACGGTTGAGGAGGGGCGATTGGAAGCCGTGTATGGTAATCAGGGGAGAGTACATGGCAACTACGCTTATGGTGGATTCGTGCAGGTCCAGCAGCTCGCCGGCCTCCAGGGATCTGCAATCCAAGCTGCCGGTGTGCTGGAAGCTTGTATCACAGACGATATGCCCTGTGACGTGAACATGGCCAATGAAGTTGAAACTGCCACATAGGAGGTCCCCCTCCACCCATAGGTCCCCGTGGCCAATGACCTGCCCGATCCTCATCCCTCCCTGGCAGTGTATGGCACCGGAGCGGCATAGGACCCTTCGCCCTCGACATCCACAGGTGAAAAGCTCTGCATCAACCACCAGGGTGCCGAAGCTGACCTCCTCGTCAAGGCATGTCTGTCGGCGGACCGTCATGGTGTTATGGCGGATTGCTGTTGCTTGTGCGGACTTCAACCTCGCAGATGATGCAGGTTCACTGTCTGCGGTTGGATTGGTGGATTCACGGTAGCCGCTATGGTGGTGATGGGGATTGGTCGTCATCGATCTCCCTTGCGGCGGTGGCTTTCGGTTTGCCCTCACCTTAGCATGCAAGGGGTGTCGAGGGATTTCATATGGCATTGCTGCAGGGTGTTTCAGATTCCTGCATAGTGATGGGGTCGGGTATCCAAGGCGGACCTTCGATTAGGATGGGAGGGGCCTGCATCACCGCGGGCTGTTCGGTTGTTGAAAACGGGGTGTGTTCATGGCCGCTAGGCGTCATGTGGTAATGGTGACCCATGCTAGGTTGCGCGAGGGTGATCAGGTGGTCAGCCATGTCGTTGATCAGTTGCGGCATGCCGGCTTCAAGGTCTCCATTGTCGACAATATCATGGCACCCTCATTCGGCGGCGATACCCCATCGGTGGATGCGGATACGGAGATTGTGCTGGTTTTGGGTGGAGATGGAACGATTTTGCGGGCAGCTGAATTGGTCTATCGAACCGATGTGCCCCTGCTGGGCATCAACCTGGGCCACGTGGGTTTTCTGGCGGAATTTGAGCGTTTCCAGATGAGTGAGGCCATCGAACGGGTAGCTGATAGGGACTATCAGATAGATGAACGTGTGCTGGCTCAGGCGGACCTCATGCTTCCAGGAGTCCAGGAGCCCCTGCGGGACTGGGCCCTCAACGACATCACCGTGGAGCGCTTTGACCGGGGCAAGATGATTGAGATGGGCATCCGGGTGGATGATGTGGCGATGAGCTCCTTCAGCTGCGACGGTCTCATCGTCTCCACCCCGACCGGCTCCACGGCCTATGGTTTTTCTGCCGGCGGCCCCATCATCTGGCCTGATGTCCAGGCCCTGCAACTGGTTCCCTTGGCGGCGCATGCGGTGTTTTCGCGTCCCTTGGTCATCGGTTCCAAGTCAAGTTTCACCCTGGACATTCTCCAGCATTCCACCTCTGAGGGTTGGATCTGCTGTGACGGTCGCCGGCAGAGGCCGGTGCCCAGGGGGTCCAGGATCAAGATCAGGACTTCAAGCAAGGCCCTACGGCTTGCCCAGCTCTCGGAGGTCCCCTTCACCAAGAGACTGGTGACGAAGTTCAACCTGCCGGTTGTGGGCTGGCGGGAACGGGCCGAGGCCGAGCAGAACGCTTACTTGCGCACTCAGGAGCAGAGGGTCCACCCTGAGGAGAGCCCCAAGTGGTCACAAGCCGGCCGGCCCGATGGGCCCATGTTGGCTGGCACTGATGATCAGGAAGGTGGTGACAGCTGATGCTGGAGGAGCTTGAGCTGCGGGACCTGGGTCCCATTCGCCAGGCCCGTATCGCACCTGCCGCCGGTATGACCGCCATCACGGGTGAGACCGGAGCGGGCAAATCCATGCTGCTCAATGCCATCCGCCTGATCTCCGGCGGGGATGCGGACAGCGGACTGGTCACGGCAGGAAGTCAGCAGGCTTGGGTCCAGGGGATATTCACTATGGAGACAGGCTGCAGGGCGGCCCATCTCGCCCGGGAGGCTGGTGCCGACCTGGAAGGTGAGGAGCATGCCCAGGACAAGACCCAGACCGCCGAGCTCTTCCTGGCCCGTAGCATGCCAGCCTCCGGCAGGTCCCGGGCGATGCTGGACGGCCATACGGTCCCCAAATCGGTGCTGGCTGAGATTTCAGCCGAACTCATCACCATCCATGGCCAGTCCGACCAGTTGCGTATCGCCTCGCCTGCCCGGCAGCGAGAATTCCTTGACATGGTCGCGGGCAACGCCCCCTTGGTCGCCTCCTACAGCCAGGACTGGGAGGCCCTGAAGGCCATGGATGAGCGCCTGGCCCGACTACGCAGCCAGGAGGTATCGGCCAGGCAACGGGCCAGCTATCTGCGTGATGCCATAGGGCAGATAGATAAGGTCGATCCCAAGCCAGGCGAGGAGGCTGAGCTCAGGGAACGCAGGGACCGGATCGAGAACGCCGCCCAGATCAACCAGGGGCTGGCAGCAGCCCTCTCGGCCCTGGACTCCTCGCAGATGGACCTCGACGCTGAAGGTGCAGGGGCCGTGGACCTGATTAATAGGGCCATCTCATCCCTGCGCTCCATTGGAGTTGGGGACTTCTTCGACCAGACCGCCGACCGCCTGCAATCCATCAATGCCGACCTGTCTGACATGGTCTTCTCCCTAGCCGGGCAGATGGACCAGGAGGAGGGGATTGAGGATCTTGACAGTCTCAACAGCCGCATCCACGCCCTATCCGAACTGACCCGGCAGTGGGGGCCTGACCTGGAGGATGTCATCAAGTGGAGGGAGCAGGCGGCCTTTGAAATTGAGGACCTGGACGCCTCTCCCGAGAAACTGGCCGAGCTGGATCAGGACCGGCACAGGCTCTTTGACCAGGCCATGAAGTCGGCCCAGGCCCTGCACGACAGACGCGAGCAGGCAGCCCGTGAGCTGGCGGCCACGGTTTCCCAGGAGTTGGATTCCCTGGCCATGTCTGGTTCACGGCTGGACATCAGGGTTTCGGCAAGGAAGGCCCAGGAGGCTTCAGCTGCGGGTGTGTCAGGCGAGACCTCCGGCCCTGAAGGCCAAGGCGGCACCTGGCCCCTTGATGCCCATGGCCTGGATGACATCGAGTTCCTCTTCACCCCCTTCCCTGGCTCCCCACAGCTGCCCATGGGCAAGAGCGCGTCGGGCGGTGAGCTCAGCCGACTCATGCTGGCCATGGAATTGGCGGCAGCGGGCAAGGCCTCCTCGCCCCAGGGGATGACCTTCATCTTTGATGAGGTCGATGCCGGTGTGGGCGGCAAGGCGGCCGTGGAATTGGGCAAACGCTTGGCCAAACTCGCCCAGAGCGCCCAGGTAATAGTCGTCACCCACCTTCCCCAGGTGGCCTCCTGGGCCAAGTCCCAATTCGTGGTATCCAAGGGGCAGGCTGGAGCCGATGAGGCCGTTTCAACGTCCGTCACCGAGGTCGGGGGTGAGGACAGGGTCCGGGAGATCGCCCGTATGCTCTCTGGTTCCGAATCGGCAACATCGCTTGACCACGCCCGGGAGCTGTTGGATTCCACCCGCTTGTAAGCTCTTTGTCAGTCCGAACAAATGCCAAGGCCTGGTCGGGCTCATGCTTGCCTTGCCTGACCAGGCCTCGCTCTCGCCGGAGTGCTGGCTGATTCCCTCCCTCAGAGCCTTTGGGCCGCCCTGCTGACGTAGTCCCTCATCTGGCCGGTACTGATGGAGTCACTGAAGAGCACCGGTGAATCCGCAAGCCGCCGCAGGGCCTGTGGTACGGTCGTGCCGGTCGTCTTGGCCAGGAGGTCCATGCATTCGAAATCGTCGGCACCATCCAGGTCCAGACCCAGAGCCTGCCCTACCACACGCGGGAACTTGTAAGGGCTGGCGGTACTCAGTAGGACCCGGGGTGTCTGCGTGTCCCTGGGCATCTGATCCATCACATAGTAGCCGCAGGCCGTATGGGGGTCGATCAGGTAGCCGCTGCGCTTCCAGCATTGGCTGATGCTCTGGCTGACCTGGCTCTCGTCGGCCCAGCCGCAGCCGAAGAGCTCTCGGACCTTGGCGAGCAGGGATTCGGGCACCTCGAAGCTTCCCCAACCCTGCAGGTCGTTCATGAGCATCTGAATCAGGGGGGCGTCACCCCCGGACATGTAGTAGAGCATCCGCTCCAGGTTGGAGGAGACCAGGATGTCCATGGAGGGGGAGCTGGTCTGGTAGAAGGGTCGCTGGCGGTTATAGGTGCCACTGGTCAGGAAGTCGAAGAGGACATTGTTGCGGTCCGAGGCTACAACCAGGTGCTTGACGGGCAGGCCGATCCTCTTGGCATAGTAGCCGGCCAGTATATCGCCGAAGTTACCCGTGGGCACCACGAACTCTACCTCCTGGCCCAGGCTGATGCGGCCCAGTCTCAGCAGTTGGGCGTAGGCGGAGAAGTAGTAGACCACCTGGGGGACCAGTCGTCCCACGTTGATGGAGTTGGCCGAGGAGAGCATGACCCGGTTGCCCTGGTCCAGGTCCCGGGCCAGCTCCCGGTCCGCGAATATGGCCTTGACTGCCGATTGGGCGTCGTCGAAATTACCGTCGACCGCGCAGACGGATACATTGGATCCGGTCTGGGTGGTCATCTGCAGCTCCTGGACCTGGCTGACCTTGCCGGAGGGGTAGAAGACCGTGATTCCGGTCCCGGGCACGTCGGCGAAGCCAGCCAGGGCCGCCTTGCCGGTGTCTCCTGAGGTCGCCGTCACGATCATGATCTTCTGGTCGTCCTGAGCCTCCTGCCCAGTGGGCAGGGTCCTGGCCATGAGTCTGGGCAGCATCTGGAGGGCCACATCCTTGAAGGCGCAGGTGGGGCCTTGGAAGAGCTCGAGCAGGTAGTCGTCACCCAGGGGGCGCAGGGGGGTGATCAGGGGGTCGGACCATTGTTCCCCGTAAGCCTGGGCTATGCAATCGCGCACTTCGGACTGGGAGTAGTCGGGCAGGAGGATGCCCAGCACCTGCAGGGCCATCTCCTGGTAGCTCATGTCTGCCAGGCCATCCAGGCTGAGCTTGTCCTTGCCGAGTGCGTCGGTCACGAACAGGCCGCCATCGTCCGCCAGTCCCTGGCGGATGGCCTGCTTGCCTGTCAGATGGCCGTTGGTGCTCCGTGTGCTGTGAAAGAAGGTGTCCACTGGTCAAACCTCGCAGAGTCGGATCGAATGCTGTATGTGCTTCCTGCATTCTAGCCACTGGTATGGCACTGGGCCCCATCTTTCTCGTGTTTGGCCCTGGCCTCTCACAGGACCTGTATATAATGGCTGTCATATTCAAGAGTTTTGAACCTTTCAAGGGGCGCGGAACGATGAGCACAGATGGTGGATGGACTGATGGTTCCGCCCTTGGCGGTATGGAAGAGGCTGACAATCAGGCATTGGACCCCAAGGTCTTCCAGGCGGTCTGCGACCAGGCCGATAAGGCCAGACGGGCCCAAGAGCTGCTGGCCCAGGCCGATAGTGAGGCCAAGAATGAGCTGTTAACAGCCCTGGCCGACACCTTGCTGACCCAGGCCGACCTGATCGAGGCGGCCAACAGTCTGGACATGCGGGCCGCCTTTGAGGCCGGCATGGACCAGGGCAAGCTGGACCGTCTGCGTTTCGACCGCGAGCGCATCGGCGCGGCCGCCCAGGCAGTGCGCCAGGTGGCATCCCTGCCCGATCCCATCGGCGAGGTAATCCGAGGCTATCGACTCTCCAATGGCATGCGCCTCAACCAGGTGAGGGTTCCCATGGGGCTGATTGGCATAATCTATGAAGCCAGGCCCAATGTCACCGTGGATGTGTCCTCCCTGTGCCTGAAGTCGGGCAACGCCGTCCTACTGCGGGGGGGCCATGCGGCCAGGCAGACCAACGAGACCATCATCAAGACCCTTGGGCCGGTCCTGAGGGACCATGGCTTCTCCCAGGACCTGGTCTCATCAGTGGATCCATACGGCCGGCAGGGCGCCAAGGCCATGATGCGGGCCCGGGGGCACATTGACCTCCTGGTCCCCCGTGGGGGTGCCGGGCTGATCCAGTCGGTCGTCCGCGATTCCTCGGTCCCGGTCATCGAGACGGGGGCGGGCAATGTCCACATCTACGTAGACCGCTCGGCTGACCTGTCCGCCGCGATTCCCATCGTCCTCAACGCCAAGACCCAGCGGGTGGGTGTGTGCAACGCCGCTGAAAAGCTCTTGGTCCACCGTGACGTCGCACAGACCTTCCTACCCCAGGTGGCCCAGGCCCTGAGCCAAGCCAAGGTGGCGCTGAGGTCAGATCAGACGACCTATGACATCATCTCGGCTTGTTCCATTCCAGGGCTGGACCTGAGCCTGGCCGATCGCGAGGATTGGGACACTGAATACCTGGCCTTGAAGATGGGCGTGATGGTGGTCGGTTCACTCGATGAGGCCATCGCCCATATCAACCGGCATTCCACGGGGCACACCGAGGCCATCCTTGCCGAGGACTACCGGGCCATAGAGGCGTTTACCGCTCGGGTGGATTCCGCCGTGGTCATAGCCAATGCCTCCACCCGCTTCACCGACGGTGGTGTCTTCGGATTCGGCGCCGAATTGGGCATCGCCACCCAGAAGCTTCATGCCCGTGGACCCATGGGCCTTCGGGAGATGACCACCAGCAAATGGATCGGCTATGGCTCCGGTCAGGTCCGTCCCTGAAACTCTGGTCTACAATCGTAGGACAAGTGGCCTGAAGGATACGGAGGAGGATGTGGTGGAAGACCAGAATCAGGGAGGGAGCTCCGCTGGATTGGGGCCGGCGGCCGCCAGTGTTTCCGTGGATGCCGATGCCGCCGTCAAGCTTACTGAGGCCAGCAGGGCCTTGGCCAGGGATCGGGGCATGGACTTGCAGGATCCGACCCTGAGTCTGACCGTGGCTTCCCAGCGCTTGAGCATTGTGCGCTATGTCTTCCTGGTCCAGATTGAGGATGGCATCGCCTCTGCGGAACAACGGGCGGCCTTGGAATATGCGGACACGGTCCTGATCGGCTGGCCGGATGCGGATTCCCCTGAGGTCACCACACTGGAGGTAGGCGATCTTGCCAAGGCTGGCGAGCTCATGAGCGCCATGGAGGGGTATATCGACCGCTTCAGCCAGGCTGAGATGAACGCAGACATTGATGGCATGACCGACAGCCTGGTTCGCATTTCCGAGCGGGTGGCCCAGGTCCGCAGGCTCTACCAGCCCGAGTTCCTCCTGCCGACCTATGCGGAGATTCGCCGGGTGGTCCAGGCCGAGTGGGATGAGGACATGGGACGGATCGAACCCCCCGCTGCCGACGCGGCCCTTGAGGCCATGGAGGAGGAGACCGAGGAGGCTGATGAGGGCCGTGCGGAATCCGCCGGCCACCACCAGCCCTCCGGGCCTGGCTGGAAGGGAACACAGGGCGTTCAAGCCAGTGGAAGCGGCCTTGAACACTCAGGAGGCAAGCAGTGAGTGATCGTTTCCCCGATGGGGCCGACAGCCAGGCAGACAAGGAATCAGCTCGCAAAATGGCGGAGCTCTCCCTGCAGGCTCCCGTCGACGCCTTCGGTATGAGCGCTCAATTGCGGAGGAAGCATTCCGGCCGGGCTGCCGAGCACCAACGCATCGGCATTATGGGTGGCACCTTCGATCCCATTCACAATGGCCACCTGGTGGCCGCCTCCGAGGTGGCCTGGGTCTACGACCTGGATGAGGTCATCTTCGTGCCCACCGGCCGGCCGGTCTTCAAACTCAAGCAGAAGGTCAGCAACGAGGAGGACCGTTATCTGATGACGGTCATCGCCACGGCCTCCAACCCCCGTTTCACGGTCTCCCGGGTGGATATCGACCGGCCTGGGGTCACCTACACCATCGACACCCTCCGTGACATCCATGACCAGTACCCGGCTGCGGAATTGTTCTTCATCACCGGGGCGGATGCGGTGGCCGAGATTCTGCGTTGGAAGGACGCCGACCGCATGTGGGACCTAGCCCATTTCGTGGCCGTGACCCGGCCCGGCTATTCCCAATTGCCGGATGGCGATAGGCTCCACCACAAGGTCGACACCTTAGAGATACCGGCCCTGGCCATCTCCTCCACCGATGTGCGTCGCCGGTCAGCCAACGGTGAGCCGGTCTGGTATCTGGTGCCGGATGGGGTGGTTCAGTACATCAACAAGCATGGGCTCTACCGATGAGAGGCCTGGATTGTACGGTTCCGGCCGCTTTGTCAAGGCTTGTGTCGGTGCTGGAGTCGTCGTGTCGCGAGGTCAATGCGGCCAGATAGGATGGGCTTGTCCACTTCAGCGTCAATGTTTGGAGAAACGGTGAGCGCAGTCCTTGAGGGAAAGCCAAGTAAGAACCTTATTCTAGTCACCGGAAGGGCACATCCCCGGCTGGCTCAGGATGTGGCCAGACAACTGGGAATCGACGTCCTGGAGACCACAGCCTATGACTTCGCCAATGGCGAGATGTATGTGCGCTTCACCGAGTCCGTTCGTGGCGCCGATGTCTTCGTGCTCCAGAGTCATGCGGGAGATGTCAACAAGGCCATCATGGAGCAACTCATCATGATTGATGCGCTCAAGCGTGCCTCCGCCGGCTCCATCACCGCCGTCTGCCCCCTCCTGGGCTACTCCCGGCAGGATAAGAAGCATTTGGGACGCGAGCCCATCTCCTGCCGCCTGGTCTTCGACCTCCTGTGCACCGCTGGGGCCGACCGCATCATGAGCGTCGACCTGCATGCCGCGCAGACCCAGGGCTTCTTCGACGGCCCTGTGGATCACCTCATAGCCATGCCGGTCCTGGTCGATTACATCCGTGATCGCTTCCAATCGCAATTGGACAATGTCTCTGTGGTCTCCCCGGACGCCGGCCGCATTCGTGTGGCGGAGCAGTGGGCCCAGCGGCTCGGTGGCGGCCCCCTTGCCTTTGTTCACAAGACCCGCGACATCACCCAACCAAACAAGGCCATCGCCAACCGGGTGGTCGGCGACGTGTCCGGCCGTGACTGCGTGCTGGTTGATGACCTGATCGACACGGCCGGCACCATCAGTGGGGCCTGCGCTGTCCTTAAGAAGGCCGGCGCCAAGTCGGTCACCGTGGTGGCGACCCATGGGGTGCTGTCCGGCCCGGCCGTCGAACGGCTCAAGAATTGTGGAGCCCGCGAGGTGGTCCTGACCGACACTGTGCCGATTCCCGAAGAGAAGCGCTGGGATGGGCTCACCGTTCTCTCCATGGCTCCACTGCTGGCATCAGCCATTCACGCGGTCTTTGAGGATGGCTCGGTGGCCAAGCTCTTCGACACCTACCCCGAGCATCACGGCCAAGGTTTTCTCTTCGCTTGAGCCGACTGCCTCATCTTTGGCTGAAGGTTAGCCTCAGGATGTGTTTGGGTGACACGACACGCTTGCCAAAACGTTCGTTTCAGCAAGGTTTCGGCTTGAACAGGCCCTGCGGCTTTCCCTAAAGTCAAACGGTATGGCATAATACTTACTTGGCGGTTTGATCCGCCGCTCCTCCATGGTGTAATGGCAGCACACGGGTCTTTGGAACCCTTAGTCTTGGTTCGAGTCCAGGTGGAGGAACTTCTGGCGAAGGCCGATTGAGTCTCGTGCACGGTGGAGCCCGATCGGCTTCGCCTCTGGAAGGCTTACGCCTCGTCGACAGAACTGGAGATCTGATCCATGGCATTGACAGCGGCAATCATCCTGGCGGCTGGTGAAGGCTCACGGATGCACTCGTCCAAGCCCAAAGTCCTGCAGGAATTCTGTGGGAAGACCTTTCTGCAACGTGTCATGGCCTCGGTGGCGGCCCTGAGCCCCCAGTCCCTTTCGGTGGTGGTCCGTTACCAGTCACAGCGGGTAGCCGAGGCGGCCAGCTCCTATCAGGAGAGTGTCAACATCATCCAGCAGGATGAGATTCCAGGAACCGGACGTGCGGTGCAATGCGCAGTGGAGCAGTTGTCACAGGCCGGCCATGGCCCCCTGACCGGCTCAATCCTGGTGGTGGCCTCCGACATGCCATTGCTCGACAGCCAGACCCTTCGCCAGCTGCTTGACCAGCATGAGCGTAGCGGCCACGAGGCCACGATCCTGACCGCCTGCCTGGAGGACCCGACCGGCTACGGCCGGATCATCCGTGATAGCCAGGGCCAGGTCCTTCGCATTGTGGAACAGAAGGATGCCAACTCGAATGAGCTGGCGGTCAAGGAGGTCAACAGCTCGGTATACGTGTTTGAGGCCAAGACCCTGATTGAGGCCATAGCTGGGTTGGACGACCAGAACGCCCAGGGGGAGTTCTACCTGACGGATGCCTTGGAAGCCGCCCGGGCCAAGGGTTCCGTGGGGGCCTACCAGGCCGAGGATCCCCTGAGCGTGGAGGGAGTCAACGACAGGATACAGCTTTCGCGCCTTGCAAAGCTCCACAACCAGCGGGTCTGCGAGGAATGGATGCGCAAGGGTGTGACCATTCTGGACCCGCAGACCACATGGATCGAGGACGATGTGGTCCTGGAGGAGGACGTCACCGTGCTGCCGGGCTGTTTCCTGCAGGGCAACTCGCAGGTGGCCCACGATGCCGTCATCGGCCCCTATACCACCCTTATCGGCGCCAGGATTGATGCCGGTGCACAGGTGGAGCGTTCCAGGGTCGAGGCCACCAATATCGGCAAGGATGCATCCATCGGACCATGGACCTATCTTCGTGCCGGCAACGACCTGGGTGAGGGCAGCAAGGCCGGAGCCTTCGTCGAGATGAAGAAGGCCCACATCGGCCAGGGGACCAAGGTGCCCCACCTGAGCTATGTAGGTGACGCCGACCTGGGTGAGCACAGCAACGTCGGCGGCGGAACCATCACAGCCAACTATGATGGGGTCCACAAGAACCACACCTCCATCGGGTCGAATGTCCATGTGGGGGCCGGCAACCTCTTTGTGGCTCCGGTTGAGGTAGGTGATGATGTGACTACGGGTGCGGGTTCGGTCATTCGCCACCAGGTGCCGGACGGGGCCATGGTCTATTCTGAGAACACCCAGCATCTTGTCGAGGGCTGGAAGCCCGAATGGGAAAGGTGACCTATGTCAGCCCTGGAATCATCCATTGAATCCGTCCGCATCGCGGCAGCGGCAGCTGACCGCCTCAAAGCCACGGGTCTGGTCGCCTACGATGTGACCAAACCGGTTGCCATCACCGATGCCATGCTCATTGCTGTTGGCTCCAACGAGCGGCAGGTCCTGGCCATAGCCGAGGAGGTCGAGAAGGACCTCTACCTCAAGGGCGGCCATCTCAAGCCCGTTTCCCGCGAAGGGCTGGAGGAGGCCCAGTGGGTCCTCTTGGACTATGGCGACTTTGTGGTGCACGTTCTCCACCGGGAGGCCCAGGACTTCTACCAGCTGGACCGCCTCTGGAATGATTGCCCACGCATTGATCTGCATGTTCCCCAGGCTCCTGAGTGCAGTGACGATGATTCGGCCCAGGACGGGGACTGATTCCGGCTGAAGCAGGTCCCGTGGACCGTCCGGCGGGACTGCCATGAGAGAGGAAGGGGAAGTGATGCTTCGAGATGATTCCGCTGAGGCTTGTTCAGTCTCTGGGATGCCCCATGTCCGCTCCCTGATTCTGGTCAGGCATGGTCGCACGGCCTACAATGCCGCCCACCGTCTGCAAGGGCAGATAGACATACCCCTGGATGCTGTTGGCCGTTGGCAGGCAGCGCAGACCGGGGCGGCCTTGCGGAGCCTGTATATGGGGGAGGGGGCTGACGGCGGCCATCCCTTGGTCATCTGCTCGGACCTGGGCCGCGCCCAGGAGACCGCACATGCCTTTGCCGACCCCCTGGGGGTCGAGGTCCACCCTGATGAGCGGGTTCGGGAACGCAGCTTCGGTGAGTGGGAGGGCCTGAGCGCCCAGGAGCTGGACCAGGGCTATGCTGACGATTACCGGTCCTGGAGGCAGCTAACCGGCGGAGAGCTCAAACACGGGGCCGAGCCCAAGGAAGAGGTGGCCAGGCGGGGCTTGGAGGCCATCACTGATTGGGTCAGGAGAGCCGGGGATAATACGGATCTCTACCTGTTCTCGCATGGGGCCTTCATCGGTGAGACCCTGCAGATGCTTCTGGGCCTGGACCGGGTCGATCCAGCTTTCGGCAGCCTGGTCTCCATGAGGAATGCCCACTGGTCGCGGCTCCTGTCCAGGGAAGGGGCTGACGGCACCCTGGTTTGGCGATTGGCCGATTACAACCACGGTCCGGCCTTGGCCGACAGTGATTCCTGGGAGACAGGCGAGTGAAGTTGACGTTTCGTCAACATGCGTCTAGCTGCCGAATTATTCCCCGAATTTCAATTTTTTGTTACCCGCTGAACATGATGTCAGCGGACTATCATAAAAACTATCGGAAAACAATACGGATTTTCTGAACGTGGTGAAAGCTCCACAGCAGGAGCGGCACTGCGGCGACCATGGATATGTCAAACCACATAAGGAGGACATCATGGGATTCATGGATGATGCAAAGGATATGGCCAAGAGCGCAGGAGAGAAGATCTCAGATGCCGCCGAGGACCTCAAGGACAAGGCGTCCGATGTGGCCGACGAGGTGAAGGCCAACGTCAACGAGAAGAAGGCCCAGGCCGAGCAGAAGGCCACCGAGGCCAAGAATGACGCCAAGGATGCCATGCGCAAGGACTAGTTGTCCTTCTACTTCCTGTAGTTCAACATTCCGCCACTCCCTGCGGGGACTGGCGGAATGTTTCATATGTGCAGGGCCGTATCTGGGCAAACTGCGGTAGAGTGGTGGCAAGTCAGCTTTGCCTATGGCTGCATACGGCCGGATTCGCCAGACCCAACAAGAGGAGCGCCCATGGTCACAGCCAAGGAGCAGGTCATCTGGTGGCAGATTTACCCCCTGGGTTTTCTGGGGGCGCCGATTCGGCCACAGGCCAGCGTTTCGGCAGGGCAGACCCAGCCATCAACCACTCATGGTCCAAGTCCTGACCGACGAGGCTTGGACGGGCTGATTGACTGGCTGGATTACATGCTCGACATGGGGGCCAACGGCCTGCTGCTGGGCCCCATCTTCGTCTCCCAGACCCATGGCTATGACACCCTCGACTACTTCCATATCGATCCCAGACTCGGGGGAGACCAGGCCTTCGACCGTCTGGCACAAGCCTGCAGGTCCAAGGGCATCAGGCTCATGCTCGACGGGGTCTTCAACCATGTCGGCTATGGCAACCCACTCTTCCAGCAGGCCCTGCAGGCCGACCAGCAGGAGGAGGACCCCCTCTTCTGCGTCGAGAGGCAGGAGGACGGTCAGCTGACCTATCCGGTTTTCGAGGGCCACGGTGATCTACCTGAACTCAACCACGGCTCCCAGCGAACCGTGGAACTGGTGGTCAAAGTCATGGAGTACTGGTTGGCTAGGGGAGCCGATGCCTGGCGACTTGACGCGGCCTATGCCGTGCCGACCGAATTCTGGGCCCAGGTCTTGTCCCGCGTGCGCAGGGACTACCCGCAGGCCTGGTTCCTGGGAGAGGTCATCCATGGCGACTACCCGTCGATCATCCAGGAATCCGGCATGGATTCGCTGACCCAATACGAGCTGTGGAAGGCCATATGGAGCTCCTTGGAGAGTGGCAACTTCTATGAGCTGGACTGGTCCCTGCAGCGGCACAACCGTTTCCTCGACAGTTTCCTGCCCCAGACCTTCATGGGCAATCATGATGTCTCCAGAATCGCCAGCAGGCTGGGAGTCCATAAGACTGCCCTGGCGGCGACCACCCTCCTGACCGTCGGGGGCATTCCCTCGATCTATTATGGCGACGAGCGAGCTTGGGAGGGCATCAAGGAGGATAGGCTGGGCGGTGATGATGCCATACGCCCGGCCTATCCCGTCTCACCGCAGGACCTGGGCCCGCAGGGGGCGGATATATTCGAGCTGATCAGATCACTGATCGCCATCCGCCGCCAGCACCCCTGGATGACCAGCGCCCGCAGCAGAAGCCTTCACCTGGACAATCGGTCCTATAGCTATGAACTCGTGGGAGGCAAGGGCCAGCAGCTGCGAGTGGAGCTCAACCTGGATCCAAGCCCCCATGCCACCGTGAGCAGCCAGGGTATCTTGCTGCTCTCCATCTAGCTGCAAGGCAGCCAAGGTTTCGACTGACAGAGCGTCGGATTCGGATCGGAATACGGCAACTTGACCACCCGATTCTAAGCAGACACATGCTGGGAATGAGGCAAGATTATGCCTCTGGTAGCTACAAGAAACCGACGGCCTCTCCCCAGTTGGGGAGAGGCCGTCGGCGCTAACAAAAGGCAGTCTAGGTGTGGCCTAAGCTGCCGATGCTGTCAATCAGTTCTTCTCGATGGTGGTTCCCGCCTTGGGACCTGCGGACAGGTCATCAATTTCGGTGATCTCCAGAACGGGGATGACGGCGGGCTTCTTGGTGCCATGCTCCTCGGCGGCCTTCACCTGGGCATCATAGATGTCGTCATCGGTGTGGAGGGTGACATTGCCGCGGAAACGGTAGCCCTTCTTGGTATCCAGATTGGCATAGCCAACGACCAGTTGGCTGCCGTCCATCAGATTGCGGTAATGCTGGCCGGCGGTGCGCTCGTGGTAGGCCAGGTGGTTGTCGTCCAGGGCGAACATGGACATCTTGGGACCGATGTCCAGCTGCCCATCCTTGCTGATGGTGGTGATCCACGCCAGATTGTTCTTGATGAATTCCTTCATATCGTCGGTAAGTGCAGCCATGATGCCATCCTTTCGTTACGGGGGTCATCGACTTGTTGATGGGCCACCCTATTCCTCACAGCGTATTGAATATACGCGTACCCCTTCAGGATAGGTCCTTTCCATGAGGTTCACCTAGGAGAGATAGGGTTTGTGACAATTCTCACTACTCTGTCACGATGGAGAGCCTTGCTGGATGGCTGCTGATCCGCCTTGTTGGACGCCAAGGGCTGATGTAGTGATCTTGCAGGCGTGTCTGGGTCCTGTGCCGGACTATCTTTGAACCTGTCCAGACCTGCCGGCCCATGGGCGGGTGCCGGGCTCACAGCTGTCTGTTGAATCTCCCGCAGGAAGGTCAGGTGTCCGCCATGAGCGCGTCTCCTCAGCGTCAGGTCACTCCCAGCAGGGAGAACAAGGGTGGTGAGCATCCACCTGTGGGAGGCCAACCTGTCTCGATAGCTGCTGCCGGTAGCTCTCCCCGTCGCATCGAGCGCCTGCGAAGCCGCTTGTCCCGTAGCTTCCCTCCCAACCTGGCCAGGATCATGCTGCTGCTTTGTGCGGCCTTGTGGGGCGGCAGTTACCTTATGGCCAAGGTGGCATTACGGGCCATTTCCCCCCAGTGGCTCATGTTTCTGCGAATGCTGGGTGCCTGCCTGATCATGCTGGCCCTCTTTGGTCGCAGGATCCTCAAGGCCGTGAACAAGCAGATCCTGCTTCCTGGTCTCCTCATAGGCCTGACCTATTACGGCAATATGATTTTGGAAAACCAGGGCCTGCAGACCGTGGAGCCGGGGCGTAGCTCCTTTCTGATCGCCTCCTACTGTGTCATCACCCCCTTTGCCGGTTGGCTGGTGGCCAAATGCCGGCCGGGTCTCACCAATGTGTTGGCGGCACTCATCTGCATGGCTGGTGTCGGCTTCGTCTCCCTGAAGCCAGGCACCCATGTGACGGAGCTGACCCCTGGGGACATCAAGCTGCTGGGCTGCGCCTTCATCTTCGCCTTCAACATCACCCTCCTGGGTCACTATGCCGGGCATTTCAACCCCCTGGCTTTGACCTTCATGCAGTTCGCCGTGTCTGGTGTATGTTTTCTGGTCGGGGCGCTGATCTACGAACCGGGTCCTTCAAGCGCATGGTTGGAGCCGCAGGTGCTATGGAGCTTCCTCTACCTGCTGATTGGAGCCACCACGGCCGCCCAGATTCTGCAGAATATCGGCTTGGCCCACGTTCCGGCCACCACCGCCTCCCTACTTGAATGCACCGAATGCCTCTTTGCTGTGGCTTTCTCCGTCCTCTTCTGGGGTGAGCCCATAGGTTGGAGCTCGGTGGTGGGCTTTGTGCTGATCTTCTCCGCAGTGCTGATGTCCGTCCTTCAACCGGGAAGAATTCCGGCGGTCCACCGGATGAAGGTGGAGGCCATCAGCTTTGGAGGTCACATGATTGGCCGGCCCAAGTCCAGGCGACCATAGGTCCTGTGGTCCCTCTGTGGCCCTGACTCCGGGTGAGGGATCCATCTGTAAGGGTTAGGCGCGTATTCGCTCCGCTGTGAGCCGATGGTCAGCATGATTGGTTAATGTCTAGGCTTGTGAGGAATTTTTTCAAGGGCATTTCAGTTTCGCAGATTGCCGCCGGAGCCTTGGCGGCCATGACATCCTTCTGGCTTTCAGCCAAGATCGGCATAGCCGGTTCCATTATCGGCGTGGCCATAGGTTCCATTGTCTCGGCCATAGCCTCGCAGATCTACCAGAACGTGATCAAGGTTTCTTCAGAGAAGATTCCTTTGCCGGCCTTGTCCTTGGATGATGGGGACAAGGACCAATCCGAGGCTGAAGCTCAGACGGGGGTCATCAAGTCCAATGAGAACCCAGCCGCCGGGACAGGGGAGGATGAATCCACTCGCGTCATCAGCAGTCTTGGGGCAGACGGGCTTGGGATCGGTCAGATTGCTGGCCTTGCGGCGGACCAGACTTCCGTCCTCCCCAAGGCCAGGGACGCTACCGCCCTGGGTGGGCCGAATATCACTGCTGGCGACGAGACGAGAGTGCTTGGCTCCCCGGCAGGTATGGCAGCACACCCTCGGCAGGTCTCATCGGGGCCGGGGGGAACATCGGTCAGGGTGGCCAGCCCCGCCGACGGTCGGACCCTTGGCAGCCATCAGGCCGGCCATGCCGCTTCCAAACTGACCCCCAAGGGCAAGAAGCGCCTGGCCATCGTCGTGGCCGTGGTCAGCTCCCTACTGGCGGTCCTCATCACCGCGGGTGTCATCAGCTTGGTCACCCGTGGTCAGGGTACCGATACCGTGGTCCGTGACCTGGTCGACAATTCGAGAGTGGGCACCCAGTCCCCTGAGCAAGAGCAGGATACAGGCGGCAAGCAGGCCCCCTCAACTGGTGGGAGCGACGGCCAGACGCCGAACCCCAATCAGTCCGGCAAGGATTCCAGCGGTTCATCTGAGCCAGGCAAGGGTTCGAACGGTTCCACCGACAATGGCCAGGGCAGCCAGGGATCAACTGGCGGTGGCAATGCCGATAAGTCCACAGGCTCAACCGGAGGCAGGGGTGGCAGCGGCAGCCAAGGCTCCGGTTCCACCGGAAACGATTCGGGATCAAGCTCTGGCACTGGCTCGGGGTCGGGCTCCAGCTCGACCGGTGGCGATGCTGGTACCCAGCCGGGCTCCGGACCCGGCTCCACCGGCACTGCTGGAGGCACCGGCTCCAAACACACGGATGGCAAGAATGGCAGTGGATCCTCAACAGGTGGGCCCGGTACCACTGGTGGCAATAGTCCTGGAGGCGGCCAGACCAGTGGGAGCGGCAATTAACTGTCGGCCGCACAGGGGCTGACGCTGGCTCCAACTGGATGGCGATTTGCAAGACACGCCGAGTTGCCTGCTTCGCAAGCCTGTTGTATTCTAAATGAGGTTCGTTAAGGACTAAACAAATGAATACGGGGCTATGGCGCAGCTGGTAGCGCATCTCCATGGCATGGAGGGGGTCGGGAGTTCGAATCTCCCTAGCTCCACGATTGAGGCTTCTGGGTTCTCCCGGAAGCCTTTTTCATATCTGTTTCTTGTTGTACTTGCCGCTCATGGTTCGCAAGAGGGCGAAGTCGTGCCGGTAGCGAATAGTGGCTATATCCTGTCTGACCTCCTTGAGCGCCTGCTCTGTCTGCCGCCTGGCTTCGGCCCCGAGGCTTGGATCGCGCAGACGGTCCAGTAGCTGGTCCTTGTGGCGTTCCAGGTTGATTCGCACCCTCTCGGCGTACTGGAGCGAAGGGTGGTTGATGCCCTTGCGGCGATCGGTGGTCATCGAGATGTCATCCGGTATGAAGTCATCACGCATCAGGCCGATACTAGAGATATATGGCCACGTCTGCACTGCTGATCGCTCAGGGCGCAGTTCCAAGACAAAGCATGATCGCACAGGAGCAAACCGTTTCCGCAACCTTTCCTGATTCAACAGAAGTCGCCAAGTGCTGGAAGGGTGGTGGTCCTGGTCCCGGTTCCCAGGCGCTAGCAACACTTAGCGGCACAACCGGCAGAGAGTCCCCCCCCCCCCCATCCACCAGTTGCTAGGGGAGGGAGAAGGTCGTTGGCATGATCCTAGCGGTCTGCCCTCACTAGCCGGACATGATGGCCTGCACCGTGTCTATGCGCCTGACACGGCTCATGTAGGGATATGGCAAGACCCCGTTCAGAAAGTCTGTGCGGGGTCTTGCGGTCAGTTGCTACTGTGCGTCAGAACAGTACAGGAGGCAATCAGGCGTTGACGCGGTCGATGCCGGCCTGGGTGTCGTTGAGGACCGAGTCCCAGGAGCTGATGAACTGGGCGACGCCCTCGGTCTCCAGCTTCTCGGTGACGTCCTTGATGGAGATACCCAGATCAGCCAGCTTGTTCATGATGGCATGGCTCTCCTCGTAGGTGCCCTCGATGGAGGGGGCGCCGTTGCCGTGGTCGGCCAGGGCTTCCAGGGTCTTCTCCGGCATGGTGTTGACGACACTGGGGGCGACCAGCTCGTCGACGTACATGCAGTCGGAGTAGTTGGGGTTCTTGGTGCCGGTGGAGGCCCAGAGAGGACGCTGCCTGTGGGCGCCCTTGGCTTCCAGGGCGGCCCAGCGCGAATCGGCGTCGAACTTCTTCTCGAAGAGCTCGTAGGCCAGGCGGGCGTTGGCCACAGCGGCCTTGCCCATCAGGGCCTTGGCCTCATCGGAACCGTTGGTTTCCAGGAGCTTGTCCACAGCCGTGTCGACACGGGAGACGAAGAAGGATGCCACGGAACCCATGTGCTTGAGGTCATGGCCATTCTGGTCAGCCTGGACCATGCCCTCGATGAAGGCGTCAATGACCTGCTCGTAACGCTCCAGGGAGAAGATAAGGGTGACGTTGACGGAGATGCCCTTGGCCAGGGTCTGGGTGATGGCCGGCAGGCCTTCCAGGGTGGCGGGGATCTTGATCATGGCGTTGGGGCGGTTGACCTTCTCCCAGAGCTCCACGGCCTGCTTGGCGGTGCCTTCGGTGTCGTGGGCCAGACGAGGGTCGACCTCGATGGAGACGCGGCCATCGACGAAGTCGGAATCCTCGGCGATCTGGCGGAAGATGTCGGTGGCGTTACGTACGTCGGTGGTGGTCAGCTCACGAACGGCCTCCTCGACGTCGATACGTCCCAGTTCCTTGAGCTGGGCATCGTAGGGACCGACCTGGCTCAGGGCCTTCTGGAAGATAGAGGGGTTGGTGGTCACGCCGACCACGTTCTTGTTGGCGATCAGGTCCTGAAGGGAGCCGGACTCGATGCGGGTGCGGGACAGGTCGTCCAGCCAGATCGAGACACCGGAATCGCTGGTGCGCTGTGTAGCTTCAGTCATATTTGTATTCTCCTTATATCCGGGTTCTGCGGATCGGTGTCCACAGAACCCAATGGAACAACTTTCAATGCTGGCTGTACTGGCAGGGCCATGGCTTGCCGGGACCAGCTGTGGTGGCTCAGGCCTTGGTGTCCTGAATGGATTCCTTGGCGGCCTGGACGACATGCTCAGCGGTGATGCCCAGATCGATCATGTTCTGTGAGCCGTCACCTTGCAGGCCGAACTGCTCGATGGAGATGGCCTTGCCCTTGTCACCCAGGTACTTATACCAAGGCATGGCGATGCCGGCCTCGATGGAGACACGGGCCTTGACTGCCTTGGGGAGCACGGATTCACGGTAGGCCGCATCCTGCTCCTCGAACCACTCCATGGAGGGCATGGAGACCACGCGGGCCTTGATGCCCTGGCCGGCCAGGGTCTTGGCGCCTTCGACGGCCCACTGGACCTCGGAGCCGGTGGCCATGATGATGACATCCGCAGTGCCCTCGGTGTCTACGAGGATGTAGCCACCCTTGCGCACGCCGTCCTTGGCCTTGGCTGCGGTCTCAGCCAGGGTGGGAACGCCTTGACGGGTCAGGACCATGGCGGTGGGCAGGGTCTCCTCGCGGTCGAAGAAGGCGCGGTAGGCCTCGGCGGTCTCAATGGCGTCGGCGGGGCGGACCACGTTGACCTGGGGCATGGCGCGGAAGGCGGTCAGATGCTCGATCGGCTGGTGGGTGGGGCCGTCCTCGCCCAGGGCCACGGAGTCGTGGGTCCAGACGTAGAGGTTGGGCAGCTTCATGATGGCGGCCAGGCGAACCGAGGGGCGCTCATAGTCGGAGAACTGGAAGAAGGTGCCGTTGAAGGGACGGGTGTCGGAACCCAGGAGGATGCCGTTGGTGATGGCTCCCATGGCGAACTCGCGCACACCGAAGTGCAGCTGGCGGCCGTAGGGGGAGACATCGGGCCAGGTGCGGGTGGAGACCGGGCCGAAGGACTTGGCGCCCTTGATGTTGGTGTTGTTGGAACCACCCAGGTCGGCGGAGCCGCCCCAGAGTTCGGGCATGACCTCGGCGATACCGTTGAGGACGGCACCGGAGGCCTTGCGGGTGGCGACCTTGGAGCCGGCCTCGAAGCCCTCACGGACCTTGTCGATGGCCTGGTCGAAACCTTCGGGCAGCTTGCCGGCCTTCATGCGCTCATAGAGTGCGGCCTTGTCGGGGTTGGACTGCTTCCAGGACTCGAAGCGTTGGTTCCACTCAGCGTGGGCCTGCTGGCCGCGGTCGGCGACCTGACGGGCGTGGTCCAGGGCCTCCTTGTCCACATAGAAGTTGACCTCGGGGTCGTAACCCAGTTCCTTCTTGAGACCGGCGACGGCTTCGGCTCCCAGGGCGGAACCGTGGGAGGATTCGTCGTTGGTCTTGCCGGGGGTGGGCCAGGCGATGAGGGTGTCGACCTTGATGAACTTGGGGCGGTCGGTGACCTGGGCGGCCTTGTCCAGAACCTTGACCAGGCCCTCTACGTCTTCCTTGTAGGAGCCGTCGGGCTGGATGAAGGAAAACTCGTCGGTGTACCAGCCATAGGCCTCGTAACGCTTGAGGATGTCCTCGTCAAAGGTCAGATTGCTGTCGCCCTCGATCTGGATGCGGTTGGCATCGAAGATGACCGTCAGGTTGCCCAGGCCCTGGTTGCCGGCAAGGGAGCTCGCCTCGGAGGCTACACCCTCCTGGACGTCGCCCTCACCGCAGATGACCCAGACCTTGTGGTCGAAGGGGGACTGCCCGGCAGGGCTTTCGGGGTCGAGCAGGCCACGCTCGAAGCGCTGACCGTACGCGAAGCCCACAGCGGAGGCCAGACCCTGGCCCAGAGGACCGGTGGTCATCTCGATGCCGGGGGTCAGTCCGTACTCGGGGTGTCCTGGGGTGCGGGTGTCGGCGCCGCCACGGAAGTGCTTGAGGTCGTCCAAGGACAGGTCATATCCAGAGAAGTAGAGCTGGACGTACTGGGTCAATGACGCGTGACCACCGGAGAGGATGAAGCGGTCACGGCCGGCCCACTGGGGATCCTTGGGGTCGTGCTTGATGTAGTGCTGGTAGAGCGTGTATGCGATAGGAGCCAGGGAGATGGGGGATCCGGGGTGTCCGCTGCCGGCCTTCTCGACGGCATCGGCGGAGAGAGCCTTCGCCATCTTGACGGCGCGCTCGTCCAGCTGCGACCAGGTGAAATCGGTCATAAGTGTCTGCTTTCCTTCCAATACTTCGGGTGCCTGACTGCGGCTTGTGCCGTGCCTTGCTTACCCTCACATTGCCCTTTGATTCTAGCTTTTGCAGCCGACTTTGCATTTCGGTTTTGGCTTATTTTGGTAGCTTTTGTGATGCTTCAGTGCTGTTAGCGTTCACAGTGAGCTGTATCCCATATTGCGGTCCCGGAGCCTGCCGAGGATGGCCGGGCCAGGAATCATCTATGAACGAACGTTTAGCAGTCCAACTCATAGAGTGCTAATACAATCAAAGCAGTGGACAGTTGTGCTGCATACACTGAGAGGAGGGGCATGGAACAGACAAGGCGTATGTTGATCCTGCGTGCCGTGGTGGAGGATTATATCCGTTCCCAGGAGCCGGTCGGTTCCTCGGCTCTGACCAGGAAACACCATCTGGGTGTCAGCTCGGCCACTGTCCGCAATGATATGGCGGCCCTGGAGGATATGGGGTATCTGATTCAACCCCACACCTCCGCCGGTAGAATCCCCACCGAATTGGGCTACCGTTATTTCGTCGACCGGCTCTCGACGGTCATGACCCTGTCTCCTGCCCAGAAGCGGGCCATCGGAGCCTTCCTGAACGGGTCGGTCAGCCTGCAGGACACCCTCCAACGCTCCGCCAGGCTCCTGGCATCCATCACCGGGCAGGTTGCGGTCATATCCTCACCGGCCCTATCAAAATCGGTCCTTCGGCATATGGAACTGGTGCCCCTGGCCACGGAAACCTTGCTTCTGGTGGTTATCACCGACACCGGCAGTGTGGTTCAGCACACCCTACGTGTGGACTCCCCGCCCGACCCCTCCCTTCTGGATTACTTCACCCGTAAGGTCAATGAGTCCTCCCAGGGCCTGTCCCTATCCGAGGCGGCCATGGAGGTCAGGGGTTTGGCTCTGGCTCCTGAATTCTCGGCGCTTCGGCCCCTGGCTGACGGGCTTGCAATCACCTTCGCCTCCATGGCCGAGGACGAGCAGGCGACCGATATGTATATGGCCGGGACCTCACGTCTGGCCCACCAGCAGTCGCTGAACGAATTGGCTCCCCTCTTCGACGCCCTGGAGGAGCAGGTGGTCATCATGAGGTTGATGAGTTCGCTCAGTGAGGAATCCAATGATGTTGGAGTGGCCATCGGCTCCGAGACCCATACGCCCGGCCTGCTCAACGCCTCAGTGGTCTCCAGCGGCTATGGCCATAGTTTCTCCAGCAACCGTACTGATGGCGGCACTGGGTCGGAGGGAAGCGCTCAGGCTTCTCGCGGCCCTGATCTGAGAGGGCAGAAGGCTCAGGGGTATGCAGGAGACAGGGCGCAGCCGGGAATACATAAGGTGGATACCGGGCATATCCAAGCCAGCGAACCATCCGGGGTCGCTGTCCAGGCCACGGGCGCTTCCGCCGGTCAGTCTCCCAGCCCTGACAAACCGGTGGCTTTCGTAGGGTCCATTGGGCCCACGCATATGGATTACGCCGCGACCATGACCGCGGTACGGGCGGTGGCCCGCTATCTGACGGCCCTCATTTCCCCCACCGGAGAAGAAGGCTAGGCCTGGCCGCCACCGGTCCGCCGCCGCGCTGACCGTGGACTGTGGCACAATGACTTGCGGACATCAACGACTATAAGGATGAGCATTGGCAGATTATTACGAGGTTCTGGGTGTCGAGCGGACGGCCAGTGACGATGAGATCAAGAAGGCCTATCGCAAGATGAGCCGGAAGTATCACCCGGACATCGCCGGTCCTGAGTTCGAGGACAAGTTCAAGGAGGTCAATACCGCCTATGAGGTCCTCTCGGACCCGGACAAGCGCCGGATGTATGACTCAGGCGTCGACCCCAACAATCCCAACGCCTCCGGTGGCTATGGCGGCGACTTCGACATGGGTGACATCTTCGGCCAGTTCTTCGGCTCGGCATTCGGTGGCGGTTCCCAGGGGCCGGTGCCCAGGACCCAGCCAGGCCGTGACTCCCTGGCCTCGGCCCGCATCGACCTGAAGACGGCGGTCTTCGGCGGTACGGCCCATGTGTCCATCAACACCTTCGGACTCTGCCAGCAATGCGGGGGCTCGGGCTCCGCCGACGGCAAGACGCCGGTCACCTGCCCGGACTGCCAGGGCAAGGGCATGCGGCAGAAGGTCGTTCGCACCATGCTGGGCCAGATGATGACCACCGCCCCCTGCGAGCGCTGCGAGGGCCACGGCACCATCATCTCCGACCCCTGCCCCTCCTGCCTGGGCCATGGTCGGGTGCGTTCCTCCCGTGAGGTGGGTGTCACCATTCCCGCCGGCATTGCCGATGACATGCGGCTGCGGCTGCCCCACCAGGGCGAGGTCGGTGAGGGCGGCGGCCCTGCCGGAGACCTCTACATCGACGTGCGTATCAAGCCCGACAAGCAGTTCGCCCGGGATGATGATGACCTCCATTGCTGGATTCAGGTGCCCATGAGCTGGGCCGTCTTGGGCCACGAGCTGCCGATCGACACCTTCGATGGTGAGCAGACAGTCAGCATTCCCGCCGGCTGCCAGCCCGAGCAGACCGTGGTGCTCAAGGACCTGGGTGTCACGCGAATGAACCACAAGGAGGAGCGGGGCGACCTGATCGTCCATGTCAACGTGCTCATCCCCAGCAAGCTCAACGACAAGGAGCGGGGCCTGATAGAGGCATTCGCCGAAAGCCATGATTCCGGTGCCAAGTCCATCTCCCAGACTTCCAAACCCACCGGTAGCGGTAAGAAGGGCTTCTTCAGCAAGCTCAAGGATGCCTTGGGTTGATCCCATAGGGCCCTGATATGAGAGCTCCCCGCCTGGAATGCTTTGCTGGCACTGGCGGGGACCTGTTGTCTTTTTGGCTACACTGCCTGACTGTACTTCTGTGTGTGGTCTTGACTGCACCGGCGACCCTAGCGGTGTCAGTCATTGCATTTCATAGCTGTAGCAGGGACCGGCACATCGACCGGTATTGGCTAACGTACCCGCCGCCGAAGAAGGCGCAGTGGCCGGCGATGGGGTAGAGCTGCCAGAGGGTGGTCCGCTGCTGCCAGCCGGCCTTCAGGGGGTGGGCCGATTGGTAGCCCTCGATGATCTCATGCAGGTAGGATGCACCGAAGAGGTCCAGCATGGCCAGGTCCTCCTCCCGGTGGCCGCCATGGGCGGCCGGGTCGATCAGCACCGCCTGGCATTCATCCTGGTCGGCCGTCCACATGAGGTTGCCGCTCCACAGGTCGCCGTGGACCCGTGCCGGCTTGTCGTCGGCCGCGCCGCCCAGTATCTGCGGCAGGAGGTCGATGACCTGCTGGGTGAGTCCCATATCCTTCTGGCCCAGAATCCCGCGTCGCATGGCTATCTCAACCATGGGGATCAGCCGTCCATGGGCCAGGTAGCTGGCTGGATCGGTCCATTGGCCAGTATCCATGGGCACCGGGTCCTGGAGGGGTCCAAAGTAGCAGCTTCCAGTGTAGCCGGCCGGGGGGGCACCGAAGAAGTCTGCGCCGGCATCGTGCATATGGGCCAGCTGCCGGCCGAAGTCCCGGGCCGCCTTGGCCGTGGGGGAGGCTGAGGAGACCTGTTCGATGTCCAACCAGTCCTTGCCCCAACCGTAGACCTTGACGACCCGTGGGCCTCCCTGTTCCTGGGCCTGACCCAGCCATTCGAGCCCGCGGCCCTCGCATTCAAAGAAACCCTCGGGTGCGAAAGCCCTGCTCTTGCGATAGGTTGCCATGTCAACACCTTTCTCTCCTGCCGCCCGGCTTGGCCTGCCCGGAAACACTGGCGACGCTTGGCTTCAGAGTCAGAACCACCATGCAGGTCGCCATGCCGGCTGTCTCAATTGTGTGCGCGATATGAGACAATATCGACCGTCCCTCGTGCTTGTGGGGCATATGTGAGTAGGCTGGTTACAGCTAAAAGCTTGGAACCGGCATGACCGGTATGAGAAAATGAGGAAGCATGAGTTTTGTTGAGGCCATCATTCTGGGCTTGGTGCAGGCGCTTACTGAGTACCTGCCTGTATCGTCAAGCGCCCACATCCGCATCATCGGCGACCTGATGCTGGGCTCGGACCCTGGAGCGGCCTTCACGGCCATCATCCAGCTGGGCACCGAGCTGGCCGTGCTGCTCTACTTCCGCCATGACATAGTCCGAATCCTCTCCCACTGGTTCTCCTGCCTCTTCGGCAGGAACGGCAGCGATCTCAAGTCGCGGATGGGCCAGGGTGACAAGGACGCCTCCCTGGGCTGGTACATCATCATCGGCACCCTGCCCATCGCCATCGTGGGCTTCCTCTTCCAGCACACCATTGAGACGACCCTGAGGAACCTGTGGATCACTGTGGCCATGCTCCTGCTCTTCGGCATCCTCCTGTGGGTGGTTGACGAGAGGGCCAAGCAGACCAAGACCATTGAGGAGATGAACCCAAAGGAGGCCCTGATCTTCGGCCTGGGCCAGATGCTGGCCCTGATCCCTGGCGTCTCCCGTTCCGGCGGCACCATCACCTTCGGGCGGGCCATGGGCTACACCCGTGAGGCGGCGGTACGGGTCAGCTTCCTCATGGCCATACCGGCCGTCTTCGCGGCAGGCCTCCTAGAGGCCTACAAGGCCATACGAGACATCAAGTCAGACGTCATGTTCCCAGGCTGGGGGGCCACCATCGCCGCCACCATAGTCAGCTTCCTGGTTGGCTATGTGGTCATCATCGGCTTCCTCAAGTTCGTGTCGACCTTCTCCTATAAGGCCTTTGCTATTTATAGGATCTGCCTGGCCGTAGTCGTCGCCATCCTGTTGATCAGCAAGGTCCTGCCGGCCACCGAGTTGGCCTCCGCCTCGGCCTTTGTGGCCAACCTGCCGGTTGCCGCCGGAGCCTGAGCGCCCCTATCCGGCTTATCGGCGATCAAGTAAACGATAAGATGGCTGCCTGCCTTGCTTTAGGCGCAAGGCAGGCAGCCGGCTTATCGTTTAGCGGCAGTGAGCAGCCGTGAATGGGTTGCTTGATTCCTTGGGACTTGGACCTTGCTGGCTAGTGGCTTTGGGACTCAGCTCGCCCATGAGCGATAGCAACCCTACGTTGAGATTGGCGAACAGCACAGTCCTGACTCACTCACCCATGCGTGAGAGGAACTCCTCGGCCTCCTTGACCAGCTGCTGAGCCTGGGGGGCCCCGAAATCAGCCAAACGGTTGGCCTCCTCCTGCATGTCATACTCATGCTCAAGGTGCCTGACATACTCCTGTAGCTCATCATTGCAGCGGGTGAGCACATCTGCCTGGGCCTTCCAACGGGCCGCCTTTCCCGGCAGATCCGCAGTGTCCAGGTTAACGCCCAGCAGGCTTGACAGGCTTCCCAGCATCTGCAGGCTGGCCTGCGCGCATTCGTCACTGCCCAGGTATTGGGGAATCGAGACCCAGATGCTGGCTGTGTCCAAGCCGTCCTCGTCGGCCATGGCATTGAGAACGGAGGGAAGGCCTACAGGGCCATTGTATTCCCTGTCGGCGGGGGACTCGTTGCCGTGTTCGGACAGCGATACGGGTAGGGCACGGGTGTGGGGGCAATCGTCAAACATGGACCCCAGGGTGATGATCTGGTCGACCTCGAATTCCGCAGCCATGGCCAAGCTCCGCTGGCAATATTCCTTCCAATGGTAATTGGGTTCGGGTGCCAGTTGGGCGAAGATGTGCCGTTCAGGGGAGATGTGGATCTCATAGAAGGCGGTCTGCGGCCATATGATCCGGGAACTGCCGGTCACATGGCAGAGCATGGGGCGGGTGGTCTGGTAGTCGTAGAAGTCATCGCAGTCCATGCTCCTGACCTCATGGGATTCATAATGCGTCAGCAGATGACGGACAAGGTTGGTTGATGCCTGACAGGCGTCATTCCAGCCTCCGAATGCAGCCAGCATCACTGTTTTCGGTGTCTCGTCTTCTTCTCTCATGCTCCCCAATCTAGCTGAAGCCTTCCCGCCCACGGGTGTCTTCCGCCACGGGTGAATCACCTCTGGGGCAAAATCTCGCCAGACAAGAGGGACTTTTCCCTCCTGAATGGTCTCTGCCTACAGGTCGGTCCATGGCTGGGCAAGCGGCGCGTAGGCCGGTAATAGGGCCACGACACGCGTCATTGGACAAGAGTGAAGCTAGCCGTTATAGTATCTTCTTGTGCTTCGGCAGTAGCAAGCGGCCGGAAATCATGCGGACATAGCTTAGTTGGTAAAGCGCGACCTTGCCAAGGTCGAGACCGCGGGTTCGAGTCCCGTTGTCCGCTCGAGGTCAGAAGAGTTGACGACCTATCGGTGGGTTAGCCAAGCGGTTAGGCAGCGGCCTGCAAAGCCGTATAGACGAGTTCGACTCTCGTACCCACCTCTTGGTGAGGAATGTAAGTTCCCCATCACGGAAGACCCGGGCGGTTGGCGCAGTGGTAGCGCACTTCCCTGACACGGAAGGGGTCACAAGTTCGAATCTTGTATCGCCCACGGAAATCGGAGGAGACTCCGATTTTTGATTATTGGCCCCAGCGGTCAGTAGCCACGTTTGCAATCTGGGTGATTGGCGCAGCGGCTAGCGCACTTCCTTCACACGGAAGGGGTCGTAGGTTCGATTCCTACATCACCCACCAGATTCGTCTACTGGGCATTCGCCCTCATCCATACTGCTGATGCACCCTCATGCGGCTCATACTTTTGGCCTATGGCCCTCACCATTCACCTTCCCTAGTCTGAGGCCTAAGAGTTCATCGGGGCAGGTTCCTTCCAGTACCATAGATGAGGATTGCTTATGGATACGGATGTGCGTCAGGGCACTATGGTCGAAGCCGATGGGCTTGCCAAGAATTTTGTCTCAGGTGATGGTTCAGCAACCAGGGTCTTGGATGTTGTCCGCTTTGCTGCAGGAGGAGGGATGACGGCCATCGCCGGTCCCTCCGGTTGCGGCAAAAGCATACTGCTCTATTGTCTCTCGGGTCTGGAGGCGCCCTGCAGGGGCAGTGTGCGGGTGCTGGTGGAGGACCTGTCCGCCAAGGACCAGCGTGGCCTGGCCATCTTTCGCCGGGCCCATATCGGCTTCGTTTTTCAGTCCTACAATCTTGTCCCCGCCATGTCGGTCCTGGACAATGTCATGCCGCCGCTGACCTTGGCCGGCCGCAAGGCTGAACCGGGTCGGCTGTCGGCCCGTATGTCACGTTTTCGATTGATCGGGCATGATGACGACATGGCCTGATCCCTGTCAGGTGGTGAGCAGCATCGGGTCGCCCTGATTCACACCCTGCTGGCCGACTCCGCTGTGGTGTTCGCCGACGAACCCACTGGGGCCCTTGACCCAGACACAGGTTTGCTGGTCTTCGACGGGTTGGCGGCCTTCGCCCACCAGCCCGGCAAGTGCCTCATCGTGGTCACCCACGATCCTGGGTTGGCAAGTCAGTGCGATGTTGTCTACCGGATGGTGGACGGCCACCTGGCAACGTTCCCCATGGAGCACAGGCACTCTGATGGCAGGTTGTCGGGCTGCCGCGCAAGGCGGGGAGTGCGAAGCCACGTCTCTGGTCCCGCTCCTGGACTCCCTAGGAAAGGGGTGGAAGTATGACGTGGGTGTATAGCGACCTGAAAGCCAACAAGGGCATATGGTCCGGAGTCCTTCTCGTGTTGGTGGTTATCCAGACGAACCTGTGCTCCCTGTTGTGAGCCCGGGTGTCGCGGACTACTATGCAGGTTTCCTGGCAAGACCGGGGAGGAGGCCAAGCATCTCGTCTCTGCCCTGAGCATGGACAATGCCACGGCTGTGGTGCTGGGAGGTCTGGTCATTGCCATGACGCTTTAAGCGTCGATTCGCCAGCGGCGGCAAGGCCTGGCCCTACTGTCGCTGCTGGGGGCCACAGCTCGGCAGGTGCTTTTCTACACACTGGCCCAGGTGGCTGTGCTGACACTGCTGGCATCCCTGGTTGGTGTGCTGTTGGCGCCGACGCTGGCCCCAATGATCATGCGTTTCCATGTCTCAGTGTTCGGCCTGTCTCAATCCTTTGCCTTCGCCTGGCATGGTCTTCCATCACATGCCTTGCTCGGATTGGCTATTGGCTTACTTACGGCATTCGTGGCCGCCCGCAGGACGCTCAAGGACCTGAAGGAGATGGTTCCAGTCCAATCGCTACGGCAAGCTGTCAGCGAACTCCCTTCGAGCAAGCATGGGAATAGGCGAGGCCTGATTTCCCTCTGCCTGGCTCTGGTTTTTCTTCTGCTGCCGGCCGTCAGCTCCCTTCAGTTGGCCATGAGGAATTCCGCAAGCCTCACTGTCGAGCAGGTAATGAACACCTTGACACCAGTGGGCCCGGAACTTGTCTTGGCCATCATCCTCCTGCTGGTGGCTCTGGCCCGTTCTGGTGGGACTGTCATCGGCTGGGGTACCAGGTTCTGGACCCGCTTGGTCCCCGTCGCCTCGCCAGTGTGGAAGATAGCCCGGGCCCAGGCAGTGGTAAGAAGCCGGGGCCGGCCCTTCGGCTCCACCATCGTCTCCCTGACGGCCTGCCTGCTTCTGGTCGGCGGCATCTTCTCCTCGACGGGAACCATGGCGGTCTCCCTGCAGTTGGTCACCGCCTTCTGGGCAGCCCTGCTGATTGCCTTGGTCGGTGCTGTGGCCAGCTTTGTCATCTCCTCCAAGTAACGTAAGCTGGACCTGGCCCTGGTGTAGATCTCGGGCGCCGGCCCTGGCCAGCTACTGGCCCTGTGGCCTTGGACGGTCTCATCCTCATGGTCACCGGCATACTGGTGGCGGCCTCTGCCACGCTTCTGGTTGGTGTCCTTACGGCAGTGGCCTTCCTGCCCATGTCGGGCAGCTTGCGTCTGGCCTTCCCCTGGCAGCTCTTCCTTACCTTGGGCCTGCCAATCGTAGCCACCGGCACACTCTCCACCCTCTTCACCGCGCGAACGACCTTGAGGCAACCGGCCATCAGCGTCATCCGGAAGGCTGTAGGGGAGTAGCCGGGGGCAGGGCCTGGCGGAGCTAAGGGTAATGGACTGATGGGGACAGCCTCCAGGTCTAGGCAAACCCCTCTGGTGTCCGTGACCCCGGAACCGGGGCAAGCTTTTGCGCTTCCATCAGTTTCTTGGACGCGGGGATTGAGTAGATACGGTCGACCGGAACCTAGTGCAGGCTTTTTCAGGAATCTTCGATCGGGCACTAGTACTTGCATGGAATAGACACTAGAGTATAGAGTGTCAATATTGTCGATGAATCAGTGCTGATATGTGCGGGGTAAGTTTTCCTTGCCACATGGTTGTGGTCGGAACATCTGGAGTGGTGAGATTCATCCAGCGAACTGTCATAACGTCAAAGCGCTTGGAAAGGATCCGATATGGCCGAACAAGCAGCAGAGAGCCTGGAGGGCTGGTACTGCCTTCACCTCTTCTGGAAGATGGACTGGTCTCGATGGAGAAAACTGACGGATCCGGAACGCGAAAGCCTCCTGCAAGACTTCCGCCTACGCCTGGAGGAATTCGCCGGGCTGGACCGCCAAGGCCAGGGCTGTCATTACCTCTTCAAGGTCATAGGTCAGAAGGCCGACCTGGGGCTCATGGTGCTCAGGCAGGACTTGGGGGAGCTCGCGGACCTGACCGATGAGCTAGGCAAGCTGCCCCTCTTTGATTACTTCGATGACGTTCTTTCCTTCCTATCCGTCACGGAAGTGGGACTCTACGGCGGCAAGCCCCAGTCCGAACGTGCCTGGGCCCATGTCGACGCCGCGCTTCATCCCGCCGTTCCCACCGAGCCCTACATATGCTTCTACCCCATGTCCAAACTGCGCTTGCCGGATGCCAACTGGTACACCCTGCCCTACGAGCAGCGACAGGCCTATATGAAGGACCATGGACTCATTGGCCGTTCCTACGCCGGTAGGGTGTCCATCATCCTGACCGGGGCCATTGGCCTCGACGACCATGAGTGGGGCGTCTCGCTCTTCGCCCAGGACCCGCTTGAGTTCAAGAAGATCGTCACTGAGATGCGCTACATAGAGGCCAGTTCCATATACGGCGACTTCCCCTACTTCCTTGTCGGCCAGCACCTAGACACCGATGCCTTGGGAGCCCTCCTTCTGGAAGGTCTGGCCTCGTGAGTAACACACAAGCTGATTCCCCGAGGGCGCAAGTCAAGGCGCCGATATGGTTCTTCATGGTCATAGTCTTCATCACGCAGTTGGATGGTGGGGCCCTGCCAACCATGCTGCCGGCCATCACCCGCAGCTTTGACCTATCGACCATGGGTTCCTCCTGGGTGGTGGGTATCTACACCCTTGGCTTGGTGGCGGCCACTCCCATCACCTCCAATCTTTCCGACAGTCATGGGCGAAGGAAGGTCTTCCTTTGGGAACTGGCCCTCTGGTTCTGCGGCTGCCTTATCTCGGCCCTGGCACCTGTCTTTCCTGTCATGCTCCTGGGACGCTTCATCCAATCAGCGGGTGACAGTGGCATTATGGTCCTTTCCATGAGTGTGCTCCTGGAGCAAGCACGGCATGACAACCAGGGCAGGAGGGTCTCGCGGGTGGGTGTCATCGCAGGCCTATCGGCTATGGTGGCCCCCGTGTTCTCAGGCATGCTTATGGGGTTCACCCATAGCTGGCGGGCCTACTTTCTGGTCATGCTGCCCTTTCTGCTGGTGCTCTTCCTGCTGACCTGGAAGCTGATGGGCAAGGAGAAAGTCGGTAAGCATTGGGATACCGACTATCTTGGACTGACCTCCTTCACCCTGGCCCTGACCTGCCTGATGGTTGGCATAACCTTCCTGCGCCAGGAGCGGGCATATCTGCCGCTCATCCTGGGCTGCCTCCTGGTCTCTCTGGTCTCCGGGGCGGTCTTCATATGGCACGAGAGAAGGCTTTTGGGTACGGTCATGCCTTTCCTGCCCATGAACCTACTGCGCAAGCCCGCTTATACGCTCACCATCCTGCTGGGCATGGTCGGCGGCATGTTCTTCTCCCTCTTCACCTACATCCCCACCTATGTGCATACCATATTCGGCCTTCCCATCCGCAGCGCCGGAACGGTCATGACGGCGGTGGGCCTGGGTTCCATAATCGGCTCCTGGCTGGGAGGACTGCTGATTGACCGTTGGGGTGAACGGTTCACCCTGGTCTTCTCCAGTTCCCTGATCGGTCTGGCCTCCCTGGCCATCACCCTGACCCTCTGGAGCCTTCCCCTCTTCGTGCTCTTCTCCCTCGCGCTGGGGATTGCCATGGGGTCGCTCATGTCCGCGCCCCTGCAGGTCATTGTGGGCCGGTTGGCTGGGCAGGACCAGCGAATGCAGGCCATTGGAGGCCTGTCCACCACCAAGAAAATCGGCACTGCCATCGCTCCTCTGATATTTGCCCTAGCCATTGAGGCCGGCAAGGTCGGAGGTACAGCTACCTTGGGTTCCTACCGCAACATGTTCCTGATCTCCTGTGGCCTAGCGGTTCTATCCCTACTTATCATCATTCCCATCCCCTTTGCATCGAAAGAGCAATCATGACTTCAACAAGCGCATCCTCACCCCAAACCGCCGTACTCCTTATGGCCTATGGCACTCCCTACCGGGAGGAGGACATCGAAGGTTACTACACCAATATCCGGCACGGTCAGCGCCCTCCCCAACCCCTCTATGATCAGCTGCTCGGTCGGTATCAGGCCATAGGGCTGCCTTCCCCGCTGGCCAAGATCACCCAGGACCAGGGCCAGGGTCTCCAGACCCTGCTGGATGCCCAGTCGCCGGGCAAGTACCGGGTCTATGTAGGGTTGAAGTACATCAGCCCCTTCATTGCCGAGGCTGTCGGGCAGATAGCGGCCGACGGCATCAACGAAATCATCGGCTTGCCCCTGGCCCCTGAATACTCCAGCTACTCCAGTGAGGATTATCACCTGCGCGCCAAGGCGGCGCTTGAGGACCACCCGGGCATCTCCTACCTGCCGGTGGGCAGCTGGTGGAAGCATTCGGACCTGATTGATTTCTGGGCGGACCAACTCATCGCCTTGGGCCATGAGACCGACCGTGATGATGCCATGGTCATCTTCAGCGCACATAGCCTGCCCATGCGCATCATTGAGGGCGGTGACCCCTACCAGCAGGAGGTCATCGACTTCATGGAGGCCATCGCCGCCAAGGCCGACTTGCCGGCAGACCACTACACCCTGGCCTGGCAGAGCGCAGGGCGGACCGAGGAACCCTGGATCGGGCCGGACTTTGTGACCGTGGCCAAGGATCTGATTGCCAGCCATGGCAAGAAGACCATCATCTCGGCGTCCATTGGCTTCATCTCCGATAATCTGGAGATTTCCTATGATGTGGACATTGAACTCGCCAATGCCATCAGGCAGGCCGGGGGTTCGCTGGTCAGGCTCAGGATGCCCAATACCGACCCCCAGCTCCTGGCCACCCTCAAGGAAAGCGTGCTGGAGGCCGATGGCCGGTCCTAGCCAGCGCTGTAGGCTCGGTGGCCGTCAAGCAAGCGGTCTCACCGTTGCTTTGGGCACCAAGGTATTGCCAGCCTTGGTGCCACTGGGCCGCCTGGTCCACCACGGCAGCTGTGAACCCTCCAGGGAAGGGAAAATCAGGACGGCAAGGATGATGGTCATCAATAGAGCGTAAAGACAGGGATATGGCAGGTCGAATGCGCGATGGTTACCCTTCCGTGTGTGCGTGATTCGGGCATTGCCATCACAGAAATCGGATGAAGGACCATTGCGAATCGGTCGAACGGCTGGCGTCGAAACGGTATCCGGCCATGTCGAAGGCCTTGAGGTCCTGGCCTGACTCCAGTCTGTTCTTGATGATGAAGCGGCTCATCAACCCTCTGGCCCTCTTGGAATGGAAGCTGACCTGCTTGAATTGATCATCCTTGCCCTCCAGGAAGATTGGTTGAATGACCCGGGCTTCCAGAAGCTGAAATTGCAGGACCTTGAAGTACTCGTTGGAGGCCAGATTGATGACCAGGGGATGCTGCGATGCCGCGAGTTCCTCCTTGAGCTTTCCGGTCAGCCGGTCACGCCAGAAAAGATAGAGGTTGCCGACATCCCCATGCCGCAAGCGGATACCCATATCAAGCCGGTAGGGCTCAATCAGGTCAAGGGGCCGCAGCATGCCGTAGAGGCCGGAGAGGATGCGCAGATGGCCTTGGGCGAATTCCAGGTCCCCATAGCTGAAGTCCTCGACGTGTAGGCCCTCATAAGCCTCTCCCTTGAAGGCCTGAATGGCTGGTCTGTGGGTGTCAAGGGTCGCATCCGCGCCCCACTTCCGGAAGCGCTCGCCGGTGAGTTCGGCCAGTTTCCTACTGATGGACATGAGGCCCATCAGCTCCTCCACGCTGAGTTTCCTGCACTCAACGGCAAGCTCCTGGGCGGCTTCCGTGAACTCAGGCTGGGTATGCGGGCCTGGGAGCGGGGCTGACTCGTAGTCCATGGTCTTGGCAGGAGAGAGAAGCGTGATCATGAGTCAAGCCTATCCTGCCCCATGCCAATGGTCATGCCCCAGCGTACTGATGCTGCCGACAGCTTTTGGTCAGACGCGACCTGACTACCGGAACAGGGATTGCGACCAGGCAGTTCTCAGCTTTGATACGTGCATTGCCTCTCATGGCCTCTACTCCCTCGAGTGCCAACCAGGCATGTCCGGCATAGGTTAGCGGATCAGCCGACCTGGGGGGATTGAAGGCCTTATGGACTCGCGAGAGTTGCGGATGGCCAGGTCATCCGGTATCTTAAAGCTTGGTTTCAGGCTCTTGCCTGTACTAGTGCGGACATAGCTTAGTTGGTAAAGCGCGACCTTGCCAAGGTCGAGACCGCGGGTTCGAGTCCCGTTGTCCGCTCCATCACTCCTTATGTAGGCCCCTCCCATGCTGGCGGATATTGATTTTCCTCCGCAGAATCACTTACTGCCTCTCCCTCGCCGACTTGTCTGGGTTGGTCCATATTCTTGGCATTTGTCGATATACACCCAGTCCAGGCCTGCACCTTGTAACGCGGGCCCCGATAGCAAAGGACAGAACATGGCTGCACAGACCATCTCCATTGACATCAACGGTGAACGCAAGGAGGTGGAAGCCAGCCAGACCGGCGTGGAGCTCTTCTCCGATAACAAGGACATCATAGCCATCAGACTCAACGGCAGCCCCAGGGACCTCTACACACCCCTGCATGAGGGTGACAAGGTGGAGCCCATCGACCTTGACAGCCCCGATGGCGTGGCCATCATGCGGCACTCGGCCACCCACGTCATGGCCCAGGCCGTACAGGAGATCCGCCCCGACGCCAAGCTGGGCATCGGCCCCGCCATCGACAACGGCTTTTACTACGACTTCGATGTCAAGGACCCCTTCACCCCAGCCGATCTCAAGGAGATCGAGAAGCGCATGAAGCGCATCATCAAGGAGTCCCAGTCCTTCCGCCGTCGTGTCGTCTCCGAGGAGGAGGCCCGGGCCGAGGAGGCTGAGCAGCCCTACAAGCTGGAACTGATCGGCAGCAAGGAGCGCGAGCTTTCCGCCGAGGCGGCCACCGAGGTCTCCAATGAGGGCGAGCTGACCATGTACGACAACGTGGACCGGGAGGGCCGGACCGTCTGGACCGACCTCTGCCGTGGCCCCCACCTGCCCAACACCAGGTTCATCAAGGCCTTCAAGCTGGAGCGCACAGCCGCCGCCTACTGGCTGGGTGACCAGCACAACCCCATGCTCCAGCGCATCTACGGTACCGCCTGGCCTTCCAAGGACGAGCTCAAGGCCTACACGGCCCGCATGGAGGAGGCCGCCAAGCGCGACCACCGCAAGCTGGGACAGGAGATGGACCTCTTCTCCTTCCCTGAGGAGATCGGACCCGGCCTGGCGGTCTTCCACCCCAAGGGCGCCGCCATCATCAATGCCATGGAGGACTACTCCCGCGAGATGCACCGCAAGCATGGCTACTCCTTCGTCCAGACCCCCCACATCACCAAGGGCGGCCTCTACGAGACATCGGGCCACCTGCAGTGGTACAAGGACGGCATGTACCCTCCCATGCACCTGGATGAGGAGAAGGACGCCGACGGCAACATCGTCAAGCAGGGCTTCGACTACTACCTCAAGCCTATGAACTGCCCCATGCACAATCTGATCTTCAGATCCCGCCAGCGCTCCTACCGGGAGCTGCCCCTGCGGCTCTTCGAGTTCGGCACCGTCTACCGCTACGAGAAGTCCGGCGTGGTCCACGGCCTGACCAGGGTTCGTGGCCTGACCCAGGACGATTCCCACATCTACTGCACCCGTGAACAGATGAAGGAGGAGCTGACCAAGCTCCTGAGCTTTGTGCTGGGACTCCTCAAGGACTTCGGTCTCAACGACTTCTACCTGGAGCTCTCCACCAAGGACCCCGACAAGTTCGTCGGCTCAGACGAGATTTGGGAGGAGGCCACCTCAACCCTGGCCGAGGTCGCCAAGGACTCCGGCCTGGAGCTGGTGGACGACCCCGCTGGAGCTGCCTTCTACGGTCCCAAGATCTCCGTCCAGGCCCGTGACGCCATCGGGCGCACCTGGCAGGTCTCGACGATTCAGCTGGACTTCAACCTTCCTGAGCGCTTCCAACTGGAGTACATCGCGGCCGATGGGTCCCACCAGCGTCCGGTCATGATCCACCGGGCCCTCTTCGGCTCCATCGAGCGCTTCTTCGCCATCCTCCTTGAGCACTATGCGGGAGCCTTCCCGGCATGGCTTGCTCCGGTCCAGGTCACGGGCATTCCCGTCGCTGACGAGTTCGCCCCCCACCTCCAGGCCTTCCTGGACGGCCTGGCCGACAATTTGGTCCGTTGTGAGATGGATTCCTCCGACGACCGCTTCGGCAAGAAGATCCGCAACGCCTCCAAGTCCAAGGTTCCCTTCACCTTGATCGCCGGTGAGGATGACGTGCAGAAGAACGCCGTATCCTTCCGTTTCCGCGACGGTAGCCAGCTCAACGGTATCCCCGTTGACCAGGCCAAGGCATGGATCCTGGACGCCATCAAGCGTAGGATTCAGGTCAATTCAGCCGATGATTTCGCGGTGGTCAGCGATCAGGCTGGCGAATAGCCCACAGGCGGACGGTCAGGCCTCAAGGTCAGGCCTGACCGTCCCTGGCAGTAACCCATCAGCACAGATCAAGGCTAGGTGAATCACGCCATGCTCGAACGACTGCGCAAGCCATTCAAGAGACTGATCCAGCCCATAGCAGGCTGGTTGGTCGCCATGGGTGTCAGTGCCAATGCGGTGACGGTGCTCGGGGCTGTGGGCACCATTGTCGCTGCTCTGGCCACAGGGGTCAGCGGGCAGCTCTTCTGGGGTGCCCTGGCCATGACCATCCTGGTCGTCTTCGACTCCCTGGATGGTTCCGTGGCCGCCTTGTCCGGAGGCGGCACGAAATTCGGTGCCTTTCTGGACTCGACCCTGGACCGGATAGCCGATTGGGCGGTCCTGGTCTCAGTCATCCTCTACTACATCATTCACGGGGGGATGAGACTGGACCAGGGGGCACTGACCTACGGCCCCAATTTGGTCGGTTGGCTGGGGATCGGCGCGGCCCTCTATGCCATCATGACCTCCTTTGTGACCTCCTACGCCAGGGCCAGGGCGGAATCGGTGGGTTATGAGGCCAAGAACGGCATAGCCACCCGTTCGGACCGTCTGGTCATCATCCTGCTGGGCATGGCCATCAGCGGCCTGAGTGCGGATGGCGGCTGGATGGCGGCCTTCATGCTCCTCCTGGCGCTCTTGGGCACCATCACCGTATTCCAGCGAATCTTCGAGGTCCGGAGGCAGATGAAAGCCGAGCGGCAGGACTGACTGGCCATTTGTCGTTCAATGGCCATAGAATTATGACGTTTACCTATCCCAATACCTGCTAGGAGCATTATGTCAGGGCATTCCAAGTGGGCGACCACCAAGCACAAGAAGGCCGCCATCGACGCCAAGCGCGGCAAGCTGTTCGCCAAGCTGATCAAGAACATCGAGATCGCGGCACGTCAGGGCGGGGGAGACCCGGATGGTAACCCCACCTTGTACGATGCGATTGTCAAGGCCAAGAAGTCCTCCATGCCCGCCGACAACATCAAGCGCGCCGTCAAGCGTGGCTCAGGCGAGGAGGCTGGCGCCGCCAGCTACGAGTCCATCGTCTATGAGGGCTATGGTCCCGCCGGTGTGGGCCTGATCATCGAGTGCCTGACCGACAACCGCAACCGTGCCGCGGCAGATGTTCGTGCCACCCTGACCAAGGGCAATGGTTCCCTGGCCACCAATGGTGCCGTCAGCTTCAACTTCGAGCGCAAGGGCCAGATCGTCGTCCAGGCCGAGGGCATGGATTACGACAAGCTCTTCGAACTGGCCGCCGAGGCCGGTGCCGAGGATGTCAACGATGAGGGTGAGGTCTACACGATCATCACCGCCCCCACCGATATGGTCACTGTCCGCACCGCCCTGCAGGACGCCGGCATCGAATACGATTCGGCCGACCTGGTCATGGTCCCCAAGAACGAGGTGGACCTGAGCCTTGACGATGCCAGGAAGGTGTCCAAGCTCATCGACAACCTGGACGACCTTGACGATGTTCAGGAGATCTACAGCAACTGGACCGCCTCCGACGAGGTCATGGCACAGTTGGACGAGGAGTAGGTCCCCAATGATCATCTTGGGTGTGGACCCAGGATTGACACGCTGCGGAGTCGGCGTGATTGAAGCCGGCGCGGCCCGCCGGCTTTCCTTTATCCATGTTGACGTGGTCCGCTCCGAACCCACCCTCTCGCAGGACCTGCGGCTCATGGCCATCTATGAGGGCCTGGCGGCTAAGATGGACCGGTTCTCGCCCGATGCCGTATCAATCGAACGTGTCTTCGCCCAATCCAACCGCAACACGGTGCTGGGTACCGCCCAGGCGGCCGGCATGGGCATGTTGGCTGCGGCACAGCGGGGCATTCCTGTGGCCCTCCATACCCCCACCGAGGCCAAGCTGGCCATCACCGGCAACGGTCAGGCGGAGAAGATCCAGGTGGAGCGCATGGTCATGCGCTTCCTGAACCTCAACACCATCCCCACCCCTGCCGACGCCGCCGATGCCTTGGCCTTGGCCATCTGCCACGCCCTGAGACCAGCTGGCGCACTCCAGGGTGGCGAGCGGGAGGAACACCTGACCGCAGCCCAGCGACAATGGGCCCAGGCTTCCCAACAGGCCAAGAACAGACATGGAGTCGACCGGGGCATGTAGACTTCGAACAGATGTTCGATTCAATGCTTCTGGTTCATATGGGCCAGAGTTGGGCTGCCTGCCTGATTGGTCTGGCCTGGTAGGGTCATGTGAAGGATGTGGCTGCCAGGTTATGCATAGGTGACAGAGACATAGGAGACGCACGTGATAGGAATGCTGATGGGCCTGGTGGAATCGGTGGATGCCGATACCGCTCTGATTGTCACCGGAGGGGTCGGCTATGAGACCCGGATGCCCTCGGCCGACTTGTCCTCGGTTCGTAGCGGCCAGGAGGTCAAGGTCTACACCTACCTCAATGTGTCCCAGGATGCGGTCACCCTCTATGGTTTTCTGAGCACCGCATCCAAGCGTATGTTCCTGCAATTGCAGAAGGTGTCGGGTATCGGTCCCCGGGTGGCCTTGTCCCTCCTATCCACCCTGTCCACTGAGCGACTGGCCAAGGCTGTTGCCGATGGGGATGCGGCTGCTCTGGCCAAGGCGCCTGGTCTGGGCAAGAAGGGTGCCCAGAAGATCATTCTGGAGTTGAAGGGCTCCATTGATCTCGATCAGATCGAGGGTGCCAAGGCGGCCAGCTCCGGCCGTGAGGATACCGGCAGCCTGCAGGTGGTGGAGGGACTCATCTCCCTTGGCTGGAGGCAGGCCGATGCGGAACAGGCGGTCCAGAAAGTCTGCGAGGACCAGCAGGTTGAGCTGCCTTTGGCTCAAGAGGACGTGCCCAGGGTCCTGAAGCTGGCCCTCAGCTCCCTAGATAGGGGGCTATGATCACCATGACCAGCGAAGCATATCGGGGGACCGGCGCCAAGGGAGGAGATTCTCTGGCAGTCGACCCTTATCTGAAAGCCAACGCCGGGGCCAGCGAGGAATCGCTGAGGATGGTTTCGGCCCAAGCCATGGACGGGGAGCCGGTCAGTGACGAGGAGCTGCGGCCCAAGGTTCTCGATGGCTTCATAGGCCAGCCCAGGCTCAAGGCACAGTTGCAGCTCTTCCTGGATGCTGCACGCAAACGTGACGTTCCGCCCGATCATATCCTCATGGCAGGGCCTCCAGGCCTGGGAAAGACGACCCTGGCCATGATTGTGGCCAATGAGTTGGGGGTGGCCATCAGGGTGACCTCCGGTCCGGCCATTCAGCATGCCGGTGACCTGGCCTCCATCCTCAGTTCCCTGGATACTGGGGAGGTGCTCTTCATTGATGAGATCCACCGCCTGCCCCGGGCGGCCGAGGAGCTGCTCTACATAGCCATGGAGGATTTCCGCGTGGATGTGATGGTGGGCAAGGGGCCTGGTGCCTCCTCCATTCCTCTGACGCTGCCCAGATTCACCGTCATTGGTGCCACCACCCGCGAAGGCATGCTGCCCTCGCCCCTGCGTGCCCGTTTCGGTTTTACCGCCCACCTGGATTTCTACCCCCATGAGGAATTGGAAAAACTGATTGAGCGGTCGGCCACCGTTCTCGGTGTCTCCCTCGGTCCCGGGGCCGCCCATCAGCTTTCCCTGCGGTCCCGTGGCACCCCCCGCATCGCCAATAGGCTCCTGAGGCGGGTGCGTGACTGGGCCATCGTCCATGATCTCGAGGTGGTCGACACCGCCGCCGTCAAGGATGCCTTGGCACTGTACCAGATCGACTCGGAAGGCCTTGACCGCCTTGATCTGGCTGTGCTTCAGGCCATTGTGGGCAGCTTCGATGGTGGCCCTGTGGGTCTCAACAACCTGTCGGCCATGGTCGGCGAGGAGGCGGAGACCGTGGAGACGGTCTGTGAACCCTATCTGGTACGTGAGGGATTCATGGTCAGGACGCCAAAGGGCCGTGTTGCCACAGCTAAGGCTTGGGAGCATTTGGGCCTTAACCCCAAGGATGATGTCAACAAGCTGTTCTAAAATGGGGTATTCGGGCATTCAACCGGCTGTCCTGGGACGCTCTGTATTGAGGAGTAAGCAAATGGCTTTAATGATAGTGATGATCGTGGTTCTGGCTGGCATGATGTTCTGGCAGTCCAGGAGCGCCAAGAAGCAGCAGGCACAGGTCCAGGACTTCCGTGAAAGCCTGGAGCCCGGCACCGAGGTCATCACCATCGGCGGCGTGATTGGCAAGGTGGTCTCCGTAGACACCAAGTATGAGGAGATCGTCATTGATTCCGAGGGATCGAAGCTCCGCTTCTCCCTGAAGTCCGTCAACAAGCAGTATGTCCGTCCCGCCTTCGTAGACGATGATGAGGTGGACGAGAACGGCAATCCCCTCCAATCGGACCAGTCTTCGGATGAATCCACCGATGATGAATCAACCGACCAGAAGGCCCTGGCAGGCGGCAGCCACCAGAACCATGCCGAAGCCAAGGAATCATCACAGCAGGAGCCCTTACAGGATGAGACCGCGAATCACATGTCCTCGGACGTGAGCGACATCTCCCAGACCGAGACTGACCTGACAGACACCGACACCAATATCAAGCCCAACAGCACCAAGGATTAGCGTACAGGCGCTGCCCATACCGCCGTGTGGCTTTGCATGGCTTGTGCGAAGGATGGGTATGTGTCCCTTATCTGTTCGGTAGGCATAGTTTGCAAAGGCAAGGCGCGTCATATGACAGCAAGTGACATCAAGATCGACCAATTGAGCAAGGTCGACAGCAGTGATGCCGAGTATCTGATCTCCCGTATTCGTTCCATTCCTGACTTTCCCAGCAAGGGTGTGCTCTTCCGTGACTATCTGCCGCTCATGGCGGATGCCAAGGGCCTGCAGGTCCTCATGAATGCCCTGGAGGCGGCCCTTCCGGTTCCCGCAGACTCCTTTGACGCCATAGCCGGCTTGGAGGCACGAGGCTTCCTCTGCGGACCCATCCTCGCGGCGCGGCTCAACAAGGGCTTTGTGGCGGTCAGGAAAGCGGGGAAGCTACCGCCGGCAACTATATCCGAAAGCTACACCCTGGAATACGGACAGGCCAGCATCGAAATCGAGGACACCGCCGTATCCCCGGGTCAACGCGTGCTTATTTTCGATGACCTGATCGCCACGGGAGGCACGGCTCAGGCCGCCGCCAGGCTGATTGCCCGTTCGGGAGGCACTGTGGCGGGCTACAGCTTCGTCATGGAACTCGAAGGCCTCGGTGGTATCGAGCAACTTGGCGACTATCCGTGCAGCAGCCTGGTCACCATGCCGGCATGACGTTCACTTTCAGACCCTGGTGGCCCGAAAGTGCTTCCTGGGCCCGGCAGCCGACTGGAGGGAGAGGTGACCGGGAGTAAGGTCCGACGAGGTTGATGGTTCGGTAGGAGACTATGAACAGGTATCTGAGGGAATGGATCAGGGGCTTCCTGGTGGCCTTGGTGTCCATGCTGATCTTCGCCGTAGCCATCGGTGGTTTCCTTGCCTTGACTCTCCTGGTCATCTCCATGGAGGAGGGGGGCAAGCCCCTGTCGGATTCGGCCATACCCCTGACCCAGGCGGTGATTCTCCTCACCCAGGGGACGGGGTTTGAGACACATTCCTTCAGGCTCACCCTCGTGCCACTGCTCCTGACGCTGTTGCTGATCGCGCTTATTGCTTCGCTTACCCGGCGGTCGGTAGCCACCGCCCATGCCTATGCGGCTGGCCTCCTGACCTGGACGATTATCAATTGGATCTTCACCCAGGGTGTGTCAGTCGCCCTGATTGATGACTCATGGCTGATCATCTGCAAGACGGACATGGTCTTCACCCTGGGTTGGGTCGTGGGCAGCTGCCGCAATTCCCGCTGGCTTGCACGGGCCATGCGTTCGGTTCAGCAGCATACTTCAGTCGGTTTCCGCTCCGCGGTCAGGCTTGGTGTCTCCCTGGCCCTGGTCCTTCTGGCACTCTACCTGCTCTTTGGCCTCATTGCTGTCTTGGTGTGGATTGTAAGGGGCCATGAGGCCATGGCCACCCTCTTTCAACTGGACAACATGCAGATGGGGTCGAGGATCCTCACCAGCATTGCCGCTGTGGTCTGGTTGCCCAACTCTATGATGTGGGCGCTGTCATGGCTTTTCGGCGGCGGTTTCGCCATCGGCGACCTGGCTTCCTTCACCCTGTGGATGGGGCAGTCCCATGCCCTGCCACCCCTGCCCGTTTTCGGCCTGTTCCCCAAGGCTCTGACCAACCCCTCCCTGATTTCCGTCCTGGTCAGTCTACCCTTCTTCCTCAGCCTCTTCCTAGGGCTCTTGGCCCTGGCGACCAGAAGAGTCATACGGTTCCCGGCCAGAACGACAGCAAAAGCCAAGGAAAGACAAGCGCAAACACAGGGCAAGTCAGGCTCCGGTAGTGATGCGCAGGTCAGGCATCTGGTCGAGCAGCTGATCTATGCGGCCGGCTCCTTCTGCCTGACCAGTGCCCTCGTAGCTCTGATCAGCAGCCTATGCTTCGCCCTTTCCAACGGTTCCCTGGGCCGAATACGGCTCAGGAAGGTGGGAGTTGACCTGATGGCATCGGTACAGGCTGTGGGCAAACCCACCGCCATGGGTCTTTTTGCGGCATGGCTTTTGGCTGTGCTGGGGTGGTCGATCATCTTCGCCATACGCTGGTCCATAGCCAAGGCCGCCCGGTCCAAGCGCGGACAATCCCCATCGGCTGCCAGCGCCTCCAGTTTCCAAGACAAGGATCCCCTGGCTCACGAGGACGACAGCGAGCCACAGCCGTCGCCCATTCTTACTTCCGAAGAGTCGGTCACCAACTAAAGGAGAGCCATGTCACTGAGCAATCATCCCATCAGAAGGGTCCTGGTGTCGGTCTATGACAAAGCAGGTTTGGATGTGCTCGCCCCGGCCCTCGCTCAAGCCGGATGCGCGGTGGTGTCGACTGGGTCCACTGCCCGCCAACTGTCGCGGCTGGGCCTGAGCGTTCAGGAAGTGAGTGACCTAACCGGCTTTCCCGAAAGCTTCGATGGCAAGGTCAAGACCCTGGACCCGCACATTCATGCCGGCATCCTGGCTGACCGTTCCAAGGCTGACCACGTCAGGCAGTTGCGCGATCTGAACATCGAACCCTTCGACCTTGTCGTGGTCAATCTCTACCCCTTCGCTGATACCGTCCGCCAGGACCCTGACGACCAGGCAGCCATCATCGAGAAGATCGACATCGGTGGCCCCAGCATGGTCAGGGCCGCCGCAAAGAACAGTGGCACTGTGCTGGTGGTGACGGATCCCGCTGATTACCCCCTGCTGGCCAACAGGATCAGTTCAGGCCAGGGATTCAGCCTTGCGGAGAGACATTGGTTCGCCTCCAAGGCCTTCAGCTACACGGCAGCCTATGAGGCCTCCATCAGCCAATGGGCTGGCAACCACTGGCCCAGGCCAGAAAGCCTTGATGTCACCGGTCTTGGTTCCCCAGAATCTGACGACGACGCCCAAGGCCAAGAGCTTGAGGACACCGGCCTGGCGACCACTCTGACACGTAGCTGGAACATGCTTCACGCGCTGCGGTATGGGGAGAACCCCCAGCAGTCGGCTGTCATCTACACTGACCCACTGAGCCAGGATTCCTTCGCCCAAGCCGAACAGCTGGGCGGAAAGGCCATGAGCTACAACAACTATGTAGATGCCGATGCCGCCTGGAGGTCCGTATGGGATTTCGCTCCGCATATCGCCGTGGCTGTGGTCAAGCACAACAACCCCTGTGGGCTGGCCTTGGGCGAGACCGTGGCCCAGGCACATCTCAAGGCCCACGCCTGCGACCCCATGAGCGCGTATGGTGGTGTCATAGCGTCGAACTCGCCGGTGAGTCTGGAGATGGCCCAGAACATACGACCGATCTTCACTGAGGTCATCGTCGCTCCTGACTATGACCCCGAAGCCTTGAGCCTCTTGCAGAGCACCAAGACGAACCTTCGTATTCTCAAGGTTCGTCGCCCTCCACAAGGCACGGTCCAGATTCACACCATTGATGGGGGGCTCTTGGCCCAAAGCATGGACCGCATTGATGCCGCCGGTGACGATCCCAGAAACTGGACCCTTGCCGCGGGGCAGCAGGTGGATGAGGCCACCCTCATGGACCTTCACTTCGCCTGGCGCGCCATCCGCTCCGTCAAGTCAAATGCTATCCTACTGGCCAAGGACCACGCCGCGGTCGGTATCGGCATGGGTCAGGTAAACCGGGTCGACTCCTGCCGCCTGGCCGTGGACCGGGCCAACAGCCTGGCTGATGGAGAGCGCAGGGCCATAGACTCTGTGGCGGCTTCGGACGCCTTCTTCCCCTTCGCCGATGGGGCCCAGGTCCTCATTGACGCTGGAATCAAAGCCATCGTCCAACCCGGTGGCTCCATTAGGGACCAGGAGGTTATAGAAGCCGTTGAACAGGCTGGCATCAGCATGTACCTTACGGGCACCCGTCACTTCTTCCACTGACAGTCGGCAGCAGTCACCCCGGCCGGTCAGGCCGCTGGCCAAGGCCTGCACTAGGGAGCTACGGGTGCGGTGGCTGCTCGAGCGGAGAACGAGTATGAAGAGTCGTAAGGATGTGAATCAGTGACCAAGAAGCTCAAGAAGCAAGAGCGGCCTGTGGTGCCCGAGGACCGGGAAGGCAAGCCTGTAGTCGAATGGATGGTGGCCGTACTGGTTGTCATAGCCACCCTATTGGCCCTCCTGAAATACGTAGAGGCCGCCACCATGCTCATAGCGGTGACGGCCCTCGTGCTGGGTGTGCTCAGGCTGGTCCTTGGAGATACCAGCCCCTGGAAAGTCCGATCGCGAGGGTTTGATGCCTTCATCTGCATTGGACTGGGGCTGGGTCTCATACTGACCTATCTCAGCATCGGCCAGCTCAGCTGATCAATTCATCAGCTAATCATTCAGATGCCCTGTTGATCGCTGGCTGCGGCATTCTCCATAGCGGTCTCGTCCTCGGCGGGCGTCGCGCACTGCGAGCCCTCCAGGCTCATCTCCTCAATCGCAGCATCGGCCTGGTCAGCCTCACTGTTGGTATCAGCGATGGCATCGGCGGGGCTGCTGGTGGACAGCATCTCGCGGATGACGATGAAGATGGTGACCAGGGCAGCTGCCAGGATGGGGCAGACCCAGAAGACCCAAAGCTGCTTGACGGGTTCGACATCAAGTCCCAGTCCCATGGCAGCCACGGCGATACCCGTGGAACGGGCGGGGTTCATACCGGAACCGGTGATCATGTAGGTGAAGCTGGTGCCCAGGGCATAGGCTCCACCCATGACCATGGCCTGGATGCCATTGCTGCTGTCCTTCTTGTTCATGGTCATCATGGCGGCGATGATCACGAGGATGCTGGCCACGACCTCAACAATCACAGCGGTCTTGACATCAAAGCTGGCACCGGCACCCTTGAGGATGCCCGCTGAGACAGAGATCTCGTTGAAGCCGTTGACCACATAGGGGAGCAGCATCTTGGCGGTCAGGGACTGGCCCGTGGGGATGATCAGGCGCATGAGGCCACCGGCGGCCAGGGCGCCCAAAAGCTGGGCGATGATGTAGAGGATGCCGTCAAGCCACTTGGTCTTCATGCCCAGCATGGAGGCCACGGTGATGGCTGGGTTGAAGTGGCCTCCCGAGATCCTGCCGAACATGTAGGTCACCACACCATAGGCCAGACCCGTGGAGAGGGCGATGAAGGCCATGTTGATGTTGCTCAGGGGGGTGGCCATGATGCCTACGCAGTAGATGGCGAAGAAGATCAGGAAACTGCCGATCAGCTCCGAACCGATGCGCAGCACCATATCCTTGACCTTGCCGCCAGTGGGGGTCTGTGTGGTGTACACGGCTGTCTCCTCTGCGATGGCCACGCCCTCATCGGGGTTCTGCAGGTCTTCAGGCTCGGCCTGGACTTCCATATCAGTCAATTCACTACTTCCTTTGTCTCGGGTATCATGGCGGCTGAACCCGCCAAACAAATGCCAATCCTACCAGCTACACCCTGACGTTTGAGGTATCTGCCTTGGGGTATTATGAATTGGTTGCCTGGCATGCTCATATGGTGTGGAACGCACTTAAGCGGCATGGACGGTGAGATTCACCGGGCCACAGGCAGCTTTTGTAGACGACGGTGCAAGAAAGCCGTCCAAGGCCACGTTGGGAGAACGATGCCACACGCTTATTCCCGTGCCGCTCAGGCACATACATCATCAGATGAGGGCAGAATTCGCCTGCAGAAGCTCCTGGCCCAAGCCGGCTTCGGTTCCAGGCGCAAGTGCGAACTCATGATCACCGAAGGTCGGGTTGAGGTGGACGGCGAACTGGTGACCGAACTGGGGACACGGGTGGACCCCCAGCGCCAGCAGATCCGGGTCGATGGCTCGCGGGTGCGGGTCAACCCCAACCATGTCACCCTGGCCCTGAACAAACCCAAGAAGGTCCTATCCACCATGGACGACCCCAAGGGCCGCTTCACCCTTCGGGACATCGTGGGAGACAAGTACGAGCGGATCTTCCACATGGGACGTTTGGACTACGATTCCGAGGGTCTGATCCTCATGACCAACGACGGCGAGCTCAGCCAGCACGTCATGCACCCCAAGTATGAGGTCGAGAAGACCTACATCGCCACCCTGGAGGGCAAGATCACCGGCAATGTCTGCAGGCGCCTGGTCACCCAGGGAGTCAACCTGGACGACGGGCCCATCCGCCTGGACCACTGCGCCATCATCGACAGCAAGCATGACAGCACCATGGTCAAGGTGGTCATCCATTCGGGTAAGAACCGCGTGGTCCGCCGCATCTTCGGCGCCATCGGCTTCCCGGTCAAACGGCTGGTGCGCACCCAGATCGGCCCCATCAAGCTGGGTGACCTCAAGCCCGGCTCCTACCGGGTGCTCTCACAGACCGAGGTCCGGTCCCTATCCAAGGAGGTGGGCCTGTGATACGGGTAGCCATTGATGGGCCGGCAGGAGTCGGCAAGTCCTCGACCTCCAAGGCCCTGGCCCAACACTTCGCCTTCGCCTACCTTGATACGGGTGCCATGTACCGGTCCTGCGCCTGGTGGTGTCTACAGCAGGGCTTCGACCTTGATGCGCCGACCCTGAACGAGGAAGCCATCACCGAAGCCGTCGGCGAGTTCTTCACCGAGGGCCACTTCGATGTCAGCCTGGATCCGCAGAACCCCAAGGTCCTGTGCGACGGCCAGGACATCAGCGAGGCCATCCGCTCCTCCGAGGTCTCCAGCCATGTCTCCCGCGTTTCCGGCATCATACCCGTCCGCCATGTCCTCATTGCGGCCCAGCGGGCCTATATGGCCGGGGAAGCGGACGAGGAGTCCTTCTCCAAGGGGGCTGGAATCGTCGCCGAGGGCCGTGACATCACCACCGTGGTGGCCCCCGACGCCGAGGTACGCATCCTCCTGACCGCCCGCGAGGAGGTCCGGCAGGCCCGCAGGAGTGGCCAGGCCAGCCTCGCTGCGGGTGTGGGTAGGGACGATGTGGCGGCCAGGGACAAGGCCGATTCCCTAGTCACCTCATTTTTGACGGCGGCAGATGGTGTCCATACGGTCGACAACTCCGACCTGACCTTCGAGCAGACCCTTGATGTCCTGATCCAATTGGTGGACGAGGCCATTGAGGAAGAGGAGACCGAGCGGTACGCGGCCAACCTGCAAGGTTACGACCTGGATGAGGAGGACCAGCGGCTCCTTGAAGGCGACGGCCTGGGCGCTTTCGATGACCAGCCCCAGCGCAAGGAGGTTGGCGTTCTGGCCGTGGTGGGCCGCCCCAACGTGGGCAAGTCCACCCTGGTCAACCGTATTCTGGGCCGTAGGGTCGCCGTTGTCGAAGACACCCCCGGAGTGACCCGAGACCGTGTCTCCTATGATGCGGAATGGGCCGGTACCGACTTCAAACTTGTTGACACCGGCGGTTGGGAGGCCGATGTGGAAGGCATCGAGTCGGCCATCGCCTCCCAGGCCCAGATCGCCGTGCAGCTCTCCGATGCGGTCATCTTCCTGGTCGATGGGCAGGTGGGCATCACCGCCACCGATGAACGGATGATCAAGGTCCTGCGCGAATCCGGCAAGCCGATCATTCTGGCCGTCAACAAGATAGACGACAACACCGCCGAATACCTGACCGCCGAATTCTGGAAGATGGGCATGGGCGAACCCTTCCCGATCTCCGCCATGCATGGTAGGGGAGTGGGTGACCTGCTGGACAAGGCAGTGGACACCCTCAGGAAGGCCGACCGGACATCGGGGTTCCTGACCCCCGGCCACCTGCGTAGGGTCGCCTTGGTGGGCCGCCCCAACGTGGGCAAGTCCTCCATGCTCAACCAGCTGGCCCACGAGGAGCGGGCCGTGGTCAACGACCTGGCCGGCACCACCAGGGATCCGATTGATGAGGTCATCAGCATCGACGGTGAGGACTGGCTTTTCATCGACACCGCCGGCATCAAGCGACGGCTCCACAAACTCTCAGGGGCTGAATACTACTCCTCACTGCGCACCCAGGCCGCCATCGAACGATCCGAACTGGCCCTGGTGCTCTTCGATGCCTCGGAGCCCATCTCTGACCAGGACCTCAAGGTCATGAGCCAGGCTGTGGACGCGGGCAGGGCCATCGTGCTGGTCTTCAACAAATGGGACCTGATGGACGAGTTCGACCGGCAGCGGCTGGAACGTTTGTGGAACACCGAATTCGACAGGGTCACCTGGGCCCAAAGGGTCAACCTCTCCGCCAAGACCGGCTGGCACACCAACCGTCTGGTCTCGGCCATGAGGACCGCCCTGGAGTCCTGGGACCAGCGGGTCCCCACCGGCAAACTCAACTCCTTCCTGGGCAAGATCCAGGCCGCCCATCCCCACCCGGTGACCGGTGGCAAGCAGCCCCGCATCCTCTTCGCCACCCAGGCCTCGACCAGGCCTCCCCGCTTCATCCTCTTCACCTCCGGCTTCCTGGAGCACGGCTACCGTCGTTTCCTGGAACGCTCCCTGCGTGAGGAGTTCGGCTTCGAGGGCACACCCATACAGATCTCGGTGCATATCCGAGAGAAGAAGAAGCGTTAGCCCCAAGGGCATCCCATAGCAGGGGGTGGGTCGCGGCCGATTCGGCTTCGTGACCCACCCCCCTTGCTGTTCCCCGTCCTCACCTTCCCGCGCGGATTGCACGCCTGCGGGCACTGCGCTTGGGGCCGGGAAACCTTGCCACTTGTGTTTACCCAGCAAGAGGTGACACAAGGGCCACTACCGTCACTTCTGACCTTGGCGCTTGCCAATGCTTGGTAGGCAAGCTCTCTGGGGGTTGATGCCATACGGAATGGAGGGGCCATGAGCAGGTCTCAAGACAGCGACTCCTGGCGCATGTCTGATGTGGTTACGGGAATCCGCTTTTTTGGCTCTCTTATTGTGGGATTTGCCTTGCCGTTAATGCTGGCTGTCAGTCTGGTGGCCCATTGGTCGCCCTGGGGAAGGACGCATGGTTGGGTGCACGGCCTCATGGCCGTCCTGGGCATGGTGGGCATATTCCTGGTCTGGTTCTTTGGCTCCATGCTGACGGATGGGCTGGTAGATGTGCTCATAGCCAAACAGGAGCATCCTCTGCTCAACGAGATGATGGGTGAGATTATTGGTTACCTCTTTCTGGCCGCGCTCCTGCTCCTGGTTTTTGTTGATGTCAAAGGAGCCCTACTCTCCGCCCTGATTGGCACTGGCCTTGCTGTCGTACTGGGACTGCTCACCAATATGATCATGGAAGGTCATGATGAACATGCGGATGGGCAGGACACTGATGCCCCCCAGTGATGCCCTGGCCATTTGCGGACATCCATAGACAACTGTGGAATAACCTGACACAATGGAAGATATTGTCACCGCGAATGTCTTGTTTCTTCCATAGAGATGAACCGTTGGGATGACGATAGAGTGCAGCATTGCCGTCAAGATAAAAGAGAGTGGTTAAAGCCATGAACGGTAATAGGAGAATCGTCCTTGAGTCAGTGATGACCTGGTGCCTGCTCATCGCCTCGGCTTTGACCTACATACATTCACATCATTCCGCCTGGACCATCATCCTTCTGCTCCTGGGCAGTCTGACGGCTGTGTTGAGCACCCTTTATGAACGCCACAGGGAGGGGCCTGTGGATATGAAGGCCATTGATGCCGATTGAATCTCAGTGAGATTAGAGCCTACCGGGAGACCGACCCAGAACTGTCCCTGACCAAAGCCATGGAGGAACTGTCCAAGGCAAAGATACAGAAGGATACTTCCTCGCCAGTCATCTAGCTACACCCCAAGGAGATACCGTGAGTTTCCCCATGGACTACAAGGACCCGGTCCAAGAGCGTCAAGACATGGGTCGTCGCACTGCTTGTCGGCGTAGGTCTTACTGTAGGGGAATTTAGGAGAGGATAGGACATGAAGGCTGAAATGGACGCCGCTAGGAACACGATTCCTCAAGCAGAACCACAACCTGATACGAATAAGAGTGCCCTAGCCATTGTGGGAGGCTCCTTTGGGTGCGCCCTGATAGTGGCCCATCTGGCTCATTACGTCAGCGGATCGCTACTTGTAGGGGCCTATTTGTACCCCCTGACCTGGGCCTTGATGAGTGTTGTCCTGTCTGTCATGGCGCATGGTGACAGGATTCATGGGAAGTTGGCCACCGTGGCCTGGAGCTTCTTGGCTGTGGCCCTGGTTATGGCCCGTGTGGTCAGGATAGCGAGTGGGTCCCCGCTCATGGCGCTTATGGCCTATCCGGCCCTGTGGTTGCTGATGATTGCTGTGATGGCTCTGCCCCGCAAAGCCGAAGCAGAGAGCTGATTATCCCTATGAGAAGGGGCTCGTCTGGAGACTGGTGAGCCAGATGAGCCCATGGGGGCAGCACCATGAATTGGCATCCAAAACGCTATTCGCCCGGCAACGATGATGTACGGGACCAATAGCCTCCACCCCCCCCCCCTAACCGGCTTGTGCCGTTTAAGGCCAGATCTCTTTTCCACTTTCCCTCTCAGACCTGTGCTGGCTCTCCCATGTCCTCCTGAGAGGACACTTTCTGTTTCTACCTTGTTCCGTCCTTTCCCAAAGTCTTGTATGGGAAGCAAGACGTAGCAACTTTGTTGCGGAAAGGCAGGAATGATGATTGGGAATGGGAAGACACAAGCTCCACTGGCGGTGATGACCCAGGGGTTGGTGAAACGCTATGGTGACTTCACAGCCGTCGATGGACTGGACCTTCAGGTGCCACAGGGGGGTGTATACGGACTGCTGGGCCCCAATGGGGCTGGCAAGTCCACGACCATGAAGCTGCTTCTGGGCCTGACATCGGCTACGTCCGGGCGCATGTGGATGCTTGGGCAGGAGCTGGGACGTAAGCAGCGGCTTGCACCGGGGCGTGTGGGTTCCATGATTGAAGGCCCCAGTTTCTACCCTGGGCTCTCGGGCCTGGATAATTGCCGCATGGTGGCTGACTACTTAGGGCTGCAGAGCTCGGCGGCTCCTAGGGTGCTGGCCAAGGTCGGGCTGTCCGGCCATGAGGGCAAGAAGGCGTCAGACTATTCTCTGGGCATGAAGCAGCGGTTGGGGATTGCCATGGCTCTCATCTCCCGGCCCGAACTCCTCCTGCTTGACGAGCCGACCAATGGTCTGGATGCCGAGGCGGTGGTCGAGGTTCGGCAGATGATTGTGGACCTGGCCCGCAGGGAGGGGGTGACCGTCATCATCAGCAGCCACATTCTCTCGGAGATTGAGAGGATGGCGCCGGCGGTCGGCATCATCGCTGGGGGCAGGCTGCTCTACCAGGGTTCCTTGGAAAATCTGCGCGAAGCTGGGTACATAGACCTGCGGGTCTCAGACCCACGAGCGGCTGCGGCTCTTCTTGAACATTCCGGTGTGGGCTATCGGCTGACAGCTCAAGCTGGCCTGCTTCAAATACCTGAGCTGCCGGACCAGACGGTTGCCGGCCTGGTCTCACAGATGGTCTCCCAGGGGTTGCAGGTCTACCGGGTGGCCTCCGAACGCAAGAGCCTGGAGGAGGCCTTCCTGGAATTGGTGGAGAGCCCGTCGGCCCAGGAAGAGCCCAGTGGCAGGGGAGGAGCACGATGAGTCAGGTCGCATACACACCAGCATCCTCTATGGCTCAGCAGAGTCACGGCAGACCTCCGCGATCTGGCAGGGGGACAAGCAGCCCCCGGGTTCCCATCGCCTTGGAGTTTCGCAAGTTGAAGGGATCCTCCTTCTGGTGGATGGCTGGGGGCATGATGCTGCTCTTGTCCGCCTGGTCGGCTGCAGCGCTCCTGAAGCGGGCCGGTGGGGCTCCTGCCCAGCGCACCATGGAACTGTCCCAGTCGGAGACCTTCCAGATGGTCGGCCTGCTGGCTCCCATCTTCGCGGCCCTCCTGACCAGTCGTCTGGCTGTCTTGGAGACCAGCGAGCGCATGAATCTCACCTGGCTGTCCCTGGGCCAATCCGACCTGTCCCGTTTCTGGTGCAAGTTGCTGGTGTCTGGAACTGCCCTTGGTCTGTGCTTCCTTCTGCCCTTATGCTGGATCCCTCTGGCTGCCCAGGCCATGGGTTTTGGCCGGTCTGGCAGTCTTGCCAGCTTACTGGTGCTTCCGGCTTGCATCGCCTTCCTCTCATGCTTGGCGGTGTCGGCCCTGCAGTTGGTCATCTCATTGTTGGTGGATAGGCAGGCGGTGGGGCTGGGGGTCGGCGTGATCGCCGGATTGGTCGGCTCGGGCCTGGGGCCAATGGGTCTTCCATGGCTGGGTTGGTTGTTCCCTGCCGGCATTTCTTCGGCGGCCAACCCCTTCCAGGTCCAGGCCACCGCAGACGGCTATGCCCAGGTCAGCTTGCGCAGTCATGGCTGGGGGTTGCTGGGCGCTAGCCTGCTGGCCTGCCTGTTCTGGGTCCTCGTATCAAGCATGCTCATCAAGGTCAAGGAGGCACAACGATGAACAAGCAAGCACTGATGAATCTCAAGCATGCCAGCTTGATCGGCCCCGAGAGAAGGAGGCCTTCGGTTCTGGCGGCTTTTCGCTGGGAGATAGGCAAGGCCGGCAACCTCTGGTACTGGTTGGCCTCCCTCCTTTTTGACGCACTCGGTATCTTCAACGGTTGGAGCCAGTATGTCAGCTATCGGCAGGACTTCCAGCAGCAGGGTGTGACCTGGGCAGCCGTCTGGGGCCAAGCCATGCTCCTGCCCAGTATGGTCTTCATACCGGTACTGGTTGCAGCCTTTGCCGCCCAGACCGAGGTCAAGGAGCACCAGGGCCGCAACTGGCAGCGGCTCAATGCCTCCGGAACCTCCGGGGCCGCCAGGGCGGCCAAGATGCTTCACGGCCTGGTCGCCTCCTTCCTGACCATCGTGATCTTCGAGCTAGAATTTGTGCTCGCCGGTAAGTTCCTGCTTGGTTTTGACCCTGGTGAGCTGAGCCCATATCTCCTGCGTGGCATCCCCATGACGCTGGCCGTATGGGCCATCATGACCATCACCCAGGCAGTGGCCAGCAAATGCGAATCCTTCGCGGGGACCATGAGCATCATGCTCATGCTCACCCTGGCTGGATGCGCCCTCTCCCTCTTGGTCCCCGCTCTTGCCCTGCCCTACCCCCTGGCCCTGATCACCAGCGCTTCGTCGGTCAGGAATCTGGATGCCCTGGCCTCCCCACAATCCATGATCCTGTCAATAGTGGTCTCCCTCCTATGGGTGCTCATCGGCGCCCTGCTGTTCCGGCGTTGGTCCAAGTCGGCCAAGTGAAGGAGGCGGCCATGGTGTGGAAAGGGGATAATAAGGTGGTCATGAAAGCAACGGAACCGGCGCCAGCCACTGCGGGAGAGGAGCAGGGAGAGCCAATGAACACTCCAAACGGACTGCTTGGCCAGCTCGGGGACCTATGGAAGCGGCCATCCATGGTCTACATTCCCGTCTTTCTGTGTGCCCTCTATGAGACCATGATGGTCACCAGGCTTCTCCTCTTGCCGCGGCTGGCCAATCCAACGCTTGCATCGCGGATATCCGGGACCCATTGGGGTCTGCCGCTGTTCCTGGCCCTGCTGGTGCTGACCCTAGCGCTCCTATGCCTGCGTAGGTCCAGGCCGGGCTGGACCCTGCTGGGCATCAGCGGCCTGGTCTTCCTGACTGCCCTCTGCTACGGCTCCGCCATGGTCTATCCGCTGATACCCTGGCTGGTCGCCCTCTACACCGACATGGTCGAGGCGGCAACGCTCAGGAGTCTGGCCGCAAGTCTCCTGCCCAGTCTGGTGCTGGTTGTCCTTGCGCTGGCGCTCGCATCCCTCTGGCATAAGGAATGGGACTTGCCCTCCCTGCTGTACCCCATGGGTTTCTTCTCTCTGCTTGTCATGGGCCTTGGCCTTATCTCCAGAATGCTTCATGAGCGGAGGCGTTCCGAACGCTCATTGCAGGAGGAGCAGGAACGGAACCTGGCTTTGGCCCAGCAGCGTGACCAGGCGCTCACACAGTCCAGGATCGCGGCAGAGCTCCACGACAGCGTGGGGCATGATCTGACCGCCATCATCTCCCTGTCGGAGGGATTGGACCAGGCGACCGGCCAGCCCCAGGTCGATGAGGCGATTACCTTGATCAACGACCTTGCTCGTCAGGGTCTGACCGACACCCGAACGGCTGTCAAGGCCTTGGATTCCAGCGACTTGCAGACCAGAGAGTCCACTCCCGGCAGGGATGTTGGACCTCATGGCTGGGAGGACATAGGCCCTGTACTCGACCATGCCCGGCAGGCCGGCCTGGCAGTGGCCTTGACGGAAACGGGGCATCGCAGTGCGACGGGCCCTCTCTCGGACCTATGCTTCAGCCTGACCAGGGAGGCGGTGACCAATGCCATGCGCCACGGTAGGGGAGTGGACCGGATTGTGATCTCCTGGGACCATGACGCCCAGGGAGGGGTAGCCATCAGCATTCGTGACAATGGCAGGGCTGACCTGGTGCAAGCCGGTGGAGGTACGGGCCTGAACCGCCTCTCGGCACGGGTGGAAGCGGCGGGAGGCACGCTGTCGGCAGGCTTCAGTGATACCGGTTGGACCCTGAGCGCGCAGCTTCCGGCGCTACCAGGGCAGGATGAGAAAGTGACACTGGCTTGATTCGCGTCATGATTGTCGACGACCAGCGACCGACCAGACTGGGCCTGGCCCTCATGGTTGCCAAGGACCCACAGCTGGAGGTGGTCGCCCAGGCAGGCGATGGGCAGGAGGCTCTCGACGGCCTGGCCGTCATGCAGGCTGAGGGAACACCCCTGCCCGATGTGATACTGATGGATGTGCGTATGCCCGTGATGGACGGCCTGGATGCCACTGCCGCAGTCAAGAGGTCCTATCCCGGCATTCATGTGCTGATCCTCACCACCTACGATGAGGACGACTACGCCTTCGGGGCACTGAACGCCGGCGCCTCGGGCTTCCTGCTCAAGGATGTCAAGACCTCCGACCTGGGCCGTGCCATTCATGCCGTCAATGGGGGAGATGCCATCCTCACCCCACGGATTACCGCCGAGGTGATTCGCAGGGGAGTGCGCACAAGCCCAGACGACCAAGGCAGGGATCGGATCCGGCGGGCTTTTGACCGGTTGGGTAGGCGCGAGCTTGAGGTGGCATCCCTGGTCAGCCAGGGCCTTACCAATGCTGAGATAGGCGATCGCCTTCAACTGCAGACCGACTCGGTGAAGAAGACGGTCAGTCGGGTGCTAGCCAAACTGGAGGTCAGGGAACGGGTCAATATAGCGGTGCTGTGGTATCAGGCTGGACAGGATGCACGCCTTATGCCCTGATCAGTCCGACTGGCAGCAGGCTCAGACCTGAGATCAGTGGAAACGGACATGTTGCTTCAGTGATGTCTATGCCGTTCATGATGGCGGTGATGGCTGTTTCAGTATGGCGGCCTGCTGCCGTCGCTTGCCAGGCATTGGTTTTCAACCCTGTTCTGACTGTTTGAAACTCTAGACAAGGTAATATAGGGCGCCCGATATGGTAAAGCCCAGTATCAAAGCAAACGTCGGCACAATGAACGTAGCAAGGGGTATTTCCTTGCGCCCATTGGAGAGTATGCCGAGGATGGCACCGAAGGCGCCGAAGCCCATCAGAAAGCCTGTCAGGAAGTAGAGGGCCGGATCATGCTGGTCAACCTACAGATAGAGAACTTGTGCCGCGATTCCGACAAGAAGCTGCCCAAGACAGACATTGGAAAGACCTCGCATGTTCAAGCGACCTATTGGCACAAGCAATTTCTGCTTCTTGACCATGTGCTCCGCGTCTCCTTAATGATGCTCTTCAAACCCCTCCGCCGTACTGCATGCAAAGAGCCTATTGGACTCATCCTAGCACTGGCAATCATGTGAATGCATATGCTGGCTTGGTTCTGGCTATCCGCGCGAAGTGTATGCGATTGCTATGCGTGAACTCTCGCTGCCGATTGAGAAGAAGGGGCTTCCTTCCTGCTCCAATGTTCCGCTTCCCATCAACTGATGGGTCCCTATGGACAGAGAACCAGAACGAGCATGAACCCTGTACCCGCTTGTTGCTGTAAGACTTTCCTGTAGGGAAATCCTGGCGGAGCTGGCTGACAGCTCGCAGCTGCCACTCACGACCAAGGACTTGGATTCAATGCTGCTGCTGGTGGCAGACAAGCGTGCGTCTTGGCAGCTCACATCCTGCATGCGCAGGGATCCGTCAGTCACCTCACCGTCGAGCTCCTTCAGCTTGATGTCGCTGAGCTTTGCCGAACCCGACTGCACTCGCACACTGAGCAGGTCAAGTGTTCGCCGGAGTGGCAGGGCCAACACCAGTGAAGGGTTTGTCCATAGCCAAGACAGGGAAGGTCTGTCCTTTCGTGCTTTCTTCTGCCAAACTGGCGCCCTTTGCTCCATTGATACGCTGCCAGGGATGATGAGATCCCCCAGAGTGCAGGAACGTAGGTACACTCCTGGTTGGGCGGAGGCTGTTACCAGCAGCTGTATGTCGCCGGTTACTGTAGAAATGGAGTTGATGTCTTCCAATTCCATGACCTTATTGAGTTGGGTTAAGTCCAACATCTGCATACTGTCCTATCCTTCTCGCAGCCAGCACACGAAACCCTCCAATGTTCATGGTGATCTTTCTTGGGTTACGTCCAGTGCTGTTGCTGCTGGTTTACTGTTATGAGGACTGCTCTATCTCGTGGTACTACTGCTGTGTAGGCCGAAATATACACTAGTTAAATTTGACTATATATACTAGTGACAGAACTGTCAATAGAGGCAAACTTCTATTCGTATAGCTGGGGTTAACAGGGGAGCGGTTATGAGTGTTCAGGATACGAGATTGCTGGTGCTCGGTGTGGTGAAGCTTCGAGAGCCAACTTACGGTTATGAGATTGAGAAGGAGCTCAAAAGATGGAACGCGGACCGCTGGGCAGGCATCGCCAGAGCGTCCATCTACCATCAGCTGAAGGCACTGACCAAGGCGGGGCTGCTGGAATTTGAGTCGACCGGCAACGAAGGCAAACGCCCCACCCAGTACCGTTACCGTACAACCAAGAGCGGCAGGGAGCAGTTCTCGGCCCTCCTGCGGCAGGAGCTGAACAAGGCTTCGCCGCAACCAGGCGACCTCATGGCCGCCCTCTGCTTCACCCCTTCCATACCGCAGGATGAATGGGAGGACTCTTGCCGCCGGCGGCTGGGGCTGATCGACCTCTTCCTTGCCTCATTTGATGAGGAGATGAACAGGTGGTTCCCCACAGAGGCCGGCAAAGCCGACTATATCCAAGAGATCTTCTACTATGAACAGGCCGCTTTTACCGCGGAACGCCAATGGTTGACCGATTTCCTTGAACGGTTGCCCTCATACTACCCACCCAAGCGATCTGCCTAGCCGTAACCCACCGTCGGCCCGCTTGATATTCTTGCCCTGGTGTCCGAGTTTACGAAGTTATGAGTGTCTCTATAGGGGAGGAGCGCCATTCCCCTCCGCGGCAGAACTATGCACCAACTCTCAGGTTGATACTGATTCGGATTACAGATGATCCGGTAATCAGGTCTGTCTATTGAGGCTCGTGACATCGTTCAGCCGGAGAAGGGCTCACCCTCATGTGTGTCTTTCCCCGCGAATTATCAATGATTGACTTTGTACCGGAGCCAAATGGTGCTGTTGCGGCGGTTCATGCTCTCCAGCGTGAAAGAGACCGGCTTGGTATCGGACAGGCCAGGTACAGCCTGGAACAGGGAAGGGCTATCGGGAGAGCCATCGGCCGCAGGAGAGATGAAAAGACTCAGTTCATCGCATAGACCTTGCTTGATGAAAGACCAGTTCAGAATACCTCCACCGCCAAGCATCACACGGTTCAGGCCGAACAGTTCTTTGAGTTTCTTCATGGCCAGAGGTGCATCCAGATGCGTGCTGCCGGCAATGATATATGGAATGTCCATTCGCCTTAGAAAATCCTTGTATTCAGTGCTCGTCTCCTCGGTCAGCAGCTCGATGACCAGGGCATGGGTGTCACCATAGTCCACGTAATTGTGCTGCCAACCGAGTAGGCCATGTGTATCAATGGAAATGTAGTATTTGTCGGCCTGATTATTCGTCAGAAAGTCGCCATCTGGAACCTTTACGCCATGGTGCAGGTCGGGTTTGAGATAGTTGGTGAAATTCTCCTCCGTCGTTTTTCTTCCCGATAGCCAACCCTGATTGGGGTAGTGCCCTTCCTCGGTGAAGGCTTCACGGTAGAACCAACCGTCCGATCCGTCATCTATTGACATATATGGTCCCGAGATTTTGCCGTCAAGCGACATTTCCATCTGGCAGAATATGTATGGCCTATCCATGTTCTTCTTTCCTCGATGCATTGTCTATGAAATGAGCAGCTATGCGCCCTGTAATGTTCACGGCCAGCTTGTCAGTAGCAGTAGTCTCAGCCATGTTTCCTCCTTGGAGATTGTGCTGCACCAAAGATGTGTGGCTGAGCCTTCATTCTCAACAATCAGGCATGCTACTGCATAATGGTAAATAGCTGCTGGTGACCTGTACAATAAGAAAATTTTGGGAGTGTACCATGCAAGAAATGCATAACTGTTAAGATGTGAGACATGGCCATGAATGAAAAGTCTTTAGCATATTTTCTTGTGGTCGCAGAAAGAGGAAACCTGACCGAAGCGGCAAGGGAGATCGGAATCAGTCAGCCGGCCCTATCTCGCCAGATTCAACATTTGGAAGCTGAAACTGGTAGAGACCTGTTCGACAGGTCCTCCCGAAGACGCTTTTCACTGACTCCCGCAGGACGGTTGTTGCAGAAACGAGCCAAGTCTCTTCTGGGCTTTTGGAAGCAGACACAGCAGGACTTGCAAGCAGCGGGAACAGTCCTGTCAGGAACCATTCGTATTGGGTGTGTAGAGAGCAGTGTCTCCGCCGATTTACCGGCTTGGCTCATGAGTTTCCAAAGTCTGTACCCGGATGCGACGTTTACCCTGTCCACAGGCAATGGCGATAGGTTACGGGACATGCTTGATCATGGCCTACTCGATCTAGTCATTCTCCTTGAGCCGGTGGAAACAGCACGGTATAACTGCGTAGCCTTGCCGATTTCCGATACCTGGGGAATACTCATGCGCTCCGATGATCCCCTTTGCCAACGTGCTGAGCTTGGTGCTGCCGACATCAAAGGCCTGCCCATGCTTCTGCCCGGCAGGGAGATTCCCCTGAACGATTTATTCGACGGTCTTGGTATCCGGCCGGAGCAGATTGTGGTGAAAGGTTCCTCCGACCTCATCAGTAATTCAATCCCCTTGGTTCTTACCGGACAATACTACGAACTAACCATACGGGGCGCCTTCAGCTTGCGACCGGATCCTCGGCTCACCTTCGTTCCGCTTTTCCCCCGCCATACTGTGAGGCATGTATTGGCATGGAGAAAGAACGAGCAGCTCCCTCAATTGGCCGAAGAATTTACGAGGATTATGAGACGACAACAAGAAGAAAGCTAGTAGCGACTGGTGGGTTTTGACGCGCTTAATCTTGCGCCATGCCAATGCCATGTACAAATGGGCAATTGAAATCCACCAATCAAGTGGTCAGAATGGTACGCTTCGTCAATGGATATACGGCTGATTGACGAGACTACCTATCAAACTGATATGGACGAGAAGGTCCTTCCAGCCCTTGAACAATGCCGGTCAGAGGGGTGGATGGAATCCGCCAAGGTCCGTGGCCTGGTGAACATGCCTGCGGGTGTTGGGGCAGGTGACCAGGTGGACAGGCTCCACTATGTCACCTATGATGCCAAGGCCTTCGCGGCTTTGCATATCCCCGGTAGTGCGAATGCCTTCCGTGGAGCCTTGGTTATCTCACGAGGGTTTTCTGAATTTGCGGGAAAATACTCCGAAATGATCTGGTACTTCCTGATGGCCGGATATTCGGTCTGCTTTCTCGAATATCGGGGGCACGGGGATTCTCCCCGAGACCAGGATCCGGCTTTGGTCTGGATTGATGACTGGAGACGGTATGTGGCCGATTTGGCCAAACTCGCCTCGACTGTTGGCTGTCAGGAGGCTCATGGACAAGGGTTATATCTCTATGCCCATTACATGGGGGGGGGGGCACCATCGGGGCTGCAGTGCTTGAACATCATCCATCGTTTTTCACCAAGGCTGTCCTATCAGCTCCCATGATCTCGCCCAAGACCGCTGGTCTACCTACATGGCTTGCCTCAGCTGGGTTGAGCCTGGTCTGCGGTCTGGGGCTAGGCAACCGGCGGGTGCCGGGCCAACCCCTGTTCTCTCAGGAGCCGGAATTGAAAGACTACGAGGGCGCCTCACTCGCTCGGGTAGGCTGGAAGTATGAATTACGGATAGCCAATCCCCGTTATCAAACCGTTACCGCCAGCTTGGGATGAGTCAATCAGGCATTGTCCATGTGTCGAAGCATTGCCTCGCCTGAGGCGTGCCGACGGATGCGGACCCCTCTTCTGGTCTTTGAAGCTGGAGCCGACACCATGGTACATAACACTGCCACGGAAGACTTTGTCAAGATGGTTGCCGATTCAGTGCAGGTGGATAGACAGCTGGTGGCGGGGGCCGCGCATGAGATTTGTTCCATGCCTGATTCAGTCCTGAAACCATACCTACAGACCATCATTGATTACCTCAATGACAGCACGGCCGCGATGACGGGAGTCAGTCGCTGAATGATGATGGTGTGCAAGCAAGGGAGATAGGAATGGCTGGAGGGAGGCCAGCAAACAGGTGGGGAACACGATCCCACCTCCGGCAGCAGCGATTTCTGCATTAATTAACTCTTGAACCGTGATTACGTGCTGATGATCACATACCTTTCACGACAAGGTTCATATACGTGGGAGCAAAGCATCAGTGATAGCCAGCACCAATTCATGGCAGTTCACGCAGACGCATGGAAACAGGTAAAGCCATATACAAGAAACAACTGAGAAACTAAGGCCATGATGGCGGACTGACTAATGAGCCCAGCGGAAGCTGTCGGTATTCCGGTAAATCCTGTGAGCTTCCTGAACGACTAGAGGGGGCTTGCATAGACAAAGTGCCCTAAATATGCCTGAGTTTAGAAAGAAAATGGTCTCAATGTCCATGCGACCAGTTCTCGGATTGAAGAACATCCCGTCTGGTGGTCCGTTGAAGATACTTCCCAGCATTAGAGCAGCCTTGCTTATCTTATTCAATGGTGCAATCAACAGTTTCACCATCTCCGCTAAGGAACGCAAGATAGGTTTGGCCCCAATCTCTTTCGCTGGCACGAGTCCGAATCTACTACTTCTGTTCTCTGCCTTGGATGGCTTCATTCTGATTGCGGCAGGTATTCTTCTCTTTGCCGGTGCGACCTTCATGATTGGTGCCGTTTCGACTGTGGCATACCTGCCTCAATCCAAAAGTTTCTTTACTCTTTCCTCGACAGGTCTTCCTTGAATTCGGTTTCTCATTAGTGCCATTGAATCATTCGCGATATTAATAACGCCGCATCCCAACTTAAGGCAATCGGGCATATCCATTGTTCAAAACGCCAATGACGAGTAACCAGTTTCCCGCGATCAAGTTAGCCAACTCTAACGAGCTGGGCTGCGAAAACAATCAACAGTATTCGGCAATTAACCAACCAGTGCCTTGGTCGCATATACAGTGACAACTCAATTGAGGGGGATATGCAGGGCTAATCCAGGCCATGAAGGCCAAGATCATATGCTGGGCAGGAAACAGAATAAGATTAAATGGGCACGAAGTCATGAAGAGAGTATCGAGCTAAGCTTTAGTCAGCTTTCGAAACTTTTCGTATGAAATTACAGTCAATTGCCTGCTCAAGTGTCCCCGGCAGCAATTCTGATGGGGACACTTGAGCGGCCTGAAAGAACTATCCTGTGGGTCACAAATTTTAGAACTGTTCGTTTTTTCTACTCACCATTAATCCTCTTCTAACAACACGTAGGAGGTGCTTTAATCATTCTCGTATTAGAAACATCTTCCGCTGTAATGCGTGATATGGGTTTTCTAATCAACTACAAACTTGATTCGCCGGTCGAAAACCCGCAGCAACTAATTCTCAATACTCGGCATAAGTATAAAACGAACTATGACGATCACATTGCGGAGAGCATCAAGGGGATTTTGTAACTGTCTCTCTTTACCGCGAAGGTTCTTGCGTAGCTCAGTTTGAACAAAGCACTCTCCGGAATAATATGGGAATTAACACCGGCAAAGGCAAAAGGAGTGTGTGAGCATGGGCAATCCACAAATAACCCTTGATTGCAGCAAAAGCGACTGTCCGCAATTTGAACCGAAAACAATCCACCTCTCGGAAATCAATTTTATCTATGGCAAGAACGGTACTGGGAAAACTTCGATAAAGAAGTTGCTTTGTGACCAGTACAAAGAACAATATGACATACGCTGTTTTGACGGGTTTGCGGGTCAGGGGGCCGCAGATTACGATTTAAGCTCCATAACCCTTGGCCAGGCCAATGCAGAGGCCAAAGACAAGATAGAGACAATCGACAAAACCATAGCCGACTTAAATTTGACAATTTCCGAGGACTCCGGTACCGACAATTTGGAAAGCAAAAGAAGAAAAATCCAAGACAGTTACACCGGACTCGACAAGGAAATTACAACTTTCTACAAAAAAACAGCATCCAAAATAAAGTCGATGACGGACCCGCAGATATCGATTCCTACCTACAACATTTCCAATTTCATAAAGGAAATCGACAATCAACACCTACTCAGCGACATAGAAGTTGCTGATGCCGAGAATGAATGTAGAACAACAAAATTGCCTAGCGATCCAAATCCAATTCATTGCCCTTCTGTGGACCTAGTGGATTTGGAGGAAAGGGCAAACTCTATACTCACGACCAGCCTATCCGCATCAATAGCGCCGAGAGGGATCGGAGATGATGAGAAAAAGCGTTCATTCGCGGCACAAGGAATGCATGTTCACGATAGAAAAAGTGACACAATATGTGCTTTCTGCGGAGGGAACCTGACTCCAGACCGGTGGGGAGAACTCGACAAGCTTTTTAACGGCGTTCCGCAAGAATTTGAGCATGAGATCGATTCATTAATCAGGGAAGTAAACTCACATATTAATGATCTTAACCTTGTTAACAAACTTGAAGAGTCCAGATTCTATCCAAAATTGAAAACCAAGGTTCATGAGTTCAACAACGAGCTCAGCGAATCAAAGCAAAACACATTACGTCAGCTGGAGAAAATATACAACGCTCTGAATAAGCGCAAAGATAACTTGTTCTCCTCTCCGACTCCTGTAGATATAGACACCGCTGCTTGCAACGGGTCACTGAAACAAATTCACGACACTTTGATTAACGATAACCATAACTATGGAGAGGCTATCGAACAGAAACGAAAGGCAGCGCAGGACCGTTTGCGGTACCACCACATCGCCGTCATGCTAAACGAATTCGATCACAAAAACAAGCTGGCAAGACTCGATGGTTTGGAACAGGATCTAGAAACCGCCAAGCAGGAGGTGTCCAAAGTGCAGAAAGAGATTAAAACCTTACATACACAACGGCAAAGAGAGGTAAACAAAACCACCAATGAGACTGAGGCAGCTAAAATGATAAATGACAGTCTTCGCTCTTTAGGAACAACTGCTTTCAGACTGGAGTTGTTTCCTGATAACTCTGGCGCAAAAGGCCAATACGAGATTGTCAGCAATGGTCATAAACGAGACCTGTCTACGCTCAGTACCGGTGAGCTTAATTTAGTCGGTTTCCTGTATTTCATGCAGAAGCTGCGAAGCAGGAACGACGATGACGATCCAATGTTAGTCATCATGGACGACCCTATGAACAGTAACGACGATTCGTCACAATACTTAATGTACAGTGCCATAAGCAGATTCTATGGAGGAAAAGGCAAAACCCCTCAGAAGAGAGAAAACGACATATTTGTTCTCTTGACACACAATGCTAATTTCTTCATCAACGCTCGTCCATACAATTATGATCCAGCAAATAAGAAAAAAATATCCTTCACTCTGAATAAGGCTGCTGATCTCACAAGAATCAACAAAATTCCCGATAAAGAACACGACATCCAAACCGGCTACAGTGCATTATGGCAAGAACTGCGATTCGCGTACGATAATGAGAAACCTGGTTTCATGTGGAACCCCCTCCGCAGGATTATCGACACTTTCTCCAGCTTTAACGGTGTCCCATCATTGAGGGAGATTCTAGACGATTCCAGTGCTGCGGATGCCGAATGCACAATTGCAGGAGAAATCAAAAAAGGCATGGACACCAACTCACATGAGCTATACGACATAGATATCGATCCAAATAGTCATACTTGTGAACAGATATTAGAGTTCGCACGCTGGTATTTCAAGGAAGTTGACCATGAACAGCATCTTGACTCTTTTTGGCAGCGTGTTAGTCAGTGACTAGAGGCTCTTTACTTGAGATCTCACCTCTTGACAAGTTCATATATATCGGAAAGTTTGAATCCAAGAACTTTATGCCCGATAGAATTAGGCTGAAAGAACTATATTTAGCATGTCATGATATCCTGTACATCTCTGCAGCAAACAGTAGCAGGTTGATAGCGAAGAACGCACACACTCAATTGGGTTGGATTCATACAAGCAAAGTCGATGTTTAGCCTGGGTGGAGGATTCGATATACCCGATTGTGACAAACAAACAGCTCTAAGAGGTTCACACCTTGGAGCTGTTTCTATCTCGTCGGACCGGCGTGATTTGAACCTGCGAACCCTTGTAAGTTAGGCCGCTGTTCTGGTTCATGTGAGCTGCCTTTAACTGCTGCTAACTATCCAAGGCATAAAGCCATTCCTGGCATGTTCCGAGTATTAACTGATACGAACTAATTCAGGTACTTATGAGTAGCTATGTGCCCGATTAGATTCTTCAAGAGCTCACCAAACTTGAGTTTTTTGAAACAGTATTCAGAAATGGGCTGAAACTGTTAATGACTTCTCAGATCTGTTGGTCCAAGTGGGACTGGAGATACATGAGGTTATAGAGTCAGTCTGGCGTTTTAATGGAAAGGTTCGAAAGCTTATGTGTGGCGGACATATCTCATTGTCACTTGTCCAGTGAAGCAACTGGGTACGGCCAGGCCATCGGTGGTTTTGTATCCGATGACCTTTCCATCTCGGCAGTCGGCTTCATATAGGTTCTTCACCGCGAACCAGGCCGTTCTCTCTTGGTGGGGCTTCTCATATGCTGGCCTGGCATATCCTGCTGGCGGCTGCTTGGTATCCGCATGCCCGTAGTCGTCGATTTCACCCACTGCTGCCTTCTTGCCCTCAACATCAACGAGAAGGATGCTCCTGATGAGGGACTTGTTCTTAGCTAGTGGCGGTTTTCCTAGAGTGATAAGGGTACGGCCTTCATGGCTCTCCGCATTCTTCAGGTGGGCTTCAATGACCTCTTTCCCGCTGTAGGAACCGTCGGAGGTCAGCTTGTAAGCCACGATTTCCCGGTCAGAGGAGAGTGGGTCGTTTTGCTGGTATGCCTGTAGCAGCACCGGGTGATACTTCAGCTTGGCCACTGTCCGGTAGGTGGAGCCGGTTTGGTCCATGACCCAGTCGCTAATCCTGTGGTTGATGGCCGACAAGACTGTGAGCATCTTATCCAGGTACTGGTCCGTTTGAATGCCAAGGACATTCTCTCCGTGGGAGACCCTGTTGTGTAGACGGCGAATCCTATCGACATCAAGCAGGATCTTCACCCGGTGCTGGTCATTGACCTTACCTTGGGTAAGCTCTGGGAAAGCGTACCGCAGGGCCTCTTTCCAGAGTTGCCGTGCAGCCACTGCCCTGCGGATGTAGTCATGGTCTTTGCTCTTGAACTCAGTTGGACCCAGTAACTGTTGCCAGCTGCCGAACATTAATTGCGAAAAGGCATCGTCCCTATTCGGGTATTGACCATGTTTGGGGTGGGTGGAATCGTTTTGCCATACCCGGTATACCTTCCGGCAGGAACTCCATATCTTCTTTATTTGATTTGTGCCCAGTAATATCATAATAAGAGGTGGAACTCCCTGCAGAGGAACACCCGTATCACCGTTGAACCAGTCGTCCCGTGGTGTTTCCCCAAGCCAGTCAGCATATCCCCTGGCATGAGCCCAATCTAAAAGCGCCTTGTCTATTGCATTGCGCACACTCATCTCGACGAAGGAATTCTGCGTGACTGCCACTCCAGAAAAGAGGGAGTTCCACCGGTATAAGTCCGCAGCACTGACCTTCGGCCACGCCAGGGCCTCCTGCTCGTAGGGTTCCATGCGCTTGGGCGACATCGCCAGCGCTAGGACCGACTGAGTCGTAGCTTCCATAAGATTATGGGGCCTATAGTAACTAAATGTGTGGATTATGATGCTGGTTTGGCCTTGTGGCAGTAGGCGTGTCTAGGGGTTATTAACAGCCGGATTGGTAATAGGGGTCCTGTAGGGGTGCCTGTTCCTGTTCGATTGGGGGATGAGAAGCAGATCGGGAGGGGCCAGGCGGTGTCCGGTGTGTGGGCTGCCCATGCGCAAGAACGGGCACACCAGTGCGGGCCGGCAACGGTGGCAGTGCGACCGATGCCGCCTGGACACCACCAGCCGCAACGTGCAGGCGATGCGCGCCGCCCAGTTGAAGGAGTTCCTGGACTGGCTGCTCTCCGGCAAGGCGCAGTGGGACATGGGGTCCATGGGGGCACGGGCATTTCGCAAACGGGTCGGCTGGTGCTGGAACATCAGACCGGCCATCGAACCCGACGGGGTCGTCCACCACACCTCATGGCCGACGGCACCTACATGGCCCACGGCTGGTGCCTGGTCATCGCCATCGACGGGGAGACGGGCCAGGTCATCGACTGGCAGTGGTGCCATCACGAGAACAGCGCGGCCTACACGGCCCTGTTCAGCCGCATCGCCCAACCCGACGTGCTCATCACCGATGGGCTGCGGGGCGTGGAGAAGGCCTGCGCCGCCGTCTGGCCGTCCACGCGCATCCAACGTTGCCTGGTGCACGTGCAACGCAACACCAGGACCGACCTGACGCTCAGGCCGCGACTGGAGGCCGGCAGGGAACTCAAGAAGCTCTCGGACCGGCTCACCCGGGTCCACGACCCTGAGGGGGCGATCCGTTGGGGCGAGGCCCTCAACGCCTGGCACGAGCGGTGGAGGGACTTCATCAACGAACGCACCCTGGCCAAGGACGACCCCCATGACCCCAAGGCCGCAAGCGGCTCCTGGTGGTGGACCCACCAGGAGCCGCGCCGCTGCTACCGGCGGCTCGAACACCTCTTCCGAACCGGCCGGCTCTTCGCCTTCCTGGAACCAGAACTCACCCAAGGCGGGCCGGTGGAGCGCACCACCAACCGGCTGGAGGGAGGGGTCAACTCACCCATCAAACGCACGCTCCTGCAGCACCACGGACTGCCCGAGGAACACATGAGACGCGCGTGCGAATGGCGGTGCTACATGAAGAGCGCGACCCCCGACCCCACCAGCCTGAACAGGGACGAACACCACCAGCCACCACCGGCGCCGGAATAAGAAGAGCGGACAGGAGACGGGCGAGCCCGAAAGCTACGGCACCGCCATCCCCGACAACACCGAACTGCCCGAACAGGACCAGACATGGGAACCAGGAATCTCAACCAGAAAAGGCCACGCCCAATAAACCAGACCCACAGTCTAAATCCACACAAAAGATCCTATAACCCCGAGATCCTGGTGGTACAGGTGAGCATCCTGAACGCCTGGAGGGCGCAGAAATCGAGTTTCCGTAGTGCATATAGGGAGACTGGTAAGATACCGTCCTGAGGATGTAGCGGCCTTAATCCGCCGCATACAGTGCGACCGGATGAGCCGAATTGTGCCCGATTCGGGGCATACAACAAATCCAAGGGGCGAACCCCTTGGATTTGTTGCTATCTCGTCGGGTCGGCGGGATTTGAACCCGCGACCCCTTGACCCCCAGTCAAGTGCGCTACCAAGCTGCGCTACGACCCGAACAGTGACTAGCACCAAGAAGATAAGTTACCACAAAGCCGCGAATCAGGCCACTCGGCGCGTCATGGCCTGTTTCAGGCATTGTGCGAACGTAGCAGCCAAAGCAGTCGCCGGCAGGAGGGTCCTTTCAAGGTGTCGATAATCTGGATAATGTCACCTCCTAACCCGGCGGCTGGTGGAAGACGGTACAATGACCACGTCACCCATTGACAGACTGGATGACGTGCACTGCTACCGTAGGGAAGGGTTGGACGTGACCGACAGCTTTGAATGTGCAGCCGCGAAGATGCGGGAAGCCGGAATGAGTGACATGGCCATAGCGCAATTTGAGCGACTCTACCGGGTGTGGAGCGAGTCGACCGATGGGGGAGTGATCAGGGAAGATGACGTGGAGCCCTTGACTGGCGTTCCCAGTTTTCATGAGGTATACGAGACCATCGACCATGACAAGGCCGTGGATGCCTTCGCCAAGACCGCCTTCCTCAAACTCAATGGGGGGTTGGGAACCTCCATGGGGCTTGCCGGCCCCAAGTCCCTGCTTCCCATCCGCCGCCACAAGGCCAGGCAGATGCGGTTCATCGACATCATCCTCGGCCAGGTCATCACAGCCAGGGCCAGGCTGGGGGTCCCTCTGCCCCTGGTGTTCATGAACTCCTTCCGTACCTCCGAGGAGACCATGAAGGTTCTGCGTTCCAAGCGAAAGTTCAGACAAACAGAGATTCCCCGGGAGATCATCCAACATCAGGAACCCAAGATTGACCCCAAGACCGGCAGGCCTGTCTCATGGCCGGCCGAAGCTGAGCTGGAATGGTGTCCACCTGGCCATGGCGACCTCTATTCGACCATCTGGGAGTCGGGCCTGCTTGACGTCCTCCAGGAGCATGGCTTCAGCTACCTGTTCATCTCCAACTCTGACAATCTTGGCGCCAGGCCCTCGCGAACCCTGGCCCAGCACTTCGAGAACACCGGTTCCTCCTTCATGGCGGAGGTCGCCGTGCGCACAGCCGCCGACCGCAAGGGTGGCCACCTGGTGCGCGACAGGAAGACAGGCCGCCTCAGACTCAGGGAGATGACCCAGGTCGCCCAGGAGGATATGGCCAGCGCCGAAAACATCGACAAGCACCCCTACTTCAACACCAACAGCATCTGGGTTCGCATTGATGCCCTCAAGGCCAAGCTCGAGCAGTATCAGGGGGTTCTGCCCCTGCCGGTCATCTGCAACTACAAGACCATTGACCCCACCGATCCCGACAGCCCGGAGGTCGTCCAGCTGGAGACCGCCATGGGGGCGGCCATCAGTCTCTTCGATGATGCCACTTGCGTCCAGGTCGATCGTATGCGCTTCCTGCCGGTCAAGACCACCAACGACCTCTTCATCATGCGCTCCGACCGCTTCCACCTGACCGACTCCTACGAGATGGTGGACGGCAACTATATCTTCCCCCAGGTGGACCTCGATCCCCGCTACTATCGCTTCATCCAGGACTTCGATGAACGCTTCCCCTACTCGGTGCCGTCTTTGGCTGCGGCAAATTCCGTGGTCGTCAAGGGGGATTGGACCTTTGGGCAGGATGTGAGCATGTACTCGGACGCCCGATTGGAGGACCAGGGGAGTTCGGCCTATGTGCCCCGTGGCGAATTCGTGGGTCCACAGGGCATTGAACCGGACGACTGGCTCTAGGTGAGGGACGGCGATTCAGCTGGTCAAGGAAAAACGCTGATTTTGTCAAATTTGACAACACGCATGACGAAACCATCTAATATAGAGTGATGGTGACGGATAACCCGCACACTTATAAAAACGATAACGATACGTGAGGACTAATGGCAGAGGGAAGTAACGGGAGACGTCGTTTTTCCGACAAGTGGGGCAAGCATGAGCTTGATGTATTAGCCGTCTTGTCATCCGCTTTCCCGCAATGGCTGACCTCCCGGCAGATAGCCCAACGGGTCAAGGCCTACGCCGACTCCTACGGTGAATTGTCGGACCAGGCAGCCAAGGCCGCTTTCGCCAAGCAGTTTCAGCGTGACCGTGCCAAGCTCGCCGCCATGGGCATCGCCATTGAATCGCGTCAGCCCGAGTATTCCTCCAAATCCGAGGGCCAGGACTTCGCCTCCTACCGCCTGCAGCTGGGAGATGAACCCAGGGTTCGCCTGCGGTTTGAAGCCGATGATCTGCCGGTCCTAGCTGCGGCCAACTATCTGGCCAGGTCCATGACCATATCCTCCAGGGACAGCGAGCCCCAAAAGCGCCACCTGCCCCGCACCATTCCCAGGGTTCCCCAGACACCCGCCCCCGGGCTGGGCCTGGACTCCATCGCCCCCGGTCTGGTCAACCAGCCGATTCCCGACGAGCTGGTCAAGGTCATTGATTCCCGTCGCTTCGCTGCCACGGTCGACGTGGATGGCGAACATCTGAACGTGGCATACACGGACGCTGACGATTTGGCCTTATACGTGCTCGAGCACCCCGGTGCCTCCGTCATCAGCCCCCGTGAGGCAGCCGATGCCCTTCATCGCAGGCTGGTGGCCGCCAGCAAATTCGCTCTGGCCGACGAGTCCCACCAGGCAGCGGAGGCGACGGTCGTCACCGAGCCCATCAGCAAACGGCAGGTGTCCGGCGAAGGAGCCGATGGCTCCCACAAGGGCCGCCCCAAGAAAAGCTCCTCGGCTTTCCAGACCGGCAGTGAGGTGGACCGCCGACTGAGGATGCTGCTCTTCCTTTCCGCCCACTTGGGGGAGGAGTATTCCCTCGAGGAGCTGGCCGAACGCTTCATTGGTGAGCCCCGCTCCGACGATGAGATGAGGAAGTACGTCAACGCCATTCGCAAGGACATCAATACGTTGACCACCGTCTCGGATGATGGGGAGATGGCAGGCAGCCAGTTCTTCGACATCGACTGGTCCCTCCTGGATTCGGAGAATATCGTCTCTGCGACCAATTCCCTTGGTCTGGAGAGGCTCGCCGGCATATCCCAGCAGTACCTCAGCATGTTGACGGCCTCCGTCTCCTACTTGGCCCACTCCTCCCTGTTGCCCGATGAACAGCGGTCACAAGCCCAGTCGCTCTACACCCGTCTTCGCCAGCACGTCGAGCCGGGGGAGACCCCCTGGTTGAGCCTGACAGGCTACGAGGCTGAGCCCCGGTCCTTCTCCGTGGTGAGCCAGGCCATCTCCACCAATGCCCTGCTTGATATGGAGTACACTGACGGTGCCGGCCGCACCCGCCGCAGGCTGGTGGCCCCGGCCAAGATTTTTGTCGATGAAGGTGTCTATTACGCGGCCGTATGGACGGATGTCGCCAAGGGCGCCCCGAAAGACAAGGCGAAGCTGGTCGTCACAGACACAACCATAGACAAGGTGACCGGTAAGCCTAGAATCTGGCAGGTTCTGCGGCTCTCGCGCATTGAGGACGCACAGATTGTCCAAGCGACCAGGAAGATCGATATTCCCGATGTACCAGTCGGGGAGCTGCGGAAGTGGAGCTTCGACAATGGCACCCAGGCGGTCTTCATCACCGATCAACCGGGCCTTGCCTTCATCAAGACCCTTACCGGTGCCAGGGTGGAACTCTGTGGACAGGGAGAGAAGGTCCACCTGGTAGTGTCCTCTGATTCCTGGTTCGTGGGCTTCTGCATCGCACACGCCCGCCACATCACCGCCGTGGCGCCCGACACCTTACGACTGATGATGATAGCCAGGGCCGAACGCGAACTGAGCGTGGAGGCTGTCAACAGGAAGGACCGTGAACCCCGTGAGTTTGAGGGATCGATAGCCTTCCCGGGGGATGAGCCTGCTAGTGCAGACAGCACAAGCCCATGTGTCGCTGAGGACTCCCATCCGGAACAGACCAACCTATAGAGGGAGGAACCAATGCCCTGGTGGATATGGTTATTGCTGGCGATCTTCATGGTCGTCATGCTGCTGGCAGGCATCATATATGCCGGAATCCATGGGACCAAGGCCCTCCACAAGCTTGCCGGCCTCATGCAGGTCATCTCCAGCCATAGGCAGCTTGATAGCATGGAGGCCAATGGCGAAGAGCAGGAGCCTGTTGTCTTCACCGAACCCCTTTCCTACGCCAGCGGCCGCTACAGCAAGGCCCATGTCGGCATCGAGGAGCGCAAAGCCTCACGCAGGACCCGGCATGCACAGATTTGGGGACGTTGGAGATCCTTCAACGAATAGCTTTTCAGAGGGTCAGCCATTCCCGGCCGTCCGGCTTGTGTTGCTTCCCAGCCAGCGCATCCGAACATCGTGCATAGGCCAAGACAGATATATATAGGTCAAGGAAGAATGGAACGGACAATCCCTCTGACAGACATCTTCACTAGCAGTAAGATAGGAATGAGCAGGCAGGCAGCCATTATGACTCGACACCGTCAGCATTCAAGCGCGAGGAACAGTCCTTCGACCCCAGACAAGGAGGCAGGGGAGCAGTCATCGCCGGCTCAGCGTTACTCAGCCTTCAAGGAACGACAGTACGAGCAGAGCACAGCCGCAGCAGCCTTTGCCAGGTCACTTTCCTTTGATTTGGACCCCTTTCAGATCGAAGCCAACAAGGCCCTGGAATCAGGCAACAATCTCTTGGTGGCGGCTCCCACCGGAGCAGGGAAGACGGTCGTTGCAGACTTCGCCATCTACCTGGCCCAGCAGCAGAATGTCAAGGCCTTCTACACCACACCTATCAAGGCCTTGAGCAATCAGAAATACCATGATCTGGTGGCTACCTATGGCGCCGACCAGGTTGGGCTTCTGACCGGCGACACCTCGATCAATTCCGAGGCCAACATTGTCGTCATGACGACTGAGGTCTTGAGGAACATGCTCTATGAGCATTCCAGCACCTTGGATTCCCTGCGTTTCGTCATCCTTGACGAGGTCCACTACCTGGCCGACCGTTTCCGCGGACCGGTCTGGGAGGAAGTCATCATTGGCCTGCCCCGTACGGTCAAGATAGTGGGCCTGTCGGCGACCGTCTCCAACGTGGAGGATTTCTCCGATTGGATCGAGTCGGTCAGAGGCAAGACCAGCCTAATCGTCTCCGAGCAACGACCTGTCACCCTCGTACAACATGTGCTTCTGCAAGCTGACGTGGAAGCAGAACCGGAACTGGTGGACCTCTACCAGCGTGAGTCCAAGGCCAGGCCCAAGAAGCGGCTCAATCCAGCACTGGTCCAGCGCCTGGAGCAACTTGACCGTCGGGCTCAACGGCGACTTCAGGGACGGAGCGGCAAGACTGACAGACGCAGGGGAGGGGACAGGCAGGGCAGGCCCTCCCAAGCGGGGGCAATCCAGCGCTATATTCCCCAACGTTGGGCCGTGGTCGATGAACTGTACTTTCTAGATATGCTGCCGGGCATCTACTTCATCTTCTCCCGTATGGGCTGTGACCAGGCTGTGGAGCAGTGCATCAGGGCGGGTCTGTGTCTGACAAATGGCGAAGAGCAGGCCAGAATCCGACATATCGTCGATGAGATGAGCCTGGGACAGCTCTCCCATGACGACCTGCGCACCTTGCGGTTCGCTGACTTCCGGTTCGCCCTGGAGCAGGGGTTCGCCCCCCACCATGCTGGCATGGTCGCCCTCTACCGCCAGATAGTCGAACGACTGTTTGAGGAGGGGCTGGTCAAGATGGTATTTGCCACCGAAACCCTTGCCCTGGGCATCAACATGCCGGCCCGCAGCGTAATCGTCGAAAAGCTGGAGAAGTTCGACGGTAGCGGCCATGTCCCGCTGACGGCGGGGGAGTACACCCAGCTGACCGGAAGGGCGGGCCGCCGGGGTATCGACACCATAGGCCATGCCATCGTCGTGGACCACCGGGGCTTCCAGCCCCCGGCCCTGGCAGCCCTATCCAGCAAGCGCGTCTACCCCCTGCATTCATCCTTCAAGACGACCTTCAACATGGCAGTCAACATGTTGAACTCCCATGATTATGATTCAGCCAGGATCATTCTGGATCATTCCTTCGCCCAGTGGGAGGCCAATAGCTCAGTGGAACACCTGAAGGACCGTATCGACAGCTTGAGGCAGGCCCTGGCGGGCTACGAGCAGTCATTCGCCTGCGAATTCGGCGATTTCGCCTCGCTGATGTCCCTGCGTATGCGCCTGGCGGATGCTCAGAAGGGTGAGCGGAAAAGACTCAAGAACACCGTCTTCCGCAGCGAGGAACTACGCAAGGAGGCCTTCCATCGGTTGGACTTGGAGATCAGCGACCTGAGGGCCCAGGAGAGGGTTCACCCCTGCCACCAGTGCCCTGATTTCAACCAGCACCTGAAATGGGGTCAGCGCTGGGTTCGGGAACTGCGTGAGCTCCATAGCGCTGAAGACCGCTATCATACCCGGACGAGTTCCGTGGCCCGGCAGTTTGACGTGATCTGCCAGATACTTCAATCATTGGACTATCTCCATGTCCCTGCCGACCAGGAGGGTACCGACTATCTGCTCACTGAACGAGGGCAGCTCCTGCGCAGGCTCTACACCGAACGTGACCTGACACTGGCCCAGGCCATCTGCAATGGGTTCCTGGACGGCCTGGATGCCGGCCAACTGGCCGCGGTCCTGTCAGGATTCGTATATCAGGCCCGTAGGGGAGGCGATGGCGAACCACGCCACTACCCAGGTGGAATCAAGGGGAGAATCGCCAAGGCGTCAGGAAGCCTCAAGGCCCTGGCTCAGAAAATTGATCAGATGCGTGATCGCATGGGTCTGCCGAGCTTGGATCCACCCGATTTTGGTGTTGCCGATGTCATTTTCAACTGGGCCCAGGGAGATTGTCTATCCGCCGTTCTTGAGGACAGCGAACTGACCGGTGGTGATTTTGTTCGTACCGCCAAGCGCCTGGTGGACCTGCTCCAGCAGCTTTCGGTGGCCGTGACCTACCTGGGGGAGTCGCATTCCGAGCTCTCCAAGAGGGGCAGGGAGGCTGTGGACCTTATTAACCGTGACATCGTCTCCTATTGCGGTGTTGACTGACCGGCGGTTACCGCTGGATTTGTGTATGGGGAATATAAGACCGGTCCGAGCTGTTCTGTAGCTTGGAAGCAAGTAAACGATTAAGAGGGAGATTTGGATGGCCGAGCGTAGTCTACGTGGTATGAGCATCGGGGCAAAGTCCTTGGAGTCTGACGAGCATGTCGAACTGGCGGCACGCACGGAGGTCGCCTATGTCTGCCCCAAGGGCCATCGGACCATTCTTCCGCTGGCTGAGGGCGCGGAGATTCCAGATGAGTGGGAGTGCCGTTGCGGTGAGATGGCCCACATCGAGGGCAAGAATCCCAATGATGAGGAGCATACCGTAGCCAACGTGCGCAGCCATTGGGACATGCTCGTAGAGCGCCGTGACGAGGACGAGCTCAAGGAGCTTCTGGACAAGCGGTTGAAGATGCACCGTGAGGGTTGGTTCCCGGATTACGAGTAAGTCGACGAAGTCAGGCATCGGGAATTGAATCATTTTCTATGATGGCGACACTATGGAGTGGTATGACAAAAGCACCGTTATTGAATGTTCCCAACGGTGCCTGCTTGTATGAGGATTCCTTTGGAACAGGTAAAAGCCTGGTCTGACTATGAACCAGTGTTCGTGACAGGTCGCCACGGAGGGTTACGTATATATATCCGATAATGTACGTTATGTCAGATTATATATGTGACTTAAAATCACGTCGAGCTTTTGCTGTCCTCATTACTTCAGCCCTATCCTCCATCAGATAAGGCATCAGCAAATCCGTACCCTAATCCTCGTTGGGATCATCGAAGGAGGCTTCCAGATCACGCTCCAGCTGTTGTTCATCGTGAACGTCGTCCTGTTGCATAGTCAGGTCATTCTGAATTCCCGACTGATGGCTTGCCCTGAGCAGTTCAGTGAACTGCGTGGACTTGCTGGCCTGCAGATACATGAGCGCCAATTCCGCGACGACTAAGAGAATAAGGATACCGGCGGCCGCCAGTCCCGCCCCCCGATAGAAACCAAGCATGGCAGCGCCCATACCGTCGGCCGAAAGCTTGAAGGCAAGGAAGGGTGCCATCGACAGGACAACGGAAACCAGCTGCATGCCTACCACCACCCAGGAAACGGGCTTGATGGGCCTCGACAGGGTGGGTTTGCTGAGGGCTCCCCTGAGCACGCAGATAATGCATATGCCCAGGCATACAGCCACGGCGATAACCCATAAGCCCATTGGCACCAGATCCTGCATGGCCACTCACCTATCCTCTTGTCCGTAGCGTCAGTCGATTTACCAGAAGTCATCAACCTCCCTGGACATCATACTAGCAGCAGACCCATCCTCAAGAAGGAGTCTGAACCATTGCCAGGGGTGCTTCAAGCGCTTTCCCTGGCCAGACGCTGGGCCTCCAGCCGTTTGCGCATACGCAGGGCCGTCAGTTCATCTATGGGCCGCCCACTGGTCTTGCTGGCTGGCGACTCGGTGAGATCGACGAATTCCTCGTTCTCCAGGGCTGCTTCTATATGGTGCCAGAGGGAGTCAATCGAAACACCGAAAATGGCCTGTCCACTGTGCATGAGGTCGAGAAGCTGCTCGCTGCTGGTGCATTCGATGACCTGCTGACCGTCGCATATGATGGTCACATGCTCCAGGTCCTCAGCGGACCGCTGGGATAGGAAGGCGATGGCACTGGTCATATTCTGCAGGTTGACACCTGCGTCCAGAAGCTTCTTTGATACCGCGAGGATGACCACGTCCTTGAAGGAGTATAGGCGCCGAGAACCTGACCCGTTGGAGGGCGTGATGGAGGGTTCGAGAATCTGCTTTCGTGCCCAATAATCCAACTGCCGGTAGGTGATGCCCGCAACCTTGGAGGCTACGGTCCCCCGATAGCCACGCTGGGGCAGGGTATCGTCGGATACGAAGAGCTCACCCTGGACGGCATCCTGTACTCGGAGACTCTCACTCCCCCTCATCTGCTGGCTGAGATGCAAATCCACAGCTGTGGACTTCGCTTCCATAGTCAACCTCCCGCTTCTGGCCTCATCAGGAATGGAACTGCACCGTGATACTGCTTACAGTCTAGACCCGACTGAAGGAAGATGACTAGGAGATTAGGGCTGATTTCGTGAAGAAGACCAGGCGAAACTTACCGATCATGATCTCATCGCCGTTGTTCAGTGTGGCTCTGTCCACCCTCTGCCGGTTGACATAGGTGCCATTGAGGCTACCAGCGTCAAGGACTTCGAAGCCCTCGCCCTGCCTGCGGAAGATGGCGTGGGAACGGGAAACGGTGGAATCATCCAGGAGTATGTCGGCATGGGGGTCACGGCCCACATTGACCTCATCCTCATCCAGGAGATAGCGCGAACCCGATACCGCTCCCCTGGTCGAAATGAGCAAGGCTGTTCCCGGGGCCAGCCGCGATATGGTGTCCAGGTCCTCCTGGGTCAGCGGACGGTCACCCGTGGAGGTTACCGGTATCGTGATGGCGGGCATGCCGATGATGGTGGTTTCGCCTGCACTCGGAATTGAATCAGTCATAGTGTGCCCTATTCTACCTTCCTTGCGTACTCATAGGCCTTATCGGTGCGTATCTCCTCGATAACTACGTCATTTGAGGGGGTCACCGAGACCGATGAGCCGAATTTCACCTTGAGTCTGGACCCCACTCCCCCGGCGATGTTCACCGCATTCTGCAGGTTCTGGGGGTCTCCGATGGCCTTGAGGGTGTATGGGGCCTCTAGACTATGGCCGTCACATTCCAGGCCTTCCTTACCATCACTGACATAGGTCGAGGTGATGACACGGACGTCATTCAGGGCCATGACCTCAACGCCGGCAATCCTCAACTCCTCCAAGAGTTGGAACATGGTGGCGGCGTCCACCTTGTCCTTGGACCCTTGGGAGATGCGGATGACGATTCCCTTGCCCCGTGCCGGAAGCCTACCTGCCAGGAGACCTGAGGTCTCCTCGTTTACCTTGGCGATGCGCTCGGCCTCCTCCTGCTTGTCGGCGGCCTTCTTGAGGGAGTCCAGCTGGCTGGTCAACTCGCTCTTGCGCTGCTCCAGATTCTGCACCTGGGTGGATGATTCGGTGATCAGCCGGGTCAGCTCCTCCTCGCTCATAGTCTCATACATGGATGTGGAGTTGCTGACCTGCAGGGCAAAACCGAACCCAAGGAGACCACACAGGAGGGCTATGAGGATGCTGGTCATCAATCTGGTCTTCAGTGGGTTGCTCCAGCCGCGGCGCTTGGGCCTTGAACGAACTGCCTCGAAGGAGCCGGTGTCCATCCGGTCGTTCTCCTTGTCCTGGGCATGCTGGACGTGCATGCGGCTGAGCAGGTCCTTGTCCTTGTGTTTTCCCGCCATGCATCAACCTTTGAATATGAAGCGACGGATGGTTGAGACATTGGAGAAGATACGGATGCCCAGGACCACGATAACGGCCGTCTGCAATTGGGCTCCCACACCGAGCTGATTGCCCAGCAGCACCAGGAGGGTGGCGGTCAGGACGTTGGAGATGAAGGAGATGACGAAGACCCGGTCGGAGAAGCTCCGTTCAAAATAGGCCCTGCCGGCGCCCAGGAGCGCATCAAGGGCGGCCACCACCATGATGGGCAGGTAGGGTTGCAGAAAGATGGGGATGTCCGGGCGTACGAATATGCCTATGATCACTCCCACTATGAGGCCCAACACCGCTGCCATCTACCTGCTCCCCTCGATATGGGTTATATCACCTATTGCGGCCGCTTTGAGATTGAGCTTCCCCGATCGCCCCACCTGCATGGATATGCCGGCCTCTTGGAAGGCATCGACCAGTGAGAGCCGGTCACTGGATCTGACGGCTGCCTCCAGGTCTCTTGCATTCCCTATGGCTTCTATTGTATAGGGACTTTGTATAGGGTCGGCACCGACCAGAATGGTCTGGCCAGCCAGACGGATAGCTGTCTGGACACCTATCCGATAGCCGTTGACCGATATGGCCTCAGCCCCAGACTGCCAGAGCAGTGAGGTGATGGCCTGCAAGTCCGTGTCGGTGACCACACGGATGCGGTTGCCTGCGGATTCCCTGGGGGCATTGCCTGTGACCCCATCCTTGTTGGCCGAGAGCGGATTGGCCAGGGTCACCGTGATCCCCTGCCCGGTTACGGGTATCTGGCCGTTGATCATCTGCTCCTGGACCAGCGTGGGGTTGTCCTCATTCTGTGCGAGCTTGCCCGACTGGTCGTCAACGGATTTGCGGAGGTCGTCGACCTGCTTGGTGAGGCTGGCCAGCTCCCGCTTCTGCCCGGTCAGCTCGGTCACCAGGCTGGAGCGTACGGCCTTGCGGGGGTCTGTGTGAAGCTGCTGGACAAAGAGCGAGCCCGCAAAACCAACCACCACACAGAAAATGAAGACGATGATCCTGGTTGACCACAGGGCCACAGGAGATTGCGGTTTCCGGGCAAGCTGCGAGTCGGAGAACATGGGATCGACCGAACGGTTGGTCAGATCATCTATGAGCCGCAGGGCATTGTCAGAGACCTTGCGACGGTAGCGTCGGGAGGCCAGTGACAGGTTCTCCCAATCATCGGCATGCTGGGAGCCGAGCCCCTTGACCGCGCTGGAGAAGACGGCCCTACGCCTGGCTGGGGCTCCATCGTCGGAGACAGGGTAGGAATCAGGGAGTTCGGCTGAATCCAGAGGCATTCTAGTGGCTCCCGTCCTCAGCGATCAGACTCAGCCCCTGCTTGACATACAACAGGCCGGCAAGCCAGTAGAGGGCCACACCCCAGATGCCGGCGGCCAGGCCGGCCAGGTGGAGAATCCAGGTGAAGGTGTTGGACCAGATGTCAGCGAAGATAAGGGCAACAATGGTAATCATCAGCAGGGCCGTACCGGTCTTGCCTACGAAGTGAACCGGAAGGGGGCCGTAGTCACGCTGAGCCAGTACCAGGATCAGGAAGGCGAGGAGGAGGTCACGAATACCCACCACTATCAGCATCCACCAGGGGATGATGCCCGCCACTGCCAGGGCCAGAATCGAGCAGAATATGAGCAACCTGTCGGCAATGGGGTCGAGTATCTGGCCGATCTTGCTGACCTGGTTGAAGGACCTGGCGATGATGCCATCCAGTCCGTCCGAAGCCGCTGATATGGCCAGGACCACCAGGGCCGGCACCATTTGATGCCTTGAGGTCAGGACCGCGATGAATGGTATTGAGATAATCCTCAATACGCTGATCAGATTGGGTATGGTAAAGAGGATATCCCGTGCTTCCGGGCCATATCCGTTCTCAGACTCTTGCTTGATTTGCTCGCTCATACCGTTGGTGACGCCTAGATTCTGGAAGCCTGCAGGGCAGTGACGATGATGCCCCGGGCACCGACGTCATGCAACCTGTCCATGAGCTGGTTGACCTTGTCTTTGGGAACCATAACCCTAACGGCGGACCACTCCTTATCGTGCAGGGGTGAGACGGTGGGACTCTCGAATCCCGGTGCGACGGCCACCGCCTCGGAAACTTTGGAAACCGGAATGTCATAGTCCATAAGTACATACTGATGGGCTGTCAGGACACCCTGTAGCCTACGGCTGAATATGGTGAGTCTGGAGTCGTCCTCCTGTAGGCGCGGGGACCTGATCAGGACCGCCTCCGATTCGAGGATGGGGTCACCGAAGGTATGAAGTCCGGCGTTGCGCAGGGTGGTGCCGGTGGACACCACATCGGCTATGAGGTCAGCCACGCCAAGGTGGACCGAGGATTCCACGGCGCCTTCAAGATGGATGATCTGTGCCTGGATGCCATGACTGGCCAGGTAGTCGCCGACCAACTTGTCGTAGGAGGTGGCCACCCGTTTGCCCTGGATGTCGGCAAGGCCGGTGATGGGGGAATCGTTTGGTGCTGCGCAGCGAAAGGTGGAGCCGGCGAAGCCCAAGGGCATATGTTCATGGGCTTCTGTGTTGGAGTTGAGCAGTAGGTCCCTACCCGTGATGCCCACATCAATGGTTCCACTGCCCACGTAGACGGCTATATCCAAGGGGCGCAAGTAGAAGAGCTCGATATCGTTGTCACCATCATCCACCACCAACTGGCGTGGATTGGTCCGCAGGCGGTAACCGGCCTCACCAAGCATGGTCCAGGCCGGTTCCGACAGCATACCCTTATTGGGCACTGCTATTCTCAACATGTCGCTCTCCTCACCCTTGCCGGACTGGTGGAATCACAAGTATCGGTATATATCGTCCAGACTGATGCCCCGGTCAATCATCATAACCTGCAAGTGGTAGATGAGCTGGCTCATTTCCTCGGCTGTTCGGTCGGCTCCCTCATATTCTGCCGCGACCCAAGTCTCACCGGCCTCCTCGACGATCTTCTTGCCGATGAAGTGGGTGCCCTTGTTCAGTTCGTCAAGGGTCAGGGACCCCTGGGGGCGCTGTTCCGCCTTGGAGGATAGTTCCGCAAACAGGGATTCAAAGGTCTTCATGGGTCTGCTCTCCTCGCTGGGTCAATTCCGGGTCAGGCTTTACAGTATCCACCGATTGGACCCATCGGCGTTAGCTGCGTCCGCTATACGGCCAGTCTTCCCCCGCGGACCATGGTTGGGTTGGTGAGCGCTAGTCGCGGTAAGCCGCTTGGGCCTTGTCTCGAATGTCCACAATGGCCTGGGTGCGGTCTAAGGTCCCATAGACCGCCGATCCGGCGACCAGGGTATCGGCTCCGGAGGAGGCCACAATGGCCGCGGTCGAACTGCTGACTCCCCCATCGACCTGAATGCGGGTCTTGGCGCCCCTGCGGCTGATCTCATCGCGCAGACGGCGTACCTTGGCCATCTGGTTGTCCAGGAACTTCTGTCCACCGAAACCGGGCTCAACGGTCATGATCAGAATCATATCGAATTCATCAAGGATGTCGAAGATGGGTTCCACCGGTTCTGCGGGTCGTACGGCGAAGCAGGCCTGGCAACCCATATCGCGCAGCTGACGGGCCAGACGGACCGGTGCTTGGGTGGCTCCCATATGGAAGGAGACGGATGAGGCGCCGAGCTTGGCGTATTCAGGCGCCCAACGGTCGGCGTCCTCCAGCATCATGTGTACGTCGACCGGCAAGTCAGTCACCTGGCAGATCCGCTCGACCACGGGCTCGCCAATGGTCAGGTTGGGCACGAAATGGTGGTCCATCAGGTCGACATGGACCAAATCGGCCGCGGATATGGCCTTGAGGTCCCTCTCCAGGTTGCAGAAATCGGCGGAAAGAATGCTTGGTGCGATGCGTATATCCATACCATCCATTCTAGGGGAGGCAAGAGACTTGAAGGTCAGGCGGGTCCGCCAATGCTTGAGAACATTGGCACACAGTACAGCTCAGATCTGGATACCTCTAGTCCAGCTGTGCGCTGCCGACCCCATAAAGACTGGTAGCTTCATCCTCAATGGCCTTGTTCGGGTTTGCTTTGCTTGTGCTGTCCTTATCACCGTGCATGGCCCTGGTCTCAAGTTCTGTCACGGTCCTGAGCTTTTCGGCCAGCAGCGCGCTGGACTTGCCATAACGTTGAATCAGGACGAAGGCCATTACGGCCAGGATGAAGACGGCCATGGAGACCCAGACATTGAGCCTGACACCCAGGAATTCATGGGCGAAGTCGATACGCAGGGCCTCAATCCACGTGCGGCCGGTGGTGTACCAGATGACATACAGAGCGAAGAGGGAGCCGGCCTTGAGCAGCTTGACGGTCTTGGAACCGATCCAGACCAGCAGGGCCGCACCAATCAGGTTCCAGATCATCTCATAGAGGAAGGTGGGGTGGAAGAGGGTGCCGACGGGGCAGCTGCCACCGTCATAGCACTGTTCGCTGGAGCCTATGGCATGGGAAGCCATATCAATCTTCAGACCCCATGGCATGGTGGTCGGAGCACCATATAGTTCCTGGTTGAACCAGTTGCCTAAACGGCCCACCGCCTGAGCCACCAGCAGGGCCGGAGCCACGGCATCAGCCAGGAGGGCTAGGGGGTAATGCTTGTGCCGGCACCAGGCCCAGGCCGCCAAAGCCCCCAGCAGCACACCGCCCCAGATGCCCAGGCCGCCATTCCAGATACGGAAGATCTCGACCCAGTCACCATGGGGACCGAAGAAACGTTCTGGAGTGGTGATGACGTGGTAGAGCCTGGCACCGATGATGCCCGCCGGGATGGCGCACAGAGTGATGTCAAGAATCTGGTCGAAGTTGCCACCCAGGCGCTTCCAGCGGACAGTGGTGATCCAGACCGCCAGAACAATGCCCAAGAGAATGCACAGGGCATAGAGGTGAATGGTCACCGGCCCCAGTGAGAACTGGGAGATGCCGGGTGAAGGAAGGTAAGCCAGTGTCATAGTTATCTGATGGTAGTCGTCTTTTACGACAGACGTGCAGTGTGGATGCCAAGGGAGAGCTCGTCGGACTTGGCGGCCAGAAGGTTCAAGCCCTCCTGCAGGTCCCTGGACCTACGACCTGAATCATCCAAGAGGCAATGGACCAAGGCGGATCCCACGATGACACCGTCGGCATAGGCGCCGACCTGGGCCCCTTGGTCACCAGTGGAGACGCCGAGACCAACGCAAACCTTGTCGGCACCGGCCTGTCTGGTGGTCTCAACCAAAGTCTGCGGGGAGGCGGATATGCTCTCCTGTTCACCGGTGACACCCATCCGCGAGGCCGCATAGACAAAACCCCTGCTGTTGCCAGCCACCGTCTTGAGCCTGTCCTGCGAGGAATCAGGCGACACCATGAAGATACGGTCCAGACCATGCTGGTCGGAGACCTCTATCCATTCGCCGGCCTCATCAGGAATGAGGTCAGGGGTGATCAGGCCCGCTCCACCAGCATTGGCGAAATCCCTGGCAAAGTTCTCAACCCCATAGTGGAAGATCAGGTTCCAGTAGCTCATGATGAGGGGCACCGCACCACAGGCCGCCACCAGTTCCACCGCCTCGAAGACCCCGGCTATGCGCTCGCCCTGGTCCAGGGCTATTCTGGCCGCCGACTGGATGACCTGCCCGTCCATGACGGGGTCTGAATATGGCAGGCCTATCTCGACCAGGTCCACTCCATGTCGGCAGATGGTCTCAATGGCCTGCAAGGACCCTTCAGCATTGGGGAAACCGTAGGGGAGATAACCTATGAAAGCCGGCTGATCCTTGGCCTCGCAGGCATCAAGCCGAACCCGTGAAGGGCTGGGGCGGTGATTGAATCCCAGGGGTTGGTCCTTGCCCACTCCCCCTGCTACGGCGTTGCCGCCGATGACTGACTGTGACATCACGCTCACTCTCCTTCCCTGCTGGAGCCTTGGGCCTCATTGGCCTCGAGGGCCTGGCTCTGTTCGTCCGTAAGGTAGCCGAACCACTTGCCGGCTGTGGCCACATCCTTGTCGCCACGTCCTGAGACATTGACGATGATGGTCGGGTGTTCATAGCCCTTGGCCTTGAGGTCCGCCGCCGCCTTGTAGGCACCGGCCAGGGCGTGGGAGGATTCAATGGCGGGAATGATGCCCTCGGTCTCGCACAGATCCTTGAAGGCGCTCATGGCCTCCTCATCCGTGGCCCAGGAGTAATTGACCCGGCCCATGTCCCGCAACCAGGCGTGTTCAGGACCCACCGAGGCGTAATCCAGACCCGCCGAGATGGAATATGTGTCGAGGGTCTGGCCCTCATCGGTCTCCAGGAGGTAGGACTTGGCTCCCTGGAAGAGACCAAGCTCACCGGTTCCAGGTGCGAACCTGATGGCGTGCTCGCCGGATTGGGGCCCATGACCTCCAGCTTCATAACCGTAGAGGTTGACGCTGGGGTCGTCAAGGAAGGCATTCATGATGCCAATGGCATTGGAGCCGCCGCCCACGCAGGCGCATATGGCATCTGGACTGGCTATGCCGTATTCCTCCCGCAGTTGTTCGCTGGCCTCCTCACCGATGACCTTCTGGAAGTCCCGTACCATGGAGGGGAAGGGGTGGGGGCCAGCCACCGTACCCAGGAGGTAGTGGGTGTCCTTGACATTGGTCACCCAGTCGCGCAGGGCCTCGTTGATGGCGTCCTTGAGGATTCTGGTTCCCTGGGTGACCTCCACCACTTCAGCGCCCAGCAGGCGCATGCGTGCCACGTTCAAGGCCTGACGGCGGGCGTCGATCTGGCCCATGTAAATTCGGCATCGCAAACCGAAGATGGCGCAGACCGTGGCTGTGGCTACACCATGCTGACCAGCTCCGGTTTCGGCGATGACCCTGGTCTTGCCCATCCTCTTGACCAGGAGGCCCTGTCCCAGGGCATTGTTGATCTTATGGGCACCGGTGTGGTTCAAGTCCTCCCGCTTGAGGAAGACACGGGCCTTGAGCCCGACCTGATCGTTGATGCGTCCGGCGAACCTCGGGGCCTCGGTCAGTGGCGATGGCCGACCCACATAGCGCCGGTTGAGTCTGGCAAACTCCTCAAGGAAGGAGGGATCGGCCTTGGCTTCCTCGTATACGGACTCCAATTCATCAAGGGCTCCGACCAGCGCCTCGGGTACATAACGACCCCCGTACTGGCCGAAGTAGGGACCTTCATGCTGGCCCAGGGGGCGGGATTCGGAGGCCTTGACCCTGGCTCCGGCGCTCACCAGACGGCTTACAGCCAGCTGTGGGTCCTCGGCTGTGGCCACACCCTCCCCCACCAGTACCGCATCGGCCCCAGCTCTGGCGTAATCCTCCAACTCGATGGGCCCAAACACCCCGGATTCTGCCACACGGATGACATCTACGGGCAGGTCGGCGGCAAGTTCCTGGTATCTGTGCACATCAACCCGCAGGTCTTTGAGATTTCTAGCATTGATGCCAATCACCCGGGCACCTACGGCCATGGCCCTGTCGATCTCCTCGCGGCTGTGGGTTTCCACCAGGGCCGTCATTCCCAACTGATGGGTGAGGTCCAGGAGGGACTTGAGGTCCTGGTCCTCCAGGGCCGCGACGATCAGTAGGACCATGTCGGCCCCGTGGGCCCTGGCCTCCCAGATCTGGTAGTCCGATACGATGAAGTCCTTGCGCATGACCGGAATGTGGACCGCCGCGCGGACCTGGTCGAAATCCTGCAAGGACCCCAGAAAACGCCGGCCTTCGGTAAGGACGGAGATGGCAGACGCCCCGCCCCGCTCATAGTCGCGCCCCAAGGCTGCGGGGTCGGGAATGTCTCCCAGATGGCCCTTGGAAGGTGAGGCACGCTTGATTTCCGCTATGACAGGCACGGCTTTCGACTGCTTCAACCATCGGTGGGCGTCCATGGCCGCAGGAGCTGCCTTGGCAAGCTCCTGCAGCGCCTCCAGGGGAAGGGTCTGCTCTCGCAGCTCCTGATCTTCCCGGGCTCCAGCCACTAACTGGTCAAGGACAGTCATCGTGCCTCCTTACAGGTCAGATGCACCAAGTCTATCCGCCTGATACCTGTAGGGGCCGCCCTGTCTTGCCATATGAACCGAAGGCTTAGCTCTGGTCCTTACGGGAGCCGAGGCGTGCGGGAATCCGGCCACCTGCCTGGAAGCAGGACCTGCTTCCAGTGTGGCAGGCCGCCCCAGCTGGTCGATCTCCACCAGCAGGGCATCGCCATCGCAATCCATGGAGATGGCCCTGACATATTGCACATGGCCGGAGCTGTCTCCCTTCCGCCAGTATTCCTGGCGGGAACGGGACCAGTAGGTGACCCTCCCGGAGGTAATGGTTCGACGCAGGGCCTCGTCATCCATATAGGCGACCATGAGGACCTGGCGGCTGTCATACTGTTGTACCACCGCCGTGATCAGTCCCTGGCTGTCGTGCTTGAGCCGACAGGCTATGGCCTGATCAAGCTGTTGCTGCTCCTCGTACATGGTCCATCCTTCCTCATCTGACCTCATAACCAGCAGCTCTCAAGCCATCCTTGACCGCTCCAATGGTGAGCCTGCCATAATGGAAGACAGAGGCGGCCAGGACCGCATCGGCTCCCGCCTTGATGGCTGGGGGAAGTCGGCAAGCTTGCCGGCCCCTCCACTGGCGATGAGGGGAAGCTTGACAGCCCTGCGGACAGCACGGATCAGCTCCAGGTCAAAACCATCGCCGGTCCCGTCCGCATCCATGGAATTGAGCAGGATCTCTCCCACCCCCAATTCCTGGGCACGGCGGGCCCACCAGATGGCGTCGATGCCCGTGGATCTACGGTCGCCCATGGTGTTGACCTCGAAGCCGGATTTGGTATGGCCCTGGCCGCGCTCCCGCCTGACATCCACGGAAAGGACCAGGACCTGGCTGCCGAACCGTTGGGCAATGTCAGCTATGAGCTGGGGTTCATTGATGGCTGCGGTGTTGACACTGACCTTGTCCGCACCGCATCGCAGGAGGGGAATCCACGTCATCAACCGACCGGACTCCCCCGCCCACGGTCAGGGGTATGAAGAGCTGCCCAGCGGTCCGGGTGACCACGTCATAGGTGGTGGCCCTGCCCGATGAAGATGCGGTCACATCAAGGAAGGTCAGTTCATCGGCGCCTTCCGCATAGTAGCGGCTTGCCAGCTCCACTGGGTCACCCGCATCACGGAGGTGCGCAAAATGGACACCCTTGACCACCCTGCCCTGATCCACATCAAGACATGGAATGACCCTTACCGTCACAGACATCGGCCCCTCCTCCTACTCATCCGTGCAGCCACCCAAGCAGTGGAATATGCTGTACTGACCTTCGAGGACTTGCCAGCCTATAGGGGCTTCAGCCAGGGCACCTGGAATTTCCCACCTGTTGAGAGGGAATGTCGCGAGCTTGAGAAAGCACCCATGTGCGGCCTGGCTCAGGCTTTGGCTTCCTCGGACCGGCTGCCACCTTGCTTGGCCGCCAGCTGGCCACAGGCTCCATCAATGTCCTCGCCGCGGGTGTCACGCAAGGTGGCGGCTATACCGGCCCGGTGGAGGATATCCAGGAAAGTCTGCTCATCCTCAGGTTTGGAGGCCGTCCAACGTGACCCCTCTATGGGGTTGAGGGGAATGGGATTGACATGGGCCCAGTCATCCCCGTAATGATTCAGGCGCTTGGCCAGGAGCCGGGCATGTTCGGCCTGGTCATTGATGCCCCGCATGAGGGCGTATTCAATGCTGACCCGGCGTTTGGAGGTCAGATAGTAGTCATGGGCCGCATCCAGGACCTGGCTGGTGTTGAAGCGACGGTTCATGGGCACGAGCTCATCACGCAGCTGGTCGGATGGGGCATGCAGGGAGACTGCCAGTCGGACCGGCAAGCCCTCCGCCGTGAGTTTGCGTATCCCTGGAACAACACCGACCGTGGATATAGTGATGTTCCGGGCCGATATGCCGAATCCCTCCGGCGGAGCGGCGCAGATCTGCCGGACGGCGCCAAGGACGGACTTGTAATTGGCCATGGGTTCACCCATGCCCATGAAGACCACATTGCTGAGCCTGCCGGGGCCACCGGCGATCTCGCCCGCCTCCATGGACCAGGCCGCGACCCTGACCTGTTCCAGAATCTCCCCGGTCGACATATTGCGTGTCAGGCCCATGCGGCCTGTGGCGCAGAAGGGGCAGTCCATGCCGCAGCCCACCTGGCTGGAGATGCAGAGGGTGGCACGCTTGGGATAGCGCATGAGCACCGACTCGATGCGGGCACCATCGAAGAGTTCCCAGAGGGTCTTGACCGTTGTGCCTTGGTCCGCGATCTGGCGGGTCTCCTCCTTGATGAGTTCAGGGAAGAAGGCCTGGGAGACCAGCTCCCTATCCGCTGCGGGGAAGTCGGAGAAATCGGCCGCCGCAACGTCATGGTGGGCGAAGTAATGATTGGCCAGCTGCTTGGCCCGGAACCTGGCCAGACCCAGCTCCTGGGCCTTGGAGACACGCTCCTCCTGGGTCATATCCGCAAAATGCAGGGGTGGCTTGCCCCTACGGGTGTGTTCCTTGGATAGGACCTCTCTGAAGGCTGGCTTTTGTTCCTGAGTTGCCGTTTGTGTCACTGGACTGTACTCCTCAACGTCATCACTGTTTGCGCAAGACCAGCTTGCCGACCTGTCGCTCTTGTCGCTGGCTTCCTACATCCCCAGGGCCCATAGGAGTCCGGACATGAAGGGGGCACAGAGCAGGATGGAATCCACCCGGTCCAGCACACCGCCGTGGCCTTTGAGCAAATGGCCCATGTCTTTGATGCCCATGTCCCGCTTGAGCATGGACGCGCACAGGTCACCGAAGGTGCCGACCAGGCCCACCATGACCCCCATGACTATAGGTACCCACCAATGGCTGGCCCATGAATCCCCGTATGTAAAGGCGAATACGGCGAAGGCTCCCGCCATGGCGAACAACATGGACCCGATCAGTCCCTCGACCGACTTCTTGGGTGAGATCCTGGGCGAGAGCTTGTGCTTGCCCAACCAGGCCCCGGCGAAGAGGCCGCCGGTGTCGCTGAGGGCCGGAATGAAGATAAGCAGAATCGCATGGGCCACAGGGTGGCCGCCAAAGGTCTCCGGCAGGATCAGGAAGGAGGCCAGCAGAGCGATATATACCAGCGTGAAGACCGATACAGCCACATGCGATAGGCTGGCGTGGCCCAGGCCGTGCCCATCAGGCTGAACCGGCTGCCTGGCTGAACCAAGGGAAGAGGTGTCGAGTTTGCTGGCAACCGCAACGGTCAGGCGGTTGCCCATGGTCAGCTTGGTTGATGCCGCGAGGACCACAATCAGTAGGGATCCCATGGTGCAGAGTACCGTGGCCAGCAGGTGCCGAGGGGCATAGTAGGTCGCCAGCAATGTCACTACGGAGCAAAGCCATAGGGCCAGCACCGGGATCTGGAGTCCCACGGTGGCGAAGTCCACGCGCAGTTCCCAGAGGCCAAGAACCATGAAGAAGATGATGAGGTAGACGAACAGGTCAGTACGTATGAGCAGACAAGCCACGATGATGGCTATGAGCACGACCGCCGTGAGTACGGCCTGGGGCATGTTGCGCCCGGTCTTCTTGTTGATGTCCTGGAGGGCCGCCTCAGTCTGGTCCTCAAACTCATGTTCTGCACTCATCTATCGTTCCCCACATTGCCAAGTCAGATCCTGCGACAGCGGAGCATCAGACCTCCATGATGTCCTTCTGCTTACCGGCCAGGAGCTCATCCAGCTTGTCGCTGATCTCCTTGGTCAGCTTGTCCAATTCCTTGAGGTAGCGGTCTCCCTCATCTTCTCCCATATCGCCATCCTTGACGGACTTGTCGATGGCTTCCTTGGTCTTACGGCGAATGTTGCGTACCGCGACCTTGCCGTCCTCGGCCTTGGTCTTGGCCAACTTGACGTATTCCTTACGACGGTCCTCGGTCAGTTCCGGCATGGTGATATGGATGACATTGCCGTCACGGCGGGGGCTGACACCCAGATCGGAGTCACGGATGGCCTTCTCAACCGCATTGGCCTGGGAGGCGTCGAAGGGGGTAACGGAAAGGGTACGGGGTTCGGGAACACCGATGGAGGCCACCGCCTTGATGGGGGTTGGTGCCCCATAGTAGTCCACGACCAGTCCATTGAGGAGGGCTGGGTTGGCCCGTCCGGTTCGGATACCGGAGAAGTTCTCCTTGGTGGCCTCCACTGACTTGTTCATCTGTTCCCTGGCCTGTGCAATGGGATTTGCCATCGTGTCTGCTCCTTCATTCCTGCTGATGTCCATCAGCTCCTCACTAGCCTATCAGGTCGGCCTGTGCCTCCCTGCCCCGGTCAGGCCACGGTCGACTCCGCGGAAGAGACCAGGGTGCCTATGGCTTCTCCGGCCAAGGCTCGGGTAACATTGCCCGCTTCCTCAAGTCCGAAGACACGAATGTTCTCGGCGTTGTCACGGGCCATTGAAAGGGCCGCAGCATCCATGACTGCCAGATTGTCGACCAGAGCCCGGTTGTAGCTCAGGGTCACGAAGCGCTTGGCTTGGGGGTCCTTCATGGGGTCGGCCGTATAGACTCCATCCACCCCGTTCTTGCCCATCAGAACCTCATCGCAATGAATCTCCAGGGACCGCTGGATGGATACGGTGTCGGTGGAAAAGTAAGGCATGCCGGCCCCTGCGCCGAAGATGACCACTCTCCCCTTTTCCAGGTGACGAATGGCCTTGAGGGGAATGTAGGGCTCGGCGACCTGGCCCATGGTGATGGCCGTCTGGACCCGGGTGGCCTGCCCCTCCTGCTCCAGGAAGTCCTGGAGGGCCAGGCAGTTCATGACGGTACCAAGCATGCCCATGTAGTCACCACGGCTGCGTTCGATGCCTGCCTGCTGGAGTTCGGCTCCCCGGAAGAAGTTGCCACCACCGACCACGATGGCGACCTGGACACCCTGGTCGACGGCGACCTTGATCTCCTGGCTGATGCGTCGGACGACATGGGTGTCGATACCCACCTTGCCCCCACCGAAGGCCTCGCCGGATAGTTTCATGAGTACTCGTCGGGGCCTGTCGCCCATACCCTCACCTGACATGCTGAGCCTTTCATTAGCTGTATCTGGGCCCGCCAGCCCAGAAAGTCCGCTCCTCAGCCTAACCGCTTGCTCAGACAGTGGCGCCGCAGCGGGCCACGTGGACGCGCTTGACGCATAGGCTGGCGGCGCATGACAAAGGGGGCACCGGCAAACCGATGCCCCCTCACTCGGAAGTCGAAAAACCTAGTTCACTAGGCCCAGGCTCCCATATGAAGATGTATCACTCCTCCTCACCCTTGCCGACCTCAATGCGGGCGAAGGCCAGAGCCTGGCCTCCGACCTGCTTGAAGAGGTCGCCGATGGACTTGGAGGTGTCCTTGACGTACTCCTGCTCCAAGAGGACGTTCTCCTTGTAGAAGGCGTTGAGACGGCCCTCCACAATCTTGGGGATGATCTGCTCGGGCTTGCCTTCGGCCTGGGACTTCTCAGTGGCCACACGGCGCTCAGCCTCGACAACATCAGCGGGAACATCCTCACGGGTGAGCCACTTGGCACCCATGGCGGAAATCTGCAGGGCAGCCTCATGGGCCACGGAGGCACCAGCCTCATCAGTGGCGATCATGGCCACGATGGAGGGAGGCATCTCAGCAGACTTCTTGTGGGCGTAGATCTCGACATGGGGACCCTCGATCTTGGCGACCTGACCGATCTTGACATGCTCGCCGAAGAGGGAGGCCGCCTCCTCAACGGTCTCCTTGACGGTGCCGTCGTCGGAGGGTGCCGCCAGAATCTGCTCGGCATCCGATGCCTGGACCTTGACGGCCTGGTCGAGGACATTCTTGGCAAAGTCCACGAACTTGGGGGTTTTGGCCACGAAATCGGTCTCGGAGTTGAGTTCCACCGCGTAACCGGTCTGGCCGGCGGCGGAGTCAACGACGGTGGAGGCAATGGTGCCTTCCTGGGCGCTGCGACCCTCACGCTTGCCTGCCGCCTCGATGCCCTTGGCGCGAATGATCTCCTTGGCGCGGGTGACATCGCCCTCGGCCTCGGTGAGCGCCTTCTTGACGTCCATCATGCCGGCGCCGGTCTCTTCACGCACTTGCTTGATCAATGCTGCAGTAATTGCTGCCATTTGTACTGTCTCCTCTTATTTGGTATCCCCTCTTGCGGGAGGATGTGCGCATCCCGCAAGGGAGAGTATCACCTAGGCTTGCTGCTCTTCGCTCTGGGCTTGCTCGGTCGGGGCCTCAGCCACGGTCTGGGCCTTCCGGGCCTCGACCTTGTCGGCGGTTGCTTCCTCGGACTTGCTGCCCTCCTGGGTCAGCAGGTCCTTCTCCCAAGCGGCCATGGGCTGCTGGTCCTTGGACTCATCCTTGCTGGCCTTGTTGGAACGGGCCAGCAGACCGTCAGCCACGGCATCGGCCATGAGGCTGGTCAGCAGCTGGATGCCGCGAATGGCGTCATCGTTGGCTGGAATCGGGTAGGAGACCTTGTCGGGATCCGTGTTGGTATCGACGATGGCGATGACCGGAATGCCCAGCTTGTGGGCCTCCTCAACAGCCAGGGCCTCCTTGTTGATGTCAACCACGAAGAGGGCGGAGGGGGTGCGGCTCATGTTGCGGATACCGCCCAGCTGCTTGGTCAGCTTGTCTTTCTCGCGCTCCAGGAGCAGGAGCTCCTTCTTGGTCAGGCCGGAACCGCGGACATCGGAGAAGTCCATCTCCTCGAGCTCCTTCATGCGGGAGACTCGCTTGGACACGGTCTGGAAGTTGGTGAGCATGCCGCCCAGCCAACGCTCGGAGACGTAGGGCATGTTCACACGGGTGGCCTGCTCCTTGATGGCCTCCTGGGCCTGCTTCTTGGTACCGACGAAGAGAATGGTGCCATTGTGGGCCACCGTGGTCTTGATAAAGTCGTAGGCCGTGTCGATCATGTCGAGCGACTTGAAGAGGTTGATGATGTGGATGCCGTTGCGCTGGGTGAGAACGTACTGCTTCATCTTGGGATTCCAGCGGCGGGTCTGATGTCCAAAGTGCAGGCCGGATTTCAGCATTTCGCTCATAGTGATCTGAGCCATGGTGGTACTACCTTTCATGTCGGTTATTGCCTGGTCATGCGCATCTGCGTGCAGCTCCCGTGGGAACCGACCGACACAGACCGTCGAGGACATGACGCGATGTTGGTATGCCGGTTGTGGTTAGACTCGGTGCCGCTGTCCCTCCAACGACTAGGAACAGCAACAGTGGCATACAAGAATGCAGTATATCCTCTTGCTGGTACAAACCGGTGGGGCATACTGCCTAATGCCCCTTCATCCGGGAACGGCAGCGCTAGCGAGCATGCCGGTCAGCGACTGCGCAGGAGCCTCATGGCTTCCCGGCGCTCCTCCATTTCCAAGCGGTCCAGATAGATGTGGCCGTCAAGATGATCGCATTCATGCTGGAGCATGCGGCCCATTATTCCACGGCCCTCAAGGATCACCGTCTTGCCTGCCAGATCAATGCCTCTTACCCTGGCATAGTCGGCCCGGCGGGTCTTGTACCAGAGATTCGGGACCGAAAGGCAGCCCTCGTCCCCATACTGTTCACCCGATGTCTCCTCGATGACGGGATTGAGGACGTAGCCCACCTTCCCCTCGATGTTGTATGAGAAGGCCCGCAGGCTCACTCCAATCTGGTTGGCTGACAGACCGGCCCTACCAGGGTCATCTACGGTTTCCACCAGGTCCTGCACCAGCCGCTCCACGGCCGGGGTGATCTGCTCAATGGGATCACAGGCAGTGCGCAGGATGGGATCGGGAATGACACGAATGCTTCTAATGGACACACTCACTCCTTACAGGAAAGACCATCTTCATGACTTGGCGCCGGGCCACTGAGCAGGTCAACAGCCGGTCCGAGTCTAGGAAGTTCACTTATTGGATGCAGGTGTGGAGGATGGATCCTGGGCCGTGCCGGACTCCTGCTGGTTCCGCTCGGCTTCGTCCTGGGAGCCTTTGATGTACCCGCTGACGCTGCCCAGGGCCTGCTTGACCTTGGGGGTCACCACACCAGCCGCCTGGGCCTTGACAAGGGGCTTGGGAGCATAGATCTCATCCTCCACGAGCTCCTGGTAGCTGGCAAGGACCTTTGGGCGGACGACCTTCATGCTGGGTGTGAGCGTCCCGTCCTCCTGGTTGTAGTCCTTGTCGAGGATGAGGAACTTGCGTACGGACTCAGCCCTGGACACCGTGCTGTTGGCCTGGTCCACATACTGCTGGACAAAGGCTCGCACTGCCTCGCTCTTGGCGATCTGGGACATGGGAGCCTTGCCGTCGAGCCCTTGGCTGGCCAGCCAGGAGCGGACCATCTCCTCCTCGAGTGTGACGAGGGCGGAGACGAAGGGTTTGCCATCTCCCAACACCAGTGAATGGGAGACCACGGGGCAGGTGTCGATGACATCCTCCAAGGGGGCGGGGCTGATGTTCTTGCCGCCGGCGGTGATGATGATGTCCTTCTTCCTGCCTGTGATGTAGAGGAAGCCGTCATCGTCGATCTTGCCCAGGTCGCCGCTGTGAAGCCAATCGTCATCGGTCATGACCTCGGCGGTGAGCTCAGGCTGCTTGTAATAGCCCTGGAAGACATTGGCGCCCTTGATGAGGACCTCGTCGTCATCAGCCAGCTTGACGGCGATGCCGGGGCCGGGCTTGCCTACGGAACCGACCCGGTTGGCCTCCTCGAAGTTGACCACGCAGGGTGCGGCCGTTTCCGTCATGCCGTAGCCCTGAATGAAGGTGATGCCGTCGAAACCGTTGAAGAAGTGGGCCAGGTCGCTGTTCATGGGAGCTCCACCGCAGGCAAGGTATTTGAGATTGGGGCCGAGGGCGGAGCGGATGGAGGTTCCCACCGTCTTCATATAGAAGGCATGGCGAATCTTCTCCAGGGCCGAGTGCCTCATGCCTTCTGATTCCTCCTTGGACCAGCGGACGAAGTGTCGGAAGGCCTGGGCGAAAACCTTGCCCTGCAGGCCGGAGCCCGCCTTCTGGGAGGCTGCGTTGTAGACCTTCTCGAAGACCCGTGGCACACCAAGCAGGTAGGTCGGTTTGAAGGTGCGCAGGTCGGAGAGCAGGTGCTTGGCGCTGGGCACGTAGCCGACCACGCCGTTGGCGCCGATGGCGACATATTGGATGTACCGTGCGAAGCAGTGGGCCAGGGGCAGAAAGAGCATGAGCCGTGAGGGCTGGTAGAGCATATCGTCGAGCACATCGTAGCCGGCGAAGACGATGTGGACGAAGTTGCGGTGGGAGAGCATGGCGCCCTTGGGCTTGCCCGTAGAACCGGAGGTGTAGACGATGGTGGCCAGGTCGTCGGCGCTGACCTGGTCGATGGCCTTGTCCAAGGCATCGTCGGTGATGGCGCTGCCGAAGCCGATAACGGCTTCTATGCCCTCGTCCTCGAAGTTGAACACGTACTTGAGATCGGTATGGTCAAGTCTGATCTGTTCCAGGGTCTGGGTATGGTCCCAGTCTCCGGCGAAGGCGATGCTGGGATGGACATCATCGACGATGTCTGCGGCCTGCTTGGGCGAATCCGTCTCGTAGATGGGAATGCTCACGGCACCAATGGCGGCACAGGCGAAATCGACCAATGCCCACTCGTATGAGGTGGCCGCATAGATGATCAACATGCTCCCGCTCTTGACACCAAGGCCCATAAGCCCCTTGGCCACCTTGCGGACCCGCTCCAACATCTCCTTTGCCAGCACGTCCTGCCAGGTCTTGGTCCGTTCATCCTGCCATTGGGCTATCAAGCCCTCCGGATCCCGGATGACACGATTGGCCAGGAGGGAATAGATGGTGTCCTTGCTCGTGGTGGGATGAATGACATCCACGGAAAATTCGCGCAACATGATTACCACTATAAACACTGGTCCACCCCGACAGGTCCACATGTCGGTAATTCGCCAATCCGGGGTGTCTCGCGCCTACCCCTGCGCTGAGACCCCCTTCCAACCTCTATGCTGTAAACATTGAGTAAGACCACAGTAATCGCGGCCTGACAGGCCTAACCCATATCGGCGAGCACGCAGATCCATCTGCTGCCCACAAAATCCAATCGCATGGACATGCAGTAGTCTGCCGAGCCGATGGACAGGAGGATGCAGAGCTCCAGGCAGTGGTCACTGGTGAACATCCCGTCGATGGTGGTCGGCACGACTGGACGTGTGCACAGGTTCTCCCGGACATCGGCATGGCTGTTCAAATGGTTCTCCACCAGCATGGCCACGGTCCGTAACTTGCCCAGACAGGAGGGACTCATGATTTTGCCCAACAGCCGGGCGGGTCGTCTGCCCCTGAGCACATCGGCGGCCATGCAGGCTATCCGACAGGCGTTCATGGCGAAGTTGGAGCAATCCGGATCCCTGAGAAGGCCTGATATGCAACTGGTGAAGTGGTAGTGGATGGGTTGGTCCGACAATTCCATGTTCAGGAAACCGTCACAGACCGGACGGCGGTTGACGGCTTTGAAGCCACCGGGTGGTTCCCAGGACCCCGCATGCTGGGTCCCCTTGAACCTCTCTGTCGTATTCCAGCGTGCGTCCATGTCCCCAGAAGCAGTTGATACCGGGGATTGCCGAGTGCTCGCCTGCGGGCCGGTCTTCGCCGGGGTATGGGGAAGTGTCTTGCCTACCGCCTGCCTGACCCTGCCAGCTTCCCCAGTCTGGTAGGTCGTCGATTGCCGGTTTTGTGCCTTGTATGTTGCTGTGCCCTTAGTCATAGCCCGCTCCCCACACCATGTGTTTCCAACCATGTGCAAGGGTGCCTCACCGTCGAGTCTCCCTTGTCACCCTATGCCTCCAGAACACCATGAAGACTGTGGCCTGTCAACGCGGATGGCCGAAAATGTGGATAAGTGGATTACCTCAGATTGGTCCCTGTGCTGATCCCCATCCGGGGCCCGGATGGGGATCATGGAAGCATGGCCTGCGCCTCAGGGTTGAGTGGTGCCTTCGGTTTTTCAGGTGATGGCCGCCACTGAGGCGGACAGGGCTGGGGGGGGGGGGGAATACGTCAGAGCAGATGTGATGGACTGACGGCCATCCGACATTTCTGGAAGCTCTTGAGGTCCACATAGCCGGTTGAAGCCATGGCCCTACGCAGGGCTCCAATGAAATTGGTCTTGCCATCGGGCTGGTGGCTGGGACCAAAGAGAATCTCATGGAGGGAGGCCACGGTTCCCACCTGGGACCGGAAGCCCCTGGGCAGGGTCTCATGCCGGGCCTCGGCCCCCCAGTGCATCCCCTGCCCCGGTGCCTGCGTGGACCTGGCCAGGGGGGCGCCGAGCATAACGGCGTCCGCGCCCAGGGCCAAGGCCTTGACCACAGCCCCGGATGTACCCATCTCGCCATCGGCTATGACCTGGACGTAGCGGCCACCGGACTCATCCAGGTAGTCCCTGCGGGCCTCAGCCACATCGGAGATGGCTGTGGCAAGGGGGGCATGCAGGCCGATGGTGGACCGGGTGGCGGACACGGCCCCACCCCCGAAGCCGACGAGGACACCGGCTGCTCCCGTCCGCATCAGATGAAGGGCAGCCGTATAGTCCGCTGCCCCTCCCACGATGACTGGAACATCCAGGTCATAGATGAACTTCTTCAGATTCAAGGGTTCATGGTCTTTGGAGACATGCTCGGCAGACACGGCGGTTCCACGGATGACGAAGAGGTCGACACCAGCCTCCAGCACTGTGGAATAGAACTCCTGGGTCCGTTGGGGCGACAGGGCACCGGCCACGGTGACACCAGCCTCTCGGATCTCATGAAGGCGCTGGACTATCAGGTCCTCTTTGATGGGTTCCGTGTAAATTTTCTGTATGAGAGACACGGCATCGTCAGGCTGTGCCGACGCTATCCGCTCAAGTTCAGGGGCGGGATCCTCGTAGCGGGTCCACAACCCCTCCAGGTCAAGGACACCCAAGCCCCCCAGCTTGCCCATGGCTATGGCTGTGGCCGGGCTGGTGACCGAGTCCATAGGGGCCGAGAGCACGGGTATATCGAACCCGTAGGCGTCAACCTGCCAGGAGGTCGATACGTCCTGGGGATCGCGGGTCCTGCGGGAGGGGACGATGGCCACATCATCCAGCCCATAGGCCAGGCGGGCGTTCTTGCTCAAACCGATAGCTATTTCCTGAGACATGGCTTCCAGCCTAATCCTGCGTCAGGAACTTTTAGCCAGTCTCTACTAGTATCGTGCCAGGTACTATATCGGAAGCCTGAAGGATGGAACATGACAAGGATTGGCAAAGGCCAGGTTCTGCGGACAGTGGCACTCGCTCTGAGCATGGGCCTCATCTGGGCTACGGCCGCCTGTGGGGCTCCCCAAGGGCAGGAACCCACCAAGGCTCAACCACCCGCCACCAGACCATCAGGCAACGTGGCCCTGTTCGCCCCGTCCGATGGCATCACCATTTCCCAACACACCCCCCTGAACAAGTGGGCCAAACTCCTGCCGGAAGTGACCAATGCCCTTCGCGATGAGGGGTTCGGCAAGGGCTCGATCACGACCAAGACCTCAGACAGCCTGGACACGCAAAGCAGGGAGGTTCAGGATTATGTGGTCGATGGCCTGACCCAGGCAGGGGCCAAGGGCAAGAAGGACTCTGCGGCCAAGGCCAAGGAGACCACACTTGTCATCGCCCCGGTCATCGAGGCCAGCGATGCCACCCGCCAGTATGGCGACTACACCAGATCCGACTACCCCATCTCCAAGACAGACAACGACCATGGAGACAAGGACCAAGCGGATGGTCAGCGGCGGGATGGGGCCGGCACCAATGGCGGCGACCCGGCAGACAAAGGGGGCAAGGACAGTCAAGACAGCCAGGATGCCGCCCTCAGGCGCCTGGTATCCTCCTTGAATCTGGCCAAGGAGGCGGGAGCCCATGTCATCCTCCTATCCAATCCCCTGGATGGCTTCAACCCGGACCTCTTTGTGAACATGTCGACTCCTGAGGAAATCGGGGCGGTCCAAGCCAAGGAGATGGTCAACAAACTGGCTTTGGACAAGGCCAGCAGCAAGAATCCCAAGTCTATAGAACTCCTGCTCCCCTACACGCTCTCACAGTCCGATGGTCAAGTCGGGAGGGGCACCGATGGCAAGGGGTCATCTGACAGCGGGGAAGGATCACAGGCAGATGCACAGGGCCAGGAGCCAGCCGAGCTAGAGGATGCCTTCGCCTCACGGGCCTTTGCGGGGGTCTGGCAAGTCCTCCAGCCATACTTCAAGGCGGGAAAGGCCTACAGCCCCTCGAACTGCCTGACCGCTGAAAGCAAGACAGAGGATTGGACCAACTGTGCCCTGGACGCGGACAAGAGCTCGAAGATCCGCGAGCAGTTGGACAAGCGCCTGGCCATGACCTCCAAGGCCGATGCCCATACCCGCATAGACGGCATCATCTGCATGAATGATTATGTGGTCTCCGGGGTCATTGAGGAATTGGACGCTCTGGGGTATGTGGGGTCCTCGGCTGATGTCAATCCGACCATCACCCTTCCCGACCTAGTGGGGAGCATCACCGGCAAGCACGACCTGACCAGGCACGCCGTTCCTGACCCTCAAAGCCCAGATGACCAAGGGACTGAAGATCAGTCCGCAGGCGGCAATAGCGACCGGCATGCCGCCAATCAATCCGGTGACCAGGCCGCCAAATGGCCGGTGCTGGTAGGCTACGGAGCATACCTGGATACCATTGCGCAGATAGTCAATGGCAAGGAATGGATGACCGCCCTCGAAGATCGCCAGGCCATGTCCGCCGGCATCGCCGTTGCAAGCAAGGCCCTCAACCAAGGGAAGGATGTCCACCAGCTCGCTGGCATGGAAAGCACCAGTATGAATGGCGGTCAGGTCCCCATGCTCCACAAGCCCCTACTGGCAGTCAGCGCCAGCAACCTCAAGGACATCCTTATTGATCCTGGGTACATCTCCCTCGCCGACGCCGGCCTATGACACATACCAGATTGGGACTTGCTATCCTTTTAGCGTGTCTCCCCTTCCTCATCGCTCATAGCCCTACACAGTGTCCTCATGCATGCAGGGGTGAGCCTGCGAATCCTCAGTCTAGCGGTGGCTTGAGTCCAATCAGCTTGGCTGTGACCCTGCTGGCCGGGTCCAGGTAGCTCTTGGGCCCGGACCTCAACCCCCAGTGCAGGCAGTGGTCACCGCAATGGTCAGACCCACCTTCATGTTTGGCAAAAACCTCCCCTTTGCGTACCTTGCTACCTGCCTTCAGTTCCGTGCTGGCTGGTTCAAAGGTCGAGGTCGCCTTCTCATGCTTGAGGCTAACCACAGATTTGCCAGCAACCTGGCCCGCAAAGGCTATGCTTCCCTTCGCTGGGGCACGGATGGGCAGGCCCGGCTCAGCGTCCAGGTCCACTCCCCTATGCCCCGAGAGCCATGGCTGTGGAGGGTTGCTGAAAGCCTTCAGGATGGTCGGATGGTCCACAGGCCATTGGTATTCAGCATGGCATGGTGCAGTAACCGCCGGTTCATGGGCCGCTATGGGCCGAGTTTGGATGCTGGAGATCACCAGGCAGCAGATCAGTGACAGCAATCCTGCCAGCGTACTCCTGAAATGGAGGCCTGCACGGTAACGGTTGACCCTCATCTGCCGGAGGCGGTAGGTCCGTTGCCTCTTGCTCAGATCATCATTGGACATGAACACTCCATTCCCCTCCGACCACCATGGATATGGCTTGTGCCAACCAGTGACCAAGAGTTTCCGCCAGTCCCCCTGCGGGACACGCGAGACTTGTGATAGCCAGCATGGCAGAATCACGGAAAGAAACAGTCGCCGAACTGGTCTTGTGGTCGAACGGTCAGGCTTTCGTCATATCCGGGCGTGTCGGGGCCCATGGCTCAATGAGGGGCCACACGGACAGCTATGGCGACCCCTAAGGGTTATACCCCAACAGCACAAACCAACCCGCACACATTTTGGCGTATATCCCCGGAAGGTAAGAAGCTATGGAAACGCCCCCGGTCTGTTGGGAACCGAGGGCGCTGTTCAGGTTAAGCAGTGCGTAATCAGACCAAATGGAACTTGCTGATGAGGCTGAGGGCGATGATGATGGCCACCCACAGCAAGGCGATGATGATGGTCCACCTGTTCAGGTTCTTCTCAGCCACGCCGGAGGTGCCGGCGTTCTGGGTCAGACCTCCGCCAAACATGTCAGACAGGCCGCCGCCCTTGCCCCGGTGCATGAGGATCAAGAGGGTCAACAGGAAGCAGAGAACCACCAATACAATCTGCAGAACAAGCTTGACAATGGCCATAGTCGACACGGGTATACCTCCATTTAATCAGTATTGGTAGCAAGCATAGCGCATAGGGGCGAATTCCCGGGGATGAGGAATCATCCCCGGCGGGTCGTCTTCTCCGTCAGGCGGCTGATTCTAGCGAACTCCTCAGCGTCAAGGGATGCACCGCCGACCAGAAAACCATCAACATCCGGCTGACTAATCATCTGCATGGCATTCTTGGAGGTGACGGACCCCCCATAGAGGACACGTACGGTCTGCGCCACATGGGGTCCGAAGGTCTCCCGCAGGTCGTCACGCATGGCCTTGGACGCCTCCTGGGCCGATTGGGGGGTGGCTACTTGACCGGTGCCGATGGCCCAGACGGGCTCATAGGCGATGATGAGCCTGGCCGCCTCCTCCTCGTTGAGGTCCCGGGTCACATCGTGGACCTGGCCCACTGCGAAGTCCAGCTCAATGCCCTGACGGTGCTCCTCGCTGCTCTCCCCCACACACAGTATGGGCTGCATACCCGCAGTCAGGGTGGCCCGGACCTGGTCGACAATGTTGGCATCGTCCTCGGGGTGGTACTTGCGACGTTCCGAATGGCCGACGATGACGTAGGAGCAACCCAGTTGGGAGAGCATGTCAGCCGAGACATCTCCGGTGAAGGCCCCCTGGGTGGTCACCGATACCGCCTGGGCCCCATAGCGAATCTTGAGGTTATCGGCCTCGACGAGGACCTGGACGCTGCGAATGGAGGTGAAGGTAGGCATAAGCGCCACCTCGCAGTGGCGGTAGTCAAAGTGGGCGTCACGCAGGAGCCAGGCGAGTTTCTGCACAAAATAGGTCGCCTCGAGATGGTCGAAATTCATTTTCCAGTTGCCGGCCACCAAAGGAACACGTGCAGATGCCATCTAGTTTCCTTTCACAAACGAACTTACGTCATACTAGCAGTCCCAAGAGAAGAGGGCACACCCCGAATGGGATGCACCCTCACTGTGTAGGTCAAGGCTACCATGACCCGCCCTTCAGAGCTCTACTCCAGGACCTTGAGTCCTGGCAACTCCTTGCCCTCAAGGAACTCCAGGGAGGCGCCGCCGCCCGTGGAGATGTGGGAGAAGCCGTCCTCAGGGAAGTGGAGGTTGCGCACGGCGGAGGCGGAGTCGCCGCCACCCACGATGGTGAAGGCCCCAGCTGCCGTGGCATCGACCAGACCCTGGGCCACGGCCTTGGTGCCCTCGGCGAACTGAGGAACCTCGAAGACACCCATGGGGCCGTTCCATACGACGGTCTTGGAATCGACGATCTTGTCGTGGAAGAGCTTGCAGGAATCAGGACCGATGTCCAGGCCCATCATGTCCGATGGAATGGCGTCCGCGGGAACTACCTTGGGATCGATCGGGGTATCACCGGACGGGAAGCCCTTGTTCACCACAACATCAGTGGGGAAGACCAATTCCACGCCGTTCTTCCTGGCGGTCTCGATGTAGCCCTTGACCTTGTCGACCTGGTCCTCCTCCAGGAGGGAGGATCCAACCTCGTAGCCCTGGGCCTTGAGGAAGGTGAAGACCATGCCGCCGCCGATGACCAGGCGGTCGGCCTTGTCGAGCAGGTTCTCGATGACACCCAGCTTGTCGGAGACCTTGGAACCACCCAGGATGACCGTGTAGGGGCGGCTGGGGTTCTCGGTACCCCTGGAGAGCGCGTCGACTTCCTTCTGTACCAGGAGGCCAGCGGCGGCGGGCAGGTCAGCCGCAACGTCATAGTCGGAGCCTTGGGCCCGGTGTACCACACCGAAGCCGTCGGAGACGAAGGCCTCACCTAGGGCGGCGATCTTCTTGGCATAGGCGGAGCGCTCGGCATCGTCCTTGCTGGTCTCCTCAGGATTGAAGCGAACGTTCTCGAGCAGAATCACATCGCCGTCAGCCATGGCCGCGACCTTGGCCTGCGCATCATCACCATAGGTGTCCTTGGCCAAGGGAACCTTGGTGCCCAGGAGCTCACCCAGACGCTGGGCCACAGGTGCCAGCGACAGTTCGGGAACGACCTTGCCTTTGGGGCGGCCGAGATGGGCCATGACGATGACCTTGGCCCCCTGGTCGCGCAGATTCTTGATTGTTGGCAGTGCCGCGCGGATACGACCGTCATCGGTGATGGTGGTTCCCTTGAGTGGAACGTTGAAATCGGCGCGAACCAGAACTCGCTTGCCCTTGAGATCTCCCAGATCCTTGAGTGTCTTCATGAATATCCTTTCCTAGCGTTACCTGAGGGAGAGTGGCCACCCTCAGGCCCACAGAGGCTTGCTTTGAAGTGCCTCTGCGGTAGTGCTCCTCTTGTGATGATACCCGCCGGAAAGGATCAGGCAAAAGCTGGAAAGCCTTGGCAACAAGGGGGCTTTCACCATGCGCTTGATTGCAGGCCTTGCAGGGGCCCAGAAGATTGTTAGCGCTCACAGTCCCTGCTGGCCATAATCCTTCGGGGACTGATAAGGACCTCTCCCTGACCGCATGACACAAGGGGTCAGGGAGAGCTGTCTCACATCCACCGGGCGCAGGCGCCGATACTGGCCACCACTCAGGAGCGATGGAGCTTCTCCGTCTTATCAGCCAGCTGCAGGAGACGACGGATGCGCCCTGCGATGGCATCCTTGGTGATGGGCGGGTCAGCCAAGCGGCCGAGTTCCTCAAGGCTGGCATCGGGATGGTCGAGCCTGAGCTTGCCAGCGGCCCTGAGATTGTCGGGGATGTCATCACCCAGGATCTTAAAGGCCTGACGGACCTTCTCCCCTGCTTCAGCAGCCGCCTTGGCACTCCTGCGCATATTGGCGTCGTCGAAGTTGGCAAGCCGGTTGGCCTTGCCCCTAGCCTCGCCATCGGACCTCTTGCCGGTCCATTCCCGGGCCGACCGTGGCGCCCCCATGAGTATGAGCATCCGTTCGATGGAATCGGGATCCTTGAGGGTCACCCGCTCCGAGCTCCGTAATTGGCGGGCCTTGGCCGTGACACCCAACCTCCTGGCCATTCCCTGCAGGGCCAGGGCTGCCTCGTGGGAGGGGCAGACGATCTCAAGATAGGAGGCCTTGCCTGGGTCCGAGACAGCTCCACGGGCCAGGAAGGCACCCCTCCAGGCCGCTTTGATCTGGGCGATGTTGCCGGATACGATGTCGGCGGGGAGTCCCTTGACCAGCTTCATCCTGCGGTCCAGGAGGCCAGCCTGTAGGGCCAGAGCGGTGGCGCCTCGGGTCACTTCCAGGTCATAGTGGATGAGTTTGCCATTGGGTGCCTGACGGGTGATCTGCTTGATGGAGGACTCACGCTGGAAATAGCTGCCGATGGTGGACTGCAGCCACTGGGCCGCCTCCGACGAGTCGAACTGGGCACGGATGATGGCTTGGTTGTTGACCGGCCGCAGACCTCCTGCGAAGCGCATCATGGTTGAGGCTTGGGCCATCTTGGCGGCAGGCAGGTCAGTTTCGATCGCTGCTAGCTCATGTTTGACATCATCCAAGAGTGCCAAGTGACAACCTCCTAAGTTCCTTGATTATGTATGCAATGCTCAGATTGGTTCGACTGGTGTCAGCGAAAAGCCACGGCTTTCTGTGATACCGAAGGTATTGGACAAGCCGGAAGCCAGTATCCGTTATTCGACCACTAATGTCTCATATGCTGATACTAGGACCGTTGCCTCCTAAGCTCCCGGGCGGAAACCGTTACCTCAAGGCCCTGGGTCTTGAGACGATCGGCCAAGGCCAGGCTCATGGCCACGGACCGGTGCTGACCTCCAGTGCAGCCGAAGCCGATGGTCATGAAATGCTTGTCCTCCTGAGCGTAGCCCTTGACAGCGATCATGATCGCCCGTTCGTAGGCCTCCAGAAAATCCTCGGCCCCCTCGCTTGACAGCACATAGTCGGAGACCGCCTCATCCTGGCCTGTCAACTCCCTAAGACTGGGCACCCAATATGGGTTGGGCAGGAAGCGTACATCCGCCACGAAATCCGCATCCAGGGGCATACCATACTTGAAGCCAAAACTGAATATATGCACTGTGACCGTACTGGGACCGGCTCCCAGCAAGGCCTCATACAAGTGCGTTGACAGCTGGTGAATGCTCAGGCCGGAGGTGTCGATGACGGTGTCCGCCCGCTCCTTGAGACTTGCTAGCAGGGCACGCTCCTCCTCGATCCCGTCAATCAGACGGTTGCCTCGCTGGAGCGGATGGGGGCGCCTGACTGATTCGTAGCGTTTGATGAGCACCTCATTGGATGCATCCAGAAAGATGATACGGGTCCTGACGCCAAGATCATCCAGGTGGCTAAGCACCGCGGAGAGGTCATCGAAATAGGTGCGGGAGCGAACATCAATGACGGCAGCGAGCTTGTGTACCTTGGAGGCTGAGGTCGTCATCATATCCACCAGGGGAATGAGCATCTTGGGAGGCAGATTGTCGATCACATACCAGCCCATGTCCTCGATGCTGTTGGCCGCTTGGGACCGTCCGGCACCACTCATGCCGGTGATCAGCATGACCTGGAACTGATCCGCCGGCTCCGCCTCGCCGACTTCGGTTCCATCCCCGGGCCGCTGCACGACTGTGTCTTTACTCACAATGCCTCCTGTATGGCAGCTCTCATTGACTGCTCCACCGCAGCCACCAGCCTATCCGATAGGTAGGGCATTTGGAATGCTGTCTTCAAATCCGGCCCTATGGCCGCCACAGCCGCCGCTCCAGTGGCTTGGTCAATGTTCCGGTCGACTTCCGGCAAGCGTGGGCCAAGCATGACCAGTAGCTGGATCAGGGCCTGGTAGAGGAGCATTTCCTCTCCTCCAATCGACAAGCCACCGCCCTCATCCCAGACCCTGTTCAAGAGGCTGGGGCGGGGATCGTAGGCCACATCCAGCAGGCTGCCGGACAGATGATGACCGGAGGCAGCCAGTGACTCGGCCACCGAATCAGCAGCATGGGCGGGCAGTGTGGAGATTACCACGTCAGCATCGGCCAGAAGCCCTGTCAGGGCCTCATCATGCAAGGCCACAGTGTTGAGGTCCATGACATGGCGGTAATCACCGGCAAGATCGAGGATGTCGGGGTGGGAGTCTGGGTGACGGGCAGCCAGCACCAATCGCCATGGCCTGACATCTGCCCCCTGCGCCCCGGAGGATGAATCGGTGGGGTCACCCTGCTTGGGACTGCCCGGCAGGGTCTCAGAAGCTCCTGCTTGAAGGCTGGCCAGAGCCGCCAAGGCCGACTGGGCGGTATTGCCATTCCCGAGTATGACCGCTGTGCCTCCGGCCCGCAAGGGCCTGGAAGCAAGTCCCAGACCAGAGGCCTGCTGCACCTGCCAGGCGTGACGGAAGGCCAGGGCGATGCCGGCCACATCGGTGTTATAGAGTCTGATGGCCGCCTGCCCCTGGGTCTCCTGGCTGGCGGACCCCCAGTCAAAGACGGCCGTGTTGGCCACCCGCAGGCGCTTGGCCCAGGGGTCCTGAGCCTGCCCATAGGGCACAATGGCTTGTTTGAGGGGCATGGTCAGGCTCAGTCCCACCCAGGAGGGGTCCAGAGATTGCACGAAGGCCGGCAAATCAGCCTGAGTGACCTCCTGGCGGTTATAGGCCCAATCATCCAGTCCCAAGGCTTTGTAGGCGGCCTCATGGAGAAGCGGCGAGAGCGAGTGGGAGATGGGAGAACCCAGAACGGCACAGTGGTGCGTGATGGAGATCATGGCTGAGGCTCGCTTTCCCATGTCTGACCGACCCATTCGGAGTCCTGATCCTGCTGTGGCTCCTCGGGGTGAAGGGCCAGGTAGATGGCCTGGGCCTTGGCCTTGCCGATTCCTTTGACCCCCTCAAGCTCCTCCAGCGAGGCGCTACGGATTGACCGGACCGACCCGAACTCCCTCAACAGACGTTTCTGGTAGGAGGGGCCGATGCCAGGTATGCTGTCCAAGGCCGACCTGAGGGCCCCCTTGCGGCGGCTCTGCCGGTGATAGGTTATGGCGAACCGGTGAGATTCATCACGTACCCGCTGGAGCAGATACATGCCTTCGGATTGACGTTTGAGGATGATCGGATAGTCGTCGTCCGGCACCCAGACCTCCTCCAGGCGCTTGGCCAGTCCGCAGACCGCCACATCCTTGACACCGCAATCGGCCAAGGCCTTGGCCGCGGCCATGACCTGTGGCTTGCCGCCATCCACCACCAGCAGATTGGGCTTGTAGGCGAAATGCCGACGATCCGTGTTCTGCATGACAGTCTCCTGGCCAGCCTCCACTGATTGGGCTGGGGATTGCTCCCTGCCTGCCCCGGATCCAGCCAGTGCGGGTTCATCAGACCCACCCGACTCCTGGGCCTGGACCAAGCGCCGCTCATTGTCGATGCTCTCACCACTGTCGCCGGCGATGTTCCCATGCCGGAAACGGCGGGTCAGGGTCTCGTAGAGGGCCGAGAGGTCATCAAGGGCCCCCTTGCCATCCTTGCCTCTGATGGCGAATCGACGGTATTCGGACTTCTTGGCCATGGCATCCTCGAAGACCACCATGGAGGCCACCTGGAAGGCCCCACCGACCGTATTCGAGATGTCGTAGCATTCGATCCGCAGGGGGGCCTGGTCAAGACCCAGAGCCTTGGCCACATCGTTCATGGCGGTCGTCCTGGCTCCCATGTCACTGATACGGCTGAGCTTGCTGCGTTGGAGGGCCTGCTTGGCGTTGTCACCTGCACGGTCCATCAGCGCCTTCTTCTCACCCCTGACCGGGACCTTGATGGATACGGCCGCTCCACGCAGGCCGGAGAGCCAATCCTCAAGTTCCTTCCTTCGTGCAGGTTCGATGGGGACCAGGACCTCACGGGGCACTGGTGAGATGGGGGCCAGGAGGTCCTGTCTGCCGGTCTGCTCCTGCCGCTCCCGACGGGTCCTGGTCGCCTGGGCCCTGGCCTGAGTGTCGGTCGCGGTGACGGTCTGGGTGGACCCCAGGGCGTCCCGGCGTTCCTTGATGTGCAAGGCCTCGGAGGATGCAAACCCCTCCTGATCGCACTCCTCGCAGCCGGTCGAGTTCCTCTTGGCAACCGCGACAGCAAGTTTGTCCCGCTCCTCACGGTCCTCACCGACCACGTCAGAATAGACCTGGACAAAGAGGTCGGCCATGAGATCGGCATCGGAGATGTCCTCCACCCGTTCCACGGTCCAATTGCGCTCTCCCCTGATCGAGCCGGCCCGCACAAAGAAGGCATGGACGGAAGCCTCGAGCTCATCTGACTCCAGGCCGAAGACATCCGCATCCACATCGGAGTCGAAGACCACGGCATTCTGCTCGCCGACCGTCTGCAGCATCTGAATCTCATCGCGCAGACGACCCGCCTTCTCGAATTCCAGCTCCGCGCTGGCTTCCTTCATCTCCCTGGTCAGATCGGCGAGGTAGGACTTGCCGAACCTGCCGGTCATGACACCCACCAGCCGTTCGACCAGCTGCCGGTGCTCCTTGGGGCTGATACGGCCCACACAGGGTGCCGAGCACTTGCCGATGGAGGCCAGAAGACAGGGCCTGCCGGTCATCTGGGCCCGATGGAAGGTGGTCTTGGAGCAGGTGCGGACCGGGAAGGCCTTGAGGAGGCGGTCCAGGCTGTGACGTAGGTCCCAAACCTTGGCATAGGGGCCGAAATAGCGGCTGTCCTTACGCTTGCGCATGCGGGTGATCCAGACCCGGGGCACCTGCTCACCGACGGATACTGCCAGGTAGGGGTAGGTCTTGTCGTCACGGAAGACCACATTGAAGCGGGGGTCGAACTCCTTGATCCATGTGTATTCCAGGGTCAGCGCCTCAAGCTCCGTCCCCACCACCGTCCATTCCAGGCTACGCGCAGTCAGGACCATGGTCTGGGTCCGGGGATGGAGTTGGTCGAGGGGTTGGAAGTAGTTGGTCAGCCGGTTGCGGAGGTTCTTGGCCTTGCCCACATAGATGACCCTACCCTCGCCATCGCGCCACTTGTAGACACCTGGTTCGGCTGGTATGTCCGAGGTCTTGGGCCGGAAGAGGTCGCGGGAGTCCCCCAGGGCCTTGGCGGTGTTGCGCGCTGTCTTCCGCCAGTGGTCACTGCTGTGCTTCTCGACCATCCCTGACTGTGCCATACCTGCCTTTCATTCCCGCTGCCCTGGGGCAGCACCTGCACTGCCCTGGCTGTCTGCCTGACTGTCTATCTGCCCGATGCAGAACACCGGATACCAGCACTCTACCGGAGCATGGGCTTGAGGTAGCGCCCGGTCCAGCTTTCCTCACATTCGGACACCTGTTCGGGGGTGCCTTGGGCCACGATGGTTCCCCCACCGTTGCCGCCCTCGGGGCCCAGATCGATGATCCAGTCGGCCGACTTGACCACATCCAGGTTGTGTTCGATGACAATGACGGTGTTCCCCTTGTCCACCAATCCTTGGAGGACAAGGAGGAGCTTGCGGACATCCTCGAAATGCAGGCCGGTGGTCGGCTCGTCCAGGATGTAGACGGTCTTGCCCGTCGACCTACGCTGGAGTTCGGTGGCCAGCTTGACCCGCTGGGACTCACCGCCGGACAGGGTGGTTGCCGGCTGGCCCAGGCGGATGTAGCCCAGGCCGACATCCACCAGGGTGTCCAGGTAGCGGGAAATGGAGCTGTAGGCCTTGAAGAACTCGGCAGCCTCCGTGATGGGCATGTCAAGCACGTCGGCCACGGTCTTGCCCTTGTACTTGACCTCCAGGGTCTCCCGGTTGTAGCGCTTGCCGTGGCACTGCTCACATTCTACATACACGTCCGGCAGGAAGTTCATCTCGATCTTCAGGGTGCCATCGCCATGGCAGGCCTCGCAGCGGCCTCCCTTGACATTGAAGGAGAAGCGGCCTGGGCCATAGCCACGGACCTGGGCCTCGGGGGTCTTGGCGAACAGGGCGCGGATCTTATCCCAGACACCGGTGTAGGTGGCGGGGTTGGACCTGGGTGTGCGCCCGATCGGGTTCTGGTCCACATGGATGACCTTGTCGCACTGGTCAACCCCCTCCACCCTGGTGTGCTTGCCGGGAACGATACGGGCCCCGTTCAGCTTGTCGGCCAGGACCGGGTAGAGGATGGAGTTGACGAGTGTGGACTTGCCTGACCCCGAGACACCGGTCACACAGGTCATAACACCCAGGGGGAAGGAGACCTTGAGGTCCTTGAGGTTGTTCTCCCGTGCCCCGACCACCTTCAGTTGCTTGCTCTTCTTGGTCTTCCGGCGCTTGGACGGCAGTTCGATCCGCCGACGGCCGGCGATGTAGTCACCGGTGATGGACCGGCTGGCTTCGGTCAGATGGGAGGCGGGGCCTGAATAGACCACCTCGCCGCCCAATTCTCCGGCGCCAGGGCCGATGTCGACAAGCCAATCCGATTTCTCGATGGTCTCCTGGTCGTGTTCGACCACGATGAGGGTGTTACCCAGGTCGCGCAGGTGGTGGAGGGTCTTGATAAGGCGTTCGTTGTCACGCTGGTGGAGACCGATGGAGGGCTCGTCAAGCACATACATGACCCCGACTAGGCCGGAGCCGATCTGGGTGGCCAGGCGGATGCGCTGGGCCTCCCCGCCGGACAGGGTCTTGGCGGCCCGGGATAGGGTCAGATAGTTGAGGCCCACATCATTGAGAAAGCGCAGGCGGGCCTTGATCTCCTTGAGGACCTCACCGGCGATCTGGGCGGCCTGACCGTCAAGCCTGAGCCCCTCCACCCACTGGAGGCTGTCCTGTGCGGACATGTCGCAGACATCGGCAATGGATTCATCCTTGATGGTGACGGAGAGGACCTCCGGGCGCAGGCGCCTGCCGTGGCAGGCCTGGCAGGGCACCTCACGCATGTAGGACTCGTAGTAGAGCTTCATCTGGTCGGAATCCGTCTCGTCGTGCCGGCGCATCAAGGTACGCACCACCCCCTCGAAACCGGTGGAATACTCTCGCAGTCGGCCCCACCTGTTGCGGTAGGAGACCTTGACCTTGAAGTCGCGCCCGAAGAGTACCGCCTTGCGGACCTCCTCAGGGAGCTTCTTCCATGGCGTGTCCATGGAGAAGCCCATCTCATCGGCCAAGCCGTCGAGGACATGACCGTAGTACTCCCCCGTGCTCTTGTTCATGGACCAGGGTTCGATGGCCCCTTCCTTGAGGGACTTGTCAGGGTCGGGTATGACCAGTTCAGGGTCGATCTCCAGCTTGAAACCGATGCCGGTGCATTCCGGGCAGGCTCCATAAGGGGCGTTGAAGGAGAAGGTCCTGGGCTCGATCTCGTCCAGCTCGAGCTGGTGGCCGTTGGGGCAGGCCCGTTTCTCCGAGAAGGGCTGACGACGCTTGGGATCCTTGTCGGACAGGTCCACGAAGTCCACCAAGATGATGCCCTTGGCCAGGTTGAGTGCGGTCTCAATGGAATCAGTGAGCCTCTGGGTCACGGACTCCTTGATGACCAGGCGGTCGACCACTACCTCGATGGTGTGCTTCTTTTGCTTGGTGAGCTTGATATCGTCGGAGAGTTGCCTCATCTCCCCGTCGATCAGGGCACGGGAGTACCCGTCGCCGCGTAGGAGCTCAAGGAGGTCTTCGAACTCTCCCTTACGGCCGCGCACGACGGGGGCCAGAATCTGGAAGCGGGTTCCCTCAGGGTTGGCCATCAGACTATCGACCATCTGCTGGGGTGTCTGGGCGCTGACCACGGCCCCGCACACGGGGCAATGGGGAATGCCGGTTCGGGCGAAGAGCAAGCGGAGGTAGTCGTAGATTTCCGTGATGGTGCCCACCGTGGACCGGGGGTTGCGGTTGGTGGTCTTCTGGTCGATGGAGACCGCAGGGCTCAGGCCCTCGATGAAGTCCACGTCAGGCTTGTCCATCTGGCCAAGGAACTGTCGGGCATAGGAGCTCAGGGATTCGACATAGCGCCGTTGCCCCTCCGCGAACAGGGTGTCGAAGGCCAGGGAGGACTTGCCGGAACCAGACAAGCCGGTGAAGACCACCATGCGGTTGCGGGGTATGGACAGGTCCACATTCTTGAGATTGTGCTCGCGAGCGCCCTGGATGCTGATCTTCAGGTCCGAAGGGATGTGGCTGATGTCCGCCACGAGCGAACCCATGGCGGATCTGAGTGGAGCCTTGGCCAGTTCCTTGGACAGGAAGGTCTCGCTGTCCAGCACCTTCTGGGCTGTCTTGGCATCGGGGGCACTTCCCTGTGTCTGAACCCCTGATTTGCCTTTGTCTCTTGCTGTCTTGGCGACCAACTGCTACCTCCGCGTCACACCACACCACACCGATTATTGCAATGGCTCAACCGGTCTTGTCAGTTCCTATTCCCAGGCAATAATACAGCAATCGCTCCCATTTTTCGAACAGCTGTTCGATTTTTGCCTGATGCTGCATGCGCAGGCAAGGTGCAAGCAGCCGGCCCGAAGACCGACCTACACTGAAACGTAAGACGTATCCATTCATCCAAGGAGGGAATTATGGACAAGTCAGCGGCTGGGGAAGGTGTGACTCCTGTTGTGAATTCACTAAGCGAGGAGATTCTTTGGGCCAGAAAACCATGGATGAGGGTGGAGGACCTGATCCTCTGGCTGGCGTGGGCCCTGACCCTGGCCTTCAACGCGTATTCCGAGATGGGCAAGCTCGGTGGAATGAACAATGCGGAGATATCCGGTCAGGTCCATTCCTGGTTCACCCCCGCCGGCTACGCTTTCAGCATATGGGGACTGATTTATCTAGGCCTGGCAGTCTGGCTCTTTTTCTTCTGCAAGTCTCCGGTAGGCCGTAAGCCCGTGTGGCATATGCCCATGAGCGCCTCCGGCCTTGTGTTCGTCCTCAGCTGCCTGCTCAATGTCGCATGGTTGACGGTCTGGCACATGGAGCTGTTTGTCAGCAGCATCGTACTCATTGTCTCTTTGAGTATAACCGTATGGTCCCTCTACGCCCGTGACCGGATATTCACCCGTCAAGTGACCGATTGGGCTCCTCTATCCTTATACGGCAGCTGGCTGCTGGTGGCCACTCTAACCAACTGCTGGTACGTGCTGCTGAGGGCCCATCAGTCCTGGGAGGGCAGTGTGCCTGTGCAATCGCTGGTGACACTGGCCCTGCTGCTGGCCCTGATCCTGGTGTCCTATCTGATGCGCCGGCTGCTGGGCGATTGGATGGTCGGGCTGGTAGTTCTTTGGTCGGGGATTGCCATTGGTGTTAAGCTCATGGGCCAATCGGCGCCCATGGCCGTGGCCATCATCATTCTGACCACCCTGGGCGCGATTGTTATCTATGCTCCCTGGAAGCGAATCCTCACCAAAGCATGATACTGACGTGCCTCTTGGCCTTCTCAGGGGGGGGCGCCAGCCTGTCTCAGGCACAGCTGGCCCCCGTTCCTTGCTCTTAGGCACCTATGGCTATGATGTTCTTTGGTCTTTGGGGCGGTCAAGTGAGAACAGGCTGGGTAAGCTACCTGAGCAACTTTCGCAACCGCAGGTCTAGACCAGCGCAATGGCACAAGGACACACAGGGAAGACGGTAGCAAGCTATGTCAATCGAGGGGCAGGGACTGGAGATTCAGATCGGCGCGAGAACACTGCTGCACCCCACCGACTTCCACGTATCCAAGGGTGACAAGATCGGTCTGGTAGGCCGCAATGGCGCCGGCAAGACCACCCTGACCCGGGTCATCACCGGGGATATGCTCCCAGCCGGCGGCAAGGTCAGAATCAGCGGCAAACTCGGCTACCTGCCCCAGGACACCCATGCCGCCGACCCCAGCCAGACGGCCCTGGACCGGATGATGAGCGCCCGGGACATCGCTTCCATCATCAAACGCCTCCGCAAGGCGGAAAAGGAGATGACCGACCCTGACCCGGATGTGATGACCAAGGCCATGGACCGCTACGACAAGGCCATGCAGGCCTTCGACAAGGCCGGGGGGTACGCGGCCCAGTCCGAAGCCATCTCCATGGCCGACAGCCTGGGACTCAAGCAGGAGGTCATGCAGCAGGAGCTGGGCACCCTTTCCGGTGGCCAGCGCCGCCGTATCGAGCTGGCCCGCATCCTCTTCTCCGATGCCGACACCCTGATTCTGGACGAGCCCACCAACCACTTGGACGCGGATTCCATCGAATGGCTCAGGGGCTATCTCAAACGATTCGAGGGTGGCTTCATCGTCATCTCCCATTCCACCGAGCTTCTGGACGACGTGGTCAACAAGGTCTGGCACTTGGATGCCCAACTTGGTCAGATCGACATGTACTCCTTGGGTTGGAAGGCCTACCTCCACCAGCGGGTGGTGGATGAGGAACGCCGCCGCCGCGAGCGCGAGGTGGCCGAGAAGAAGGCGGACCGGCTCATGAAGCAGGGGATCCGCCTGCATGCCAAGGCCACCAAGGCAGTGGCCGCCCAGAACATGATGCGCAGGGCCGAACGGCTCCTCTCCGAGACATCCGAGGCCCAGGCCAAGGAGAAGGTGGCCGACATCCGCTTCCCCGAACCAGCTCCGGTGGGCCGCACCCCCATCACGGCCAAGGACATCTCCAAGGCCTTCGGGTCCAACATCGTCTTCGCCGGCATCAACCTGGCCGTGGATAAGGGCTCCCGTGTGGTGATCCTGGGCTACAACGGCGCCGGCAAGACCACTACCCTGCGAATCCTGGCCGGTCAGGAGGAGCCCGACACCGGCGAGGTCATCTACGGGCATGGCTGCAAGATCGGCTATTTCGCCCAGGAGCACGACACCCTGGACATGGATTTCACCGTCCTGGAGAACCTACGCCACGTGGCCCCCGAACTGGACGACACCCAAGCGCGGTCCATCCTGGGTTCCTTCCTCTTCTCGGGGGATGACGCCATGAAACCTGCCAAGGTCCTCTCCGGCGGTGAGAAGACCCGTCTGGCCCTGGCCACCCTGGTTACCTCCAGGGCCAATGTCCTCCTGCTTGACGAGCCCACCAACAACCTGGACCCGGTCTCCCGCGATGAGATCCTCAAGGCCATCGCCAAATACGAGGGCGCCATCATCCTGGTCACCCACGACGAGGGTGCGGTGCAGGCCCTCAACCCGGAGCGGGTCCTGCTCATGCCCGATGGCGACGAGGACCTCTGGAACGACAGCTACCTGGAGCTGGTCGCCGAGGAGTAGCGACCAAAAACCAGCATGACCGGCAAGGCCCCCCACGCACCGCTTCGCTTCCAGCCAAGCCTGGTGCAAAGGGGGCCTTTCCATACCCAGGCAAGTAGAATTGCCGGTATGGTGACCATCACCAGGCAAGGAGACTGACATGGCAGAGCTTCGGGATGCGCAGGGACGTAGGGCACTGACCCACAAGGCCTACGATGTGGCGGACGTCAGATCCATGGAGGCCCCCCTCCTGGCTCAAGGCATACCCCTCATGAACATGGCGGCCTCCGCTGTGGCCCAGGTGGCCTTGGACGCCCTGGGAGCTGCCGGCATCGAGGTTGACGAGGCCAAGCTGGTCCTCCTGGTCGGCGGGGGCAACAATGGCGGTGATGGCATGTACGCGGCCGCGAAGCTGGCCCGGCAGGGATCGGACGTGACGGCCATCGCCGTGGGCCGCAGCGTACATCAGGCCGCCTTTGAGGCCTTCGCCAGGCAGGGCGGCAAGATCCTGGTGCTCGACCCCCAGGCGACCATCCCCGGCTGCCAGGCAGGCTTCAGCGCCGGTGAAGCGGGCGAACGGCTGGAAACCGCCGTGGACTACGCCCTATCGGCGGACCTTATCATCGACGCCATGACCGGCATCGGCGCCCAAGGGCCCCTGACGGGCATACCCGCCACCATCTCCCATGCCCTCTGCGAGCAACTTGCCGACCGGCAAGACAACTGGCCCAGTGACCCTTCCGGACTGCCCCGCGATCTCATAGATGGGGATGGGACCAGCGACGAGGAGATCCCGCCAGGTCTTGACGACGGCGCTCAGGGGCCCATCGTCCTGGCCGTCGACACCCCTTCGGGACTGGGCGTGGACGACGGAAGTCTGCCTGGCGACCACCTGCCTGCCAATCTGACCGTCATGCTGGGAGCCCTCAAACCCTGCGCCCTACTGCCACCGGCAGCCTACGCCTGCGGCAGGCTGGTCCTGGTGGACCTGGGCTTTGACATTGACCAGTTCGCCCCGGTCGTGGAGGCCATGGACGAGGACCTGGCCTCCAGCTTCATCCGCCTGCCCAAACCCAGCGACGGCAAGTACCAGCGCGGCGTGGTCGGCCTGGTCACCGGCTCCGAGGCCTACCCCGGTGCGGCCGTGCTCTCCACGTGCGCCGCAGCCAGGACCAATGTGGGCATGGTCCGCTACCTGGGCCCCAGAAGGGCCCAGGACCTCATCCTGGGGCAACTGCCCGAGGCCGTCATGGGCAAGGGACGGGTGCAGGCCTGGGTGGTTGGTTCGGGTGTTCCCGTCCACGAGAACAACAGTCACGGGAGGGACCTGCAAGAGGAGACCATCAGCGCCCTCCTGGCCCATTACGAGCTTGATCCATTGGTCTGCGAGAAAGCCGAGGATCTTGGACTCGCAGAAAGGGGCATGGAAGATCCGGAAGATCCGGATGATCCGGCCGCTCAGCAGATCGACCCCAGGCAGATGCCCCCCATCTGCGTGGATGCCGGCGCCCTGGACCTCCTGCCCTCCCGCGTGCCTCCCCAGGTGGTCATCACCCCCCACGCTGGCGAGCTGGCCCGACTCCTGAGCCGGCTGGGCGAGGACCTGGAGGCCTGCGAGGTCCAGGCCGACCCCTGGCATTGGGCGCTCAGGGCCCATGAGTTGACCGGCGCCACCGTGCTTCTTAAGGGTGGCATCACCATCCTGGTCGGCCCCGACGGCGAGGGCGGGGTCAGGACCATGGTCTCGGGACGCGGCCCGGCCTGGATGGCCACGGCCGGTTCCGGCGATGTCCTCTCCGGCATCTTGGGCGCCATGCTGGCCCAGAACGAGGAACTGCTGGAATCCGACAGCTCTATGGCCGTGGAACTGGCAGCGGCCGCCGCCTGGATCCATGGCTATGCTGGAAGCCTCGCCTCCGGCAGCGACCAGCAGGGCTGGCAGGCTCCAGACCTCTACGGTCAGCCCCTCACACCCTTACGGGATAGGTTTGGCTACCCCATCGTCGCCCGGGACCTGGTCGAGGAGATTCAAACCTGCATTTGGCGGGCCACTACCGGCAACAGCGAGGAGGCCGATCCCTGGGCCGCTGGCTCCGGGCGATTTGTCGGCCAGATCTGAGAAGCTTCATGTGGTCGTCGGGGCTGGCCGTACTGGCCTCGACTTTTCCGTGTCAGCAGTGAAACGCACAAATGAAAGCAGGCCAAGCGAATGAGCAGTGAATCCGGTATGGAATCTTCATTGTCGGAAGCATCTGTAATCCAAGACGATATGGCCACGGAGGTCTCCGACGTGGTCTTCGACTTCTGCGGAGTGCTGATTGATTGGCAGCTGCGCTCCTGCCTTCTGGGCCACTACCCCCAACAACTGATCGACGAGATTGCCGCCCCCAACGACCCCTATGGCTTCTTCCACTATGAGGACCGGATGGATGCCGGTGAGGACCTGGCAGATGTCATTGATGACTACAGGCAGCGCTATGGGGATGATATGGCCCAAGTCTTCGCCTACTACATCAAGCACTACGACGATTCCCTGACACGAATCGTGCCTGGCATGGAGGAGCTCCTGGAGGACCTGCTGGCGGCCGGCATCGGATGCTGGGGCCTGACCAACTGGGCCCACGAGACCTTCCACTTCGCCTTCGAGAAGTTCCCCCAGCTTGAGGATCTTCTGGGTGGCACCATCGTATCGGGCGCGGAGAAAATGCATAAGCCTGATGCCCACATCTACCAGCTGGCCATGAGCCGCTACGATCTGGACCCCGCGACGACCGCCTTCTTCGACGACACCCCCAAGAACGTGTCCGGAGCCGAGGCCGTGGGCATGCAGGCCTTCCTCTTCTCTGATGCCGCCCAGGCCCGCAGGGACTTGGAATCCCTGGGCGTGAGACTCTAGCGGCATCGCATATATCCTGTGGGCCGATCAAGCCATGTGCCTGATCGGCCCACAGCATATGCCTTGACGAAAGCCTGCCCACCGTCCATATAGAGATATAAGTACACGGCCTGAATATGCCCATTGGTATATGCTGTTCTTATGACACTGCTCCAGCTCAAGTACATCGTCAAGATTGTCGAATGCGGCTCCATGAACGAGGCCTCCCACGAACTCTATGTCTCCCAGCCGGCCCTGAGCTCCTCGGTCAAGGAACTGGAGCATGAGATGGGCATCGAGATATTCACTCGGTCCTCCCAGGGAATCACCCTGACGGTGGATGGGGCCGAGTTCCTGACCTACGCCCGGCAGGTCCTGGACCAGGCGGCCCTCATGGAGGAGCGCTACCGCAACGCCAAGCCCCGCAAGCAGCTCTGCTCGGTCTCCACCCAGCATTACATGTTCGCCGTGGAGGCCTTCGTGGAGATGATCCACGACAGCCGGGCGGACGAGTATGAGTTCACCATCCGTGAGACCAGAACCAGGGACATCATCGACCAGGTGGCCAACATGCTCTCCGAGATCGGCATCATCTACCTGTCTGATTTCAACAAGCATGTGATCGGCAAGCTCCTGCGCGAGAAGCACCTGGTCTTCCACCCCCTCTTCCGGGCCGACCTGCACGTCTTCCTGGCCAGGAACAACCCCTTGGCCTCCAGGGAGCGGGTGTCCATGGAGGATCTCAAACCCTACCCCTTCCTCCAGTACGAGCAGGGCAAGGAGGGTTCCTTCTACTTCGCTGAGGAGGCGGTCTGGCCGGACTTCTCCCCCAAGCAGATCAACGTGACCGACCGGGCCACTATGCTCAACTTCATCATCGGCCTCAACGCCTACACGGTCTGCACCGGCATCGACAACGGGGACCTCAACAACGAGAAAATCGTCACCGTCCCCCTGGAGACCGACCAGACCATGCTCCTGGGCTGGATCGGCAACGAACGCACCAAGCTCAGCCAGGCGGCCGAGACCTACCTGGAGAAGCTGGGCCAGGTGGCCCGTTCCCACGGCTACCAGCTCATCGAGTAGCTCTGAAGGGATACCAATTCACCAGAGGCAGGACAGGTCTGACTACTTCTTGGCTGGCATGGAGCAGATAGTGTGATTGAGGTAGCGGTCGGCTGTGCCGATGTACTCCTGGGTCTGGGGGTCGCGGATGTAGGCGGCCTCCGGGTCCACCTGGCCACCGGTGGCGGGGTCGATCAGGGGTGCCTTGCTCGTCGCGGTAGAGTCCGGTGGTCGGGTCGACTGCTGGCGAAGGGGCCTGGTCATGGTCCTGGGGTTGGCTGCCGGCAACGCCGGAGCCCTCGCCGCTGGTGTCCTCCCCCGCTTCTGGAATCTGCTTGGTCTCTTGGACCACCAGGGGCTTGTGGTCACGCAGGGTCTGCCATACGCCCTCGGCCGCCGGGGCCCAGATCCGTCGGTTCTTGTCTGAGGGGGCGGGGATGACGGGGAGGGTCTGGCTGTAGAGGTGGCTGGTCTTGAAGTCTTTGAGGCTGGCGGCCAAACCGACCAGGGGGCGGGCTGAACCAAGGCCGGGGCTGAAGTTGAGGGCATTGAGGAGCGCGAAGGACAGTTCGTAGAGCTGGCTGCTGTGGCTGAAGTCCCTCTTGGCGAGGGTTTGGTTCATGAGCTGTTTGACCAGGTACTGCTGGCGGGTGGTCCGCATGATGTCCGTGCCATCGGTGCCTGAGCCATGGCGCATTCGGGCGTACTGGGTGGCCTGGGTGCCGTTCAGGTGGCGCAGGCCACGGGCCAGGTCCAGGCCGATGTAGTCGTCCTTGGTGTCGGCCGCTATGCACAGGTCCACACCTCCCACAGCGTCTATCATGCCCTTGAGTCCTTGGAAGTCCACCACGATGAAGTCATGCAGGTCCAGACCGGTCAGGGACCCGACGGCAGTGAGGCTACACGAGGCCGCCGAGGCCAGGTCACCGCCTTTCTGCCAGCCACTGGAGAAAATGGTATTGAACATGACCTGCCGCTGGGCTGGAACGAGGCCCCGGCTGGTGGGGCAAGCGGGTGCATCCACCAGGGAGTCCCTCTGTATGGAGACCAGATTGATGTAGGAGCGGTCGGCGCTGATTTGCACCACCATGGCGGTGTCAGACATGTGGCCAGCCATATCCTCTCCCTCCTGGTAGCCACCCAGGGCTGCGTTGCCCTCTCCAGCCCGCGTGTCCTGCCCTAGGACCAGCAGATTGATCTCACGCCCGGCCCTCATGTCGATCAGCGGCGGGTCATGGGGGCCGATGGGCGGCACGCCCCTACGGCCTATGGATAGTTCCAGGTCTATCCAGCCGGCGGCACCCACCGTTGCCAGGAAGGTGAGCGCCGCGACCAGGGCCAGGACCAGGGCCTTGGCCATGTGGCCACCCTGGGGATTGAGGGCACCATGCCGTGGCTGGTGCTTACGGGCTGCGGTCTCACTGGGGTTCTGGTTGGCGCCAGAGTCCACCCTTCGGTCTCTCTCCATGTGCTCTCCTTGCTGCTGGGTAGCCTTCCTACCTGCTGCCATCGCGCTTCCGGTCAATGACTGGCCGGTAGACCTTCGGCGGGGACCCTGCACACCTACCAGTCAGGGGGCCATTGCCAGGCAAAGCTGGCAGGGCCCGCACAGGCGCCTTCCTACCGTCCGGTCAGAGGGGGAAGAATGTTCTGTCGGCTCCAATGCTTGGTTGTGCTGACGGGTCCCCCAGTTTGGCTGGTTGAAGACCTATGGCCTTGCACAGGGCGCTCTTGCCATCACTGTTGCTCCCAAGCTCACCTACCGGAAAGTAGCTGTTGTTGATGATGAGGGTCGGGGTGGTCATCTGCCCCTTGAATTGGCCGCTGGGATGTTCCAGGTCGGGACGGGTCTTGGTGTAGTCGGTCAGCTTCTGGACCCAGTCCAGGTACTGGCCCTGGACGGCATGGTCAGCCACCTCCTGGGGCACGCCGACCTTGAGAGCCACCTGGGCCAGGGTCTCGTTGGATATGGGGTCCTGGCTCTCCTCTGAGGGCTGGAAGTCCTTGGCATAGAGGGCTTCGACCAGGGGCAGGAAACAGTCCGGCGCCTCCTGGGCTACGGTCGCGGCCATGCTGGCGGTCCTGCTGGAGTACTGGTCAGGCCTGTGACTGTCCAGAAAGGACATGAAGTGGATGCCGACATTGGCTTGTCCCGCATCCACCAGAGCCATCAGGGTCGGGTCCAGGATTTGATGAAGCTGGCCACAGGGCGGGCAGAGAAAGTCCATGTAGATGTCGATGGTGGGGACCTTGGCCGTAGGCTTGCCCACGCCCTGCCTGCCAACGATGAAGCCTCCCTGGGCATCGGCCTTGTCGGGTCGGACCTGCACCGCCTGGAGGGCCCGGTAGGCCTCGTTGTCCAGCGGCTTGGGAGCAGCTGGGGCGGGACCGGGTTTCGCTGTCGCGGACGGCCCTGAGGTCGGCCTTGCGGCATTGTTCCTGGAGGAGCCGAAGGCATAGAAGAGGGCGCCAAGAACCAGGGCCAGAACAATGACCACGGACAGGATCAGCATCAGGGCCCGGGGCTGCACCCTGAAGGATGCTCTGCACTCAGGCGCGTCCGGCAGCGGCGCCTGTCCCCGCCCCTGCTGAGCCGGGTCCTGCGGCCTGATGTCAGCCGGTGATTGCCTATTGCCAGATTCATCCGCCAAAGCCATGGGTCCTCCTCCTGGCGGCCTGCCGGTCCGCCTGTTATTCCAGACTCACCATCCATCGTGGTCAGTGGCCAAACCCCATCCGTGACCACCAGTCTACCCATAGGCTCTGGAATCGGCCGCGGCTGTCAACACGGCAGTTGGACATCAGGCCCCGTAGGCCTCCAGGTAGGCAGTTGCCCGGACCTTGAGGTCTTCGGTGAGGAGGGAGTTGCCGGCGGCATCCTTGATGATTTCGGCTGCGGCGAAGATCTCACGCACGTTGGCGATGGCCAGGACAGGGAATCCGAACTCCTCCTGGATTGACTCGATGGCTGGCTTGTCGAAGCCATCGGGTTTCTCCATCCGGTCCACGGAGATGACCATGCCCACGACCTCGACATCGGCCGCGGCCCTGATCTTGGGCATGACCTCGTGAACGGCGGTGCCTGCGGTCATGACATCGTCGACCAGGAGGACCTTCATGCCGTCCTCCAGCTGACGGCCGATGATCATGCCGCCATCGCCGTGGTCCTTGGGCTGCTTGCGGTCGAAGGTGTAGCCAACATTCATGCCATGCATGGATGCCAGGGCTATGGAGGAGGCGACGGCCAGGGGGACGCCCTTGTAGCTGGGCCCGAAGATGCTGTCGATCGCCTCGGGCAGGGCCCCCTGGTCCATGGATTGGACGATCTTCTCGGCATAGAAGGCACCCAGAGTGGCAATCTTCCTGCCGTCGTCGAAGGCTCCTGAATTGATGTAGTAGGGCGAGCGCCTGCCTGACTTGAGGGTGAAATCGCCGAATTTCAGGGCTCCTGATTGCAGGAGGAATTCAGTGAAGCGCTGGTCGAGCCCCCTGGTTCTCCGGTCCTTGATCTGCTGTGTGGAGTCTTGCTCCATGGTCTCTTCCTTCCTTGTATCGTTTCCTTGCTTGTTTGGCGGCCTTACGGAACAGTCATGGCTGTCATGCCTGCGCTGTCATGCCCGCAGGGCAGCCCTCAGGTCGTCGCGCATGGCCATGGCGGCCCGCCTGGCGTTGCGTCCCACCAGGTCCAGGGTCTCCTCATGGCCCATGTCCTCCTGGTAGTTGGGGTCTTGCCGCCAGGCGCCAATCACACCCCGGGAGGAGTTGACGATGGCACCAGAGCCTTGGGCGTCGAACATGCCGGCGACATCGGCGGCCTTGCCTCCCTGGGCCCCGTAGCCGGGCACCAGGAAGAAGCTATGAGGCATCCGTGCTCTGAGCGCCGCCCCCTCGCTGGGGTGGGTGGCTCCCACCACGGCCCCCACCCTGGAGTAGCCATGCTCCCCTATGCTCTCACTGCCCCAATCCTCAACCATGTCTCCCACCGCCTCAAAGGCCCGGCCTCCCTGGGCCAGCTCAAGCTCCTGCAGCTCACCGGCATTGGAGGTGCGCACCAGCACGAAGATGTCCTTGTCGCCCTCTTCTGCGGCCTGGGCAAATGGTCTGATGCCATCACTGCCCAGGTAGGGGTTGACCGTGATCGCATCCTCATACCAGAGACCCGGCCCCCAAGCGCAATTATCAAGCTCATCGCCACTGAGCGGCTCCTGGCCCCTGACGACATTGCTGCCGGTCAGATGCTTGGCATAGGCGGCAGCCGTGGAGCCGATATCGCCCCGCTTGATGTCACCGATGACCTGCAGACCCTGCTCCTGGGCGTAGCGGCAGGTCAGCACGTAGACGTCCATGCCCAGCGGCCCCAGGGCCTCATACATGGCGATCTGCGGTTTGACCGCCGGCACCAGGTCGACCACAGCGTCGATGATGGCCTTGTTGAAGGAATAATAAGCACTGGCCAGCTGGGCGGCGTAGAGGACTGGAGATGGTTGGCTCTGCCCCTCATCCATGAGCAGCTGCTCAGGGATGAGCTCCGGCCGGGGGTCGAGCCCGATGACGCTTGGGTTCTCCTTGGCCGCGATGGCCTCAATGAGTCGGTCCATGGGTGTTCCTTTCCTCTTGGGTATGGTCGTTGTCTACCTGCACCGGGACTGGGGTAGGCGATTGAAGGTCAACCGGCTGCCGATGATGGTGGCCAGGGGTCTGCCGGTCACCTGCCAGCCTCCGAATGGTGTGTTTCTCGCCTTGGAATGGAAGGCCTGCGGGTCGATGGTCCAGCTCTGCTTATTGTCCAGAATCGTCAGGGCCACCCCCTGCGAATCAGGCACTTGGCCCAGGTCCAGAACCCGTCGTGCCCCGAATTCCCCCACGCCACCGGAAGAGTCCCCCTGAGGGGTATCGGGGATGCCCTTGGCCATGTCCGCTCCTGCCGGGCCTGGCCGGGTAGAGCCCTCATAGCTGCCGTAGGTGTCCACGAGGCCGGCTATGTCGGTCGCCTGGCCACTCATGAGCCGCATGGGGGCCAGGGACATGAGTTCGATCAGCCGGCGCTCGCCGATCAGGCCGGAGTCCACCAGGGCCTGGTGGCAGACCCCGTAGGCGCTTTCCAAACCGATGATGCCGTTGGGGGCTTGAGCCAGTCCGACCGACTTCTCACCACTGCTATGGGGGGCGTGGTCCGTGGCCAGCATGTCGACCGTGCCATCGGCCACGGCCTCAAGGGTGGCCTGCCGGTCCGCCTCGGATCGCAGGGGCGGGTTCATCTTGGCCAGACTGCCGTAGCGTAGCAGGTCCTCGTCGCACAGGGCCAGGTAGTGGGGGGCGGTCTCGCAGCTGATGGGCAGCCCTTGGGCTTTGGCCTTGCGGATATGGGCGAAGGAGCCTGCCGTGCTCACATGCTGGAAGTGGATGTGCACACCGGTTCCTTGGGCCGCCTCGATGTCCCTGGCCACAATGGCCAGCTCGGTGTCCTCCGCAATACCCGGCAGGCCCAGCTCCCGGCTGACCGGCCCCGCATTGACCACGCCAGAATCGTGGTGCTCGCAGTGTTCGACCAGGGGCAGCCCGGTCTCCTGGGCCACCTCAAGGACCCGGTCAAGAATGGCCGAGGGCACGGCGGACCCGTCGTCGGAGATGGCTACCACAGGGTGGCCCGACAGACTGTCCTTGCCGGCTCCCGGCATGAAGCGCCGCCACAGGTCTGGATCTACGGCCTCAAGGCCCTCACGGCCCATGGAGGCGCAGACACTGAGCTTGTAGCGAGAGGGCAGACGGACCCCATGGAGGTCCTCGTAGCCCCGCAGGTAGTCGATGACCGAATCGGCCCCCTGTTCCATGAGTTGGCCGGCAATGGCGGCAAGGTCCCCACCCGAAGCGGCCAGTTCCTTCAGGGGTCTGCCATCCACGGCCGGTCTGGTGTTGGGCATGATCAGCAGGTCCGTATACCCGCCTGAGGCCGCAGCCGCACAGCCGCTGACCATGGTCTCCTTGTCGCACTGGCCGGGGTCACGGAAGTGAACATGGGGGTCGGCCAGACCGGGCGCCAGGGTCAGGCCACGGGCATCGACCCGGCCTTGGGCCTCTGGCCCACCATCACCCAAGGGCTTAGGTCCATCGGGAATGACCAGGTCAATGGTCTCACCCCCGGTCCAGAGGCTTATGTTCTCCAGTCTCACCATGCTTCACCTTGTCTTCGCGCCAGCTGCGGGAAACCCCATGGCTCCCTATGGATTCTTGTGTGGTCGGCTTGAGCGGTTCCGCCCGCTGTCAGAGTTCGGCTTCCTCGTCGCAATAGTCGCAACGGTACTCCTGCCGGTCGCTGTGGGCCAGGTGGAAGGCCTGGTCTATGCCGGGCTCGCTACCGGTCACACAGCGGGGTTTCTTGCAGGCGATCACATTGACCAGGTGCTCGGGCAGGGGCGGCTTGACCTTCTCGACGATGCGCCCGCCCCGCACGATGCAGACGCTGGCCTGCCTGGCCAGGAAGCCCAGGGCCGCCAGGTCGATGTTCCGGTCGCCCTCGATCTTGATGATGTCCTTGCTCCCGTAGCGTTGGCTGCTGGTGTTCATGATCAGGGCCAGGCGGTTGGCCGTGGGATCAATGCGCAGATAGGAGAGGACCTTCAGAGCCGTTCCTGCCGGCACATGGTCGATGATGATCCCGTTGGTGACGCTGGTTACTTCCATCAGTCCTTGACCTCCTGCTCCTGCTTCATACCTGCCGCACCCACGGACTCATAGCCTGGCAGCTCCACCCCAAGCAGGGAGCTCTCCAGGGCCATCCGCACCAGCATGCCGTTCCTCACCTGCTCAAAGTAGGCCGCCCTGGGGTCGGCATCGACCTCCACGGCTATCTCGTTGACCCTGGGTAGGGGGTGGAGGACCGCCATGGTCCTCTTGGCCAGGGCCAGCTTGCCGGCATCAAGGATATAGCTGTCGCGCAGACGCAGGTAGTCGTCCTCGTTGAAGAAGCGTTCCTTCTGGACCCGGGTCATGTAGAGCACGTCCAGGTCGCCGATCACCTGGGTCAGATCCTTGACCTCCGTATAGGAGCAGCTGGGCGATTCCTTGATGCAATCAATCACGTACTGGGGGGTCTTCAGCTCCTCGGGGCTGATGAGCACGAAGTTGACGCCACCGAACCGGCAGAGGGTCTCGATCAGTGAGTGGACCGTACGGCCGAAGGTCAGGTCGCCGCACAGGCCGACGGTCAAGCCAGTCAGCCGACCGAATCTTGATGTGATGGTGGCCAGGTCGGCCAGGGTCTGGGTGGGGTGCATGTGGCCACCGTCCCCGGCATTGATGACGGGGACCCCTGCCGCACGGGAGGCCACCAGGGCCGCACCCTCCTTGGGGTGGCGGATGGCGATGATGTCGGCATAGTTGGAGACGGTCTTGACCGTGTCGCTGATGGATTCGCCCTTGGAGACCGAGGACTGCTGGGCACCGGCGAAGCCGATCACCTGTCCGCCCAGGCGGAGCATGGCCGTCTCGAAGCTGAGCCGGGTCCGGGTGGAGGGCTCATAAAACAAAGTGGCCAACAGTCTGCCCTTGCAGCTGTCGGCCACCTCACCACGATGTCCATCAATATAGTGCGCCTTATCCAACAATTCCTGAATCTGACCAGTGGACAGGTCGTCCAGGGTGACCAGGCTCCTGCCGATCATGGACAGGGGAGGTTGCCTGGATGAATCAGCCAGAGTCCCGGATGGGGAATGCGGGGATTGGGGAATTGCTTGATTGACCAGGAATGTCTGTGCCGACACCGGTCCACCTTTCTACTCTGGTCCGCCGAATGGAGGCGGAGCGTCAAGGTGGTCATCTCGTGACCTCGCCAACAATACGACCATTGGCCGACAAGGGCAAGCCTGCGAGCGCCTGCCGACACAGACCAACCCGGCACGTGGCCACTGACGTCCAATAGTCCGCCTAGCTTCCCCTGGCAGTCGCCAGCGCTCGCCGCCTTGCCAGGCTGGGCCTCAATCCAGCTGGTAGAAGATCCGCTCCATAACCTCCCGGCACTGCCTCATGAGGGCAAGCAGGTCATTTTCGTAGTACTGCCCCCGGTTGGCCGGGTAGCCCTGGCATACGGCCATGCCGCCCAGGGCGTCCAGGTCGTCGGGGATGATGTCGGCCTGGGCCACCCTGCCGTTCCAGAGGTAGTTGCCGTTGCGGGCATCCGTGCAGATGATCCAGGTCTCCCTGAGCACCTTGGCGTCCTGCGCAGATAGGACACCCAGGGCCTTGAGCCGGTCCAGGGCCTGGAGGGTCGAATGGACCCTGAGTTCCGGGTGCTGGCCGGCCTCCTGCAATTGCAGGAGCTGCACGGTCCATTCCACATCGGACAGTCCACCCTTGCCCAGTTTCAGGTGACGCTCACGGTGGACGCCCCTGGGCAGCCGCTCGGCCTCCATCCGGGCTTTGAGCTTGCGGGTCTCGTTCATCTCCTCCTCACTGGGAGGCTGGGCTGGGTAGCGCAGGGGGTCGGCTATATGGGTCAGAAAATCCTCGGCCAGCTGCCGGTCCCCCGCCGCATAGCGGGCCCGCAGGAGGGCCTGATGCTCCCAGGTCTGCGACCAGGACCCGTAGTATTCCCTGGCTGACTCGTAGGATCTGACCAGGGGCCCGTTCTTGCCTTCGGGGCGCAGGTCGAAGTCCAGTTCGATCTTGGCCTCCAGGCTGATTGGTCCCTGCAGGATGGCCCGTAGTTCGTCGATGACGGCCAGGGCGAAGGGCCCGGCCTGCCCCTGCATCCCGAAGGTTCCCTCCGGCCGGTAGAAGGCCATGAGGTCCGCGTCCGAGGAGAAGTTGATCTCGTGCCCGCCATAGCGGCCCATGGCGATCAGGCAGATGGCCGCAGGGGGGCTTTGCAGGTCCATGACCTGGCATTGGTGTTGTATGGCGAATTCCAGGGTCGCTTCGATGATGGCATCGTAGACGTCGGTCATACCGGTCAGGCAGCCCTTGCCATCCAGGGTGGAATTGAGCCAGGACAAGCCGATGCGTTCTATCTCCTGCCGCCTCATGGCCCGGAGGGAATCGGCGAACTCCTTGGTGTTGCCAGCGTAGCGTTCCATGGTGGCCTGGCATTGGGTGTCCAGGCTGGACCTACTGCGGGCGGTCAGCAGCTTATCGCTGCCCAGCCAGGTGATGGATTCGACGGACTTGTTCAGGGCGTCCCCCAGGACCCTGGAGTTGGACAGGACATGACACAGACGTTTGGCGGCCATGGGTGAATCCCGGAGGAAACCCAGGTAGGGGCTGCCCTTGCCGAAGTGCTCCTCCAGTTTGCGCCAGTAGAGCAGGCCCATGTCTGGGTTCTGCCCCTCGCCCAACCATTGGAGGACGGCCGGCAGGAGGAAACGGTTGATCTTGCTGGCCCGCGAGACCCCCTCGGTCAAGGCGCCCACATGCCGCATGGCCGCATCCACATCGGCGAAGCCAATGGAGGCGAAGCGATCACGGGTGGCCTGGGCGCTCAGGACGATGCGGTCGTTGCCGGGTTGGGCGTTGATGGGCAGCATGGGCCGGTAGTAGATGTCCATATGGAGGCGGCGAACCTCCTTGCGGGTCTTGTCATAGAGCTCATAGAGGTCCACAGGCCTGAGCCTGAAGGCCTTGGCCAGGCGCCGCAGGTCCCGGTTCTGGTCCAGGGCCTCCTTGACCAGGCTCTGGTCAAAGGGTTTGGCGTCGACCTGACCGCTATTGACCCCATGGATGTCGGGGAAGAGGTGGGTCCGTCTCATCTGCCAGATCTGCTGCCGGTGTTCCAGGACCCGCTCAAAGCGGTAATCCTTGGAGAGGAGCGTAGCCTGGTTGCGCGATATGTACCCACCTTCCGCCAGGGCGTCCAAGGCCTGGAGGGTGGAGCGGGCCCGCAGGGTCTCATCGGACCTGCCATGGACCAGCTGGAGCATCTGGACCGTGAACTCCACGTCACGCAGGCCACCGCGGCCCAGCTTGATCTCCCGCTCCTTGTTGGCGGTGGGGATCAGGTCCTCGACCCGCTTACGCATGGCCTGGCAGTCATTGACGAAGTTCTCCCTTTGGGAGGCCTGCCAGACCAGGGGCTGGGTCATCTGTAGATAGGCCTGGCCCAAGGCCGCGTCGCCGGCCACAGGCCGCGCCTTCAGCAGCGCCTGGAACTCCCAGCTTTGGGCCCACTGCTGGTAATAGAGTTCATGGGCCTCAAGCCGGCGGACCAGGGGGCCATCCTTGCCTTCGGGCCGCAGACCCGTGTCGATCTGCCAGAGGGGGGCTTCGGCCACCCCCGGCATGGCCGACTGGCAGATTTTCTGCAGACTGCCGGCCAGCCTGGACCCAACCGCCGTCAGCTGAGCCATGGAGGTGTGGTCATCGGCAGGTTCGACCACATAGATCAGGTCCACATCGGAGACATAATTGAGCTCGTGGGCACCCAGCTTGCCCATGCCTATGATGGTGAAACGGCAGCGCTCACTCCCCTCGACTTGGGCCCGGGCAATGGCCAGGGCCGCCTCGAGGCTGGCATCGGCCAGGTCGGACAGGGAACTGCTGATGACGGGCTGGATCTCCATGGGATTGGCCGCGCACAGGTCCTTGGCCATGATGGCCGCCAGTTGCCGCCGGTAGGCCTGGCGCATGCGGGTCACCGCTTGGGCCGGGTCCTCCAGGGCCAGGGGCGCAAGGCTTGGCTCCCCCTCCCCCAAGTGCCCACTGTTCAGCCCCAAGGCCTTGGCCATGTGGTCCAGGCGTTGGCGCTTATCGAAGTCGGCACTGCCACAGTCATCAAAAGCGGCCGCCTCCACCAGGTCGGGACGGTAGCGCATGGTCTTGCCCAGGGCGTCGGAGGCGCCCAGCACCGCAATCAGTCGCCGTTGGGCAGCCTCATCACTCCAAAGCCTGGTCAGCAGGGGTGAGCAGTCCTCCTGGCTGGTCACCATGCCCGACAGGTTCCTCAGGGCCGCATCCGCGTCGCAGGCATGGTTCAGGAGCTGCAGGAGCTGGGCCACGCAGCCCTTGTCCATGCCCATATCCACCAGGCCGCCCAACAGGCCCGCGGCCGCATCCAGTTCGGTCAGACCCGCATGAATCAGGTCAATGGTCCGCAGACCGAGCTCTTGGAGAGTGTTCATAGCACCAATCTACATGCTGTACAGGGACCGTCGCCCATATTCGATCAACAACGACAATGCCATCTTTCTATGGAAACCTATAAGAAACGAGCCATCAGATCTGCCAATACAGCAATGATGACTCCGGCATACTTTGGTCAGGTGTTTGCATATCCATACTGCTCGACGAACCCCCGCATCACTGTCGGTCATGCAGACGGCGGATGTCCTCACCCACATCAAGTGGGTGCGTTCGGAGGGACGGTCGGTGCTGGTGATCTGCCATGACCTCCCGAATGTCTTCGCCCTATGCGACAGGATCGTGGTGCTCCGGCAAGGCCCTGTGACGGGCATACACCGCAGCGACCAAACCAGCTACGAACAGATCATCGCCGAGATCGCAGGTGTCTTGAATGGTCAGGAAGATGCCAGGTCCACGATCGACCCCCAGCAGTACGGTAACCTGACCAAGCAGAGGAGACTCATCGACAGGACTATGTACATGCAGCAGACCCAAGGGGTCCAGGGCTGACCTATTTCAGGGGACGGGTTCTGTCTGGCCAGTTCAGGTATCTTGGTAGCTGGGATACCGCCTGCAGGGACGACCCATGCGGGGCCTTGTGAAAGCAGTCGGCAAGAGGCACCATCCCGAGCATGAGTCCCGACGGAAAAGAGGAAACAGTGTCGTTAATGGACATCATCATTGTGGTCGCGACGGGTCTGGTCGGCCTCGTCATAGGGGCTGTATTCGGGGGACTGCCACTGAAGACCTCCATGATGACCGAACAACAGAACAAGGCCCAGCAGCTCTTGGGAATTCTGGCCGCAGGGCTCATGATTGTGCTGATACTCAGCGGCAAGGATCTAGGATCCTGGGTCATCATCATCTGCCTGGTTCTCGGGCTGGGTCTGGCCAAGATTCCGCCGGTCCACCGTTTACTGCTCAATAGGATTGCCTTCCTCAGACCCGACAGCGAGGCTGGTCAAGGAAGGGCCAGACAAGCCCAGGGGGACCTGCCGCCAGAAAGGCCCACGACCGGCCCGCCGAGCAGGCCCACCGCAAGCAGGTGGAAACGAAATCCGACTCACAGAAAGAGTAATCCCAGAGTTCACTAGGAAGCGCAGTGGTTTCCGGCCGCAGTCCACAAGCCGCTGCATGCTTAGGGGTGGCCCGCCACGAATGCTAGTGGGCCACCCCTAAGCGATTTTAACGGATGCCAGGGCACTTCAGGCTTGGTTTGCTAGGTCCTTGTCACTAACCGTGCTGTCCTCGTCCTCGAAGAGGTCACCGACGTTCTCCCAGATGCGCCTGGTGACGGCCGCCTTGTTCATGCTGTAGAGATGAATCCCATCGACCCCATGGGCCACCAGGTCGGCCACCTGGTCAGAGGCGTAGACGATTCCCGCCTCCTTGAGTACGGCCGAGTCACTCCCCCAGCGTTCCAGCATGGTCTCCAACCGCTCGGGAACCCGTGAGGCGCAGCTTTTGACCATGCGCCGGACCTGGCCCTCATTGGTGACGGGCATGATGCCCGCCTCAATGGGAACGTCTATACCGGCCGCCCTGGCCTTATCCAGGAAGCGGTAGAAATCCTCATTGTCGTAGAAGAGCTGGGAAATCAGATGGCTGGCCCCACTGTCCACCTTCTTCTTGAGGAAGAGGATGTCCTGGTCCAGATTCTCGGCCTGGGGGTGGCACTCCGGGTAGCAGGCCGCGAAGATGGTCATCTGGGGCCTGGTCTGCTTGATGTAGGAGATCAGGTCGCTGGCATAGTCGAAGACGCCGGCCGGCTCACGGCCCGGAACCGGGTCACCGCGCAGGGGTAGCACCGCGCTGACTCCGGCCTGCTCGAACATGTTCAGGGCCTCATCGGCCTGGGCCTTGTCTATGTACTGGGCAGTCAGGTGGGCTACGGCGGGCAGACCATAGTCCTTACGAATGGTGTTGGATATCCGGGCGGTCGCCGTCCTGTCCGCGCTCTTGCCGGTGCCATAAGTCACGGAGATGAAGTCCGGCATGAGGCCGCTGAGCCCATCCAGTGTGTCGTAGATGGTACCAACGGGAGCGTCGCGCTTTGGGGGAAAGACCTCAAGGGAGAAGATGGGGTTATGCATGGTCTACCTCGCTTCCAGGCGGGCCCGGACCGCCAGTGTGGCTTGGACCATGTTGGCCAGGGAGGGCCAGGTCTCCTCGTTGCCACGGGTCTTCAGGCCACAGTCTGGGTTGATCCAGACCTTGGAGACATCCATCTTGTCCAGAATCTGCCCGATGCGCTCCTCAATCTCAGCCTGGCTGGGGATGCGGGGGGAATGGATGTCGTAGACCCCAGGCCCAGCCTCGGTCTCGAAGTGGGCGTCGTGGATGGCATCCAGCACCACCAGGTCTCCACGGGAGGCCTCGAAGGAGATCACATCGGCATCCATGGCATCAATGTCCCGAATGATGTCATTAAACTCCGAATAGCACATATGGGTGTGGATCTGCGTGGTGGGTTGGACAGCCGAGTGGACCAGACGGAAGGCGGGAATGGCCCAGTCCAGATAGTCCTTGTGCCAGTCGGACTTGCGTAGGGGAAGCTTCTCGCGCAGGGCCGCCTCGTCGATCTGGATGACCTTGATACCAGCCCGTTCCAGGTCCAGCACCTCGTCGCGGATGGCCAGGGCCAACTGTGTGGTTTGGATCTGGTTGCTGACGTCCTCCCGGGGCCAGGACCAGTTGAGAATGGTAACCGGCCCGGTCAGCATCCCCTTCATGATCCGCTGGGTGCGGCTCTGGGCGTAGGAGCTCCATTCCACCGTGATGGGTTGGGCCCGCGATACGTCACCCCAGACAATGGGTGGCTTGACGCAGCGGGTTCCATAGGACTGAACCCAGGCGTTCTTGGTGAAGAGGAAGCCCCTGAGCCTCTGGCCGAAGTACTCGACCATGTCGTTGCGCTCGAATTCTCCGTGGACCAGAACGTCCAGGCCAAGTTCCTCCTGCTTGGCGATGACCTGGTCGATCTGTCCCCGTATGAACTTGTCATAGGACACCTGGTCAATCTCCCCCCTGCGTAGGCGGGCACGTTCGGCACGCACCTCCTTGGTTTGGGGGAAGGAACCGATGGTGGTGGTCGGCAGTAGGGGCAGGCCCAAGGCCTTCCTTTGGAGGGCCTGACGCTGGGCCCGTGCGGGTTGCCGGACCAGGTCGGCATCCGACAGGGAGGCGATACGGTCCGCCACGGACTGGTCAGGGACCACCCTGCTGCCGTTGAAGAGGGTCTGGTTGGTCTTCAGGGCATCAAGCCCCTGCCCTGCTGCCAGTTGGGCGATGTCATGAAGCTCGCCTAGCTTCTCCACGGCGAAGGCGAAATGCCGTCGGACCTCTTCGGCCAGCCCATCCTCGCCTTGGGTGGAGAAGGGCACATGCAGGAGGGAGGAGGCGGTGGAGATGGCCAGGCGGTCGGTCTTCTGCCTGAGGGCATCGACCAGGCCAAGGGTGACCGCATAGTCGTTGCGCCAGATGTTGCGCCCATTGACCAGGCCGGCGAAGATGGTGGTGCCTTCGGCCACACCATAGCTGTTGACGGCTGCCAGGTTCTCATCGCGCCCCTCGACCAGGTCCAACCCCAGACCGTCGAAGCCCAGGAGATTGACTGTCTCGTAGATGTCGCCCATGTGCCCGAAGTAACTGTTGAGCAGGACCTTGATCCTCCCCCTGCGGGCCGGCAGGATCCGTGAATAGAGGGCCTTGAAGAGCTCGGCATCGCCGGTCTCCTTATCCAGGACCAGATAGGGCTCGTCAAGCTGGATCCACAGGGCCTCCAGGTCGGCGAAGCGTTCGATGACCTGGGCGTATACGGCCGCCACGGCATCAACGAGTCCGGCATCCAGTTTGATCTCCCTGGCTTGGGAGTCTCTGGCCAGTTTAAGGAAGGTGTAGGGACCTACCAGCACCGGCTTGGTGATGATCCCCAACTCCTTGGCCTCCTGGAATTCATCGAAGGGCTTGCTGGAGTTGAGTCTGATCCGCGTGGCCGGGTCGATCTCGGGCACCAGGTAGTGGTAGTTGGTGGTGAACCACTTCTTCATGGGCAGGGCAGTGGTGTCGCCCTTCTCCCCCTGGTAGCCACGGGCCATGGCGAAGAGGGTGTCCTCCGGATTGGCCAGGGAGAGCCGCTGGTAACGCTGGGGAATGACATTGAGGAGGATGGCGGTGTCCAGCACCTGGTCATAGTAGCTGAAGTCATTGGAGGGGATCAGGTCTATGCCGGCCTCCTGCTGAAGCCTCCAGTGGCGGGCACGAAGCTTCTTTCCCTGCCGGCGCAAGTCATCCAGGCTTGCCTTGCCCTTCCAATAGGCCTCGATGGCCTTTTTCAGCTCACGGTTCTGGCCCATGCGAGGGAATCCGGAAACAGAAGTAAGAGCAGCCATGCGTCCTCCGATGTCGATGTGAAGTAGTGGGTTCAGCCTACCAACTTCGGGTCCTCATAGATGCATTAGCCAATTTAAGGTGTCGTCATAAATCAGACTTATATACCTGCTGTTGACAGTAGGAATAGAAACGTATAGTCGTTGGAATTCCAGGCTTTTGCTATACAGGTACCGACTGTTTTCGGATTGTCATGCGCAAGGCATGTTCCGAGGGCAGGATGACAGTCGCCGCAGTTGGGGACTCACCCATCAGTGTTCTGACCTCAGCGGGCGGTGATCATGAATTATTGATGGGGGATGAGCATCATGCCGTATAAGCATATACCATGGCACCACGCCATATTGGGAATCACCGTGACCCTAGCCATGCTTACCTGCATGGCCTTACCCGAATCAGCAATGGCCCAAGCTCAGGAGTTCGGGCAAGCAAATCCTACAGCCGAGCTCCAGAGAAGCGGCTCCGATGACCTGGATTCCTGGATGCCCAACAAACGCTTCCGAAACTGATGCTGGCCAACCTGAAGGCCAACTATCTGGACCAATATCCACAGGCATCCACCACCCCCAACCATTACCTGGCCGATGTCACCAAGGACAATCTCAAGACTCTGACTTACATCAGTAACGTGGTGTATACCCCCGACCACCCCGAAGGGGAATCGCACCCCCTGCTCGCACAGACCAACACCGGCGTTGCCCAATATTCCTTGGAGAAAATCCAATACGCCAGCAATGTAACCAAGCTGGACCTCAGCATGGAGCTCAACCTCAATCCCCCCTTCAAGGTGGACGGTCATGACCTCTACATACATTCGGACATCGTCGACGTGACCCCAATCCAGGGACTCACCAAGCTGGAAAAACTCACCATACACGGTGGGCGGATCAAGGACATCACGCCACTGCTGGAAATCCTCAATGGCCCGAACATTCAATCAGCCAACCTGGTCTACAACTGCATCGCCGACCTGTCAGGCATCACCAATCCCAAGCTGACCGGCATCAATGGCAATTTCGGTTTTCGATTCATCGAAACCGATCCAGTCTATGTCGACCCTGCCAATCCCACGGTGACAGTCGATTACAAGTCACTGATGAAGCTTGCCCATGGCGAGGACCTGGACACCGTCTACCCATACGAGCAACAGACCACATGGTTGGCCATCAAGGAGTTGCTGGACAAGACCAAGAACCTCCTGTCTCCCGACAGCGTCATCAGTCTCTGGTCCTACTTCAACGCGGGCACCGATTACACCCGCGACAAAGCCAAGGGCACCTTCACCCTCAAGAACGTCACCCACCCCCAGCAATCCCCGGCCCCACCCGCGTGGGGCAATGGAAGGCCGTTCCCTCCCAGTGCACCCACTACCTGATCATTCCCTTCAGCCTCTCCGCGCCGGCGAAGGGAAGAAACCCCAGCAGCGCCCCGGTCCACGGTTCTTACTCCGACAAGCCGCAGACCATCATCTACACCTACACACGAACAGCCGGCCAAGCCGTTACCATCCACTATGTTGACCAGCACGGTGCGAACATCACGGACGAGAGTGGCCATGCGGTCACAGACACCAGCGTCAACGGCAACCTGGGTGATGTCAAAGCCATTGACACCACGGCTCCCGTGGCAGGCTGGGAATTCGTCAGCGGCCCAAGCTCGGGGACTGTGACCGACCGGAAGCAGGACCTGAATCCGGTCTACCAGAGGGCGGTGGGAGCCCCGGTCACGGTCCACTACCAGGACCAGCAGGGGCACAAGCTAACGGATGCCCTGACCCTGGGTCAGGGCGGAAGATGGGGAGACCACTTCCAAGCCACACACCTCTCAATACAGGGATGGACCTTCGACCACGCAGTGGGTGATGAGTCGGGAAGCCTGACCGGAAGCGCTCAGGAGGTCACCATGATCTACCGCAAGGCGGCAGGCCAGAACGTCACCGTCCATTATCTGGGAGACAAGAACCAGAAGCTGGCCGACGATTCGATCATCAGCGGTAACTACGGTGACGGCTATGACCTCGAACCCATCGCCATCAAGGGTTGGGAGTGGGTAAGGACCGAAGGCGATAGCAAAGGTCACCTGGACGGCAGCAGCCACGCGGTCTCCTTCATCTATCAACGGGCCATGGGAGGCGCCATCACCATCCACTACCAGGACGAGCAAGGCAAGGCACCGGAGGTTGACAGCATACTGACGGGCCCTATCGGCACCGCCTATGAGACCAAGCCGCGCAGCATTCAGGGCTGGGTCCTGATCGACAGCAAGGGGCAAACCAAGGGCAGCTTCACCGACCAGGCGCAAACGGTCATGTATGTCTACCAGAAGAAGATCACTCCTGCCGATCAGCAACCATCGACGCCGGACAACTCGAACGGTGCCAATTCGAATGACTCCAGCCCCACCTCCAACTCCAAAGACAAGTCCAAGGAGTCCACTGACAGCAATGGTTCCAACGGGTCCAACGGATCCAACAGCAACAGCGCAAGCTGTAATCCCAACAACGGCGACCAGAGCAACAACCCTGCTTCCAGGCCTTCAGCCGACGGGGAAGCACCCAGCGACCCCGATCCACAACGACCTCTTGATGTCATGACTGACCAGGACGCTCAAGGGCAGATGACTCCGGCTCATCTCGCCCACACAGGTGCTCCGGTGCTGGACTGCCTGGTGGCTGGCCTGGCTTGCGCCTGCTTGGCCCTAGGACTGCTCCGGGTCAGACGCAAAGCCAGTAAGGGGTAAGACTCCAAGCAAGTCCTAGCCCACAAGACAGAACAGCAGAACCATCCCCGTGACCGGACTCATCTCAAATCGGTCATGGGGATGGTCGTATTCAGCGGGCTTGTCGGCTCCGAGTTCCTCAGCCTTGGTCAATCAGGCCAAGTGATGGATACCACTCAGTCCAGGTCCTTGGGCCTGATGAAGGCCAGGAGATCGGCCTCGTGTGTACACCAGTCCTTCAATGGCTTGTTGGCGCCGAATATGGCGATGGACGCCGGAGAAAGACCCACATTCAGCAGGTCAAGGAGACCGGGGTCGGATGCCGGAGAAGCCAGCCACTGGCAGGTCACAGACAGGGTCGGCTCATGCCCGAGCACCATGAGCCTGTGGGTCTTGTCCTTGGACTGGGCCAGCTGGTCCCAGATTGCTTGCACGCCGTCTTCGTAGAGGCTCTTGTGGGAGTCGACCTTGGGCTGGTCACCCAGGTATTTGAGCATGATCTCCAGGGTCTCCTGGGCCCGCTGGGCGCTCGAGGCCGCGATCCTGTCAGGCACCAAGTCGACCTTGACCAATCCCTTGGCCATCTTCTTGGCCTGCTTATCGCCCTTGTCGGTCAGTGGCCGGGCAAAGTCTCCGTCCGGACTGGACTGTTTGGTTTTGGCATGGCGCATGACCATGAGCAGGTACTGGTACCCGCCCGCCTTCTTGGCAACCTTCTTGATATTGACACCCATGGAAGCCTCCTTCTATCAGTCTACCTGCAAGCAGCCGCTCTGCCTGCCGCCAGCCTTGTCTCGCTACCGACTGCCGGCTTGGCCTTAGAGGGCTTGCACCTGGGCGTCCAGGTCCCTGAGCACCTTGCGGAGTTTTCTGTCCGAAATGTCCCGCAGCTCCAAGCTTTCCAGTTGCTCTGCCCGCTCCTGCGGGGTCAGGGAGTCTATGTCCGTGGCCGTGTCCTTGCTGGCCCGGTCCCGCTTGCGTAGGGCCTGGAAGCCTGGGGCCATGGATCGGGTGGTCAGCAGGAAGCCAGTGTGCCCGATCATCTGGTGGTCGGGGCGGACGGCCAGGCCTTGGGCCTTCCAATCTCTCTCCAGGCATTCGCTGATGTCTGGCTCAGTCCAGACCTCGGCATGTCGCAGGGCCTCGGCCAGACGGCTGAGCTGGGTGCTGGTGGTCACATAAGCGGTCAGGACCCCGCCCGGCGACAGGACCCGATAGGCCTGGTCCAGTCGGTTCCAGGGGTCCAGCATGTCCAAGACGATCCGGTCATAGTAGGCCTCCTCCAGACCGGCGGCGACCGAGTCGAAGTCACCGGTAAGGACCTTCCACCAGTCCGGGAAACCCCCGTAATACAGGGTGGCGTTGGCCTCGGCCACCTTGGCGAACTCAGGCCGCATCTCAATGGTGGTCAGCTCCCCCTGGTCGCCAACCGCATCAAGGAGGTTCAGGCTCATGGCCCCAGATCCGGCACCGGACTCCAGCACCCGCATGCCCTTGCGGATGTCGCCGAGCTGGATGACCCTGGCGATGTCCTTGGGGTACATGATCTGGGCACCCCTGGGCATGGAAAGGACATAGTCGGCCATACGCGGGCGCATGACGGCGTACTGCCAGCCCCCAATGGCCCTGGTGGCCTTCCAGGGCTTGCCGGCGTTGCGCTCAGGGTGGTCTGGGTCCAGCTGATCTTCCCGCTTGGCCCGAACCGTCGTAACCAGACTTCCCTGGGGTCGCCCGATCACATCATCATGGAGGATCAGACCGTGCTCGGTCTGGGTAGAACCAGCCACCTGTAGCTGGTCGCTGATTCGCTTGCCCTTGCGGTCGGTGAACTGCACCTTCTCTCCCGCCTGCAGCGGTCCTCGTCTCAGGCTCATCACTGCCCTTCCCTGCTGGTATCTTGATAGTCGGCGATGGCGCTCCAACGGCCACGGTCCTCAGTCACCAGCATGGGCAGGCCGAAGATCTGCGTGAGCCGCTTCCCAGTAAAGCCGCCGCGCAGCCCTCCCTGGTAGGTGATGGTTCCAGGCTGCGGGTCACGTCCGCTCAGGTCGTCTCTGCGAGCGCTGGCTTCATCGCCCTGAATCCGACCCATGATGGCGACCTTGTTGAAGCCCCGGGGAATCTCCTCCAAGCGGTGGGTCACCAGGACCACAGCCCGCTGGTCCCGCTGCCCGGCGATGGAGCTCAAAGCCTGGAGGGCCAGCTCCCGACCGCCAAGGTCCAAACCTGTGGTGGGTTCGTCAAGAATCAGAAGGTCCGGATCAGCCATCAGGGCCCTGCAGATCAGCACCCGGGTCCTTTCGCCTTCCGACAGGCGGAAAAACTCCCTGCCTTCCAGGTATTGGATGCCGAACTGCCGCATGAGGGACCTGGCCTTGCCATAGTCTTCGGCCGTGTACGAGTCCCGCCAACGCCCTGTGGTGGCGGTCAGAGCCGTGACGATGGCGTCCAGGGGGTCCTCATCGTAGGGGAAGGACCGGGAAAGTTCGGCCGAGCTCAAACCAATCCGATGTCGATATGAGAAGACGTCCACCTTGCCCAGACGGTTGCCCAATATATCGACACTGCCGCTGGAGGGGAAGCCACGGCTGCTCATCATCTGCACCAGGGTGGATTTGCCGATGCCGTTGGGGCCGAAGAGGACCCAGCGCTCGCCCGGCATGACCCGTAGGTTCACATCCTGAAGGATGACCCGACCCGACCGCCGGAATTCCACCTGCTTGAGTTCCAGGGCTGCCGCTGGCCCTCTGCCCTCGTGGACAGGCGAATCGGATGGGGTGACTTGTGCTCTCATACCCTCATTATGACACCAGGCAGGCATCAGCACAGACAGTGGCCTTTCAGAACACTCAGCCCAGCAGGCTCCCGTAGAGGTCCACGGTCTGATCGGCTATGGTCTCCCAGCTGAAGTGGTCCCGGGCCCGCTCATAGCCAGCCAGGCCCATAGCCCTGGCCTTGTCGGGGTCGGACATGACCCGGTTGATGGCCTGGGCCAGGCCTTGCACGAACTCCTCAGGCTTGGTGGGTGTGCCGGTGCCGTCATGGACCTGGTCAATGGATACCAGATAGCCGGTCTGGCCGTCAAGGACCACCTCGGGTATGCCACCGGTCGCACTGGCCACCACCGGCAACCCACAGGCCATTGCCTCCAGATTGACGATGCCCAGGGGCTCGTAGATGCTGGGACAGACGAAGGCGTCACAACCGTGCTCCAAAGCATTGAGCTCGGCCTTGGGCAGCATCTCGTCAATCCAGATCACATGGCCGCGTTCCTGGTTGAGCTCCTCGACCTCGGCCTTGACCTCGGCCAGAATCTCAGGGGTGTCCGGGGCTCCGGCGCACAGGACCACCTGTATGCCGGGCTCCACCTGGTGGAGGGCCTTGAGTAAGTATGGCAATCCCTTCTGTCTTGTGATGCGGCCCACAAAGAGCAGGGTGGGCAGGGACCGGTCGATATGGTAGCGGTCGAAGACCTGCCAGCCAAGGTCGTCCGAGGCCGGGGTCCGGAAATCCCCCAGGCTGATGCCGTTATGAATCACCACGACCTTGCGCGGGTCCACCTGCGGGTAGGCGGCCAGAATGTCCTTGCGCATGCCGTTGGAGACGGCGATGATCCGGTCCGCATGCTCAAAGGCCTCGCGTTCGGCCCAGGAGCTGAGATTGTAGCCCCCACCCAACTGTTCGCGCTTCCATGGCCGAAAGGGCTCAAGGCTATGGGCTGTGACGACCAGGGGTATCTCATGGAGCTCCTGGGCCAGGCAGCCGGCCAGGCAGGCGTACCAGGTGTGGGCATGGACCAGGTCACCGGAGACATCAGAGGCCATCTGCAGGTCGACGCCAAAGGTCTTCATGGCAGGATTGGCCGTGGACAGGTCGGGCGTTGGGTCATAGCCAACAACACTGAGACTGCCCCGGGGCATGCCTCCGGGTATGGGTGGAATGTCATGGGGGGCGCGCAACCCGTCGAAGGCCCTGACGGTCACGTCAAGCCTCTCTGCCAGCACCTGGGAGAGCTCCTTGACATGGACACCAGCGCCACCATATACATGGGGCGGGTATTCCCGGGTAAGCACATCTACCTTCATTTGACACATCCTTGTTTCTGGCTGTCAACCATGCCTATATCCACATGATAGGGCCAAAGGGCCGCAAATGAAAACAGCTGAGGTCGCAGGTCGCCCGTCGAAGCTGGCACAGATATAAAACCCCCACCAGAAGTCGCTCGTAAGCTGCTGCTGATGGGGGTCGACAAGCCGAAGCGGGCTGGTTGCCTAGATGGCCGTCCCATACTCGTCAAGATTGGGATTGTCCTTGGCCCCACCTGCGAACAGGAGGATACCGAGGACTCCCACCGCGAACACTGCCGAGACCGTGATGACCAGCCAGATGGGGTGCTTGGGAAGCCACATGACGACAATGAAGGCAATGGCCGAGAGGCTGATGAGAATCCAGCTGAAGAGCCTGAGCCACTGCCGCAGGCTGCGGTGCTTATGGACACGCTCGGGGTTATAGCTGTTGATGTCATCCAGGGTCAGTTTGGCATCAATGGTGCTGGAGGACGGCTTCCACTCGCCCTTGGCGTGTTCTTCGAGCCGTCGGGAGCGTTCCTGGAGGCTGTACTCGTCCACCATGCCGGACCGGGCCCTCCCCTGGGTCTGATCATATTGTGACGGAACACCCTTGCTCCCGCGCTTTGCCTGCGCCCTGCGTTCAGCACGGTTTACCATAACGCTCCCTTTCTCGGAACCAATGCGAATAATGCTGTGTCCAGTGTAATGGTGGGACCGTCCAAGGGCCGGCATTCGTGCCGAGTTTCGCAAGTTCCCCATGAGCTATGTCCACCATTCGGTCAGGGAGCTGGACAGGCCTTCTCCATCTTCTATCTTGTGTCAATACCCCAACTGAGTGCGCGAAAGAGGGAATGCAATGAAAACCGTGGAGAAATTCGGCAACTGGCTGACGAAATGGTTCATCCTGGTCGTAGTGGTATGGGCCATGGCCAATTTCTTCCTTCCCTCCATCAGTATCTGGGCCAAAAGCTACACAAACTACTTCCTCAGCATCATTCTCTTCGGCATGGGGCTGACCCTGGATATCGAGGACTTCAAGCGGATCGTCAAGATGCCCCTGATGGTGATTGTCGGCACCGTGGCCCACTACATCATCATGCCCCTGCTGGCCGTGCTCCTGTGCTGGGTCTTCCGCCTGGACGGGGTGGTGGCCGTGGGTGTGATCCTGGTGGGCTGCTGCCCTTCGGGCACTTCCTCCAACGTCATGTCCTACCTGGCACGCGGCGATGTGGCCCTTGATGTCTCCATCGGTCTGGTCTCCACCCTCCTGGCCCCCATCATGATCCCCTTCCTCATGTCCACCCTGGCCAGCCAGTACGTCACCATCCCTACGCAGAAGCTCTTCCTGACCGCCCTGGAGGTCGTACTGATCCCCGTCTGCCTGGGCCTGGCCGTCCACGCCATCTTCAAGGACAAGGTCAAGAAGGTCACCGTGGCCCTGCCGGCAGTCTCGCAGATCTGCATCCTGGTCATCATCGGTGTGGTCGTAGCGGTCAACCACGCCAAGCTCTTCTCCGCCGAGACCGCCCTGGTCCTGCCGGTGGTCATGCTCCACAACCTCTGCGGCTTCAGTCTGGGCTTCGGATTCAGCAAGCTCATGTACCGGATCTACCCCAAGGGCTTCCGCTACGCCCAGCAGAAGGCCATTACCTTCGAGGTCGGCATGCAGGACTCCGGACTGGGTGCCACCCTGGCCCTCCAGGCCTTCGCCGCCAACCCGGTTGTTGCCATCCCCTCCACCTTCTTCTCGGTCTGGCACAACATCTCCGGCTCCCTCCTGGCCGACTGGTGGCGCCAGCACGATGACAAGCACGGCATCGCCGCCCACAGCGACAACGGCGAAAAGGGTTCAGCCAAGCAACCCATCCCCACCCCCGCAACCGCCTGACCTCCCCCCCCACCAACACACACCCCCTCCCCACCCCCCTCCCCGCCCGCCCCCCCCCCGCCCACCCCCCAACCA
>NZ_PDCG01000019.1 GCF_003315635.1 Bifidobacterium aemilianum | reverse complement strand
AAACTACGCGGTGATCAACTACACCTGCGAACCCGCCGTTTCGGACGAGCTTGACCGCGTCTTGAACCTGAGCGAGTCGATCATCAGGACCAAGATCCTTCGTAAGGACGTCAAGTAAGCCCCAGCGGGCCACGTTGAGCCGCGCAGGATTTCATTCGGGGGTCAACCAGGGAAAGGCACGAAGATGGCAGGGGATACGAGCATCACGGTGGGGGGTAATCTCACCGCCGACCCGGAGGTGCGCACCACCGGCAACGGCGGTACGGTAGCCAATTTCACGATCGCCTCGACACCGCGGCAGTACAACCGCAACTCGGGGCAGTGGGAGGACGGCGAAGCCCTCTTCCTACGTTGCTCGGCCTGGGATTCCACCTATGCGCCGATGGCTTCGAACATCCAGGCCAGCCTGACCAAGGGCATGCGCGTCATCGCCCAGGGTCGTCTGACCCAACGTTCCTACCAGGACCGTGAAGGCAATAATCGTACGGTCATGGAGATGCGCGTCGACGAAATCGGTCCGGCCCTGACCCGCAACACCGCACAGGTCACCCGCAACTCGGGTGGGGGCAACGGCGGTGGTGGCGGTCGCGGAGGTTTCGCCGGCTCTTCCCAGGGCGGCGGTTATCAAGGCGGTTACCAGGGTGGTGCTTCGGCCCCGGCCACCGGCGGGCAGCCCCAGGGCGGCCAGCAGGCTGCCCCACGGCAGCAGCAGGCCCCGGCCCAGGATCCATGGTCCACCCCGGCCTCCTCGGGCAACTCCTTCGGTTCTTTCGGTTCCTCCGACGACTTCGGTGGCTCCGGGGACGAGCCGGAGTTCTGAGCACCGTGGTCCGGCTCCTGGTCGGACCCCCCAATCGCAATCATTCGTAATGTGTTGTAAGGAGTACATATGT
>NZ_PDCG01000018.1 GCF_003315635.1 Bifidobacterium aemilianum | reverse complement strand
TCCGCATGCAAAGCCCCGTCTACTGCGGCACCGCCAACGGGCCCAGCGGCAACACCAACTGCGGCGGCTACACCCCCGTCAGCGGCTACGGCAACCTGGTCCTCTCCGGCACCATCACCCAGAAGGTCACCTCCAGCAACGGGTCCTGCACCATCGACTCCAGCAGCATCCTCACCTGCCTGACCAACAGCGACGACCACCTGGCCAAAGCCGTGGCCCAAACCCTGGGCAAGAGCGTGAACGACACCCTCACCAGCCAGGACCTGGCCACCACCAACCTGAACCTGGCCAACAGCCAGATCGACGACCTGACCCACATCGACCTCTTCTGGCAAGCCACCGACCTCAACCTGAGCCACAACCAGATCAACGACATCAAACCCCTCGAACCCCTGTCCACCAAACTCACCAACCTGCACCTGAGCCACAACCAGATCAACGACATCACCGGCCTGGACACCCTCACCAACCTGACCCAACTGGACCTGGGCTCCAACAACCTGGACAACACCCACCTGGCCCCCCTGGGAACAGGCAGCCTGACCAAGCTCCAAAAACTGTGGCTGGACCACAACCACCTCACCGACCTCACCGACCTGGGCAACATGTGGTACAGGGCCGACGTCAAGCTGCCGGCCCTGCGCTACTTGGACGCCTCGGGCCAATCGGTCACCATGCCCGACCTACCCGCCGACCTGACCCAGCCCGTGACCCTGGGACCCGCCAAATTCAAACGGGACGGCTCGTCCACCCGGTTCGCGCAGCCCAGTAGCGGCAGAGGAACCACCACCATCACCGACATCGCCTCAAACACAAGCGTCGCCGCGCGTGAGGCGGCCGCGCCACCGGCGCCCAGCCCCACCACCGGCGCCCGCTACCACGACGGCACCCCCGGAGGCGCCACCACCTGGGGCAAGGACGGCAGCTACGAGGCGGCCATCCCCAAAGCCGATGACGGGACCATGACCTGGCCCAGACGAGGAGCCGGCACCTACACCTACGGCTTCCGCATGCAAAGCCCCGTCTACTGCGGCACCGCCAACGGGCCCAGCGGCAACACCAACTGCGGCGGCTACACCCCCGTCAGCGGCTACGGCAACCTGGTCCTCTCCGGCACCATCACCCAGAAGGTGTATAAGTATGATGTGACGTTCGACCCGCAGAACGGGTCAAGCCCATGGACCGAACACGTCTACGGCGACTACGCGACCAGACCCGTGAACAAC
>NZ_PDCG01000017.1 GCF_003315635.1 Bifidobacterium aemilianum | reverse complement strand
GAAAGGAAAGAGAAGAGGGAGGGGGGGCAAAGAAGGGGGAAGGAGAGAGGGGAAAACCCGAGAAGGGGCAAAAGGGGCGGGGAAGGGAGAGGGAGAAGGAGGGAGAAGAGAAGGTATGGGGCTAATGGGATAGGGAGAGGTGAAACGGAACGGGGGTGGAGAGGGAAAAGGTGGTCGTCAAAGGTGGAAACGGGTCCTGGACCGCAGGGACCGGCGGGTCCACCAGCGTCGACTTCAACCTGGACCAGACCGCCATCGCCGACGGCAGCAGCTTCAGCGCCACCGTCACAGCCCATAACGCCGTGGGGGCAAGGGGCTGGCTCGACCTCTTGGGAGTGGGGGCCTGGCTGCCGGTCGCTGGTTCGCCTGCCGGCCGGCCATGCCCTATGGTCCCATGCGCCTTGTCTCTATCCCCGGACTGGTGGGTGCCGTCGGAGAGCTGGGTGGCATCGCCCATGGCTGCCTGCCCCCAGGGGATGTTCAGTCCGCGGAGTTGGTCGGTGTCGGTCAGGCCCTCCTGGTCTTCTGGCATCTGGCCCATATCTTCCTTCATCTTCTCTCCCTTCCTTCCGACGCTGCATCTGTTGGATCTGTCGACATTATGTATCTATGGTGCATCATCCGCCCGCACCGACTTTCGGTGGGATGGTCCAGTGCTGTTCCAGACCGCTCCCTGCCGGCGGGGCGAGTGTGGCTGCTGGGGCTGGCTGGATGGGGCCGCTGGTGGCAATCGGCATCGCAGTCCGCAAGGCCAGGGGTTGGAAGCCCCGTTGATCCCTGAGTCCCTGCCCGCGATAGACTATGGGCAGGAGGGGGCCGGAAGGCGATGATGCCAATGGCGACAGGGGTGTCGGTGGCGCGGGGCTGCCGGCTATGGGCTCCTCGGCTGAGGTCGCGTCGAAGTCCGGGTCGCCATTGGCCACCGTGATGTACATCTTGTAGTCCGCGCCACCGTTCAGGGGCAGGCCGGGCTTCGACGCCGTGTCCAGATCTCCTTGGCCCGGTGCCCAAGGGTAGCTGTACTTGTTGCCGCCCAGGGTGATGACCATGCTGATGGAGGTACCCGGCTGGTCGTAGCTGGTCACTGTGCCGCCGCTGATGGTCAGGTGGGCGCGTTTGCTTGGGTCCTCATTCCAGGCCACCTGCGGTGTGTTGATCCGGGCTTTGACCTTGTTGACCACGTCGCCATTGCTGGGCTGGGCGGGGGCCCCGGTGTGGCCGTTGAAGTTCTGGCTGACCGAAGGCGAGCAGCTCTGCCAGGGGGCCAGGGCAGTGGTGAAGCTGGTTGCGGTCACATGGGGGTGGGTCCGGCCTGCGGCCAGGATGGTGAAGTCGTCGGCCTGGCCGTCCTGCTCCCAGGTCACCGTGCAGGAGCTGCCCTTGCCAGGGTTGGCGACCTGGACATTCTTGGGCTGGTGGATGTCATAGGTCGGTGTGATTTGTGCGCTGTTCCCCACTTTTCTGACCCCGGCGCGCTCGCTTTCCACCTGCACGCTGACGGTCAGAGGGGTGAAGTATTGGCTTTTGGCGATGGTGAAATCATGGGAGGTCGCCGAACAGGCCAGGGTGGACACCGAGGAGCCTTGGGAGACCGTGATGGACCGGCAGCCGGCATTGTGCAGGTTGCCCAGCTGAAGGTCGGCGTGTATCAGGTCGCCCCGCTGGCTGAGGGTGATGCCCGGCTTGTCGGGTTCGGACCAGGGCACCACGGCGGCGCTGGCGGCGGATGCCGGGCCGTCACCCACGGCGTTATGGGCTGTGACGGTGGCGCTGAAGCTGCTGCCGTCGGCGATGGCGGTCTGGTCCAGGTTGAAGTCGACGCTGGTGGACCCGCCGGTCACTGCGGTCCAGGACCCGGTGCCACCGGTGAGGACCACCGTGTACCTGTCCACAGCCGTTCCGGTGAAGCTGGGCCTATCCCAGGAGACCGATACCTTCTGGTAGCCGGCCTGCGCCCTGACCCTGCCCGGGGCCGTGGGCACCTTGTCGGGCTTGCCCCTAACGGGTGCGGAGGGCTTGGACCAGCCGACCTCGTTATGGGCCTTGACGGTGAAGGAGTATTCCTGGCCGTTGGTCAAGCCGGTGATCTGGCAGGAGGTCACTGTTCCACATGATGTGGAGCCGCCGCCCCATTCGACCAGATATTCGTCGATGGGGCTGCCGTTGGCCGAGCCCGGGGTCCAGCTCAGGGTGATGGAGCTGTCCGCTGGCTGGCCGGCCACGGGGGAGAGGAGGGGCTGGTCGGGCTTGTCTACCACGGAGACCCTGATGCTTGCGGTCACTTGGCGTTCCACCGATTTGGTGTCGTCCTGGACGGCCACCAGCACCGTGTTGGAGGAGGCGCCGATGTTGGGGGCCGCCGAAATGGAGATGGTGCCGTTCTGCTGGCAGTTCACCTTGAGGCCGGACGAGTCGCCGGAGCTGCAACGCACCGCCTTCAGGGAGCCGTCAGGGAAGGGGTTGAAGGCCTGGTCGAAGAGCCTGACGCTCTGGCTGGAACCCGCCTTGAGTCTCAGGGCCTGGTCGGGCACGCGGGCCAGGGGGCGGTTGGACTGGACCACCCGGGCCGTTATGCCGGCTGAAACCATGCCCTTGCCATAGTTGATGGCCACGGGAATGCCGGATACCTCGCCGGGTCTGGCGTCCCTACTGGCCTTGAGGGTCAGTTTGCCGCCGGCTGTGCAGGAGGCAGTGACCGACCCCTGGCCACCGGTGCAGGAGTATGTGTACTCCTTCTCGTCCTCGTAGAGGCTGCCAGGGGAGTGGGTCAGTGCCTTTAGGTCGATGGCAGTGGCCTCCTCGCCAGCCGTCACGTCGACGGTGGTGGAGGAGAAGGTGGGCGGTGGCATGTTGCGGCCGATGACGGTGATGGGCAGGGTCAGGACCGCCGAGTTGATGATTCGCTTCTTGTCTTTGTCTCGCTTGCCATCAACGGCGGTGAAGGAGATGGAGGCCGGGCCGGCGTAGTCCTTGGGGGCGGTGAAGCTCAGGGTCTGCTCGTCCTTATAGAGGTCGCTGTTGGCCGCCTTGGTGGCTGTGACCGAATCGGGCGATTCCACGGTTGCCATCTTGCCGGCACCCACCCGTACGTAGTCGGCGATGTTGATGGTCAGGCTCTCCCTGGCGTTGACCTTCAGGGCCGGAGCCTTGGGCCGCAGGGTTGGTGGGAAGACCCCGTAGGCGGGCACCTGGATGAAGGCTGTCGAGGTGACCTTGTGGGTGGTGTTGGTCACGGTGTAGGGCACGGCACGGGCCTGGTCGGTCAGATCCACCGAGATGACCCGGGACTGTGCGCCGCCCTTGACCCGGGCGTGGCCCGTTGCGGAGGAGTCCACTCCCAGTTCCAGTTCATCGGCGGTGCCCGAGGGGTTGGCTATCCAGGGTCCCAGGTCCACGTCCACGGTCCTCTTGTCAATGGTGGCGGAGGCTGGGATCCGGTAATCGTAGGCGGTGGGCGGTTCGATTGGGGCGGAGGGGTCGGTGGTGATGGTCAGGGTGGCCGTATCGGTCAGTCCCGCCTTGTCATGGATCCGGTAGACCACATAGCTGGTGCCTGCCTGGGCTGGGGTGGTGAAGGCTATCGTGTTGCCGACGACCCTGGCCTCTTCGATGCCCTGGGCCTGTATGTCCTTGGAGACGGTCAGGTCGTTGTTGTCGCCGGAGATGTCGTTTTGGGCGACGGGCACGGTGGCTGCCGTGTTGGGCTGGAGCACCACCTGGTCGTCGCGGGCGTAGACCCCCGAATCGGAGGCCCCCTTGAAGATTCCCACCCGAACCTGCGCCTGGGCCCGTTGCCCGGTCCAGTCCTCCACCGCATACGAGAAGCTGTCGGTGCCGGAGGAGTCCGCGTAGGCCTCGTAGACCAGGTAGTTGGCGCCGACCTCGCTCACCCGGCCCAGTTTGGGCACCGTGTTGCCCAGGCCCTGCAGCACGTCATCGTCACCATCCTGGTCGATGCCGGTCAGGGTGATGGGTATGCGGACCTTCTGGCCGGCCGCCACCTGGGCCTGGGTGTCCTTGGGGGTGGGGGCCGGCTTGTTGTCGGGGTTCTTCTCGTGCACGGCAATGGTCACCTGGGCGGAGGCGGCGTTGCCCAGATTGTCGACCACCGTGTAGGTCAGCTGGTAGCTGCCTGGGGTGTCGGAGGCCTGGTAACGCACGCTGTTGCCGGAGGCGAAGGCCAGCCCCTTGAAGGTCTTGGGGTCGGTCTGCAGGTCCTGCTTGAGCTTGACGGTGGTGCCGTCGGCATGGGAGACATGGTCCAGAACCTCGGTGGACACGATGCCGCCGGTACGCACTTGAAGGTTGATGTTGGAGGCTTTGGGTGCTGTTCGGCCGGTGGACAGGGCTGGTGGCTGCAGGATGATGGAGCCCTTGCTGGACCCCGCGGCGTTGGCGACCGTGTAGCTGATCGTCACCGGTTTGGTGGGCACCTGGCTGGCGGTCAGGTAGACACGTTTGTGGCTGACCAGACCGGTCCTGATCCCCAGGCTGGGGTCGGCCGTCACCGAGGTGACCGACAGGACCCCGCCCATGGGGTCGACGTCGTTGGCCAAGGGTTCCACAATGGCAGTCCTGTCGGCCCCCAGCAAGGCCACATCGTTGGCGGCTATGGGCTTGGCGCCCTCACTGGAAGCCGGCTGTACCTCGATGCGGGCCAGGCCGGCGGCCTCCACGGCCCCCTGCATGACCGTGTAGGGCAGATAGTAGGTGCCAGGTTTGCCGGTGCGGAAGCTGAAGGTCAGGTCGGCGGCGTTCATGGAGACCGTGGCCCCGTCCGTGGCCGTGACCGAGCCCAGGGTGGCCGGCTGGATGGAGCTGCCGTGTATGTAGGGCTTGAGGTCCACAGTCGTCTCCACATCGGGAACGGCCTGTTGGACCACGCCGTCAATCTGGGCGGGCAGGGTGTTGGCGGGGCGTACGGAGAAGTAGACCAGTCCGCTTCCTGTGGCCTGGCCGTCGGAGACCGTCAGCTCGATGCCCACCCGTCCGGCCGACATGGAGCCGGCGTGGAAGACCAGTTGCCCGTCGGCCCGGGTGGAAACCACCACCTGGTCGCTGTTCTGCGGGGCGGCGGAGACCAAGGTCAGTGGGTCACCGTCCGGGTCGCTGAAGGACCCCAAGGCGTTGGCGGTGAAGGAGGCGCCTTGCTCCACGTCGTATTCGGGCGGCATGTCGGTCTGTCTGGGGGCGTGGTTGTCGCCGTTGCCGGTAAGCCTGATGGTGACCTTGGCTGTGGAGCTCTGCCCCCTGCCATCACTGATGTCGTAGGTCACGCTCGCGGTCCCCGCCGAGGCCGAGGAGGCGTCTAGTTGCAGATAGCGCCCGTTGTATACAGGGGAGACGCTGATGTCGGCCCCGGCTGGCGGGCTGACCTTGCTGATCTGGAGGACCGAGCAGTCGGTCTGCTCGTCATTGCGCAGCACATCCAGGATCTGCTGGCCGCCCACCCTGGCGCCGAATCCGTCGTCGTTGGCCTTGATCTGGCCTGACTGGGCCGAGCAGGTCTTGTTGAAGTTGCGGTGGTTCTTGGCCGACTTGTCGTCCTGGTTGCGCTGGTCGGTCTTCTCGGTCTGCAGGGTCTTCCACTGGATCTTGATGACGTCGGTGGAGTCCTGGGGGTTCCAGATGTTCCCATTGAGCACGTCGTTGAGGACCACCAACCGGTGGTTGGTGCGGAAGACCAGGTCCGAGCTGGCGCTCACCGACTGGAGGGTCTTGAAGGGAGCAGAGGTCTGGGCGGCCTGGCATAGGCTGATGTAGTTCCGGGCCTTCTGGGCCCATGCCCCGTGGACGCAGCCACTGGTGGATACCGGCTTGGCGGCTTCGCCCATGCCAGTGGTCATCAGGCTGGAGACCTCCTGGTTGCCTGACCTGAGAGCCAGTGTGTAGATGCCTCGGTTGTCGGCGGCGGCAACCCACCCCTGCTGCTGGTCGTCGGTGGGTGGGGCCTGGAGCCTCAGCCTGGTCTTGGACCCGGTGGTGGCCTGGCCACCCTTCCAGATGATCCGGCCTGAGCTGGTCAGGACCGGCTGGTCGCCAATCACGGTGAAGTCGTCGGCCGGCTCCTGCCGCTGGTCGCTCAGGGACCCCCACTGCCTGGGCTGATGTGAATCCGGCTGGTCAAGGACCAGTACCATGCCGTCGCTGGGCCGATAGCCGTATACCCTGCCGTCATGGCTGACCGCCATCTTGCCCCCTGTGCCCAGCTTCATCTGGGGCCGACCTGAGGACGGGTCCAGGGTGTTCAGGTCGGCGGCCTTGCCGGCCCAGAGGTCGCCGGTCCTGGTGTTCAGAAAGGCTATGCTGCCCCCGCCGATGGCGCTGAGTGTCGAGTCCTTGGTTTGGGCCCTGCCGTCGGGTGCCAGGGTGGACTGGTCGATCCGTGTGGCCTTGACGCCCTCATTCAGCACCGTGTCGCTGCCCTGCTGGATAAGGTCGAAGCGGTTGGCCTGGGAGGTCAGGGCGCCGGTCGTGTCCTTGATGCGGACATTGAAGCGTGCGGCCTTGCGGTCCTTGAGCGAGGTGACCCAGACCGTGCCGTCGTCCAGGTGGACCTGCTTGCGGGTCACCGATGAGATGATGATGGCGCCGGCGACGATGACGAGGAGCACCAGGAGCACGATGATGGGCATGGTCCAACGCCGGCCGGCCAGACTGCTGATTCGTCCAGCCAAAGGCCCTTGGGGTGCCCGGCCCTGCCGCCACCGCCGCTCATGTCCTGCTCCGCTCATACCGCCCTTTCCTATCAGCCTCTTCCGGTCCTTGCCGCTGCCGATAGTTTGGCTCCCTTGGCTCCCGGACCGGCCTGGGGCGGGCCCCTGCGCCTGGTCCTCCCAGTCCATCACGTCCGGCCGGCAGGTGCCGATCCGGCAATGCGAGACCTTTCGTACCAGCTTACCCAAGGGGGCCAATCCCCGATCAGTCTGCCGGCGGCGATGGAGGCGGTGCGCCGATCAGGACTTGGTCACGCAAGCGGTGGCCGGGTTGTCCGACATCTGACCATTGGCTCGGACAATGCTCACCTGAATGCAGATCTGCCCTGGCTCCGGGTGCTGTATGGAGACTGTGGGTGTGTTCACGATGGAGAGCTGGCCTGGTGCGGCGCCCGCTTGACTCTGGGAATCCTGCCCACCCTCCTCGTGCACCAGTGACCAGGCGTAGGAGTCGCCCGCGCGGGGGGCGGGATTGGACCAGCTGAAGCTGGCGCCCTGGTCGTTGGCCTGGCCGGTCAGGCCTTGTGGGGCCGGAATCCTCACCGAAGCCAGATCCTCCTGGTGGCTCCCCTCCTGGTGGGAGCCAGCGGCCTTCCGGTCGTCGCCCAGGTCGCCGGGCCCACTGACCTGGGCCTGCTCCCTGGCTGGCTTGCTGTCCATGTTGGGCAGGACCAATTGGGTGAAGGCCAGGGCGATGGCTGCGATGTCGATGGCCACCACCCCTGCGATGATCCAAGCCTTACGGTGATGGCGACTGGACCGCTGGCCTCCAGACAAGGCCACACCCCGGCTTCGCCCGCCGGCTTCGGCCGCCCATGTGCCAGCGTGGCTGTCGGAGCCCTTCCTGCCGGCCAGCAGTGCCGGTGGGTACTCGTCCACTCCCTCGACCACCAGCGGTTGTGCCTGTCCGTAGCAATCCTGCTGGGTCTGCTGCAGGGCCCGGGCAAACTCCAGAGCGGACCGGTAGCGGTCATCAGGGTCCTTGGCCAGGGCCTTGGCCAGGCAGCGGGTGATGACCTTGGGTACTCCGGGGACGTCCAGGCTTGGCAGAGGGCGATTGATGATCTGGCCCATCAGCTCATCCTGGGTTTTGGGCTGGTATCCATACTCGTAGGGGGACCGGCCGCTCAGGCAGGCGAAGAGCGTGGCCCCCAGGGAGTATATATCCGCGGATTCGGTGCCGTTGCTGTGGCCGGTCAGCACCTCCGGAGGGGCCCAGGGTATGGAGAAGCCCGTCCGGGCCTTGGTCTGGTAGATGGTGGTCGAGATGCCGAAGTCCGAGAGGAGGGGCTGTCCCTCCTGGCCGATCAGGATATTGCTGGGTTTGATGTCCCGGTGGATGATGCCCTTGCGGTGGGCCTGGGCCAGGGCTGAGGCCAGTTTGACCCCCAGGTCCAGGGTCTGCTCGCCGGTCCGGGGACGTTGGCGGATCAATTCCTTGTAGGAGCCCCGGGGTGCATAGTCGAGCACGAGGTAGCCCAGGCCCTCGGCGCTGATGCCGGTCTGGTGGATGGTCAGCACATAGGGGTGCTCGGAAAGCTCGGCCATCAGGTCGGCCTCACGGCGCAAGGCCTGGGTCTGGTCCTGGTCCAAGGGGTTCCTGCCGACCTTGACCGCCAGCAAACTGCCGGGCTCGCGCTGCCGGTAAAGGTAGACCATGGCAGCCGAACCGCGACCCAGCAGCTGGACGAAGTCATAGCCTTCAATGGCTGGTACGGGAGCGGTGCCGCTGGTCATGGTTTCCTCCTCTATGTTCATCAACCATGCTAGCGAAGCGGCCCTATGCGACCGGCTGGCGCTATGGGTGTTGGCTTGCGGTGTGTCCGGTCTTGCAAGAGGGTGGTCTATTGGCAAATGGTATGAAATGGGGCCGTACCAACCCCCAGTATCTGGTGCGGCCCCGCTGTTTGTTTTCTGCCCGAAGGCAGAAAACATCTTGCTGATCGGCTAAGGAATGCCGCCGATCAAGTCCATTGGTGTCGTTGTTCGGGCGAAGCTTGCTTGCAGCTTGCGCCGACGGTACTGGGATGGCTTGAGGGACCCCGCCAGGCCGGCAGGGAATCCTGCGGGCATGGCGCTGGCGAAGGTACGCCGCTGGGGGCGTATAGGGTGTTGTGGGCGACCAGCCACGCAAGTGAGGGGTGAGGGGCCGTGCTCCCTGTTGTATGGGATGTGGCCAAGACGGCTGGGGGCACAGCTGGCAGCTGATGGGAGTGCCGTGTCGTGTGTGTATTCGCTGGGTACATGGAAGGAGAATGGGTCAGCGCTTTCGCGGGGGGGGGGGGGGGGAAAAATGCATCTTATACCCAGCCAACACTGGGGTGGGGCAGAGCCAGGGCAGCTTTGTCCGCGATGTTTTCCACCCCTACGGGTCGTCAGATGCGATCTTCGTCCTGCGCGCTGTGTAGTGCCGCCGCCGTGCTGCGAGGTACAACCCGATATGCGTTTGGTGCGCACGTACGGCGCAGTCGTGTAGTCGTCGTGCTCACATTAGTGT
>NZ_PDCG01000016.1 GCF_003315635.1 Bifidobacterium aemilianum | reverse complement strand
CAACTAAGACCACCCACACCCAAAGGCACGGGCCGACACCGGACTGGCAATCATTGACTATAAAAAGTATTTAGTAGTACAAATACACTATTGAGTTCTCAAACCACCACCACACCAACACACTTCATCAATCCGTAAGGAGTGGAAGCCGTGCTGAGCAGCAATTGATAAACTTACACGAACAGCCTCCTTCACGCAAATCGTGAGGCGCACTCAAAGGAGGAAACCGCTGAATTGCAGGCTTCCTTCGGCGTGTCAGACCATCTCGTTCGTCTGTACTTGCAGTCTAGCTCTCATCTTTTAATTTGTCATCCACCGCGAGAAATCCTCGAATTCCAGCATTATTGCTCATAACCGCATCCACATGCTGGACTTATGGCCGGGGAAGCCATAGCAAGCGTGGAAGCGGGCCATGAACTGGAAGACGCTTGCTCCCAAGAATCGCAGTATGTGCTATGCCTGAAGGCATGAGTACGAAGATAGCGGCGTTGACGGGTGCGGGAATTTCCACTTCGGCGGGAATCCCCGACTTCAGGGGGCCCAATGGGGTCTGGACCAAGCACCCTGATCAGATGAGTGTCTATGACATTGATGCCTTCCTTGGCGATAAGGAGCAGCGCGAGTACTCCTGGAGATGGCAGAAGGAGTCGCCGGTCTGGGGCGCGCAGCCGGGGGTGGCGCACAAGGCCCTGGCCCGTCTGGAAAAGGCCGGTCTGCTGAGCCTGCTGGCGACGCAAAACTTCGACGCCCTGCACGAGAAGGCGGGCAACAGTGACAAGGTCATCGTCAACCTGCACGGCACCATCGGAACCTCCCACTGTCTGAAGTGCCACGCGGCCTATAGGACCGCCGACATCATGGACCGGCTGGACGAAGAGCCCGATCCCCACTGCCACCGCCGCATGCCCTACCAGGGGAACATGCCCTGCAATGGCCTGATCAAGACCGACGTGGTCTACTTCGGCGAATCGCTACCGGACGGTGCCATGGAGACCAGCATGGCCAAGGCCGTCAAGGCCGACGAGTTCTGGGTCATCGGCTCGACCTTGGAGGTCTTCCCGGCCGCCTCCCTGGTGCCGATCGCAGCCCAAGCCGGTGTGCCCATCACCATCATGAACATGGAGGCCACCCAATACGACCGCCTGGCCAAGCGCATCATCAGGGACCCCATCCAGGAGGCCCTGCCCAAGCTGGTCGACGAGACCATCGTCCACAACCGCTGAGAAACTGCCTTCCACGTAAAGAGTCAGGAGCAAGGAAACCGCCGGGGTCGACATCCTCCATTTGTGTGAAACCAACATGGGCGAGGGGTCAGACTCAGTCTGCTCACGGATAGCCGCCAACGGTTCCGTGAAACCGATATGTGCGATGGACGGACCGCTCACCCATATGGTGTCCGTTCCCACTGCTGCTATAGCGGACCAAAGGCCCTCGGCCAACACCAGGACCGGGACCAGTGACCGCTGTCCATATGCTTACAGCGGGCCATACCGGCCACCGGGGATCAGATCAGGGCTGGGGGCGGGAAATGCGCGAACGGCACCAGCGTATAGCTTTCAGGAGCAGCAAGAGCAGGCCTACAGTTAGCGCAACGGCCAAGAACAGCAAGGGGGCAAAGTCATTGTTCTCACTGGGGTCTTCTATGTGATAGCTAAAGGTAAAGCGCTTGGTTTTTTGCGGCTGACCCTTGTACTCCCAATCCACATCGACCGGTAGGGCTCCTCCCTCGGGGTCGGGCATCAGGCTACTGCCGGCACGCATTTTAGGAGTGGTCACCAGCCAGACTCCGCTGTCCTGATCGAGGTGCAGGTCGGTTCCCAGGCGGCCGTCGAATCGGACCGAGGTAATCTTGACCGATGCGGCGTCCATGGGCCTGGATTCATCCTCATCCTCACTATCACCGCCAGACGGTGGAAGGGGGATTGGCGTGGGAACCAGGACATTGTCGCCAGAACCGTCTCCCAGTTGGTGGCCATCGTTGCTGCCCCAACCGTAGAGCTTGCCCTCCGCGGTCAGCGCCAAGGAATGGTTCTCCCCCGCGCTTACGGATGTGAAGCGAGCGCCGGCGGGAACGGCCACCGCCTGCAGGCCGGTCTTCCATTTGGAGTCCGAATCGGCCTTGCCTGTGCCGAGTCGCCCGTCGGGATTGTCTCCCCACCCGTAGAGGCCGCCATCGCTGGCCATGGCCAGCAGGTGATCGTCCCCCACGCTCAGAGCGGTGAAGCGGGCCCCGGCGGGCGCCTCCAGCCGGGTATAGCCGGTCTCGACGGATGGGCTGGAGCCAGACAGCCATTGGCCCTTGCCGATCTTCCAGATGTAAAGCCCGCCATCCTCTCCGAGGGCGGCCAGAAAACCGGAACCGGCACCGATGCTGACAAATCTGACTTGGGGGGTGACCTTCAACTCAACAGGGGTGTTGCGATGGGGATGGGAACCATACCCGTATTCGTCGGATTCGACCGGAGCGCCCCAGAGATAGATGCTTCCCTCCGCCGACAGGGCCAGGGAGTATCCATCCCTGGTGCTGATGTCAACAAAGCGAAGGCCGTCAGGGGTCTTGACCCTAACCAGATGAATCTTTTCCCGCGCCGCGCCTTCCCATGCGACCGCACCGGTGGTGCTGTCCCAGACGTAGACGGAACCGTCAGCAGCCAGGACCAGGGCATGGTTGAGCCCCGAGACCACCTTGCTGGCAGGCTCGCCGGCGGGAAGGTCCACCTTTTGAGGTCTGGATTCTGCCAGCCAACTCCTGGGTCCTGAATGAGAGTAAATGTGCCCCCACATGTAGACCGCACCCTCGGCGGTCAAGGCCACGGTCTGGGTGAAACCTGCTGACACTGACAAGAAATGGACACCCTGGGGAGTCGCCAGACGGGAGGGTCCCGGATATTCGACCGCCGTACCTACGCCCAGATCAATGCCGTCATACCCCCAGGCATAGGTCTGACCGTTGGAGGCGGTGGCGAAGGAGGAGCGGTATCCGGCGCTGAGGGCGGTGAAGGCAAGGCCCTCCGGCATGGTTTCAGGTAGCGGTTGGGTGAGTGCTATCTCCTGTCCCGCATGCAGGGAACCGTTGTTGGGAGAAAGGCAGAAGATGATCGGTTGCTTCGCCGCCGCGTGCGCGGGCACGGGCGCAACCATGGTGGAGCACAGCATCAGGGCGAGCAGGACACAGGGGACACCAAGGCGCAAGGCCCTGGGAAGCCTGCGGTCTCGTTGGGACATGCCCCGCCCGCACAAACCATTCCACACCATGTGGCCTCGCTCTACCTGTTCATGGCCGGTGGGGCCAGGGCTGGTTTCCAGCATTCCCAATCAGTCTCCTCAGCCTTACTGCTAGTGCAGCAGCAGCGGGAAAGCAGTCGGATGAATCAGGAAGACCCCGAAAGATCGACGCTCTGTTTCACCCTCAGATGCGGCTGCGGCCCCCCATGTCAGTATATCTGATGGACCTGCAACCCTTGTGAACGTAGGCCTTCGAGGATCTGGGCGATGTGCTCGGGGCCGTTGGCCTCGACGGTGACCTCCAGGAGGACACCGTTGCGGTAGTGGCCCGAAGCCTTGAACTGGTCATGGTTGAGCTCGATGACATTGGCCCGCAGATCAGCCAGGATGGTGGCGACCTTGACCAGCTGGCCCGGCACGTCCGGCAGCTCCACGCCGAACTGCATGATACGGCCACGGGAGATCATGCCCCGCTGAATCACGGCGCCGATGGTGACCGAATCAATGTTGCCGCCAGAGACAATGGGCACGACCACATGCTCACCAGCAAAGGCCGCAAAGGACTGCGACTGGTCACGCAGCTGACCCAAGGCCGCCAGGGAGACCGCTCCGGCCGCCTCAACCACCAGCTTGTGCTTCTCCAGCATGAAGAGAATCGTCTGCGATATGTCGGATTCACTGACCTCCACCAAGTCATCCAGGTAGGTGGCAAGCAGGGCGAAAGTCAGGTCGCCAGGCCGCTTGACAGCCACGCCCTCAGCTGCCGTGTTGACCGACTCCGCAGGGACCACATGCCCGGCAGCCAAGGACTGCCGCCAGGCAGTCGACTCTTCGGGAATCGCGCCAATGACCCGGACATCGGGCCGAAAAGTCTTGATGGCCAGTGCCACGCCGGCACCCAGGCCACCGCCGCCCAGGGGCACGACCACATCGGTGACATCAGGCCTGTCCGCCAGAATCTCCATGGCTATGGTGCCTTGGCCGCACAGGACCTGGTAGTCGTCGAAGGGGTGGACGAAGGTCAGCCCCTGGTCCTGGGCCAGCTGGCCGGCATAGGCCGAGGCGTCATCGAAGGTCTCGCCATGCAGGACGACCTGGGCCCCATAGGCCTTGGTGGCATCAACCTTCAGTGGTGGCGTGATCTGGGGCATGACGATGGTGGCCTTGGCCCCGCGCTCCCTGGCGGCGTAGGCCACACCCTGGGCATGGTTGCCGGCCGAGGCGGTGATGAGGCCCCGGTCCAGGGCCTCCTGGGGCAGGGAGGCGATCTTGTTGTAGGCGCCCCGCAGCTTGAAGGAGCCGGTGTCTTGTAGATTCTCCAGCTTCATGGCCACCTGGAAGCCATTGCGGGCACTGAGTTCAGGTGACTTTCTCAGCGGCGTATGCTGTACGGTTCCAGCCAGACGCTCGACGGCGGCCTGCAGGTCAGCGGCATGGTCAGCCGCCAGATAGGTTTCTACTGCTTCCTTATTCATCAGGCCATTATTCCCCGTTTCCCTCAGCAACGCAGCAGCAGGCACCAATATGTGGACGGTCCCACTCACATGAGCCAACCGCGCCGCAGCAGGCAAGCGGCATCGCTGACGGACTGCCCTTGGGCCAGCATGAGTAACCGATACACCAGCTCCCTCGATTCGATCCCCCCGCTTCGATTGCAAAACTCGATGCCGGGTGGGACCTGTTGGCCGGGGGTACGGTAGGGGCGTGGGGCCGGGATGATTTCCGGCCCCACGCCCCTACCACCTCGCCTTACCTTGCTGCCAACCAGCTAACCAGCCAGGCGACCATCGAACTCGCCGAGGCTATTTGTTCAGGAACCGCTGGTAGCCTGGCTCATCAAGCACATAGTCAATCTCGCCGATGTACTCCACCCAATGGTTGTCGGAGAAGCCACGCTTGAACTTAAAGAGGCCATCGCTGTCGTCAAAACCGAAGATTCCGCCAAAGTCGTAACGCTTCCTACCGGTGGTCAGCGCGTGGCGGATCATTTCCCATTGCAGCAGGTAGGGAGCCATGTAATTGCGCTTGGCATTGGCGCTCCCGCCGTACATGTACCAGGATTTATCGCCATACTCGAAGTTCACGGCCCCGGCAATGATCTCATCGTCAACGCTGGCCAGGTACACACCCAGCTCGTCCTCACCAAAGGTGTCGGCCATACGGTCGAAATAGTCCCTGGCACGGTAGGATATGCCATGCCGTTGGCTCATGACCTCGTAGGTCTCGTAGAAACGATCAATATAGTCCCGGCCGCTCCCCCGCTGAACGGTGACGCCCTTGCGGGCAGCCAGACGAACGTTGTAACGGGTTTTGGACCTGAAGGACATCAACAAGTCGTCCTCATGCTTGCCGTCCAAGTCAAGCACCACATTGAATCTTGGCTGGATGGTCGCGTGGGCCTGGGCCTCTGGAAGATTGCGGTTCCTGGTACGGTAGCCATGGGCCTCAAGCTCCGAGTTGAGCTCATCGCTGTAGGCCACCTCCGGATCGACCCGCAGCAGGAAGCAACCTTCATCCCGTAGGGTGGGAAGGGCCTCGGCAACGAGGGCATCCAAGGTATCGACGTTGAAATCAGCCCCTACAGGCCCCTTTGATGCGTATGCGAAACCATCAATGACCAACAAGGACATAGCTGCCCGGGCTCGCGGAAGGGGGAAGCCATCCTCCTCGATATACACGTAAAAGGCCTTCCAGTTCGACTTCACCCTGCCCCAACCCACCGACTGGGTCACGGAGGTGAAGGGCGCTGTACTGACATACTCCTCATACTGCTCTATCCGTGTGTCGTCCGCTTGTATAACCGGCACGCTTACAGCTCCTCCTTAGGCACGAAAACTGACGGCATCACCGCCAGCACCCCATATTAACAGTGAGCCCGATACCTGCGGTTGATGCCGAGACCGCAGGGAATCATCATCCCATGGCCAACCCCACACGAAGGAACAGACCAGGCAAAAGGAACAGACCATGCCATAAGCCTTGTTGCCAGGGCTGGAATCACGGGTATGGACGAAGGAGTCAGTCAGGGCCGCCTCTTCCCACCCACCGCCCTGACCCTGGCCAGTCGCGGATCAGCAAGCCCCTTGGGCAGGCCCGGTGAGTGGATGGCAGACTGAGCCACAGGTGGTTATGGCCGCCATGGGTGCCCCTTGGACCTGGGCGGCCCGCGCTGAGGCTCCGGCAGCTAGGCCTTGGCTGCTTCCTGCTGGTGGATCTGGAAGGCGAGCTCGGCCAGGTGGACGCCGTGGGTCAAGAACTCGTGGGTACGGCAGGGGTAGTCGTGCTCACGGCCGACCTTGGCGATGTAGCCGTTGATGTAGTCGACCTCCGTCTTGCGGCCCTTTGACATATCCTGGTACATGGAGGGGTAGTGCAGGGGGTTGGATACCCGGCTGACGAAGTCTACCTCCTTGATGGCCTCCTGGCGGGTCTGGATCAGCTGGAAGCCGGCGCGCTCCAAGGCGTCGTAGGCCTCGTTGATCAGCTGAGTGGCCATGTCCATGGCGCCCGGGTAGGAGACGAACTGGCCCATGGTGATCTGGTACATGGTGCACAGGGTGTTGACCACCGAGTTGAAGATGATCTTGGCCAGGCAGGTGCCCTGGAAGTTTTGGGTGATGATGGGGTTGAGATTGGCGGCCTTGAAGTCGGCTGCCATGGCCTGCTCGACCTCGGTGACCTCCTCGGTCATAGCGCACATATGCATGGAGCCGGCGCCAGGCTTGCCGATGAAGTCAACGTCTCCGGGGCCGTTGAGGACCGTGGCGATCATGGCTGTGCCGCCGTAGATGCGGTCCTTGGGGAAGTACTGCTGGATCTTCTCGAAGTGGCCCCAGCCGTTCATGGCGGAGAAGGCCACCTGGTGGTCCTTGAACAAGGGCTCGCACCGCTTGAGGGCGTCCTCCAGCTGCATTTGCTTGAGGAAGATGATCCATACGTCCGGGTCGCCCTGGTAGTCCTCGGGGGTGGAGATGCTGATGGGGACCAGGTGGCGGCCCTCATGGTCACGGGAGACATAGACACCGCCCTGCTGGCGGACCTTCTCAATGTTCGGCGCCCATGTGTCTATGAAATCAACGCTTTTGGCGGCGTTCTCCTGCAGCAGCACCCCGTACCGATAGCCCATTGCTCCAGCACCTATGACTGCATACTTCATCATGACCATCTCCTCTGATTCCCAGCCGGTCGGACCGTGTTGCATGGCCCGATGCCCGCTGTCACTTCCGCATTCCGAGCTGCCGTCGGCCATACGACTGACGGCATATTGTGAAGTATCGCCTAGCCGAAATGAAGTCAGGCCAGCGGGTCCGAATGGTGGACACAAGATGGACATCAGTCGGGAGGTGCACCCCTCCCCCCGACACAGGTGTGTGGACGTACCAACGGAAGTCGCTTTTTACATACCCAAGTCCCTTGCTCTTGCTGGTCGAGGAAGCCTATCAGCTATCTTTCAATTCAGCATGCTATAGTGCGCTTTAGCACTTCATGCGCCTCAAACCTGGAATCCGTGGGGAGATTCAACACAACAGGTCAATATGGCGGGCATCAGTCTCACCAGATAATAGGTACATGAACATTACGAGAACCACTATAAAGGTATAAGGATTCGGATACTAATGTTGAATATTGTTGTGCGTGCCATTGTCGCGGGTTTGCTCACCTTGGGCATCGCCGCGCCCAATGGAGCAAATATCACCCCCCCCCCCCCCTAGAGGAAACTAACCCTTCAAGCAGCGCACACCAAGGCGCCAACGGCGGGTCAGGCGGCACCCTCAGACGACTCCCCTCAACGACGAGCAGGACCAGGACGGGCCAGCAGACCACAGACTCAACAGCAAACAGGACCAAGGGCAACCCAGGCACACGGACCACCCACAATAGGCCGGCAGCCACCAATCAGACCGGTACCAGCCATCGGACAAGTCCCATAGCCGATACTCCATCCCCCATCGGAGGTAATGCCCGGCAGCTCACCGGCGACAACCCACAAGACGCCCCAGGCCTTGCCGATCCGTCCAATACAGGCAAAACCAATGGAACACCGGCCAACGGCACTGAACAAACTCAGGGCAAGGCAAAACCCTCACCCAGTCTGGCCGACTCTGCCAGCCCCCTGCCCGGGTCCAGGAGCATGCCCGTCTGGCAGTCCACACCGGACAAGCCATGGCTCATGCGAGGGGGCCTGCAGCCCCGCTCCGGGTGCACCATCGACTCCAGCCCTGTAAGCGACTGCTTCCCCGACCCAAACCTGGCCTTGGCCATGGCCCAGGCCTTGCACGGCAACACCAACCTGGCCCAGACCCTGACCACCGCCGACACCAACCGCACCGTACCACTGAGACTGAGCAACAAAGGCATCGGCAACGTTGAAGGCCTCCGATACTTCACCAAAGTCACCGAACTCTACCTCGACCACAACCACATCACCGACATATCACCACTCCTGCGCCTGCAAAATAACGACACTTTAGCCCTGACCAAACTGGACCTGGGCAGCAACCAACTGGACAATAACGGTCTCGACGATATCGAGTGGTTATTCAGGCTCCCAAAACTGCAATACGTATGGCTCGACAACAACCACATCACCGACCTGGGATGCATAAACAGTCTTGACCAAAGCACCGGCCGAGTCCTGCGTTCTCTGAAGTATCTGGATGCCTCCGGACAGACCGTCACCCTGCCAGACCTCGAAACGGATTTTAACCAATCATTCACCATGGGACCGGCCAGCTTAAGGACATTAGGTGGTGCTAGAATATATGCTCTTCCCAGCAGCGGAACTTCCCCCAACACCATCAACGGCGGCATTGCACGCGGAACCATACCCCCCGCACCGTCACCAACAACAAACGCAGGTTACACCCGCAACCAACGGGGCGACTATCACGTCTGGGCCACCGATGGTGCTGTCGGTTTTGATCATTCGGTTCCTGATCCTGGCACCATGTGGTGGCCCAGACGAGGTCCCGGTATTTACACCTTCGGATTCCGTGCGCAAGGAAATACTGTCGCGACCTTCGGCGGAGGAGCGGACTCATTGATTTTCTCAGGAACTATCACTCAAAAAGTGACCTACAACAAGAACGGGTGCAACGTGGACGCCAGCAGCATCAGGGACTGTTTTCACAACAGTGATGGCGACACCCTGGCCTACGCCGTGGCCAAGGCCCTGGGCCGCCCCGTTGACTCCCCCCTCACCCTCCAGGACCTGACCCGCACCAGCCTGGACCTCTCCTCCAGCCATATCAAGGACCTCACCCACATCGATCTTTTCTGGTGCCTGCAGAACCTCAATCTCCGGGACAATCAGATCAGCGACATCAGCCCGCTAAGCGTCTTTAGCGACGCCCTCACCAGTCTGGATCTGGGCAGCAACCAGCTGTACAACAACAGCCTCACACCACTGGTGAACAACATCGACGATAAACCCTTCTGGCACTTGCAGTCCCTGTGGCTGGACCACAACCACCTCACCGACCTGACCCCCCTGGGCGACATGGGGTACGGCGGTGCCGGCGCCAAGCTGCTGTCCCTGCGCCACCTGGACGCCTCGGGCCAGTCGGTCACCATGCCCGACCTACCCGTCGACCTGACCCAGCCCGTGACCCTGGGACCCGCCAAAATCCAAGTCAGCTCGTACACCTTGTTCGCGCAGCCCAGCAGCGGCAGCGGAACCACCACCATCCTCAACACCACCTCAGGCGGATACGTCCCTGCGCGTGAGGCGGCCGCGCCCCCCGCACCCAGCCCCACCACCGACGCCCGCTGGCACGACGGCACCAGCGGAGGCGCCACCACCTGGGGCAAGGACGGCAGCTACTGGGTGTTCGGCACCCCCGCAGCCGATGACGGGACCATGACCTGGCCCAGACGAGGAGCCGGCACCTACACCTACGGCTTCCGCATGCAGGGCCCCAACAACTGCCCCAACAACTCCACCACCAGCAACGGGCCCTACGGCAACTACGCCTGCGGCGGCTCCACCCCCGCCGGCGGCGCCGGCTCCATGGTCCTCTCCGGCACCATCACCCAGCGGGTGTATAGGTATGATGTGACGTTCGACCCGCAGAACGGGTCAAGCCCCTGGACCGAACACGTCTACGGCGACTACGCGACCAGACCCGTGAACAACCCCATCCTGGACCACCACACGTTCGACGACTGGTGGACCACACCGCGTTCCGGCGGCACCAAATGGGACTTCACCAACACCAAGCTCACCACCAGCATCACCCTGTACGCACGATGGGTGCCCATCAGACACACCGTGACCATCGACCAGAACGGCGGCCACGGCGCACCCACCAGCCTGACCGTGAACGAGGGACAACCCATCGGCACGCTGACCACCAGCAAGGAGGGCCACCACCTGACCGGATGGACCGACA
>NZ_PDCG01000015.1 GCF_003315635.1 Bifidobacterium aemilianum | reverse complement strand
CTTCGACCCCACCACCACACCCATCACCGACTGGACCTACCTCAAAGCCAAATGGGCACCAGCCATCACCCAACTCCCCCTCACCGGAGGACCACTAGGAGCCTGGACCCTACCCACCCTCGGCACCTTGACATCCATGGCACTACTGACCGGCATCGGACTCACACTCCGCAAAAAACAAGCAGGACACAACCTCAGACACTAAACCAACAACACACCAGCCAGGCCCCACCCCAACCAACACAGGCAGTGCCCCCGACCCAGCACAGCTCGGGGGCACTGCCACACCCAACAACACACACCACACAATGAATCAAAAAAAAAATGTGACACCCACCCCCCATCGGCGGGTGTCACAAGGCTATGGTCGACGGTCAGCTCTCACTACCGAGCATGGAGGCTATGCGCCGACGAGTGCTATGCCAGACCTGGCGCGGCCGATGGTTGAGCCGATCTAGGTAAGGGGCCAGCAGTTTGTGGCCTTCACTGAAGACCAGGGCTGTAAGGGATACAGCCAGACAGGTCAGCCACTGGCCGCCGGTCAGCGGAATCATGCCCAGCAGGGCCGCCGGACCGGGCAGGTACATGACTCCGGCATGGATGGCCAAGGCCAGAACCGAGGCCAGGAGCAGGAACTTATTGTCCAAGGGATTGAGCTGGATGATGAGCTTGCGCTCGGACCGGGCGGACATGGCGATGAAGAAGTTGAAAAGCACCAACAGGGTCAGGGCCATGGTCCTGGCCTGGCCCAAAGCCAGTCCTTGGGCCAGGCTCAAACGGAACATGAGCAGCACGCATGTGGCCATCCACAGGCCGCACACTGCCGTACGCACCCAGAGGGTCCGGGAGAGCAGGCCTTCGGAGGGGCTGCGGGGCGGGGCCTTGAGCTCCTCACCGTCACCGGGCTCGAAGCCCAAGGCGATGTCTTGGACACCGTTGGTCACGAAGTTTATCCAGAGCATCTGCAGGGGCAGGAAGAGCAGGGGCATGTCGGCGATCACGTTGACACCCACGGCGATCATGGCCGCCGCGGCGGTGGCCAGCAGGAAGTAGGCAGAGCCTCGTATGGCCTTGAAGGTCACCCGGCCCTGACGGACCGCGTGGGTGATGGTGATGAAGTTGTCATCGGTCAGGACCACGTCGGCGGCCTCGCGGGCCACGTCGGTGCCGGACTCACCCATGGCTATGCCCACGGAGGCCGCCTTGAGGGCCGGGGCGTCGTTGACACCGTCGCCGGTCACGGCCACGACCTCCCCCTGGTCCTGCAGGGTCTCGACGATCCGCAGCTTGTCCTGGGGCGAGACGCGGGCGGCGATGGAGGTCTCGGCCAGTCGCCCCTTGAGGACCTCGTCGCTCATGTCCAGCATCTCTGAGCCGGTCAGGGCGTTGGTGGTGTGTTGGAGGCCCAGACGCTTGCCGATGGCCGAGGCGGTGAGCGGGTGGTCGCCGGTGATCATGATGACCTTGATGCCGGCCTGGGCGCACTGTGCGATGGCCTCGCGCACGCCGGGGCGTGGCGGGTCCAGCATGCCTTCGAGTCCCAGGAATGTCATGTCATGCGCCTTGCGGTGGAATTCCAAGCCTTCCGGGGCGTCAGTCGGCTCGATGGTGCGGCTGGCTACACCGATGACCCGCAAGCCTTGGCTGCCCATGGCGTGGTAGGTCCGGTCAACGGCCTCAGTGTCCAGGGCCACCTCCCGGCCCGACTCGTCCAGCATGGTGGCGGACATGGCCATGATGGCATCGGGGGCGCCTTTAACATACTGGGTCAGACTGCCGTCAGGGTTGCGGCGGATGCACATGGAGTGGAGGAGCTCGGGTTCGTAGGGCGTCTGCAGTTCGATAGGGGCAGCCAGGTCAGCCTGGGTGATGGCTTCGGTCTGGTCGGCCACCCTGGCCATGGCCATATCGACGGCATCCCCGCTGTAGCTGATGGACCCGTCCTCACCAACCTGGCGATGGGCCTCGTTGGTCATGGCACCTGCCTTGAGCAGAGCCATGTAGCCGGCACGCTGGGACGGCGACAGGGGACTGCTTGCCGGCACCAGCCCGGCAAGTTCGTCAGAACCGGCAGCCTCCGCATCCAGGCCCTCAAAGGAACCCAGCTCGTCAATCTGCACAGGCTGACCGCCACCCAGGGAGCACTGCTCCACGGTCATGCGGTTCTGGGTGAGGGTACCGGTTTTGTCCGAGCCGATGACGGTAATGGAACCCAGGGTCTCGACAGCCGGCAGGGAGCGCACGATGGCCTTGTACTGGGCCATGCGGGAGACACCCAGGGCCATGGCGACGGTCAGCACGATGGGCAGGGCCTCAGGCATGGATGCCACGACCAGGGACACTGCGGAGAGGAAGGCCTGGGCCGGGTCGCCGTTGAGGAGGGCTCCGCCCATGAAGACGAAGACGGCCACGAGGATCACGGCTGCGGCGATGCCGGTCTCGGTGCGTTTGATGATGCGCTGGAGGGGGGTCTGGCCGTTGGCCACCTGCACCAGGTCGTTGATCTCACCCAGCTCGGTGTCTGCGCCGGTGGCTACGACGATGCCCTGGCCACGGCCGGAGGTCACCATGGTGCCGGAGAAGGCCAGGCAGGTGCGGTCACCCAGGGAGGCATCGGCGGCTACGGGGTCGGTCCTCTTCTTGGCGTCCTCGGACTCGCCGGTCAGCATGGATTCGTCGATGCGCAGGCGCAGGGTCTCAATCAGGCGCAGGTCGGCGGGAATCCGGTCGCCGCTCTCCAGGGTCACCAGGTCGCCGGGGACCAGCTGGGAGGCATCGATGGCCTGGAGCATGCCGTCTCGGATGACCTGGGTGGTCGGTGTGGACAGGTTGGCCAGGGCCTCGACGGCGGTGGCCGCCTTGATCTCCTGCATGTAGCCGATGATGGCGTTGAAGAGCAGGACAATGAAGATGGCGCCTGCGTCCACGAAGTGCTGGAGGAATATGGTGATGATCCCGCAGACCACCAGCACGGCAATCAGGGGGCTCTTGAATTGCTCAAGGAATATGCGCCACTTGGGCTTGGCCTCGATTTCGGCCAGCTTGTTCTGGCCGAAGAGGTCCAGACGGTGGGTCGCCTCGGCCTGGGTCAGGCCCCGGGCTGAGCTCTTGAGGAGTTTGAGGACCTGACCGCTGGAGATGCTGTGCCAGGCAGTCTCCTCGTTGGCCTGCTTGTGCTCCTCCTGGAGCCGGTTGTGCTGGGGGCCGCCCGCCGCTGCCGTCATCTGGCGGCTGTCTGCCGCCACGTCTGTCACGCTGATGGTTCCTCCGCCTTTCTCTGTGGTGGGTCGGGTGTCATGCCCGGGTCGCTGCCGGGTCTGTTCCGGCTGCTTGGTCTGGTTGGTCTTGTCTCTGGTCTTGTCTACCTGTGGATTCATGGGAACCTGGCCTTCCGTCGGGTTCTCGTTCTTGATGCGCCGGTCGGTGCGGACCGCTCCTGCCCAGGCCCCTTCAGACACTGGGTGAAGCCGCCTCACACCATCTTTGCAACCGATTGCACCAATAGATACATATACATACGTATGTTCTTCTTCATCTTGTTTTATTCGCCACGCCTGCCGCCCCACTCGGGAACAGCAACTGCGAGCGCTCCTACATCAAGCCCTGTTTCGGACCCTGGTCCAGCGTCACTAGATGATTACGCCTGGCACCTGGGCTACCCCTCGGCACTTCGTACACTCGAGCATTGTTTGGACCGCTTAGCCTAGGGTATCGAAGACCCCTTACGGTTTACTGAGAATCAGCCCTCAGCACCATGGCCCTTGCAGGACCTCCACAAGCCCCTGCTTCCCCATCCAAGACATCGCCCCACCATCATCCCCATCTGGCCCCGGCTTGTCCACTTCAACAAACAGACTGCACGTTTTGGGACATGTTCTGTACAAGATCGTCCTCACAGTGCAGTCTGCTGTACAGCGTGCCCATGTGCGGGCCAGCGCAGGTCAGAGCCGGTAGACCAGGCCCTCCCAGGCACGCAGCAGGCCACCTTCGGGCAGCTCATCGTGGGTGGAGATGACCAGACAATCGGCGGACAGTTGACCCAGGTCTCCCAAGAGCCGGGCGGCGGCATCGGGCACTTCGGCAGGCAGGTTGGAGCAGTTGACCAGGACCAGCAGACGGTCTGCACCCAGGGCCCGCACGAAGTCGTAGACCTGTGGGTCGTCGGCGTCCAGAAGCTCCCAGGAGCCGGCGGCCACCACCGGGTTGCTGTGACGCAGGGCAATCAGCTGCTTGTAGAAGGCGTAGACCGAATCCTTGCTGTCGAACTGTGCGGCGGCGTTGATGGTCACATGGTTGGGGTTGACGGCAATCCAGGGCTCGGCCTTGGCATCGGGAGCCATGAAGCCGGCGTAGGTGGAGGCGTCCCACTGCATGGGGGTGCGGGCGTTGTCGCGGCCTCGCTTGGCCATGGCGTCTAACATGGACTCAGGACTCTGGATTCCGGCCTCATCCACCCGCTGGTGGTAGAGGTTGATCGCCTCCAGGTCCCGGTACTGGTCCAGGGAGGTGAAGTGGGCGTTGGTCATGCCCAGCTCCTCGCCTTGGTAGATGTAGGGCGTGCCCCGGTGCATGTGCATCATGAGGGCCAGGGCCTTGCCGGAGGCCACGCGGCCCTCCTCGGTGGAGTCCTCGCCCCAGCGTGACAGGGAGCGGGGCTGGTCATGATTGTCGAAGAAAAGGCTGGCCCAGCCGACCTGGCTCACGGCACCCTGTTGCTCGGCCATGGCCTCCTTGAGCTTGGTCAGGTCCAAGGGGGTCGGCCGCCACTTGTCATGGTCCTCGCAATCGGTGTCCATCTGCTCGAAGAGGAAGAGCATGTCCAGCTCCCCGTTGGCCGGATTGGTGATGTGGGTGTTGCGTTCCGGTGTGATTCCGGGCGCCTCGCCCACCGTGATGAAGCCCTCGCGGCCCTTGAACACGGCCTGGCGCATCTCGGCCAGGAACTCGTCCAGGCGGGGACCGTCGGAACAGAAGGGATAGGGGGTGGAGTAGCCGTCGGGACCGACCGGCAGGTCGGCGATCCGGCTGCCTTCCTCGCCGGGCAGGCGACCCTGCCCGTCAATTCGCTTGGAGACCTGGGTGATGACGTCCATACGGAAGCCGTCGATGCCACGGTCCATCCACCAGTTCATCATCCGGTAGACGGCCTGGCGAACGGCAGGGTTCTCCCAGTTGAGGTCAGGCTGCTTCTTGGAATACTGGTGGAAGTAGTATTCGCCACGCTTCGGATCGTACTCCCAGGCCGAGCCGCCGAAGTAGGAGCCCCACTTGTTCGGCTCGGCGCCAGGGGTGCCGGGCTCGTGGCCGGGGCGGGCCTGGCGCCACCAGTACCAGTCGGCCTTGTCGGAGGCCTTATCCCGACTGGCTTGGAACCAGGCGTGCTCGTCGGAGGTGTGGTTGACCACCAGGTCCATGATCACCTTGAGACCGCGCTCGTGGGCCTGGGCCAGCAGCTGGTCCATATCGTCCAGACTGCCGAAGAGCGGATCGATGTCCTGGTAGTCGGAGATATCATAGCCATTGTCGTCCTGGGGGGACTTGTAGACCGGGCTCAGCCAGATGACATCGACGCCCAGGTCGGCCAGGTAGTCCAGACGGGAGATAATGCCCTGCAGGTCACCGTAGCCGTCACCGTTGGAGTCCTGAAAGGAGCGCGGGTAGATCTGGTAGACCACCGCGTTGGCCCACCAGGGATTGGGGCTGGCGCCGTTGGTCCGTATTGAGTCCGGGAGTTGCATACGTGCTGCTGTGACCATAGCTGCATCCTTTGCTTCTGCGGCCAGACCTGGACCACACCCATGTCGAACCCAGACCTTGCCATGCTTGCTGTGCTTACCCTGGTCCCAACTCACCACCGCCTGGCAGGAACCATGGCATGGAAGCCATCATAGGGAGACGGACTTTTCTTTCCAAGCCCTGGCGTGGCACTCATCGGCGCAAGAAAAAGAACCTATGGAATATGCCTGCCGGAGCCAAGGGAGCCAGTCCGGCACCCCAGCGACGGTCGGCTGCCGCTTGATGGTCGCCGGTGCCGCAGGTCTCCCCCTCGCAGGTCAAAGGCGGCTGGAGATGCCACATATGGTAGGTGCCCAGCGTATATTTTGAATCAGGAAAGAAAATCTGGGAGGAGTGCGATGAGGGCCAGTGAAGCCACGCCGAACAGCGAGCGCCAGCCCAAACGACCCCAATGGTTCCAAAGCTCACCAACCAGCCATGAGGTGGTCAGGTCCATCATGCAATACGGCCCCATCGCCCGCACTCCCCTGGCCCAGCTCCTGGGGCTCTCCCAGGGGGCGCTCTCCCGCATCACCAGCGACCTGATCTATGCGGGCGTCATTGAGGAACTGCCCCAGGAATCGCTGGCGGCCGCCTCTGCCCACCGACTCCCCCAACCCGCTGATGACCGACGGCGTGGACGGCCCCAGACCGCCCTGCGCCTACGCAGCGACCAGCGGACCTTTGTAGGTATCAGCATCCACAACACCAACGTCAGCGCCATAGCCGTCGATGCCCTCTGCCAACCCCTGACCGAGCGTATGGATGAATCCCTGGGTTCCACGGAACCCCAGGCGGTGGCTCAGCAGTTGGCCTCGCTCTACCAACGCTGCCGGAGGGGCATCACACCCGAACCGGTAGGCCTGGGGATTTCCCTAGGCGGGTATGTCGAGGATATGCGCCGGGTGACCTACGCCCCCTTCCTCCGCTGGAACCAGGACGTGGACCTGGCAGGCTTGGTGGAGGCCGAATGCGGCGTGCCCACGGAGGTCTTCAACGATCTGGATACCCTGCTGCTCTTCGAGAACTGGTTCGGGCACGGGGTGGGCATTGACAGATTCGCCATAGTGACCATCGGCATTGGCATTGGCTACGCCCTGAGCGAGCATGGCAGACCCATCGACTACCCCGACAACAGCTACGGCATGGCGGGCCATATTCTCGTTGACCCCCAAGGGCCAACCTGCCCGGCGGGCCACCAAGGCTGCTCCTACTGCCTGACCGACGACTCCCTGGCCCAGGAATACTCCTCCCTGATTGGGCGGACGGTGGGCTTCCAGGACTTTGCCACAGACGCGGTCCATGGCCTGCCCCAGGCCCGGTCCCTAGTCAGCAAGACCTGCTTCCGCTTGGGTGCCTTCCTGGCCACGATGTCGAACTTCGCCATGCCAGACAAGGTCTTCGTCAGCGGCGAATCCTCCTTCATCGCCGGTATGGACACGGAGGCCATCCGCAAGGGAATGGACCGCTACCGGCCGAGCAAAAGCAGCAAGGTTGACGTAGAGATCCTGGACTTCTCCTGGTCCATCTGGGCCAGGGCAGCAGCCGCCCAGGCCATAGCCAGCTATGTCTGAGGCCCGCTGACGGGTGCCCACAGCTTTGGCCGGGGCACGTCGCTTCTGGCCAGCGGACGCTGCGGTCTTCAGTCATGGCGCTCGCCACAGGCTGACTTCATCGGCTTATTCAAGCTGGCATTGACCCCCATATTCACCGCCACATAAAGGACGAGGGGCAGCACAGACCGGGCGTTGCGGCTAGAGTGACCGGCAGGAAAGCTTAGGAGGCGATGCAAGGCCATGGGCATGGATGACTCTCAGCAAGTCACAGCAGCAGCGGAGCAAGCAGGGCGGCCTCAGCAGTCTGCCGCCCTGCGCTGGGCCCTCATGGCCCTAGTGGGCCTGCTGGCGGGTTTTCTCTCCGGACTATTCGGCATCGGCGGCGGCTCCATCATCGTGCCGGCCCTGGTCTGGGCCGGGCTCTCCCAGCGGCAGGCGGCGGCAACCTCCCTGGCGGCCATCGTGCCCGCCTCGGTCTCCGGGCTGGTCTCATACGCCATGTCTGGACGGGTGGACTGGTTGGCGGCCATCCTCATGGCCTGCGGCAGCATCGTCGGCTCCCAGCTGGGTGCCTGGCTGCTCTCCCGCATGTCCGAACTCTTCCTGCGTTGGGCCTGGGCCGCCTTCCTGGCCTGCGTGGTGGTCTCCCAATTCGTCTTCATCCCCTCACGCGACTCCAGCATCCATATGACCTGGCTGACGGGCCTGTGCCTGCTGGCGATCGGCCTCTTGATCGGCACTCTCTCAGGCCTCTTGGGAGTAGGAGGAGGGGCGGTGGCCGTACCGGCTCTGTCACTGTTGTTCGACGCCTCCGACCTCATCGCCCGGGGCACGTCGCTCCTGGCCATGTTCCCCGGAGCCATCACCGGCACCATAGCCAATGCCAAGCGTGGCCTGGTCCACCTGACCACCGGCCTGGTCGTTGGCCTCTTGGCCGCCCTGGCCGCCCCCTTGGGCAGCATCTGCGCCAACCACCTCTCCGCCCGCCTGGGTTCCATACTGCTGGCCCTCTACCTGGCCGCCATCCTCCTACGCTGCATCTGGTCCGCCCTTTCCATCACCCCAGGGCTGGCAGCCTCCCTTGGCGGTCTTCACCGCCGCTAGGAAAGCGCACAGTATCCACCAAGAGCCTTCGTCGCCTATGAAGCAGCCGCGAGCCTACAGGCCGAACGCTATACCAGTCTCGGCTCCAGCTTTGTGTGGCATCGGTCTGCCGCCTCAATCAGGGCGCACACTCCGGAAGATGGATCAGCCTGGAGAACTGCTGATGCTCCGCCTTCTCGACAGACGCCTCGCTGCCGGGCATGGGCCATGGCATCGGCGGTAAGCCACACAATCTGATTCCACCGGTTATGCTTCCCCTTCCCATAGGAAGGACAATGCTGCCGAACATAACGGTCCGTGCTGGACGAGCCACCGCTTGCGGGGCAACCAGGCCTGGAGAAATCAGCAAAATGCCATATGAGCCAGACATCAAAGCAAGGATTCGACAATGCCGCATGAACCCCATTGTCGGCAGCCAAATCACATGCCCTACGCACTTGCCCGTCACGCCCATCCAAATCGAACACGGCCCAGACCTGGTCAAAGAAACCTTTCGCTATGCCCGCATCCGCATCACCATTGACCGCCTGTGCAGCCACTGTGACAATATCGACGGGATCTGAGCTGGGTATTGTGCAATCGACGCTCACACCGGAACCACGAATCAGTTGATCTGCGGATGGTCAGACTCGGCCTCCGCCCGGACGAACATATGTCGTTTCCTGGTCCGTTGCTGGCCGTGCACACCCTCATCACGATGCTCCTCGTGGACCTTCCCCTGGCATATGGAAAACCCGTAGAGGTATTCCCCGCCGACCTCCGGCATGAAACGAACCTCATACTCTGTCGGGCGCGAGGCCGAATCCTTATCCAGCATGAACCCATTGTCAGGAAGAGGCTGTGCCACTCTCCGGTCCGCCGACTGGGTGACCAGTTCCCGCACGTAGAGCAAGGCCTTTATTACCGTTGTTGTGCCTGAAGCGTTTGCACCATAGAGCACGGCAACAGGCGTTACCTGCCCATCCTGACCTATGCCATCAGGGATCGCCGGACGGGATCCATCGCCCGACGACAGTATGGAGAGCAGCTGCTCGTCTCGCAACGAGCGATAATTGGCGACCTTGAACGACAGCAACATTGCACTTCGCCCTAGGAAAATTTCATTCTACCCTCATATTGCACCAGATTCTCGCACCAATCAATATTAAAATTGTGTATTTACTTTTTATCGTCCAATATCTTTCCGACATGCCTACGGTCCTGGAAGAAATCGGAGAGGAGGGAGGCGCAGTCGGCCTCAAGCACGCCGCCTACAATCTCCGGGTGTTGTCCAATATGTGGATCCCTGGGCAGGTCCCAGACTGAACCGCATGCCCCCAGTTTGGCATCCCAGGCACCAAAGACGATCCGGCCCAGATGGGCCTGCAGGGCGGCGCCGGCGCACATGGGGCAGGGTTCCAAGCTGACCACCAGGGTGCAGTCGCTCAGCTGCCAACCCCCCAGCGAAGCGGCTTGACGCAAGGCCTCAACCTCCGCATGGGCCAGCGGGTCCCCGGTCAACTCCCGGCGGTTACGCCCTCGGCCAAGGACCTGGCCATGGCCGTCAACCACCAGGGCACCCACCGGCACCTCACCCGCCTGCCCAGCCTCCCGTGCCAGGGCGAGGGCTTGGTGCATCAATTGGTCATATGGCATGGGTCTCAGTTTAGAGCAGACGCGACGTGCGCGGGGTTTCGTGCTTTATACTGACAGTAATAGGTCATGTGTGTCATTTCTTCCCGATGCAGGACCTTCTGGAAGTTGCCGCCAGCGGTTGGGTACCTGGTGCGATGGTGTTCCTAGAGAATAGAGCCGTCAGGCAAGTCGGCATGTTGGCACTGGGGGCTTACAGCCGACGCAAGCCACAGTCAGGAATGGGCCGGGAAGCAGTACGATAACCCGACTACGGCAAAGCCCGTAAGACGGAAAAGAAAGGTGGGTGCCGTGGAGGTTGTCCGGCTCATTCTATACATTCTGGCGGCGGTAGTTGCCTCCTCATTCATCAGCCGGTTCATTCCCAAGATCTCCACGCCCCTGGTGCAGATTCTGCTGGGTGCCCTCCTTGCGGAACTTCCCTTCTTCCCCGAGGCCACCCTGGACCCAGAGCTCTTCATGGTCCTCTTCATCGCGCCCCTGCTCTACCTGGAGGCGCACGAAGTCGAGAAGGACTCCCTGCTCAAGACCCTGAAGCTCTCCTTGTCCATGGCCATCGGTCTCGTGCTCCTGACCATGTCCGTGGTCGGGCTGGCCCTCAACGCCCTGTGGCCGGCAGTACCCCTGGCAGCGGCCTTCGCCCTGGGTGCCGCCCTGGGCCCCACCGACGCGGTGGCCGTCTCCTCGCTCAGCAGCGAGGCCTCACTGTCCGAAGGGCAGAAAAGCGTTTTGGAGGGTGAATCCCTCTTCAACGACGCCTCGGGCGTCATCGGCTTCCAGTTCTCCATCCTGGCCGCCGTGACCGGCACCTTCTCACTGACCCAAGCCACTGGCCGTTTCGTGGTCACCTTCGTCGGCGGCATCGTCTTTGGCCTGGTAGCTGGATTCCTAGCCAACTGGCTCTTCACCAGCATTCGATCCCTGGGCTGGGAGACGGTGACCAGCAGAATTCTCATGGAGCTCTTCCTGCCCTTCCTGATCTACTTGGGCGCGGACCAACTGGGCCACGTCTCCGGCATCCTGGCCGTGGTGACCGCCGGGCTCACCGTCCACTTCGACCGCACGGGCATTGGACCAAACGTGGCCCGAACCAACATTGTCTCCACCAGTGTCTGGTCGGTGCTCTCCTTCAGCCTCAACGGAGCCGTCTTCATCCTTCTGGGCATGCAGCTGCCGGCAGCCATCAAAGACAGTTGGAATAACTCAAGCGTGAGCAACAACCTGCTGATGGTCGAAATAGTGCTCATCTCCCTGCTGGTGATAGGCCTACGCTTCGCTTGGATCGCCGCCACCCTGGCCCTGGAACGCGACCAGGAGACCAAACGCTGCCGCCCCATGACAGCCGATCGTTGTCGGTCAGCAGCCGTCATGACCTTCGGCGGACCCAAGGGAACCATCACCCTGGCCCTGATGTTCACCATCCCCTACATCACCCAGTCCGGAACCGCCTTCCCCGTGCGCAGCGAACTCATCTTCGTGGCGGCCGGAGTGATTGTCGTGACCCTCGTCCTGGCCAACTTCCTGCTACCGGTCCTGGCCCCCAAAGACGACGGAGGCAGGGCCAAGGCAGTCACCGAAATAGCCATTGACGTGGTCAGGCAGACCATCGCCGAACTGAGCAACCGGGTCACCAAGGAGAACCGCAGGGCCGTCATGCTGGTCATCGACTCCTACACCAAACGCATCACCCGCATGAAGCAGCACCTGGGCATCAGCGACCCGCAAGCCTTTGCACAGTTGCAGGTGGATGCCCTGCGCTGGGAGAAGGAATACGTGCAGCAGGCCCTGAACGAAGCCAAGGCCGAGAGCAGGGAACTCCATGAGCGGCAGGGAGACAAGGCGGACCAAGGGGAATATGAACTGAAGATCGAGGCTGCGGAACGCATGATGGACAACATCATGAACGCCATACGCCACAGCTCGACCAAGGGTGTCGGCGGCCAGGTGATCTCACACATCAGGGGCCGCTGGTACGTCTTCCGCCACCGTGGGATCATGCTGATCAAACGCGGCAATGCCAAGATCCGCCGGACAACGCCCCTGGTCAACGAGAATGAGCTCTACAACGCCACCAGAGACCTGCAATCCAAGGCCATTGATTACGTGATCAATCGCCTCTACCGGGAAATGAAAACCGGCCACTACAGCGCCGAAGACTGCTCCGCCCTGCTGCTGGACTACCGCCGCACCTCAGCCGCCCTGAAATCCCGGCCCGGACTGCCCGACAGCGTGGAGTTCATCAACCAGCTGGAGGAAGTCAAGCACGAGAGCTACGCCATCGAGCTGAGCGTCATCCAGGACCTTCAGGAGAGCGGCAAGGTCAACCGCGCCCAGGCCAGGGAGCTGCGCCGCAACGTATACGTCATGCAGGTCGACGCCGACTCCGGGGTGTGAGCGGGCCACAGGTCGCCGGATGTCGGTTGGCCCGCCGCCACCTGACCGTCGTTGCCTCAAATCGCGGGAAATGGGACATTTTTCACCGATTTTTGTCCTATCCCTCGCGATTTACGCTAACTGCCGCAAAGGATGTGACATCCTGCGGGTTGAGCGGTGAGCTTGACGTTGACGCAGATGCGCTGTATTGACGGACGACCCTGCCAAAGGGATGGCGACGTTCAGGAAGGGGTGTTATAGTGTGTCTCAACTAGTAAGAATGAACTGGCATGCCTTACATCATGGGGGAATATAGGGCACTCGTTACTGGGAGACTTCCATACACGCCTTGACAGGCGGCACTCATCTCCGGTGACTCCAGTTCGAGAACGATTGTGTGAGTACACCAAAGGATTCAAATACTGATGTTGAATACTGTCTTGCGTGCCATTGCCGCGGGATTGCTCTGCCTGAGCATCGCCACACCCAATGTAGCAAATATCACCCCCCCCCCCCCTAGAGGAAACTAACACTTCAAGCTACGCTTCAACACCAGGCAAACCCTCCAACACATCAGGCAGGCACACTCCCTCAACGACGAGCAGGACCAACCAGCCAACCGGACATCTTCCGGACACACCAGGCCAGGCCACGACAGCCGGGACCACCACAACGCCAGCACGGGCACACCGGCCCGCCGTCCAAACCCATACGGGACGGGTCCGCACCATCGCCGACACCCAACCCGGACCGCAGCAGACACAGGAACGGTCCGGCCAGACAGCCCCAGCCGACATCGCGGGCAAGGCCGGCGACAGTGACAAGACACCCTCCAACAGCACCGACACCGACACGGAGAGCACCGGCCAGAAGGGCACACCCGGCACGGCGCAGGGAGGCACCGGCGGGACGGACACGCCGGCCTCACCGGCCCCGTCCTCGCAGGGCCAGCTGGGCCTGGCACCCCAAAGCGGACTGGGTCTGCCCCAGGACGGCCTGGGTCTGGCGCCCCGGGGCAACCCGCTGCTGCGCGGCGGCAGCGGCTGCGTGGCCGAAGTCAACACCTTCAGCGAATGCCTGCCCGACACCAACCTCGCCAAGGCCGTGGCCGAAGCCATACGAGGGGCCGGCACCGACCCGGCCACCACCGTCATCACAGCCAGCGACCTGGCCGTCACCCGCCTGAACCTCAACGGCAAGCACATCGTCGACCTCACCGGCATCGGCGCCTTCACCGAACTGACCGAACTCGACCTGGGATCCAACGACATCACCGATGTCAGCCCCATCAGGGGCGGTGCACTGCAGAAACTGTGGATTGACCAAAACCACATCCAAAATCTGACCGGCCTCGGCTCTCTGATAGGAACAACCCTAAAACCCCTAGCCCCGGGAGGTGGTATACCTGTTGGTGCGAGTTTTCCTGCCCTATCCTATCTGGACGCATCAGGTCAGACCATTAAACTCCCGGACCGTTCCATCGGTGAACCCTTTGATGGGGTTCCCCTACCGAGATTCACCGCCGGGTACGTAATGAGAGTGCAACCCAGTAGCGCCAATCCCAACATTCCCAGTAGCGCGCGCGGCACCGTACATGTTTCTTCCCCCGGAAGAGTAGCAGGCGGCACGGCATACCCTTGCTTATTATCATATGACACTGAATCCTACTACGATGGATGCTACGCGCCTGCCGGCGTCATAATGCGCAGCTTTCCAATTTCCACTTATAACTGGACCAGCACAGGGCCAGGCAAATACACATTTGCATTCCGCTCACAAGGCGCCAACTTTGCGTGGGGATTTAATAATAACTCCCGACTACTCGAAGGCTTCCCGGTTACCGCTACGCCTGCCGGTGGCAGTGGCACGTTCATCTTCTCCGGTACGTTCGAGCAAATACGATACGGTTATAAGGTGACCCTCGCCCCACAGAACGGCGACCCCACCTGGGAGCAACACCTCACCGGCAACTACGCCACCCAGCCCTCGCCCGACCCGGTCAGGCCCGGCTACCAGTTCACGGGCTGGTACACCGCACCCACCGGCGGCAGCAAATGGGACTTCGCCAATACGAAAGTCACCGCGGACATGACCCTGTACGGACAGTGGCAGAAACTGCCCACCGTGACCTTCCATCCGTGCAACGGGGATCCGGACACCAGCGTCACCCTGCCCACCGTGGGCTCCACCACAGCCAGCGTCATGCCCGCCAACACCTCCAAGCAATACCATGACTTCGCCGGCTGGTTCACCACCCCCAGCGGCGGCACCCCGTGGAACGTCGGCACACCAGTGAACACGGACCTGGATTTGTACGGGCAGTGGAAGCGACGCACCCACCAGGTGACCCTCGACGCGGATGGGGGCACCGGAGGGCCCGCCACACCCCGCACCGTCAACGAGGGCGACCCCATCGGCACGATCGCCAACCTGCCGGCCAAGCTGGGCCATCACATCAGCTCCTGGACCAACACCGCCACCGGCAACCCCTGGAACCTGGCCGGCGACCCGGTCATGGCGGACATGACCCTGAAAGCGGTCTGGGAGCCGGACATGTACACGGTGCGCTTCCTGAACCCCGACAGCCCGGCCGCCCCACCGGCCGACCAACACGTGCCCTACGGGGGCAGCGTCGGCAACCCCGCCAACCCCGCCATACCCGTCTACCCCGACGAGGCCGCACCCGACTTCAAGGGATGGTTCACCAGCCAGGACACCAGATGGGACTTCCGCACCGCCACCATCGGCCCCGACCAGGCCAACAACAGCCACATCATGGTCCTGACCGCCAAATGGACCAGACGCGTCACCATCACCTACGACCTGGGCCAGGCGGCAGGCGACCTGAGCATCACGGCCCAGACCATCGACAAGGACACCACCCTGAACGCCCCCACACCGGGCGCCTGGAGCCACGGCACCTTCAACGGCTGGTACACCGAC
>NZ_PDCG01000014.1 GCF_003315635.1 Bifidobacterium aemilianum | reverse complement strand
GTTGGGCTATGGGGCGTGTCTGTCTGGTGTGTGTGCCGGCCGTGTCCCTGGCTGGCTGGTGTCCGCCCTCGGCCTGCCGTGGCGTGCTGGTGCTGGTGTGTTCAGTTTCCTCTAGGGGGGGGGGGGGTGATATTTGCTCCATTGGGTGCGGCGATGCCCAAGGTGAGCAAACCCGCGACAATGGCACGCACAACAGTATTCAACATTGGTATCCGAATCCTTTTACTCGTCTCTCATCTGACGGATCCATGTATAAAGCCAGTGGTGGTGAGGGCAACGAGGCTATACGCCTGTAGATAGGCGCAAGCTCAATTGTGATAATCCCGACCGTAGTACCGTCTGAATCTTCCCCCGTGATTCAGGACATGGACCAAACTATGAATCCAACTGGTGGATACTATATCACCAGAATCTGAAAGACCGCTGGATAGGCCAAGGTTGCGGCTGCAGGTAGTAAGGACCGGTGAGCATACACCGGGCTGAGTGGCAAGGATACGGACGCCAGCGACTATCGTGGTAAGAGCTAGATGCGCCGAGCAGGCGATTGATACAAGCCGCCGGGAAACGGCTTCCAGGGACAATCACAGGAGGAACGCCATGTCAGCCACACACATCCTCAGGGCCGCCCTACTTGCGGGGGCCGCGGGAGTGGGAGCCACCCTCTGGGCCATCGCCCCCCGCTCCTTCAACGACAAGCGCCGTAACTACGTGCCAGCCCTGCCGGACGTGCCCTATGCCCACCGTGGTTTGCACGATGCTGGCTCCGGCCTGACGCCCCGCTATGCTGCGGAAAGCGGCGAGTATGTGGCTCTGGCCCGGCGGATGGCCTTGAGGGCCGGCTACGGGACGGCGGATTTCACAGGCCCCCTGGCCCCTGAGAACTCCCTGGCCGCCTTCGCCGCCGCCGCCGAGGCTGGGTACGGAATTGAGCTGGACCTGCAACTGACCGCGGATGGCCAGGTGGTGGTGGTCCATGACCCTGACCTGCGACGGGTGGCCGGTGACCCCCGCCGGATTGAGGATCTGACCTATGAGGCCTTGACCTGGATTCCGCTCTTCCCAGCACCCGCCAAGCCTGGTGATAGCAAAGTCAAGCCTGTGCCGCAGGCCGACGCTACCGGCAATGAGACCGCGACCGTTGCCGCTGCCTCCGGCCAGGAGTCGGCGCCCGCTGCCGCCGTGCCGGATTACCCGGAGGCCCCCGAAGGCTACTACCAGCATGTGCCGCTTTTGGAGGACGTGCTGCGGGTGGTGGGCGGCCGGGTGCCGCTCATCGTCGAATACAAGATCGACCACCCCCAGTGGGGCGAGTATGAGGAGGAGCTCATGGCCAAGGGCAACGCCCTGCTCTCCGCCTACCATGGCCCCTACGTCATCGAGTCCTTCAACCCCCTGGCCCTGCGCTGGTACAAGGAGCACAACCCCTCGGTAAGCCGTGGCCAGCTGGCCGCCGACCGTGACCTGAAGACCGGCCTCAAGGAGCCGGGCAAGCTCCTGGCCGCCAAGCTCCTGCTCGACAACGTGGGTCGCCCAGACTTCATCGCCTACGCCTGGCAGGGCGGCTCCACCCCGCAAATGCGCCTGACCCGCCGGCTGGGCGCCGTCCCAGTCTCCTGGACCATCCGCAGTCAGGAGGAGCTGGCCCAGGCCACCCCCTGGTTCGACCGCCACATCTTCGAGTCCTTCGTTCCCCGCAGTTGAAGGTCGGTTGATTCCCGGAGCATTACAGAACTATTCGCCCAGACGAATAGTTCTGTATATGACGGAGATATGTCCATCCAAACGTCAGTCAGGCTGCTTATTGGTGAGTGGCTGACTTCCTGCCTGAGGGCGAGGGGCTGGACGACGAGCATATGTTGCAAGGACTATAGCCATGTCTGTGTTTGGGGAGTCTCTAGGCCAGTAAATCGGGGAGGTTGTGCTGGGGGGATAGGATGGGGGGAGTCCCAAGACGTGCTACCAGGAGGAACGATGACGACCATTCTTGTTACGGGAGGTGCTGGCTATATCGCCACTCATACCGACATCGAGCTGTTGAGCAAGGGCTATGACGTGGTGACGGTTGACAACTATGGCAACTCCTCGCCCGAGGCTCTGCGCCGGGTCGAGCAGATCACCGGTAAGAAGGTGCGCCAGTACGATGGTGACGTGCGTGATGCCGCGCTGATGAAGCGGATCTTCGATGAGAACAAGATTGACTGGGTCATCCACTTCGCTGGTCTCAAGGCCGTGGGTGAGTCGGTCGAGAAGCCCATTGAGTACTACGACAACAACCTCTACTCCACGCTCGTGCTGCTGCGGGCCATGCGTGACCACGATGTCAAGAAAATCATCTTCTCTTCCTCCGCCACGGTATACGGCGATCCGGAGCAGCTGCCCCTTACCGAGGAGAGCCCCACTGGCGGCACCACCAACCCCTACGGGACATCCAAGCTGTTCCAGGAGCAGATGCTGCGCGACCTGTATGTGTCCGACGACTCCTGGACCGTCGTGCTCCTGCGCTACTTCAACCCGGTGGGTGCTCACGAGTCCGGCCTGCTGGGCGAGGACCCCAAGGGCATCCCGGCCAACTTGACGCCTTATATCGCCAAGGTGGCTCTGGGTGAGCTCAAGGAGGTCCAGGTCTACGGGGACGACTACGACACCCCCGATGGCACCGGCGTGCGCGATTACCTGCATGTGGTGGACCTGGCCAAGGGGCATGTGGCTGCCATCGACCGCATCGACAAGCAGGGTGTGTACACCTACAACCTGGCGACCGGCAACGGCTATTCGGTGCTGGAGGTTATCAAGGCCTACGAGAAGGCCGCAGGCCACCCCATCCCCTACGCCATCAAGCCCCGTCGCGCCGGTGACATCGCCGCCTGCTACGCGGACGCCTCCAAGGCCGATCGTGAGTTGGGCTGGAAGGCCCAGCTGGGCATTGACGAGATGGCTGCCTCCTCCCTGAACTGGCAGACCAAGAACCCCAACGGATTCCGCCAGGCCTAAGCAGGTGGTACCGCTCTAGCGGCCAGGAATCATGGCGTGTCGCCTCGTGCGACACGCCTTTTGCACGTTAGGGCAGTGGGTTGGACCTTGCCGAAGTGTCAGGAGGCGTTTATGGCCTGGTTCATAGGCCTGCGGGGCGGAAAATGGCGGTTCCCACTAGAAAATCATGGTTCGAATCGGGAATGGTACCGCAGGGTAGGCGCTAAATCAAGTCTATCTTTCCTGGCGAATCTGGATTAGATTGACCTTATTGTTGACGATGAATTGCAACAGGTCAGCTGAAAAGTTGGGAACCATGGTAGGAACAATGCGTGACAGGTCTCGAATGAGTGGATCGACCGCCTGCGGTAACGGCGGCTGTAGGGCAGGTGTTGTGTTAGGCCCGATGCTGGCTCTGCTGTTCTTGTGCGCCATCCTTATCGGCAGTCTGATGCCCGCCGCTCGCGCCCAGGCCCAGGCTTCCGGTAGCACGGACTCTGCCGCCTACGCCACCTGGTCTCAAGCGGCGCAAGCCGCTGGCAAGCTCCTGTCGGAGGGCCAGTTCGCCTACGAGTCCGGCGATGCCACTGGTGCGGCGTCCGACTTCATGGCCGCCTACAACACGGTCTACATACCCTCTGGGCTGGGGCCGCTGACCGGGGAGAAGCTGGGTGCCGACCGGCGCTCGGCCATGGATGATCAGTTCCAATCCTTGCAATCCTTGGCCCTGGAACCTGGGCATGGGGACCAGATTGGGCAGGCGGTCCAGACCCTGTCGGTAGCGCTGGTCCAGGCGGGCCAGGAGTTGGATTCCCGGCCTGAACTCACCCAGCCCCAGACCTACGCGGCCCAGCAGGACGAGCAGATCAAGGCCGACCGCAAGCGCCTGGACGCCGCCAAAAAGCACAAGAACCATGGCAAGGGAGACAGGACCTGGACCGAAGTGGCCCAGGAGATGACCCCCATCCTCGACCAGGCCTACCAGAAGGCGGCTGATGGCCAGGGCCGTCAGGGGGCCGACCTGGTCAACAAGGCCTACTACCAGTATTACGAGAAGCTGGGCTTTGAGAAGAACGTCATGAACGCCATCTCCGGCAGTCGTGTCTCCGAGGTGGAATACCAGTTCAAGATGGTCCGCTCGGCCATGTCCTCCGGCAAACCCGCCAAGTCCGTCAAGCCCCAGGTCGACGAGCTCAAGGCCATGCTGGTAACGGACGCCAAGCTGCTCGACGGTGGAGCGGCCGACCAGGTCAACTCAGCAACCGCCTTCCTGACCTCCGCCTTCGGCCAGGCCTTTGTGGTGCTGCTGCGTGAGGGCCTGGAGGCCATCCTGGTGGTTGCGGCCATCATCGCCTACCTGGTCAAGGCCGGCTACAAGAGCAAGGTCAAGACCATCTATTGGGGCATTCTCGCCGGTTTGGCGGCCTCAGGAGTCATGGCCCTGCTCTTCTCCCTGCTCTTCAACGGCAACGGCCCCCAGCAGGAGATCCTGGAGGGAGTCGTGGCCCTGATCGCTATGGTCATGCTCCTCTATACCAGCAACTGGATGCTGTCCAAATCCTCAACCGAAAGCTGGACCCGCTACATCAAGTCGCAGACCACCACCGCCATATCCAAGGGCAGTGTCATCTCCCTGGCCATGCTCTCCTTCCTGGCCGTCTTTCGTGAGGGTGCTGAGACCGTCATGTTCTACCAGGCCATCTTCGCCATGGCGCCATCGGGATCGGCTGAGATCTGGATGGGCTTCGCTGCTGCAGCGGTCCTGCTGGTCATCATCTTCGTCATCATCCGCTTCACCTCGGTGAAGATACCGATTCGGCCCTTCTTCGCCATCACCTCGGCCCTCATGGCCGTCATGGTGGTGATCTTCGCCGGCGGCGGCGTCCACGCCCTCATCGAGGGCGACCTGGTCCCGGCCTCCTACATTCCTGGCCTGCCCACCAGCGATTGGCTGGGCCTCTATCCATACTGGCAGACCATTGGAGCCCAGATTCTGGCCCTGATCGTCGTCATCGCCCTCTTTGCCGTCTCGCTGGTCCGCCAGCGAAGGGCCGAGTGCAAGACGGCCCTCGCTTCGAACGGCTTCAGCGGCCAGTCCAAGCCCTAACTGTGGCTGACGTTCAGCCAGCAATCAATCCGAATATCCGAGAGGACAAAGGACAAGAACATGAAGTACAAGAAAATCGCAGCATTGGCCGCCCTGGTGCTGGCCGGCTCCCTGGCCCTCTCCGGCTGTGGCAACGCCAAGAGTGAGGGTACCCGCGAGTCCAAGGCGCCCCAGAGCTCCGAGTCAGGCACATCAGACAAGAAGCCAGGCTTTGAGGAGATTCCCATCCCCCCAGAGGACCAGACCAAGGGGCCGCTCACCATCGGCACTGTCTTCTTCCAGCCCATCGACATGCAGCCCGCCAACATGGGCCTCAAGGCGGCGGATGCCAGCCTCCATCTGGAGGCGGACATCCACGCGGCCGCCGACAACAAACTGGGCTATGCCAAGGGTGAGTTCGTTCCCGACCTGACCGTCAAGTACACCATCGAGAACAAGAACGACCCCAGCGACAAGCAGGAGGGCACCTTCATGCAGATGAACGCCTCCGACGGCCCGCATTACGGTGCCAACATCAAGATGGACAAGGCCGGTTCCTACAAGCTCACCTACTCGATTGAATCCCCGGAACGCAAGGGCTGGATGCTGCACGTAGACCCCGAGACCGGTGTGGACGGCCGCTTCTGGACCGAGCCCATCGTGGTGAGCTGGGACTGGGATTACACCCCCCACGAGTGGTGATAGATTAGGCAGGGCCTGAGTCCTGCCGCACGATTGAGAAGAAGAGTGGTTGTCCATGCTTGAACAGTTCATCACGGCTCTGCCGGGAGTGCTGGGGCCTGCCTTGCTGGTCATGGCCTACGGTGTTCTGTTGGCGGCTGGTCAGGGGCGCAACAGGCCCCGCAGTGCCTCCTGGCGGACCTGGGGACTGGTGCTTGGCCTCCTGGCGGCGCTTGTCTTCGCCGCTCTGAGGGCCACCGTCGTCATCAACCGGCGGACCATGGTCAATTTCCCAACCCTGGTCGCCTGCGTGCTGGTCGACCTTCTGGCCCTTGGGCTGGTGGTCTGCGCCGGCAGGCTGACCAAGGATTGGCAGCATCACCGTGCCGCACTGAACCTGGCCAATGCCGTAGCCGGTCTTTCCATAGCCTTGACGGTCTTCAGGGCCCTACCTGACGTGATTCTGCAGCTGACCGACTTCGTGGAGCCGGGCGCTCCAATCTTCACCTCCGCCATGCTGCTGCGTGCCCTGGGCTTTGTGCTGGGGGTGGCCGCAGCCATTCTCATCGCCGCCATCTTCCGCAGCCTGCGGACCACCTGCCCCCAGGACGCCTTTAGTCTGGCCACGTTCCTGTTGGTTGCCCTGCTCCTGATCCAGCATGGCACAGGCCTGCTGGCCATCATGCAGACCACCGGCAGCATGGTGCTGCATGGCTGGTCCTTCCGGGTTTTCATTTTCCTTTTCAACACCAACAACTGGCTGGTCATGGCCCAGGCCCTCGTCTTCCTCATACCGGCCGTGGCCTCCCTGGTGGCCGGCTTCAGGATGCCCCTGGCCGGAGTCGATGCCTCCGAATCCCGCAAGCACAGGGCCTTCCGCCGCAGCGCCCTGGTCTCCTTCCTCTGCTCGCTGCTGGCCATCGTCTCGGTCCTGGTAACCCTGACCTTCGGTGTGGCCCAGGCCCACAAGAAACCCGTGCTCTCCCCGCCGGAATCCTATTCACTGACTGATTCTGCAGCGACCATCAAGTTCTCCCAGGTTGACGACGGCCACCTGCATCGCTTTGAATACAAGGCCAAGGACGGCACCGTGATGCGCTTCATCATCATCAAGAAGAACGGTGGCGCCTACGGCATAGGCCTGGACGCCTGCGAGAACTGCGGGCCGGCCGGTTACTTCGAGCGTGACGGTCAGATCGTCTGCAAGAAGTGCGACGTGGTCATCAACCTGGCCACCATCGGCTACAAGGGCGGCTGCAACCCCATACCCTTCGACTACACCACCAAGGCCGGTAAGATAGTCATTCAGACCGCCGACCTGGACGCCCTGTCCTCGGTCTTCAAGGCCTAGGGGGACTGCGACCATGTTCTTTCTGAGAATGATCTTCCGCTCCTTCAGCCGCCAGTTGGGCCGCAGGATGCTCATAGCCGTGACGGTCGCCCTGTCCGCCTGCGTGGCTGTCTCCATGCTGGGCGTCGTCTACGATGTGGGCGACAAGCTCAACGCTGAACTGTCGACGTACGGCTCCAACATCACCGTGCAGCCCAAGTCCCAGGCCGTGGTCTCCGACCTTTACTCCTCAGCCTCCACCGGCGGTTCACAGAACTCCCAATCCGGCGTGGACACTCCGGCGGCAGTGCTCAAGGAATCGGATGTGGCCAAGATCAAGACCATCTTCTGGGCCTTCAACATCACCGACTTTGCGCCCCGGCTTGACATCACAGCCCAGGTGGACAATGCCAGGGTGCCCGTAGTCGGCACCTGGTTCGCCAAGGACATCAAGCTTGACAGCGGCGAGAGCAGCAGGGTTGGTATGGAAGGCCTGCGGCCCTGGTGGAAGGTTCAGGGGCGCTGGCCCAGAGACAAGGCTCAAGAGGCCATGATCGGCAAGGACCTGGCGGCACAGTTGGGCGGCAAGGGTATAGGTGACAGCCTGACCTTGACCATGGGCCAGCAGCGCGAGCAGGTCAGGATAGTGGGCCTCTTCGATTCGGGCGACGACGATTCCGGTTCCCTCTACATGCCGACCGCCCTGGTGCAGAACCTGGCCCAGATGCCGGGCGATGTGGACCGGGTGGAGGTCAAGGCCCTGACCACGCCGGAGAACGACCTGGCCCGCAAGGCCGCCCGCAACCCCGCCGCCCTGACCCAGGACGAGTGGGAGACCTGGTATTGCACCGCCTACCCCTCGTCGATCGCCTACCAGATCGAGGAGGTCATTCCCGATTCCGTGGCCAAGCAGGTCAGGCAGGTGGCAGCCCTCCAGGGCGACGTGCTGCAGAAGACCCAGGCCGTTATGATCCTCATGACCCTATTGAGCCTCCTGGCCGCCGCCGTGGCCGTGGCCAACCTCATGGCCTCCTCCATCTCCGAACGGTCGGCAGAGTTCGCCCTCCTCAAGGCCTTGGGGGCCAAGGACGGGGCCATCTTCCGTCTGGTCCTGGCCGAGACCGCCCTGATCAGCCTGGCCGGTGCCCTGGTGGGCGCCCTGGCCGGTTCCGGGCTGGCCCAATTCGTGGGGCATGTGGTCTTTGGGTCCGGCATCACCATGCGGCCCATGGTCTTTGTGCTGGTCCTGGTCCTCCTGACCCTGACCATTCTTCTGGCCTCTCTCTCATCCCTGAGGACCATTCTGCGGCTACGTCCGGCGGAGGTGCTGCATGGCAGGTAAACATTCAACCAACACCCGCATGTTCTTCACCATGCTCTTCGGAGCGGTCTTCAGGCGTTGGGGCCGGGCGCTGATGGCGGTGACGGCCTCCCTGGTGGGAGCGGCCACCCTCTGCTGTCTGGCTGCCGTCTGTCTGGAGATACCCCAGCAGATGAACGAGGAGATGCGCGCCTATGGGGCCAACCTGGTCGTGGCGCCCATCGAGGAGGCCGGCCAGGCCAAGGCTGGCATCGCGCCGGGCATGGTGGCCCACACCACCGATATGGTCACCGCCAAGGGGCCGGCAAAGCACGCCAGCTACCGCTACGACACGGTCCGCATCAACTCCGCCTCCTATCTCATGGCTGGCATTCACCCGGACCAGGTCCGCCAGCTCAACCGCCATTGGAACGTGGAGGGCGCATGGCCAAGCCCCGGCAAGGTCATGGTGGGCCGAGACCTGGCCGACACCATGGGTCTGAAGGTAGGCGGCTCGGTCCAAGCCAAATACCTGGAGGCTGACGGCAATGGCGAGTCCCGTGTCGGCGGCCAATGGCAGAAGGACAAGGTCTTGGGCCAGGCCTCCTACCGCGTTGCAGGCATCGTGGAGACCGGCGGTTCCGAGGACGACATCGTCTATGCGACCCTGGCCGACCTGGAGGCCCTGACCCAGTCCAAGCGCGGCACCGATGTCATCGAATACTCCTCCTCCGCCATGGGCGACCAGCTCACCGCCATAGCCACCAGCATCAACGAGATGAGGTCCATGCACGTCAAGGCCCAGACGGTCACCAAGATCTCAACGGCCGACACCCGGATCATCACCATGCTGCAGACTCTCTTCTGGCTCATTTCACTGGTGGTACTGGCCCTGACCCTGGTCGGCGTGGGCACCACCATGGCCTCCATCGTCTCCCAGCGCCGCAGCGAGATCGGCCTGCGCAAGGCCCTGGGTGCCAGTTCAGGGTCGATCGCCGTCGAGTTCTACGTGGAATCGGCGGCCTACGGGCTCATAGGTGGCCTGCTGGGCACCGCATTGGGCTACGCTTTCGCCTACCTGCTCTGCCGGTCGGTATTCGGCCGGACCCTGGCCTTCAACTGGTGGCTGGCCCTGGGGTCGGTGCTGCTGAGCCTGGTCATCGCGGTAGCTGGGTCCCTGCAGCCGGTGAGCCGGGCCTCGCGCATAGACCCGGCCCTGGTGCTGAATGGGGAGTAACCATGAGAGTCGCAGATAGGAATACTGGCAGATACCGATACTGGGGCCGATATGGTAGCGCGGCCGGGTGCGTGGGTATGTTGCAGCCGTCTGAAGTCCTTGGAAGGGCTCGGCCATGACAAGGATGCAGATGAGCAGGGAAGTCGCGATAGGGGTAGGAATCAGGGAGGTTTGGACATGATGATCAAGCGCAAGAGGCAGGACGAGGCCAAGTCTCAGCATATGGACAAGGGGCAGCAGGGCCTTGACGGGGACGATGAGTCCCAGCAGCTTCAGCAGGTCGGGCAGGATCCACAGAATCAGGAGTCAGGGCAATCTGACCAGTCTCTACGGTCCGACCAGGCTCAGCTGAGCCAGTCCAAGCAGACCACTCAAGCCAAGCAGTCCATGCTGCTGGACCTGGACCACGTCTCAAAAATCTACGGCGACCTCCATGCCCTGGACGACCTGAGTCTGACCGTGCCCGCCGGCCAGTGGCTGGCCGTGGTCGGCTCCTCGGGTTCGGGCAAAACCACGCTGATGAACATCATCGGCTGCATGGACACCCCGTCCAAGGGCTCGGTCCGCCTGGAGGGGCACCCCCTGGAGGACCTCAGCTCAGCTCAGTTGGCGGACGTGCGCAAGGATGTGGTCGGCCTGGTCTTCCAGAAGTTCTACCTGATTCCCCACCTGACGGCGGTGGAGAACGTGATGGTCTCCCAGTACTACCATTCGGTGGTAGACGAGCGGCAGGCCCTTGACGCTTTGGACAGGGTCGGTCTTGCCGACCGCGCCCACCACCTGCCCGGCCAACTTTCCGGCGGAGAGCAGCAGCGCGTCTGCGTGGCCCGCGCCCTGATCAACGACCCCAAGCTGATCCTGGCCGACGAACCCACCGGCAACCTGGATGAGGCCAACGAGAAGATAGTGCTCGACATCTTCCGCCAGCTCCACGAGCAGGGCACCACCCTGATTGTGGTGACCCACGACGCCCTGGTCGCCTCCTGCGCCCAGCGCGAGATCATGCTCAACCACGGCGAACTGTCCGGTGAACTATGGAACGATGAGGATGCCCACCAGGCCTACCTGGCCGCCGGCGGCCGCCCCGCCTTCAGCCATGATGCCGCCCCCGGCACCCAGCCCAGCGATCTCCTGACCCAGGACCTCCCCGTAGGCTTCGCCAACCCCACCAAGGCCGCCAAGGTAGGCGGGCAGACCACCAAGGGGGAATAACACAGGTGAGTGGGTTGGGCTGCTGCCGTATTCTCTACCTTCCCTAAGCGGGCATCACCAGTTGCGCCCAAGCTTCTATCAGCCCATCATTATCGACTCCGGTGCACAGATCCACGGTGATCGGCCCACTCATAGCTTGCGTGGGTAGGTTGGGATCGTTTGCTCTGTACAATTTTCCGTTGTTGGCAATGCGGACGTCCGTCTGCTCGATGGTCACCAGGTCGGGGCGGTTGATAGCGGCCACGGCCACCAGGTCATGGATCCACATGCCATCAACGGGGCGGGTGCGCTCGCTGAACTGCAGCCAGGGGACCAGCCAATCCCTGATCTCGTCTTTCCAAGGAGCCTTGGCGGGATCGGCTTGCTGGTAGATGGCCGACCAGGTCTCCTGCGACAAATGGGTGGTTCTGGTCGTGTCGAGGGGAACCAGGGTAATGGGAATTCCTGAATTCAAGACTATCCGCGCTGCTTCGGGGTCGACGGCAAAGTTGGTGTCGACCAGATCGCCGAATCCCAGGGTGCCGCCCATGGCGTATATGCGATGGATACGTTGTGCGGCCAGGGGTTCCTGACTGATGACCCGGGCAAGATTGGTCAGGGGGCCGATGGCGGCTGCATCCAAGGCTTGCGGTTGGGCAAGTAAGTCTTCGGCCAGTTGGTGGGGGCTGGATTCTGGTGGGTTGGACGAGGTGTAGGGGCTCAGGTCGTCGTCAGCACCTACCTGGCCTGATTGCCTAGAGGTCCATTCCTCAGGCGCTTCAGCGCAGCTGGCTGAATCCTTGCGTTTGGCTATCCACAAGTTCCTATCGCCGCTGATGGGTTGGTCGCTTCCCCGGCGCAGGGTGCTGCCGTCGTGCCCCAATGACTTGAGCAGTTTGGCGGCGCTCATATAGCCGAGGTCGGAGCTGGTGTTACCGAAGACCGTCCAAATGCTGGCCAGCTTCAGGTCAGGGGCTGTAAGGGCATAGGAGAGGGCTATGGCATCATCCACATTGGCTCCGGGTATGCCGTTTCCCGGGTCGCAATCGATGATCAGTGTGTGTTCCTTATTCATGACTTCCTGGTTTCTCTGACGCTGTAGGGGTGATCAAGTGTTCCTGTGTATTGCTTTTTATCGGCCTGTGCAGCCACAGCTGTGCCCAATGACCAATGTGTGGTTGACTCCTATGCACTCCAAGTCATCGCTGTTCTTGCCGGGCTCGAGACGAACGCCTGCACCGGCAGGCTTCGCGCCGTGGCGACTGCCGGTATCTACGGTATTCCCTCCATCCTCAACGTCCACAATGTTCCCAATCAGCACTTCAGCAATCCTTTTGGCCATTTGTGCATGTGGTAATTGGACGGCAGTGAGCGAGGGGACCAGGTAGGATGCAGCTGGCGTCCGGTTCATGGCAACCACGGCCACATCATCTGGAGCCCGCCGCCCGCTGGCAGCCAGCCCTGCCAGAAAACCCATGGCCTGCAACTCGTTGGAGACAAAGACCGCGTCGGTCTCCTCGCCGATCTGTAAGGCCGCATCGTAGCCACCCTGGCGGGTGTAAGGGGCGGAAATCAAAGCCCCTGCCTCCATATCGGCCTGCCTGAGGGCCGCCTTCCAGCCCCGGATGCGCTCGCGTGAATTCAAGCGCTCCTTAGGCCCGCTAATCATGGCCAGATGCTGGTAACCGTGTGAAATCAGATGTTCGGTGGCCATCTGGGCCTCTGCGTATTCGTTGACCTCGACCCTGATTCTTCGGCCTGCCTGCTGTCCTGCCGGCGACCCTGCAGGCTGGTTGATCAGGACCACGGTTCCGGGGTAGGAGTCGATGGCATTGAGGGGGAGGGGCTGGTCCACGCCGTACCAGACCAGACCTGAGACCTGCTGCCGTTGAAAGGCCTCAAGGAGTTCTAACTGCCGGGCAGGGTCGTCGTTGGAATCGCCGACCAGAAGGGTCTTGTTGCGAGAGAACAGCTCGTGTTCCAAGGCTTGTGCCATTTGTGCCAAAAAGGGGTTGGCCATGTCGGTGACCAGCAGTGCGTAGGTATCGCTGCTGCCGTTGGCCAGGGATTTTGCAATACCGTTGGGCATGTAGCCGGTCTTGTGGATGGCCGCCAGAACCTTCTGCTTGGTTTCTTCGGAGACGGGGCGTGGGCCCTCGTTGATCACGTAGCTGACGACTGCTGTGGAGGTTCCAGCTTCCCTGGCCACGTCGTCGCGTGTTGGACGTTTGCCCATGTCCTGCCTCCTTGCTCACTACTAAACAGTTTCCATTATGAAAGCGGCCGGGTCAAAGGCTACCCGGCTGTTTTGGAATCATTGCGCTTAGATGGCATCCTCAATCAAGGTCAAATCCCTGCCCCTTGTTTCAGGAGCGAAGAAGGTGGTGACCAGACCGATGAAGGCCATGACACAGAAGTAGGCGGCCAGTGGAATCCAAGAGCCGGTGGCAGCAAGCAGGGCGGAGGCGATCATGGGAGCGGTGCCGCCTGAGAGGATGGAACCCAGCTCCTTGGCGATAGCCATGCGTGAGTAGCGGTGCTGGATGCCGAAGAGCTCCACGCCATAGGCTGCCTGCACCCCGAAGATGCCTAGGGAGGCCAGGCACATGCCCATAATGATCACGATGCTGACAACCAATGGGTTGGCCGTCTGCAGAAGGTAAAATGCGGGGAAGGCGTAGATGACCAGCAGGGCGCAGAAGCTGCGGTAGATGGTGCGGCGGCCGAAGCGGTCGGAGAGCCAGCCGGCGAAGGGGATGACCGCGAAGCCCAGTACAGAGGCGATAAGTACGGCCGTGGTCGGCACGGACTTGCTGACACCCAAGGTGACCACGTAGCCAATCAGGAAGCTTTGGGAGAGATAGGAGGGGCCGTTCTCCCCGATGCGCAGCCCCAGCATCACGAAGAAGGCTTTCCAGCCGCCCTTGTCCTTTTCCTGCTGCTTGCCGGATGCAGCCAGAATGGTCTCCTCCTTCTTGCGATTCTCCTGGAAGGAGCGGAAAGCGGGGGTTTCTTGCATGGATTTTCGCAGATAGACGGCGAAGAGGGCGATGAGCACGGAGAAGATGAAGGGGATGCGCCAGCCCCAAGCGAGCAGCTGGTTGTGGGGCATGGTCAGCACCAGAAGCCAGACCCCCGATGCCAGCAGGGTGCCTGTGTTGGAACCGATGCCAATCAACGAGGCCACCAGTCCGCGGTGCTTGACCGGTGCGTATTCGGACAGCATGACTGCTCCGCCGGAAAGCTCGGCTCCAGCTCCGAAGCCTTGGCAGATGCGGCAGACCAGCAGCAGGAGTGGGGCCAGGATTCCCACCTGCTGGTAGGTGGGTAGCAGTCCCAAGGCAGTGGTGGACAGGCCCATGAGCATGACCGTGAAGACCATGACGAACTTGCGGCCCTTCTTGTCGCCGATGCGGCCTAGCACGAGGGCGCCGATGGGTCGGGCGATAAAGCCTACCGCATAGGCGGCGAACGAGGAGAGCAGGGCGAGCACAGGCGTCTGTCCGGGGAAGAAGAGCTCACCGAAGACCAGACCGGAAGCCAGCCCGTAGAGGGCGAAGTCCACGTATTCCATGGTGGTGCCCAGCCAGACGGCTATGATGTTGGTCCAAAAGCTCTTGCGCCCCTCCTTGGTTTTGAAGTTGGCATCCGCGGATTGCTCCGGCGGCATGCCGCTGGTGGCTGCCGCTCCATTGGACAGGGCGGTACCTTGGTGTGGGCTGGTCAATGTATCTGCCTCCTCGCAGTTGCTTTCGGCTGGCTAGGTGGTGAGAACTGTATCCTAATAGTACTCTACGCGCGTAGAGTACCAAGAGAGGAGAAGCTGTAATCACCACTGCTTACCCTACAGACTCTACGCGCGTAGAGACAGCGGTGCAACTCTCCTTCCCACCCCCCACGGCTTAGCCTATGTTGAAACCAGTGATACGTGGCTGTAATATCTACAGATTTGCGGCTTTGCTTGTTGTTGTGGTTCACGATGGCCTGAGCGGTGGATGAAACTCAGTCTACAGTTTTCATGGAGCAGAGCTGAAACAGCTCCTCATACAGCATGATTAGCTCCTCCGTCAGTTCGGGCTCCATCCCCTGCCCTTCATCCGGATATCTTTCAACTGCGATACATGGTGTCTCGAGAATTGCGTGAGCTGCGAAATGCTCCAGGGGGTCAGGTCTGGTGTTGAATGCCTGTTGCCCTTGACCATCAAGTATGGATAGGGCTTGTTGATTCGAGAATACTGCCAGAGCCACGGCTTGAAACCGTTGTGCAGCCTCTGTGGTGCTTGCTTCTCCGAAGATAAGACGAACAAGTGAGGTAACGTTTTCGCCAGGGCGAGGTCGGAAGAGCTTAAATGGTTTTATGTCCTCGAGATTGAAGGGCATCCCTCGTTTTTCTGTTTTGCCTGTGATCTTGCAAAATGCCCAGGGTCGCGAACGCAACGTGCGAGTTGCTCGTTAGGGCTGATTGTTGTTTCTTGTTCTTTCACAGGTATTGCCTTCAGCTATGGTTGGCAAACCCTTGAAGGGACCTGCGTAAGCGCTGTGAAGAAGCGTCTACCTTTCTGATCAGCTCGCTTTTGCCGCTCACTTTGATAACACCGCTGATGCCATCACTGCCGGATTCCAAGATAAATTGGTTATCTTTGTTGTGCCGTATGGAAAACATGATGGTGCAATTGTCTGTCGGCCATAGTTCGAGATGATCTAGGGCTACTGTTTCTTCAAGCAAATCCAACAGATGCGTCGTATAGGAAAAGGCCATAGCTGATGGCCGTTCCTCCTCAGGCAGTTCTGCACATTCAATGACTGCATTATCCATCCGGCTTCGATTGCGGGCAATGATTTCCTGACTGATCTTCGAGCATTGCTGAAGGGGGGCTGGGTGAATGCACCATCTCCCGATAGTCTCGAATATGCTATTGGTTCTTCCGTGAGACGATCAGAGGGTATCGCATAATCGAGATTCGATAGTGTGGGAATCATTATTCGTCTCCTTCGAATCGGCTCCGCACAGGGGCAATGAGGTTAAAAAAGAATCTATCTGCTATCTCATGCAGCTCGTCTACGATGGTTTCGAAATGTGCGGCATTCTCTAGTGGGTGTTGTTGGACCACGATGTCACAGATTGCCGAACTTTCCTTTGGTGAAGTATTGGCTTCCCCAAGAGAGACTTGAAAAGTTCTGTTTTCTGGGAGATTTACCAAGTAGTCAAAAACCAGGTTTTTCTGAGGTCTGGCCAAAGTCGTTCGTTGCTTGCTGTGGTAGGTTCGTACTGATACCTAAGTCTTCTTCTAAGAATGCGATAGGGGATTTCTTTCCCAACATATCATCCTTGAAGGCGTCCACATAGCGCAGTCTGACCCGATTGATGGGGTGGTCAGGTTCAAGTATGACTGAGAGCGGTCGTTTTGCGGACAGAATCTCTAGTCTGAATTCATCCCAGGTCTGGTATGAATCGTCGCAGATGATTTCAAGGTTGTTCTTAGCTAATCGCAAGTCAATATTGCTGGCGTGGCTTTCATATGTGACTTTATAGAGCGGCTCGTGCTGTTTTGCCTGCCGTACCATCCGCCGAGGCACTTGCCATTCGAATTCCGGCTCTTTGTAGTGATTGTCTGCCTTAATCTGCTAGCGGAGTCCGGTGGGACTCACCTGAGGTTCATCTCCGGGATTATCCCATCCGAGTAGGCATTCCGATAACATAAGTGGAGCTTTGCTCAGATGCTTCATCGGTTGCTTCCGTTCCGTTTCCTGGTCAGTTTGATTGCCGGAATACTATCTGTATTCTTACTATATGGCTATGAGAAGCAAACGGTCAACAGAGAGATCCTGTTGACCGCTGAGCTTTTCTGCCCTGGCCTTAGACAGAAGGCGGCTGGAGGCTTGCTTAGTCGATGACGCCGTAGAGGCGGTCGCCGGCATCGCCCAGGCCGGGCACGATGTAGGCGTGCTCGTCCAGCTTCTCGTCGACGGCGCAGACCACCACCTTGAAGTCGATGGAGGGGTCAAGATCCTGCTCCAGGCGCTTGAGTCCCTCGGGGGCGGCCAGAATGTTGATGGCCGTCACGTCTTTGGCACCGCGTTCGGCCAGGTAGTGGGTGGCGGCGACCAGGGTGCCTCCGGTGGCCAGCATGGGGTCCAGCAGGAAGCACTGGCGGCCGGTCAGGTCCTCGGGCAGGCGGTTGGCGTAGGTGATGATGTCGAGCGTGCTCTCGTCGCGCTTCATACCCAGAAAGCCAACCTCGGCGGTGGGCATGAGCTTGGTCATGCCGTCCAGCATGCCCAGGCCCGCGCGCAGGATGGGCACCACCATGGGGCGGGGCTCGGCCAGGTGCTTGCCGGTCATGGGGCAGATCGGTGTCTCGATGGGCTTGTCGGTCACTTCGAGCTTGCGGGTGGCCTCGTAGGCCTCCAAGGTCACGAGCTCGGAGACCAGCTCGCGGAAGATATTCGAAGGGGTGTTCTTATCTCGCAGGACGGTCAGCTTGTGCTCAACCAGCGGATGATCTAAAACATGCAATTCCATACCCCCTACAGTAATCCCAGGGGCGTTCAATTCCCTCCCCGGCCTGCTGCTGTGTTCTGAAGCGTTGACGGAATGCCGTGTCCAGCATCGCCCGGGAGCCATTGGTGGCTGTCTGACTCTGCAAACGTGAACATTCCCAATTTGCTTTTCCGGACCTTGAGCATTTGCTTTTCTCAACATTTCCAATTTGCAAACTAAGCCTCTATCAATGGTCAAGTGCCAGTTGTCGCAGATCAGCTTATGTGATTAGGAGCAGAATTAGCGTTGTGTTACCTCAGCTAGAGGCAGTGGGCCATGTAGAGGGGTAGATAGATCCGGTCTTCCTGCCGGCCCAGTCCCTTGGGGTGGATTACGTATTGGCTACCGACTCGCGTTCCGAATTGCTTTTTGGACTTGTCCAGTGATTTGGTGCCGTAACGGCGGGTGGATTCGACTTCGATGGGTGACACCCTCACGCGCAGGTTCGTATTGGCGTAGGGGGCAGGTATGAGGAAGTCGAGTTCCATGGTTTTGGCTGAGTTCTGCCGATCGTTGCTTGAGTAGAAGAAGAGGTCGTGCCCGCACGCCCTGAGCTGCAGGGCGACTACGTTCTCGGTCAGCATGCCTTCGTTGAGTTCGAGCTTGACGAAGAGGATGTCCTTGTATACGGAGTTGACCGAGCCCTCGCTACGCCCTTTGTGGAAGGCGTGGCCGACCAGGAGGCTGGTGTCGGCCATGTAGCATTTCACGGTGCTGTGGTTCCGGTCCAGCTTCAGGTCCGTGTGGGGGTCGGTGGAATTGTAACAGTTGTTGGTGATGCGTGCATCGGAGAGCCAGAAGAACGCGTCTTCGTGCTCCCTGCGGCGGGCCTGCGCTCCCAGTGAGGCGAAGCGGAAGCGTTTTTCGTGTTTGGACAGCTGCTCGGGTATCTCGTCGAAGACCGAGATGACCTTGGATTCATAACTCCGTGCGAACCGGGCTGCGTCCCTGCGATAGAGATCGAGGATACGGCGTTTGTCGCGGTCGACCTCGGTGAAGTCGTGCCTGGCAGCGTAGTCGGCCACGGGTTTGGGCATGCCGCCAACCAGCATGTACTCACGGAAGAGCCGCATGGCTGTGCGGTGAATCGCAGTGGGCAGGGGGTCAGGTTCTCGAAGGAGCCGCGGATGGAATCGGCCAGCGCCTTGTGACCCATTGCCCATAGGAACTCCTCGAAATCCCGTGGGTTCAGTTCATAGGAGTCCTCTTCCGAGGGGATAAGAACATCCTTGACATGCTGCCTGATTGACACCAAGGATCCGGTTTCGATGTAGTCATAGCGACCATCGGCCACCAACTGCTTGATGAAGGCTCTGGCCATGGGGAAGTACTGAATCTCATCGAAGATGATGAGGGACTCATGCTCGTGTAGCTGGACATTGAAATACACGGATAAGAATGAGAAGAACTGGTCGAGGTTCATGCGTTGGCTACGGAAGATCTTGGTGACCTCCGGCTCCACGATGGAGAAGTCGATAAGGAGATAGGAACGGTACTCCTGCTGGGCGAACTGCTTGACCAGTGTGCTCTTACCGACTCGTCTGGCACCCTCCAACAGCACTGCGGAGGCGCCCCGTTCCCTTTTCTTCCAATCGAGCAGTTGCTGGTACATGCGGCGGTGCAGTATGGTATCGGGTAGCATCTCTGACATGTTCAGCTTCCTTGGAATATCAATGATTACAAGACAGTGTGTCACGGAATCAAGGGTCTGGAACTGCTCGATAATCACGAAATCAAAGGTATAAATGTGTCCAATTCCCACGGAATCAAAGGTGAAGGCGAAAGAGGCTGAGGAACGGGCGGTGATTGTGGATGGGGAGGCAATGAGATTACGCCGTGAACAGGTGATGCGGTGAGCCACAATATGGTGGTGAATGCATCTGGGTTCACAATGAAGAGCGGCCGATAGTCCCTGTCGCAATTGCAACTGCAGGCTTCCTGCGGCCACTGCCTTATAGAGTCGTCGCAGGAAGCCTGCTTGGTGTGAACGCCGTTAAGCACTGACTGCACTCAATGTATCGGGGCCAGCCCTTTGCAAGGCAGGCAGTCGGACAGTCGGTCATCTAGTCAGTCAGCTCAGCGGCAGCTAGCCCAGCCAACCTGGCTAACCCAACCCAACTCTCAGGCCTGGCGGCCGCGCTCGTAGTATTCCATGGAGCCGATGGGGCCTACGATGCTGTAGTGGCCTTGGTCGTAGACCAGCTTGGTGACGGAGCAGTTGGGCTGGTCCGGGTTCATGTAGGCGGTCGGGTCCACGGCCCCCAGGAAGTGCCGCAGGCTCAGGCCCGAGCTGATCACCAGCACGTTGCCGCCGCCCTGCCTTGCCACGGTCTCACCAACCTTGTTCATGGCCCTGACCATCCGCTCCTTGACCTGGTCGGAGGCCTCGGCCCGCAGACCGTCGTCGAGGTCGGTGCCCAGAATGTTCGCCCGGTCCAGCTCGTAAAAAGCGTCCTGGACCTTGATATAGGCGTCCTTGCCCAACTTCTCGTTGGTCTCCTCAAAACTGTCGAAACCCAGGTGCTTGCTGACGGCGCTCAGTGTGGCGCGCGCATCCCGGCCCTCGAAGCTGCCGAAATTATCCTCGCGCAGGTCGGGGTCAACGCTAATGTTCACCGACTCATTGCCGGACCAGTCCAAGGCTCCGCGGGCGGTCTCGTAATGCCGCAAGAGGTCGCCGCAGTAGGCCGCAGTGAAGTTGATGCCGCGCATGCCCCTGCCCAGGCAGCGAATTATCTCGCGCCCTTTTTCGGTGATGGGGAAGTCCGACCAGCCTTGGTAGAGGCCCATGGCGTTTGCCGTGGTGTGGCTGTGCCTGCCCAAATAGATGGTCACCGGCTGGGCTGCGCGGCTGCTGGCGGGCTCTGTCGCGGCTGGATTGTCCTTGATGGTCACTTTGCTGATCCCTTCTTGCGCTTACTGCTGATGGTTCACGATCGCTGTTGATCATGGTGGCGTATGCGAAGCTTCTATACCAATCGCAATCATAACTTCTCATAGGGAACTTTGCGGTCTTTGCCCACTCTTGCGCTGTGTTTCGGATACGGCGGTGACGGTGTTGAATGGCGACCATGGAAGCAGATGAGAATAAAGAAGTGCGCCGAACCGTGAAAGCGCCTGTCGGCGCAAACGCCGCTCGCAGCGGCAACAAACGGAGCCCGGGGCTTAAGCACGGCCCGACGCGAATACCAGTATAACCACCGGCCGGCGCTCGCCACGCCCTTACGCCCGCAGCGTGGGGGTTGGCAAGGGATCTTGCGGGGAAACTGCGGGTATATGGGAATATGGGAGACCCCCGCCGCCTGTGTGGAGCGGAGGGGGACTTGAGAGGGAAGGGGATGCTGCCTGGTTGGATGCCGGCTGAGGGTGAGAGACTCCTTACCTATGGTGTGTTGTTGGTTTAGTGTCTGAGGTTGTGTTCTCCTTGTTTTTTGCGCAGGCTGTGCCAGATGGCTGCGAGGGTGGTCAGGGGTAGGAGGGTGCCGAGGGTGGGTAGGGTCCAGGCTCCTAGTGGTCCTCCGGTGAGG
>NZ_PDCG01000013.1 GCF_003315635.1 Bifidobacterium aemilianum | reverse complement strand
ACAACAACAACGGAGGCAACATGAGGCCGCATCGTCAGAGAGAAAGGGGGACCAGTGCGACTACACCAGAACCGCGGATACTCACGAATCATTTGGAGGCTCGTCGCCCATCACAACGCATTGTGCAGCAGCACGTCCAAGCGTTCGGTAACGTTTCCGCCCGCTCCAGCCGGAGCTGACCGGCGGCGGCAACGATCCGGCCGCCGGGCCCTGGGGGTGAACAAGGGCCTGGGGGCCGGATGGTGGCAGCGGCTGGACAGGACTGGCGGGAATGGTAGAAACTGTGACCTGACTTCTGGATGGATGTTCGGAAAAGGGGTCGTACTGGCCGATAAGCACTCAAATGAGTTGTGATTATGAGCGGTGTTGTGCGATAATGTTCGTATGATTTCCTCACAGCGTCAGCATCTGATTCTCAGCAGACTCCGCACCAGGGGCGCGGTCCGCATCACCGCCCTCTCCAAGGAGTTGGAAGTCTCGGCCATGACCATCCGCCGCGACATCGCCGAACTGGCCGACAAGGGCCTGCTCAAGCGGGTCCACGGCGGTGCGGTCTCCACCAGTGCCCTCTTGAGCGAACCGCTCTTCTCGGTCAAGTCACAGATGGACATCGGTCTCAAGGACGCCATTGCCAAGGAGGCGGTCAAGTATGTGTCCCCCGGCGAGGTCATCGCCATCGGCGGCGGCACCACCGCCTATATCTTCGCCCAGCATCTGCTTGAGTCCCAGCAGGCCTCCGGCATCACCATTCTGACCAACTCCATCCCCGTGGCCGAGCTGGTCCAGGCCATGGAATCCAAGGACGTCGAGGTCATCGTGACCGGCGGGGTCATCACCCGCTCCAACTCCCTGGTCGGCCCCATCGCCGACAAGGTCGTGGCCTCCCTGCGGGTCAACACGGTGTTTTTGGGCACCCACTCGGTCTCCTTGCCCCGGGGCTTCCTCATGCCCAACTCCCTGGAGGCGGCCACCGACATGGCCATGATGGAGATCGCCGACCGGACGATCATTCTGACCGACCATACCAAGTGGAGCTCGACCTCCCTTTCCCTCTTCGCCAGCCTCGATCAGGTGGATATGATCATCACCGATGATGGCCTGGCCCCAGACCTGACGGCCAAGACCCGTGAACTGGTCAAGGAGCTGGTGCTGACCCACCAGCAGGACTCCGGTTCCGACAGCAAGACAGCCAGGGAAAGAGAGTAAGCACATGGCGGCACAGTGGACCTCCTACCAACCTGGCCCCTACGCGAACGAGCACATCCGCATCACGCCGACCAAGCTGGCTGACGGACGCGACTTCTTCTACATGGACGACGACCCGGCCTATGTGTCAGGCTCCAAGACCCGTGAGCTCAAGGACCCCAGGCCCCTGGACTACCGCTTCGCCCCCCACATGGATGCCGACGGCCATGAGCTGCCCTACGCCGCCCCCATGATGCGCCGCGACCCCCTGACCGGCGACTGGATCCCCATGGCCACGGCGCGAATGAACCGGCCCATCACCGCAGGGCCCGGCGCCACCGCCACCGGCAACCCCCTGGCCGCCCGCAAGCCCGGCGATCCCTACCAGGACGGGGAGGTGCCCGACAGCGACTACGATGTGGTCATCTTCGAAAACCGCTTCCCCTCCATGGTCCAGGTGCCCGGCCAATCCGGCGAGCCCACCCTGGTGGACGGCAACCCCCTCTGGGAGCAGAAGCCGGCCGCCGGCCGTTGCGAGGTGATCTGTTTTGACCCCGACGAGCAGGGCCTACCTGCCGACCTGCCGGTCTCCCGCCTGCGGACCGTGGTGGAGGCCTGGGCATTCAGGACCGCCGAGATCTCGCAGATGGAGGGCATCGAGCAGATCTTCCCCTTTGAAAACCACGGCCAGGAGATTGGCGTCTCCCTGGCCCACCCCCACGGACAGGTCTACTGCTACCCCTTCATTCCCCCCAAGATGGAACAGGAGCTGCGGCAGAGCCATGCCTACCACGAGCGCACCGGCGGCAACCTCCTCAAGGACATCATGGAGGGCGAATTGGCGGCGGGGGAGCGGGTCGTGATGCGCAACGCCAGCTGGATCGCCTACGTGCCGGCCGCCGCCCGCTGGCCCCTGGAGGTCCACGTGGCCCCCGTGCGCGACCTGCTGACCCTGGACCAGCTCAACGACCAGGAACGCTGGGATCTGGCGCAAATGTATTCCGCCCTCCTCAAGCGCGGCAACGCCTTCTTCGACACCGGCGACGGCCGGGGCATGGACCTGCCCTACATCGCCGCCTGGCACCAGGCTCCGGTGCGGGACCCGCGCCGGGCCAACTACCGGCTCAACCTCCAGTTCTTCTCCTTTAGGCGCTCGCCCAACAAGATTAAGTACCTGGCGGGCTCCGAATCGGGCATGGCGGCCTGGGTCTCGGACACCACGCCGGAGCTGATCGCCCAGCGCTTCCATGAGCTGGGTGCGGTCGACATCGGCTGAGGTTGAGGTTGAGGCCTGTGCTAATGCAGCACAGGCAACACAGGCAGTAGAGACAGCATGACAGAAAGTGAGCATCATGACTGAGCGCACCGTGGCACCGGTCGAATTCGTGGACCAACTCAGCAACCAGGAGGGCGCAGCCCAGGCCGCTGAACTCTTCGGCAAGACCTTCGGCAGGCAGCCCCAGGGAGTCTGGGCCGCACCCGGGAGGGTGAACCTGATTGGCGAGCATACCGACTACAATGCCGGACTCTGCCTGCCCATAGCCCTGCCCCACCGGACCTTCCTGGCCCTGAGCCCTCGTGCCGACAGCAAGGTGCGCCTGGTCTCCGACCTGCAACCCGACAAGATGGTCTACTCTGACCTTGCCGGCCTGGAGGCTGGCGGAGTCAAGGGCTGGATGGCCTACCCGGTGGGTGTGGCCTGGGCCCTACGCGAGGCCGGCTTCGATGGCGTGACTGGCTTCGATGGGGCCTTCGTGTCCTGTGTGCCCCTGGGGTCGGGCCTGAGCTCGTCCGCAGCCATGACCTGCTCGACCGCCCTGGCCCTGGACCAGGTCTTTGGTCTGGGCTTTGGGGCTTGCGACGAGGGGCGGCTGAAACTGATCCAGGCAGCCATGACGGCCGAGAACGACATGGCCGGAGCCTCGACCGGTGGCTTAGACCAGAGCGCCTCCATGCGCTGCACCGCAGGCAACGCCCTGCTGCTGGACTTCAAGCCCGGCCTATCGCCCCTGCAAGGCGCCAGCCAGGAACCCTTCGACCTGGACAAGTACGGCCTGGAGCTCCTGGTCGTCGACACCCAGGCCCACCACCAACTCAACGACGGCCAGTACGACCAGCGCCGCCGCTCCTGCGAGGAGGCCGCAGCCCTGCTGGGGGTAGACAACCTGCGGGTCGTGGCCGACCAGGTAGCCGCTGCCGCTGACCCTGATGCCGCCCTGACCCAGGTCCTGAACCGCCTGGAAGACCCGACCATGCGCAAGCGGGTCCGCCACGTCATCACCGAGATCGGACGAGTAGGCCTCTTTGTGGACGCTTTTGCTAAGGGCGACATCCAGCAGGCCGGAGCCCTCTTCAACGCCTCTCACCAGTCCCTGGCCGAGGACTACGAGGTCACCGTCCCCGAGCTCGACATAGCCGTAGAAGTAGCCCGCGCCAACGGCGCCTACGGTGCCCGCATGACCGGCGGCGGCTTCGGCGGTTCCATCATCGCCCTGGTCGACCAGGGCCGCGGCCCCGCCGTAGCCCAGGCCATAGCCGAGCGCTTCTCCACCGAGGGCTTCCGCGCCCCCCGCGCCCTCAGCGCCGTAGCCTCGGCCGCAGCCGAGCAGGTCGCCTAACTCCATACCCAAAGGCCTCGGCCCACCAGTCTGATTTGGTGGTCCGAGACCTTTCGCGTTTGTTTGGGGGCATCGCAGGCTAGCTACTTCGGTGGCCCCGGTGTCCGTCAAGTCTGACGATGGGCAGGGCTGAGCTAGCTCATATTGCTGCTATATATGGTTCTGCCCTTGCCGCTGATGGTATGAGCGGCAAGGGCAGAAGTTGGTAGCTGGACGTTTAACGGGATGATGAATATCCGGCCATTCAGCCGTGTCAGTTACATAGAATCAACTGACACGGATGAATGTGTCACCGGCTGGCGGTTGGACGTTGGCTCCCGGATAAGCCACGGCCTTCCATAACTCTCCTGACTGTGAGTGTCACTCCGGCTAGTGCCAGTGCCGCCAGTGCGATGATGGTTGGCACCCTGTTGGGTATGCCTCCCGTCATGGGGAGTGGGATGCTGTCGTAGTGGGCGTACAGGGTTATGTTGTCCTGGACGATGGTGGAGAAGTCCCATCTGTCTCCTCCGGTGGGTTGGGTGTACCAGTCGGTGAAGGTGTATCCGGCCTTGATGGGGTTGGTTCCTGGTCTGGCCACGGGTAGGTTGAAGGCGGATAGCCATACGTAGGTGGGTGCCTGCCCGTTCTGTGGGTCAAACTTGACCCGATAGCCCGAATAGGTGATGGTGCCTGAGTAGGCGAAGGTGCCGGCTCCTCCGGCGGTGGTCCATGAGGTGTTCGAGTAGCTGCCTTGGTTGCTCCAGCTGTAGGTGTGTGTGCCGCCGTCGTTCCAGGTGTAGGTTCCGTCGGTGTTGCTGGTGCCTCCGGCGGGGCATGGCAGGGCTCCGGGCGCTCTGGCTCCCGGTGACTTCATTGCCGGGTCGCCGCAGTTGTACCCGCCGGGTCTGCCGCCCAGCCATCGGGAGTTTGCCACGTTCCATTTCGCGGGTCCCAGCGTCACGGTGCTGGCTCCCGGTGTGGGGGTGACATGGATGCTTTGTCCTGTCGCATCGAGCCATTTGAGTCTGGGCCAGGTGGCGTTGTTGGGGTTGATGGGTGTCAGATCGCTGATCTGGTTATGATCCAGATACAGCGTTTGAAGTGTGTTCTGCAATGCGACCAAAGGGGATGTGTCTTTTATTCTGTTGTATCCGAGGTCCAGGGATACCAGATTGGGCAGGTTGGCGATTCCCTCCAGGCTCAGGATGCCCTTGGCATTCAGATTCAGACTTGTTACGGCCTGGTCCACGCTGGTAAAGGTTGCGGTGGGCAACTTGCCTTGCACTGAGGCCACAGCATCGGCCAGGCTGGTGTCGCTGCCGTTGCCGAAGCAGTCACGGAAGGTGCTGGTGTTCACGGTGCACACGCCACCGCGCACGCCGATGCCCCGCTTGGACAGCCCGCCTTTGGGGTTGCTGTCTGATGGTTGATCGGTCTTCTTCGGTGCAGCCTTGGCGGTGTCCTTGTCGGTCTCATTGCCTGAGGCTTGGCCATTCGTGTCGTCTGTGGCAGGTGTCTTGGGCTGGTCCTTGCCTTGGTTCTCATCTTGGCCCGTGTTTGTATTATCGGTGCTGGTGTCGGGTGTTCCTGATGCTGGTTGGCCTGTCTGATTCGATGCAACTGGGCCTTGTTCGGCTGCACCATTGCCGGGCTGCGTGTTCTGGATGTTGCTCTCGTTTTGCTTGCCTGGCGTGCTTGCTGTGTCTGGTCGTAGCGCCTGTGGGACGGTCTGCTGTGACCGTGTGAGCGGATTGGGCCTGGTGTCTGTGTCGGCTATGGGTCTGACCTGGTGGGCTTGTGTGTCTGTCTTGGTCCCGGTGGTGTGGGGTGTGCGCTTTGTGGTGTCCGCTGCGGTGTGGGCTGCGCTGCTTGAGGGTTCAGATCCCGTTAGGGGGGGGGGGGTGATATTTGCTCCATTTGCGGCGGTCATGCCCAGGCAGAGCAGACCGGCGGCAATGGCACGCAAGGCGGTGTTCAACATCTGTATCCAGATTCCTTCAATAGTCTCTCGTACTGCGAATCCGCATGGGCCGGGGAATGGGGCTGCGTAGAGTCTGTGCGCCTTGGGACGGTCTGGCACAGCGCAATGGTCCCGGAATAGTGACGTCTGAATCTCCCCCGTGATTCCAGACGTGGACCGGCCTATGGGTCCAACTGCTGGATAATATACCATAGTCAACTGAAAACAGCTGTGGGGGTCAGGCAGGAGCGATCAGGTAGGGATGCCGGGCGTATGGATTCCATATGCAAAGCAGGTCGTCAGTCCAATACCAGTCTCTGTCTATACTGGGGAAACGTAACTGCCGCTTCCCAGATTCGAGGCTTCCATGAATAAGGCTGTCATCACCGTAGTCGGTCAGGATACCGTCGGTATCATCGCGCGGGTCTGCACTTATCTGTCCGAGCGCAAGGTCAATGTGCTGGACATCTCCCAGACCATTATTGACGGCTTCTTCAACATGATGATGATCGTCGACTACGGCGGCGCCGACCTACCCTTTGACAGCATGGTCACCGATCTGGACGGGTTGGGGCAGGAGATCGGTGTGCGCATCCACTGCCAGCGCGAGGAGATCTTCACCAAGATGCACCGGGTCTGAAAGCCCGACAGCCAAGCAGCAGGTCGGTCTTCCCCTCTGCCCGTATCCATCGGCCATCGTATCGGTACACAGTGCAGCGAACAGTCGGTCTGAACACACCCAAGAGCCGCCGCAAGCCAGTCTTAGCAGTCATATAGTCAGGAGCCACTAGCCATGTTGAATATCATGGAGGTCCACGAGACCAACCGGATGATCGAGCAGGAGAAGCTGGACGTCCGCACCATCACCATGGGCATCAGCCTGCTGGATTGCGCCAGCGACAGCCTGGAGACCACCTGTCGGCGCATCTACGGGAAGATCACCGGCAAGGCTCGCTACCTGGTGGCGACCGGGCAGGCCATCGAGCGCGACTACGGGATTCCGATCGTCAACAAGCGGCTGACGGTCACGCCCATCGCCCTGGTGGGTGCCAGCTGCTGCAAGAGCTCCGAGGACTTCGTGCAGATCGCCCAGACCTTGGACCAGGCGGCCAAGGAGGTGGGCGTGGACCTGATTGGCGGCTACAGCGCCATCGTATCCAAGTCCATGACCCCGGCCGACGAACTCCTGATTCGCTCCCTGCCGCAAGCCTTGAGTCAGACCGATATCGTATGCTCCTCGGTCAACGTTGGCTCCACCAAGACCGGCATCGACATGGATGCCATCGCCCTCCTGGGCCATGTGGTCAAGGACATTGCCTTTGAGACCCGCGACAATGACTCATTCGGCTGCGTCAAGTTCGTCGCCTTCTGCAACGCCCCGGATGACAACCCCTTCATGGCCGGCGGCTTCCATGGGGTCAGCGAGGGCGACTGCGTGGTCAATGTGGGCGTCTCCGGCCCCGGCGTGGTTTCCCGCGCCCTTGACGAGGCCAAGGGCAAGGACATGGAGTTCCTGTGCGAGATCATCAAGCGCACGGCCTTCAAGATCACCCGGGTCGGCCAGTTGGTGGCCCAGGAGGCCTCCCGGCGCTTGGGTGTGCCCTTCGGCATCATCGACCTCTCCCTGGCACCGACCGCGGCCCCCGGCGACTCGGTGGGCGAGGTGTTGGAGAAGATCGGCCTGGACCAGGTGGGCGCTCCCGGCACCACGGCGGCCCTGGCCCTGCTCAACGACCAGGTCAAGAAGGGCGGCATCATGGCCTCCTCCTCGGTCGGTGGACTCTCCGGCGCCTTCATCCCGGTCTCCGAAGACAAGCACATGATTGACGCCGCCGCCTCCGGCTGCCTGACCATCGAGAAGCTTGAAGCCATGACCTGCGTCTGCTCGGTAGGCCTCGACATGATCGCCATCCCCGGCGACACCTCAGCCGCCACCATTTCCGGCATCATGGCCGACGAGGCCGCCATCGGTATGGTCAACCAGAAGACCACCGCCGTCCGCCTCATCCCCGTCCATGGCAAGACCGTCGGCGAGCAGGCAGACTTCGGCGGCCTCATGGGCTACGCCCCCATCATCCCCGTCAACCAGGTGGGCTGCTCCGCCTTCATCGACCGTGGCGGCCGCATCCCCGCCCCCATACACTCCTTCAAGAACTAAGCACAGGGGTTTGAGCCACTACCAGCATCTGAGCGGCTCAATATCTGACGTAGGGTCAGCGGCCGCCGGCGAAGTTGAGCTGGCGCCAGGCCTCGTAGATGGCTATGGAGGCGCAGTTGGTGAGGTTGAGGGAGCGCAGGCTGGGGCGCATGGGCAGGCGGACCTGCTCGGCCACATGCGGGCCTTCCATGATGTCCATGGGGTCGGGGATGTCGCCGGGTTCCGGGCCGAAGAGGAGGATGTCGGTGGGCTTGTATTCCACCTCCGTGTAGAGCTTGGTCGCGTGGGCGGTGAAGGCGATGATGCGGGAATCCGGCATGGAGTTGACCAGGTCATCAAAGTCCGGGTGCAAGACCACGTGGGCCATGTCGTGATAGTCCAGGCCGGCCCGGCGCAGCTTGGTGTCCTTGAGGTTGAAGCCCAGGGGTTCGACCAGGTGCAGGATGGTGCCGGTCACCGCGCACAGGCGGATGGCCGAACCGGTGTTGCCTGGAATCCTCGGGGAGTAGTAGCACAGGTGGGGTGTGACCGTCTCGGTCTGGCCGGCCTCGCTGGCGCTCATCATGGCGTCGATCACGCTGATGGGGTTACCGTGGGCATCGGTCACCAGCTCGTCGGGGCCGTAGTTGGACTTGCGGTAACCATACTCGTACATGGCTTCAATCTCTGGGGCTGCAGGCTTCTGGGCCCCATCTGCCTGCCCCATGGCCTTGCGGTCTGCCTGTGTCTGTGCACCCTCTGCCTGCTTGCTCATAACGCACTACGGTAGCGCCGTCAACAGACAGTCTGGCGGTCAGGCCGTCGGGTATTTGGGCAGTTGGGTAGCTGACCGGTGAGGGCGTCGGACAGTCAGGCAGCCAGATAGTCAGCAGGTCAGCGAGTCAGCAAGACGGTGAGACAGCAAGTCAGCAAGATTGTGAGAGCTTGGACGATTGGAGGTCGGGTGGCCCATGAGTCCAGCAGCTCAGCTGGGGGCGTGGCCGGGAGCAATCAGCTTTCTCCCTTGCTATGCTCGGTGGGTACTGCGCGACGGCCTGTATCAATACAGGCCAGCAAGCAACTGCCAGCGGCCACATCAAGGGCTGCCGGTGGTGAGTCAGCGGCAGGTTTACGGCAGAAGCGACGACAGGAGAGGGTGGGGAATGGCTCGGGAGAGTGATGTGACGCTGGTCAAGGCCTCGGGTCCCCTGGTCAGTTCGGCCCGCAGGCGACTCTTTGCCTGGTGGCAGACCGAGGCCCGGGACCTGCCCTGGCGCTTCGGCCGCACAAGTCCCTGGGGAGTGCTGGTTTCGGAGGTCATGAGCCAGCAGACCCAGATGAGCCGGGTCGTGCCCTACTGGACGGCCTGGATGGAGGTCTGGCCCGACGCGGCCGCCCTGGCCGGTGCGACACCCGCCGAGGTCATCGTGGCCTGGGGGCGCTTGGGCTACCCCCGCCGAGCCTTGCGCCTGCAAGCCTGCGCTCGCGCTGTGACCGAGCAATACCAGGACCATCTGCCCGACGACTACGAGTCACTGCTGGCCCTGCCCGGCATAGGTGACTACACGGCCTCGGCGGTCATGAGCTTCGCCTACAACCGGCGAATCGCCGTCATCGACACCAATATTCGCAGGGTCCTCTCCCGTGCCTTCCAGGGTGTGGAATCCCTTGGGGGAGCCACCAGCCCGGCCGACCGTCGACTGGCCAACAGTCTGCTGCCGCAGGATAGGGGCGATGGCTTCGGCAGTGAGCTTGAGACCCAGCCGCCATCGGTCAAGTGGAACCAGGCGGTCATGGAGCTGGGGGCAACGGTCTGCACTGCGAAGAACCCCCTGTGCGAGGACTGCCCCCTGGCTGAAACCTGCCTCTTCCTGGCCGCTGGCCGACCTGGTTTGGGGGAGAAGCATACCCGCCCCCGGCAAAGCTTCACCGGCACCAACCGGCAGGTTCGCGGCAAGATTCTGGATGCCCTGCGCAGGCAGGAGGGCAGCCTGACCCGTGCCCAGGCCGAGGCCCTGTGGGAGGACCAGATTCAGCTCGACCTCTGCATCGCCAGCCTGGACGAGGATGGCCTGATTGAGATGGCTGCCGACGGTTCCCTCTCCTTGCCCAGGTGAGTGCCGCCGCCGATTCGCTCCGGCTGACTGAACGCCACCCCTGATCTCAGCAGGCATACCCCCAGACTCACCCCAGACTTTCGTCCCGGACCCACCCTTGACTCGTACCTCAGGCTCACCTCAAAACCTCTCAGAGTCATCATGGACTTCTTGTCCCATGCTTGTCCCGATTCGCTCCAGACTTTCGTCCAGACTCACCCCAAAGGTAGATAGCAAGGTGAAGAGCCTGATATACACTCATAGCATGGTCAAGTCGAAGCGTAGGGTGAGTCCACAGCAGCGGCGTATCTACCGCCGCCGCCGGGTCGTTGCCGCCATTGCCTTGGTCCTGACGCTCTCGCTGCTGATCTTTTGCCTCTACAGTCTGGGGCGGGGTATCGCGGCGCTCGGCTCGGTGGCCGGGGTCGGCTCGGGGCCGGACCTGAGCCGCAGCAAGGTCTCATCGCCAGTCAAAGTCTCCAAGGTCAGGAATTGCAAGGCCTCCGACCTGCAATTGGAGCTGTCTACCAAGAGTCCCAGCACTGAGGTGGGCGGCTCTGTGGAGTTCAAGGAGACCGTCAAATACGTGGGCGGTTCCAGCTGCCTCATCAATACTGCCTCCGATTCACTGGTGCTCACCATCACATCGGGCAGCGATCATATCTGGCGGTCGGATGTCTGCCCGGCGGATTCCCATACGATCCTTATGTCCAAGGCCGACAACATGGACAGGTTCGAGCAGCCGGTCACTTGGGACGCCGAGCGCAGCAGCGACAGTTGCACCGAGGGTTTCGCCGCCCCCAAGGTGGATAGTGGCAGCTACTCGGCCAAACTCAGCCTCAAGGGTCAGAAGAAGGCCGTCAGTCAGACCTTGCCCCTGCTGGTCGAATAGCCCGTTTCGGCCCAGCTGGTCAACGTGATCGCCCCCTCATACCCTTCGATGCGCTCGATGAGCATGTCCATGGCCTTGTGGGCGTAGTCGTCGACGAAGGGTATGAGGTGCCGGTCCGCACCGTCAGCACCGACTTCACCCTGGTGGAACGCGCCTCCACCCGTCTGACCTGACCGCTGCCGGTTTGTAGGGTTTGCTTGTGTGGACTGGCCCTCTTCCGGGAGCGGCAGAGAATACAAAACTATACAAAAGGATATAAAACTGTGAGAAGGGTATGGCGGCAAGGGGGCTGCCCTGGTATCGCTTGCGGCATAAGGGAATTTGTGGTAGTGTTAATGCTTTGCATGAAGTGTGTCATATTGCGGGCATGCTGGCAGTGAGGAAGCGCCCGCGTTTCGGCATATGGCGGCCGTCGCAGCTTCCGGGGAACAGTAAGTATCAGTATCGAACGACAAGCGAGCGATAAGGAACGTCCATTGGCTGCTAAGAAAGCTACGACGAATACCACACAAGTCATCGCACGTGCCGACGAAGAGGACATTGCCTTGCACAAGGCGTCGGACCGCGTGAATTTTGGCTCCATCCGTGAGCCCATCAAGGTGCCCTATCTGCTGGGCGTGCAGACCGACAGCTTCGACTGGCTGATTGGCAATGAGCGTTGGAAGCAGCGCGTTGAGGAGGACATCGCCGCCGGTACCAACACCGTGGCCCACACCTCCGGCCTGGCCGAGGTCTTCGAGGAGATCTCGCCCATCGAGAACTTCGCTCAGACCATGAGCCTGACCTTCTCCGACCCCTACTTCGAGGAGCCCCGCCACACGGTTCAGGAGTGCAAGGACAAGGACTACACCTACTCCGCACCCCTCTACGTCAACGCTGAATTCGAGAACGGCGACACCGGCGAGATCAAGAGCCAGACGGTCTTCATGGGTGACTTCCCCCTGCAGACCCCCCACGGCACCTTCATCATCGGCGGCACCGAGCGCGTCATCGTCTCCCAGCTGGTCCGTTCCCCGGGCGTCTACTTCGACCGTACCCCCGACCGCACCTCCGACAAGGAGATCTTCGGGGCCAAGATCATCCCATCCCGTGGTGCATGGCTTGAGTTCGAGATCGACAAGCGCGACGTCCTCGGCGTGCGCGTGGACCGCAAGCGCAAGCAGTCGGCCATCGTCTTCCTCATGGCCATCGGCATGACCAAGTCCGAGATCGCCAAGGCCTTCAAGGATTACCCGCTGGTCATGGATGCCCTGGAGAAGGAGACCATCGAGACCCAGGACGAGGCCTTGACCGACCTCTACCGCAAGATCCGCCCCGCGGACACCGCCAGCCCCGACGCCGGCCGCAACCTGCTGGACTCCTTCTACTTCAACACCAAGCGCTACGACCTGGCCCGCGTTGGTCGTTACAAGATCAACCGCAAGTTGGGCCTGGAGGCCGGGGTCAACGACCGCAGCCTCTCACAGGACGACATCGTCGCCACCATCAAGTACCTGGTGGCCCTGCACGAGGGCGCCCAGACCTTCCCCGGCAAGCGTGACGGCCAGGAGGTCGAGCTGCGCGTGGACGTGGACGACATCGACCACTTCGGCAACCGCCGCATCCGCCAGGTGGGCGAGCTGATCCAGAACCAGCTGCGCACCGGCCTGAGCCGTATGGAGCGCGTGGTCCGCGAGCGCATGACCACCCAGGACGCCGAGGCCATCACGCCCCAGTCCCTGATCAACATTCGCCCCGTGAACGCCACCATCAAGGAGTTCTTCGGTACCTCCCAGCTGAGCCAGTTCATGGATCAGAACAACCCCCTGTCGGGTGTGACCAACAAGCGTCGTCTCTCGGCCCTGGGTCCCGGCGGCCTCTCGCGCGACCGCGCCTCCATGGAGGTACGTGACGTTCACCCCTCGCATTATGGCCGTATGTGCCCCATCGAGTCCCCTGAGGGTCCGAATATCGGTCTGATCGGCTCCCTGGCGACCTTCGCCCGGGTCAACCCCTTCGGCTTCATCGAGACCCCCTACCGCAAGGTCGAGGATGGCCATGTGACCGACGACGTGGTCTACATGACCGCCGACCAGGAGAACGAGCACGTCATAGCCCAGGCCAACCAGCAGCTGGACGACAAGGGCAACTTTGTTGACAAGTCCGCCCTGGTCCGGTCCGCAGCCGGCGAGGCGGAGGATGTGCCGGTCGACCAGGTCGACTACATGGATGTCTCACCGCGCCAGATGGTCTCCGTGGGCGCCTCCCTCATCCCCTTCCTGGAGCATGATGAGGGCCACCGCGCACTGATGGGCACCAATATGCAGCGTCAGGCCGTGCCGCTGATCCGCTCCGAGCGCCCCCTGGTGGGCACCGGCTCCGAATGGAAGGCCGCCTACGATTCCGGCGACGTCATCCTGGCCGAGAAGCCCGGTGTGGTCACCTACGTCTCCGCCGACATCATCCGTGTCATGAACGATGACGGCAGCCAGTCCTCCTACCGCCTGGCCAAGTTCCAGCGGTCCAACCAGATGACCTGCTACAACCAGGTCCCCCTGGTCAACGATGGCGACCGGGTCGACCAGGGCACCGTCCTGGCAGATGGCCCCGCCACCCAGAAGGGCGAGATGGCCCTGGGCAAGAACGCCCTGGTGGCCTTCATGCCTTGGAACGGCTACAACTACGAGGACGCCATCATCATCTCCCAGCGGTTGGTCCAGGACGACACCCTGTCCTCCATCCACATCGAGGAGTTCGAGATCGACGCCCGCGACACCAAGCTGGGACCTGAGGAGATCACCCGCGACCTGCCCAACGTCGGCGAGGACACCCTGGCCAACCTGGACGAGCGCGGCATCATCCGCATCGGTGCCGAGGTTGAGTCCGGCGACATCCTGGTCGGCAAGGTCACTCCCAAGGGCGAGACCGAGCTGACTCCTGAGGAGCGGCTCCTGCGCGCCATCTTCGGCGAGAAGAGCCGCGAGGTGCGCGACACCTCCCTGCGCGTTCCCCACGGCGAGACCGGTACCGTCATCGCCATCAAGGAGATCACCCGGGACCAGGCCGAGGAGGACGGCGACGAGCTGCCCAACGGCGTCAACCAGATGATCCGCATCTACATCGCCCAGCACCGTAAGATCACCGAGGGCGACAAGCTCTCCGGCCGCCACGGCAACAAGGGCTGCATCTCGCGCATCCTGCCCGAGGAGGACATGCCCTTCCTGGCGGACGGCACCCCGGTTGACATCATGCTCAACCCCCTGGGTGTGCCCAGCCGAATGAACCTGGGCCAGGTGTTGGAACTGCACCTGGGCTGGATCGCCCACGCCGGTTGGGACATCACCCTGGACCCTGAGGTCGAGGCGGCTTGGAAGCAGTACATCCCCAAGGGCGCAGAGAAGGGCGAGCCCGGCACCCCCGTGGCCACCCCCGTCTTCGACGGTGTGCGCCCCGACGCCATCAAGGGCCTGCTCAAGACCACCCTGCCCGATCGCGACGGCAACCGTCTGGTCGGCGACAACGGCAAGGCGCAGCTCTTCGACGGCCGTACCGGCGAACCCTTCCCCAAGCCGATCTCCGTAGGCTACATGTACATGCTCAAGCTCCACCACCTGGTGGACGACAAGATCCACGCCCGCTCCACCGGCCCCTACTCCATGATCACCCAGCAGCCGCTCGGTGGTAAGGCCCAGTTCGGTGGCCAGCGCTTCGGCGAGATGGAGGTCTGGGCCCTGGAGGCCTACGGTGCCGCCTACACCCTGCACGAGATGATGACCACCAAGTCCGATGACGTTGATGGTCGCGTGCGGGCCTACGGTGCCATCGTCAAGGGAGATAACCTGCCGCCGGCAGGCATCCCCGAGTCCTTCAAGGTGCTTCTCAAGGAAATGCAGTCCCTGACCTTGAATGTCGAGGTGCTCAACGCCGACGGCGTGGCCATCGACATGAAGGATGAGGACGACGATCCCATCTCCTCCTCCCAGGATCTGGGCTTCAACATCGGCGCCCGCCCCGACGCGGCCGCCAAGGAAGACCAGGCCGTCAAGGAGCCCGAGTTCCGCTGATCCATGCGGGCCCTGCCTCGAGCAGGGGCAGGGCCCGCTCCTAGAACGTGATTGAATACATTTCAACAGACAGGACATTAGAGTGCTGGACGTCAACGCATTTGACAAACTGAGAATCGGCCTGGCCACCACTGAGGACATTCATAACTGGAGTCACGGCGAGGTCAAGAAGCCAGAAACCATCAACTACCGTACCTTGAAGCCCGAGAAGGACGGTCTCTTCGGCGAGCAGATCTTCGGACCCACCCGCGACTGGGAGTGCGCCTGCGGCAAGTACAAGCGCGTGCGCTTCAAGGGCATCGTCTGCGAACGCTGCGGCGTTGAGGTCACCCGCTCCCGCGTCCGCCGTGAGCGCATGGGCCACATTGAACTGGCCGCCCCGGTCACCCACATCTGGTTCTTCAAGGGTGTGCCCTCCCGCTTGGGCTACCTCCTGGACATCGCTCCCAAGGACCTGGAGAAGGTCATCTACTTCGCCGCCTACATGGTCACCAAGGTGGACGAGGAGCAGCGTCACCAGGACATGCCTGACCTGCAGGACGAGTTCGACAACGAGCTCGCCAACCTCTACAAGCGCCGCGACAACGACATTGAGGAGCGGGCAAAGAAGCTGGAGTCCGACCTGGCCGATCTGGAGCAGGAGGAGGATGTCAAGTCCGCCGCCAAGTCCAAGCTGCGCAACTCCGCCGAGCGTGAGATGAACGCCATCCGCCAGCGCTATGACGACCAGGCCCAGCGTCTGTCCGCCGTCTTCGACCGCTTCAAGAGCCTCAAGCCCGGCGACATGGAAGGCGACGTGGACCTGTGGATCGAGATGGTCGACCGCTATGGCGACTACTTCGAGGGTTGCATGGGTGCTGAGGCCATCAAGAAGCGCCTGCAGGACTTCGACCTGGAGGCCGCCGCCAAGCAGCTGCGCGAGGAGATCGACAAGGGGACCGGCCAGCGCAAGGCCCGCGCCCTCAAGCGCCTGAAGGTGGTCTCCGCCTTCATCAACACCGGCAACAAGCCCGAGGCCATGGTCCTGGATGCCGTTCCGGTCATTCCCCCCGACCTGCGCCCCATGGTCCAGCTCGACGGTGGCCGCTTCGCCACCTCCGACCTGAACGACCTCTACCGTCGCGTCATCAACCGCAACAACCGCCTCAAGAGGCTGATCGAGCTCGGCGCCCCCGAGATCATGCTCAACAATGAGAAGCGCATGCTCCAGGAGTCCGTCGATTCCCTCTTCGACAACGGCCGCCGTGGCCGCCCGGTCACCGGCGCCTCCAACCGCCCGCTGAAGTCCCTGGCTGACATGCTCAAGGGCAAGCAGGGCCGTTTCCGCCAGAACCTGCTGGGTAAGCGTGTGGACTACTCGGGCCGTTCCGTGATCGTGGTCGGTCCCTCCCTGCGCATGCACCAGTGCGGTCTGCCCAAGCCCATGGCCCTGGAGCTCTTCAAGCCCTTCGTCATCAAGCGCCTGGTGGACCTCAACTACGCCCAGAACATGAAGTCGGCCAAGCGACTGGTCGACCGGGGCGACGCCGAGGTCTGGGGCGTGCTGGAGGAGGTCATCTCCGAGCACCCCGTGCTGCTCAACCGTGCACCCACCCTGCACCGTCTGGGCATCCAGGCCTTCGAGCCCATCCTGGTCGAGGGCAAGGCCATCCACCTGCCGCCCCTGGCCTGCGCGGCCTTCAACGCCGACTTCGATGGTGACCAGATGGCAGTCCACCTGCCCCTGTCCGTCGAGGCCCAGGCCGAGGCCCGCTCCCTGATGATGGCTTCCGACAACATCCTCAAGCCCGCAGACGGCCACACGGTGACCATGCCCTCCCAGGATATGATCCTGGGTCTGTACTACCTGTCGACCGTGATCGAGGGCGCCAAGGGCCAAGGGCGTATCTTCAGCTCCCTGGAGGAGGCCCGTATGGCTCTGGACAAGGGCGATATCGACCCCCAGGCCAAGGTGCTCATCCGCCTGCCCAAGGAATTCGTGCTGCCCACCGGCTGGGAGCCTAGCGAGTTCAAGGCCGTGGACCCGGAGCCCGGCAGCCCCGAGGACGTCAAGGAGGAGCGTTTCCAGGACGGATCCGTCCTCTTCGCCACCTCCCTGGGCCGGATGCTCTTCAACGAGACCCTGCCCACGGACTATCCCTTCGTCAACGAGCAGGTCCCCAAGGGCAAGCTCTCGAAGATCGTCGATGACATCGCCACCCGCTACTCCACCGCACAGGTGGCCGCCAGCCTGGATGCCCTCAAGGACCTGGGTTTCACCCGGGCCCCCTGGTCCGGCGTGACCATGGCCTTCTCCGACATCGTGTCCCCTCAGGATGGCGATGCCATCGTCAAGGAGTACGAGGGCCAGGCCGACAAGGTCAACAGCCAGTACGACATGGGTCTGCTGACCGCCGACGAGCGTCGTCAGGAGCTCATCAACCTCTGGACAGAATGCACCGATAAGGTTGCCGACGCCATGCGCGACAACTTCCATGACGATAACAACGTCAACATCATGGTGCAGTCCGGCGCCCGTGGAAACTGGATGCAGATCCGTCAGATCGCTGGTATGCGAGGTCTGGTGGCCAACCCCAAGGGTGAGATCATCCCCCGCCCGGTCAAGTCCAACTACCGCGAGGGCCTGTCCGTTCTGGAGTACTTCATCTCCCAGCACGGTGCCCGAAAGGGTCTGGCCGATACGGCACTGCGTACGGCGGAGTCCGGCTACCTGACCCGTCGTCTGGTCGATGTCTCCCAGGAGGTCATCGTGCGTGAGGACGACTGCGGCACCAAGCGCGGCTTGCCCATGCAGGTTGCCGAGCGTGACGAGACCGGCAAGCTGGTCCTGGTCAAGGCGGCTGACGGTGGTCCTTACTCCCGTCTGCTCTCCGAGGATGTGCTGGACCCCAAGGACGGCAAGACCGTGCTCTACAAGCGCGGCGATGCCCTCTCCATGGATGCCCTGCGCGACCTGGTCGCCCACGGCGTCGAGGAGGTCAAGGCCCGTTCCGTGCTGACCTGCGAGGCCAAGCGTGGCGTGTGCGCCAAGTGCTACGGCTGGTCGCTGGCCACCTCCAAGCTGGTGGAAGTCGGCGAGGCCGTCGGCATCGTGGCGGCCCAGTCCATCGGTGAGCCCGGCACCCAGCTGACCCTGCGTTCCTTCCACTCCGGTGGTGTGGCATCGGCCTCTGATATCACCCAGGGTCTGCCCCGTGTCACGGAGCTTTTCGAGGCCCGTACCCCCAAGGGTGAGGCCCCCATCGTCGAGTTCCCCGGCACCATCAAGGTCGAGGATTCCGACCGTGGTCGCCAGGTGATCCTGACCCCCGACGATTCCGCCGTGGAGCCGATCTCCTACCCGGTGACCCGTCGCGCTCCCATGCTGGTCAAGGATGGGCAGCACGTCGAGGCCGGAACCCAGCTGATCGAGGGCTCCGTCGATCCCAAGAAGATCCTGAGGATCCTCGGCCCCCGCGCCGCTCAGGTGAACATCGTCAACGGTGTGCACGACGTCTACCGCTCCCAGGGCGTGGACATCCACGACAAGCACATCGAGGTCATCGTTCACCAGATGCTGCGCCGTGTGACCACCATCGACTCGGGTGACACCAAGCTGCTCCCGGGTGAGCTGGTCGACCAGGCCAAGTTCAAGGAAGCCAACATGGAGGCCGTCAAGGCCGGTGGCAGGCCCGCCTCGGGCCGCCCAGAGCTCATGGGCATCACCAAGGCGTCCCTGGCCACCGACTCCTGGCTGTCCGCCGCCTCCTTCCAGGAGACCACCCGTGTGCTCACGGAGGCCGCCCTGAGCCAGAAGGAGGACGAGCTCAAGGGCCTCAAGGAGAACGTGATCATCGGAAAGCTGATCCCGGCCGGTACCGGTCTGGCCCGCTACCGGAACGCCACCGTCGAGCCGGACAAGGCCATCCGCGACACCATCTACCCCAACTTCGGTCTGGGTGGGGATGAGACCGGTGGCGACCTGTCCGACGCCGACCTGTCCGATGTGGACTTCTCATCCATCGACTTCGGCGACCTGAAGCTGGGCGATGACTTCAACCCCGATGACTTCCTGGACGACCAGGGAGGCAACGCGGATGTGGACAGCAGCGGCAGCGACCTCTGATAGGACTGGCTCAGGCCTAGGGACCAGGCTCCAGGCCTGAGCCTTCAGTCCTCGACCGTTAAGTGAAACCCGACCCGGCAGTGAAGAATTTCCTTCCCGCCAGGTCGGGTTTTCGTATGTCCAGCCGCATCTCTTATCAATGTGATAGAACTGGCCTATGGCACATTTACCCTATCCACCTGCTCCGGAGCCCGGCTGGTACGATGATGACCCCGGTCTCAACCCCACTGTGGAGCCTGCGGAGGTGCCTGTGACTCACGGGCTGTCAGGCCAGAGCCTTGACGCAGGGCTGGCCAAGAAAGGCATGGTCCAATCGGCTCAGTCGGTTCAGCCCGCCATCAGGGTCGGTATCGCGGATATGAAGGATGATGTGGAGGATTGGGATGGGACCCTGCTGTCGGACTCCTTCACCTTGAAGAGCCCGACACTGGTCTATAGGCTCCACAACGAAGCCACCGGCCAGGATATCGTGATTGACAAGAGCGTCCTCCTGGGGCGCAAGCCTTCGGCCATCGTTCCCGCCGGGGCCAAGTCCGAGCGCGTGGAGGATCCGACCCGGACCGTCTCACGCAACCATGCGTCCATCAGCTTCGCCCAGGATGGCCAGCTCTGGATTGAGGACTATGGCTCCCTGAACGGCAGCTACATCATACGTGGCGACGAGGAGACCACCGTCACCCAAGGCAAGCCCGTCGCCCTGGAGGCCCCAGCCATAGTCCGTCTAGGCGACCAATTCTTCGACTTCACCCAGGACTGAAACATACCTGCTTGTACCTGGTGCCCTAGCTGGACTAACAGCTCTTGAACCTTCGTCGTGCTTCCGCACATCTGCCCCTGGAACATTGTTGACGTGTGGCAGGGGGCAGACCGTGACTGGTAGGTTGTTTGTGCCGCTTACTGGGGCCTGGTGGCTAGGGCGGCGTCAATGGCGGGGTCGTGCTGTTGGGCCAGCCAGTTGAGGAGGGACGGGTAGGTGTTGGGGTTGCGGGCCAGGCAGGGGCGCAGCTCGGGGGCGTACTGGGCGATCTGGGCAAGGATCATCTGGTCGGTCTTGGGGTCCAGGGCCTGCTCGGCGGTGAAGTGGTAGGCGTTGCTGGCCTCGACCTGGCCGGCGGGCTGTGGTTGGGCTGAGTGGCCATGGACCGGCTGTGCGGCCTGAACCTGGTCAGGCTGAGCGGACTGAGTGGCGGCCTGTCCCGGTGCGGCCTGGAACGCAGTGGCCTGGATGGGTGTTGCCTGAGGGGACTGTGCCTGGAGGCTGGGACTTGCTGCCTGTGGATAGGCGGCGGCAGTCTGTGCGGTTTGCGCCGCCGGAGTCTGCTGAACCTGCTCGGCCTGTTGGCCTTGCCGGGCCGGCCCGGGCTGGTCGACCACGGGGCCCGCCTGGTCCACTATGCCCATCTGGGCCAGGGTCTGGCGGCAGCGGTCGTCGCCGAACTGGGCCAACCAGCGCTTGAGGCCGGGGTAGGCGCGGGGATTGACCGCCACATTGGCACCAAATTCAGGGTTCTCATAGGCGATCTTGGCCAGCATGATCGGGTCGGCTTGAGGGTCTTGAACCACCGCTGCCGCGGTATCGTAATCAACCATCACTGTCTCGTTTCTCTTTGGCTACTGCTGCTTGCGTCTGCCTGGTCGCTACTGCCTGCCACCGGTATGGTCCGCCGGCCAGTCCAACTGCCGTATGCATGGCCGGTTCTGCTATGGCATGCCTTGGTGTACATGGTAATTCCTGGTCCCGGCATTATAGGTTCTGCTCGGCCGCATGGGGTCTGATGGCGTCCAGGGTCTGGTCGTCCATCTGCCCGATGACCTCATGGTCGGCCAGTTTGCTGGCCTGCCAGGGCCCTGGGGCCGGCTGGGTGTGCGCGCTGGCATCCTTGCCGCCGCTTGCGGGCTCCGGGGAGGCTTTCAGGTCGACCACGACGACGGTGACATTGTCGTGGCCACCGGCGTCCAAGGCAGCCTGGATGAGCTGGTCAACAGCCGCCTGTGGGGCAGGGTTTGCCGCCGACACCTGGGCGATGACGCTGTCGTCTATTTCCCCGTGGAGGCCATCCGAGCAGATGATGAAACGGCCGCTGGGGACCACCGCATAGAAGTCGGGGTCGATTCCTTCGGGGGAGCCGATGCATTGGGTGATGATGTTCCGGGGAATGGTCGCCTCGGCCACGTCGGGCAGCACCACGCCCATGTCGATGGCCTCCTGGCGGCGGGAGTGGTCGTGGGTGATGCGCAGGAGGGAACCGGCAATGGGCCGGCCCTCGGCATCTAAGTTCATATGGTAGGTCCGGGAATCGCCGATGTTGACCACGTACCAAGCGCTGAGGGGGTCGATGTCTGCACCATCAGGGGTCAATGGAGGTTGGTCCTGGCTGCCCAAGCCTGCCAGGAATTCGGGGAAATCAGGGAAACGCTGGGCGGCGGGTGGGGCTGGCACGGAGGAGAGCCCGATGAGTTCCTGACCACCGGTGCCGACATCCAGACCGGCCACAGCCTCGGATATGTGGTCGAAGGCGTCGGCGTCCTGGGCCTGACCGGCTGTGTCTTCGGCACCCTGGGGCCCTTGCTCCTGGCAATCCGCTAGGAGCAGGGGTGCGATCAGACCGGTCAGGGTGGTGCCTGAAAGCCCGCCCCGGTCACGGCCGATGGCGGTGACGTCCTTATGGGAGGCCTCCAAGGCCTGGCAGATCAGGGCCCGGGAGCGTACAGGCTGGTCTGCCAGCTGCCGCAACCGGTTGATGGATGCCTGGGAGGCGGCCTGCCCTCCGACACCACCTCCCATGCCATCGCAGACGGCATAGATGCCCCGCTCGGCCATGCCGGTATCCTGGTTGTTGCTACGTCGCAGGCCAAGGTTGCTACCCACAGCCGCACGCACGGTCAACTGTGACGTCATGAGTCCAGCCTCTCTTTGCATACCCTGCCCTGCCTGCCTCGGTGTCCACTCCTGCCCAGGTGGGTATTCCCGGAAGGGTCGCTTGCTGTCGTGGGCTTTGGCTCCATACGCCCGTAGTGGGTGAGGGAGGCCCTGACCTTTGCCAGTATAGGCCACCGAATCCCGGAGCCGGAACCATTGCGCCCCTGGGGTCGGTCATGGCTGCCAGCCGTTGCCCTGGCGGAGCTCTCTGTTCGGGGCCTGCCCGGGAAGAGACCCCTGAGGGAGAGTCGGGTACGCAGTCTGCGCAGGAAGGGTTGGGAGGCCAGCAGCGATCGCCGGACCTGGTCCACGGCCTTCCAATAGCTGCCGGCCATCTGCTCGTGGGTCTTCTTGCCGGCGAAGGCGGAGTAGTCGGCCTGGCGGCTGAGGGCCAGTAGATCGGAGGGGTCCAGGTCAAGCTTGCGGGCCATGGCCAGGGCCTGTTCCCTGCGGGTCCCTCTAGCTGGCAGGGTCAGACCGCTTTGCCTGGCCAAGGCACAGACCGAGTCCCAGCCGGCGCCCACACGGCGGCCGGGGGAGCCGTGGCGCCGCCAGTATGCCAGCTGGGCGGCCTTCAGGGCCAGGATCAAGGCGCAGACGGTGAGCAGGGCCCAGAGGGGACTGCCGTAGAGGGCCACCATGCCGGCTATATGCCAGACCTGGGACCACTGGTTCTGCTTTTGCTCGTCGGCATTCTGGCCGGCCAGGGCCGACTGGCTGCGGGCCTGGTTCTCGTCCCGGAGGGGATCGGTCAGGGGGACCGGCGGCTGGCGGACCAGGGTCTGGGGGTTGGGAGGGGTTAGATTCTGGTTCTGGTCGGGGACCTTGGTCTCCTTGGGAGTCGGGTAGAAGGGGACCCAGCCGTACCCCTTGAGCCTGACCTCCACCCAGGCCTGGATGTCGTTGCCGGTGAATTCGACCTTGGTTGACCCGTCGTCCTGCTTCTTGGTCCTGGACCCACTGATGGCACCGTCCTTGTCTTTGGGTACGAAGCCGAAGACCACCCTGGCGGGTAGACCCAGATCCCGGGCCATGAGGGCCATGGCAGAGGCGTACTGCTCACTATCGCCGACCATGGCGCCACCCGCCAGCAGCGAGTTGATCCGGTAGTTGCCGTGACCAGGCTGCGAGGGGTAGTCGCCGGCCAGGCCATGGGAGAACCAGCCGGAGTCCTTGAGTTGGTCGGCCAGGGCCTGGGCGCTGGCCCCGCCCGTGCCGGAGCCGCCGGCCATGGCGGTGGCCAGGCTGTGGACTGCGTCGGGCACATCCTTGCTTCTGGGCTGGTCGATGTGGTCGGCCTGGGCCCTGGCGATTTGCTCGGCCGAGGGTATGACGGGGATGATGCCAGTTTCCTGGTAGGTCATCCTGGGCTGGGTCTGGGAGGGGATGATGGCCGAACTGGTGCCCACATTGTAATAGAAGTCCCTGCCCTGCCCCCTGCCAGCGAAGTCGATGCTGCTGGCGGCTCCGGCCAGGGGTAGCCAATAATCCTGCAGGCCTGGACCGACGGTGAAGCTGGCCTTGAAGCTCCTGCCATGGGCCGTGTTGGCTATGGAACCACCCACCTGGCGGTAGTCGGAGGAATCCGAGGCCTGTCTGGAATCCGAGAGGTTCCAGACGTTGCCGTCGAAGCTGTCCATGGCCGCCAGCCTTACGGGCGTGCCGGACGGCAGGTTCTCCACGGTCAGCAGTTTGTCCTTCCGGTGCTTCGTGAGATAGGACCGCATGGAACTCAGTGGGCTGGCGTAGTCGTAGGGGCTGATGGGTGGCTGGTAGCGCTCGCGTAGGGTCTGCCGGCTCTGCGGCAGGAGCAGGCAGCTGCCCAGGGCCAGGGTGGCCGCCAGCACGATGATGACCAGGCTGGAGAGCCAACGTTGGGCCTCCAGAAGCCGCCAGCGCCAGGAGAACCAGATGACGGTAAGCAGGCCCAGGAGCACGCCCCGGGTCATGGGCAGGGTGCCGGTCTGTGTGCCCAGCAGCGCGGAGGAGACCAGGTTGGCGGCCAGGGGCAGGAGGACCAGGGCCTCCTGGGCCAGCCTGGCGCTGATGGCGAGGAGGCCGGCCAGGAAGCCGAACCAGAGGTCCATGGTCCACAGGGCCATCAGGCCGCCGCCCTCATAGCCCAGTGGCGGTTGGATGGAGATCAGGTACTTGAAGGCGCCCAAGCTGCTGGAGGCACCCTGGCTGAGGGTCTCCAGACTGGGAATGACGTGACCGATGGCGCTCCCGTTGAGGCAGATGAGGGGGCCGATGACCCACTGGGCCAGGGCGAGGAAGACCAGTTGCCACCACAGGCGCAGGGCGGGTTGGGTGCCGGCCAGGGCGATCAGGCAGGCGATGAGCGTTGCCGGCAGGGCCGCCAGGGCCCAGATGGCGAAGGACCCGTAGACGTCAATGAGATTGGAGGAGGCCAGGAGGGTCAGCAGGGCCACGACGCACAGGCTGGCCAGGTCCGACCTCCACAGGTCAATGCCGGAGGCTGGCGAGTTGCTGGTCTTGCCTTGGTCGATCAGGTAAATGGCCGAGCTTCTGGAGCCGGCCCAGGCCCCAGGGGTGCGGTTGCCTGGTCCGGCCCCCGTTTTTGGGCCGCCGAAGGTCAGGGAGTCGCCCAGGTTCCCTCTGTCTGCCAGTCTTGATGTCTGCCCCAGCCTGCTCATGCCAGCACTCCCATGGTCATGGCCAGGTCGTCCAGGTGGCCGATGGTGATCAGAGTGAAGTCGTCGTATTCTCTGATGGTCTTGGGACTGCCGGCCCTGGTCTGCACCAGCAGGCAAGCGGCGGAAGGGGGCAGGCTGGCGGCCATGCGCTTGAGCCGGTCGACGCTCTGTAGGGAGCCGACGGTAATGAAGTAGAAGGAGGCGGCGGGGCTGTAGGTCAGGGTCGCCTCGGCCAGGTTGGGGTTGTCATGGGGGTCCGGTGCTATGGCCGAGCACAGGTCCAGAAAGCCCATGGCCTCCTTGGGGCTGGTGTGGGTGCTGCCGGTGTGGCAGGCCAGGGGTCGGTCCTGCTGGAGGCATTGCAGACCCAGGGAGGCGTGGGCAGAGACGGCGAGTTCAAACTCGGCCCGGTCCCGGTAGTGTTCGGGGTTCAGATCCAGGGTCAGGCTGCTGTCGGTGCGGCGGGTGGCCTCGTACTGGCGGATCATCAGCGAGCCGGTCTTGGCGCTGCTGAGCCAGTGGACGTTGCGCATGTCATCGCCGGACTCGTATTCGCGCAGGCCGTAGAAGTCCAGGTCATCATCCACGATCTGGCCGCTGGGCTGTCCCTCCAAGTCCCGCAGTAGACCGGCGTTCAGGGTCTGCAAGCGGACGGTTCGGGGGTGGATGTAGAGGGTCTGTGCCTGGCCCAGGGAGCGTTCGTGGCGGATGAGGCCGAAGGGATCACCCTTGCGGACCTTCAGGGGGCCGACGCTGAGCACGGCACGGTTCATGGCCGTGACTCCGATGTCGACATGCTTGGACTGGCTCGGTCCCAACATGGGGATGGTGAACCGCTCATGGGCTTGGCCTAGGGGCAAGTCGCCCTGGGCTCGAACGGTAGGGGTGTTGCCAGGGTTGCTGACGGCCAGACGGACCTTGACCTCGTCACCTACGGACACCCGCCCCTGGGAGAGTTCCAGGTCCGCGGAAAAGCTGGTGTTGCCCAGGGACATGGCCAGCGAAGACAGCAGCATGACCGCGCAGACCACCGACAAGGCCAGGAGTTCATGCCAGCCGCCCCAGGCATAAACGACCAGGCACACCACCGCCAGGCCGGCGGTCAGCCAGCCCAGGGGGGAGACATAGGCGGTCATCAGGCCACCAAGGCTTCTGGGGGTCTTCATCCAAGAACGGCCTTTTGCAGTGGCCCCGGTGTAGGTGCGCGAGCGCCCCCGGCCCTCGTGGAACAAGCCGCCGAACCGGTTTCCTGACCGGTCGCTGCCCCTGCTGGATATGGCTGCGCCATCCGCAGGGCCATGGGACTGCGAGGCTGCTGTGGCGGGCTGGTTCTTGGGCATGACCATCTTCCCCTCAGGCGCTCTGGCCAGCGCCCATGCTGGGTGCGGGCACCTGGTCCAAGAGGTCGGCGACGATCTGCTCGGCGGTTCGCCCCGTGAAGCTGGCTTCGGGAGTCAGGGTGAGACGATGCGCCAGCACGGGCGTGGCCAGGTCCTTGACATCGTCGGGCAACACATAGCCGCGGCCATCTGCCGCCGCCCAAATCCGGGCGCAACGGGTCAGGGCCAGGGCCCCGCGCATGGAGGAGCCGACCTCCAGCTGCTCGCTGATGCGGGTGGCCTCGACCAGGCGGGTGATGTACTCGAGGATGCTGTCGTCAACATGGACAAGTTCGGCGGTCCTGCGCAGGCTTGTGACCTCTGCCCCATCCATGACCGGCGTGATCGTCCGCGCCCTGTCCGCCACATCCAGCTGCTTGAGGATGCCTACCGAAAGCTCATGGGTCGGGTAGCCGATGGAGGTCTTGATGAGGAAGCGGTCCATCTGGGCCTCGGGCAGCTTGTAGGTGCCCAGCTGCTCGATGGGGTTCTGCGTGGCCAGCACGATGAAGGGCTGGGGCACGGACCGGGTCTCACCGTCCACGGTGACCCGTTGCTCCTCCATGACCTCCAGCAGGGCGGATTGTGTCTTGGGTGAGGCCCGGTTGATCTCATCGGCCAGCACGATGGAGGCGAAGATGGGTCCCTGGCGGAAGCTGAACTCACTGGTCTTCTGGTCGTAGAAGGTCACACCCACCACGTCCGAGGGCAGGAGGTCCGGGGTGAACTGGATACGACTGAAGGGGGTGGAGATGGAGTTGGCCAGGGCTCGGGCCAGCTGGGTCTTGCCGGTGCCGGGGTTGTCCTCCAGGAGCACATGCCCGCCCACCATCAGAGCCGTGAGGCAGAGCTTGATGGCCCGGGTCTTGCCGACCACGGCCAGGGAGATGTTGGTGAGCAGCTTGGAGAAGGACTCTTGGAAGTGGCGGATTTCCGGAGCTTCCTCGGGAATGAAAGCGGCGTAGGCCAGAGTGCCTGAGCTGCCTGGTCTAGCTGCCGGGGTCTGCATCGGCGGCTGGGGAAGGGCTGTCTCGTATACACCTCTGCCGCTGTCGACTATACCGCAGGGTTCGCTCTCTGGTGTAGCTGCGTCTCGTGTAAGATCTGCTTCGCTTACTGAGCGTTATG
>NZ_PDCG01000012.1 GCF_003315635.1 Bifidobacterium aemilianum | reverse complement strand
TCGACCCCGCCACCACACCCATCACCAGGTGGACCTTCCTCAAAGCCAAATGGGCACCAGCCATCACCCAACTCCCCCTCACCGGAGGACCACTGGGAGCCTGGACCCTACCCACCCTCGGCATCCTCCTACCCCTGACCACCCTGACCGCCATCTGGCACAGCCTGCGCAAAAAACAAGGAGAACACAACCTCAGACACTAAACCAACAACACACCAGCCAGGCCCCACCCCAACCAACACAAACAGTGCCCCCGACCCAGCACGGCTCGGGGGCACTGCCACACCCAACAACACACACCATCCAGACGACCACAGCAAGAAGAGCGGCAAAGAACCGTCGCTCATGTGAATGTATATACCAGTACAAAGGTCACTAGAGAGACCCGACCGACCTCACCGTTGCACGAACTGCCGACCTATGGGATGCACTCTCACAGCTCCTGCAGGTCTTTACCCTTTGTCTCCTGCGCGAACAGGTAGGTGATGGCGCCGATGACCAGGCAGGCGCCGAAGAAGCTGAAGGCGGTGGTGACCACAGCGATGCTGATGTGCTGTGTGACGAAGTCGCCGCCAGCCAGGAACCCCATGAAGATCGGGCCCACAATCTTGGCGCTGGCACCTATGCCATAGCCCAGGCCCAGGCCTGTGGAGCGGACCTGGCTGGGGAACTGTTCGCCACCGAAGGCGTTGAGAATGCCAAAGACACCGTCGGCGAAGGTCATGATCACCAGGACCGCCAGGTAAAACTGCCAACCGGAATCATGGAAGAAGGCCGCGTAGAAGCAGCCGGCCGCGCCAATCATCCCGAAAGAGAAGAGGGTCCCGCGGCGCCCAAGGCGATCAGCCAGCCAGGCGGAGGCGAAACGGCCAATGCAGTCGGCCACGGACACTCCCATGAAGAGGTAGGCCACCATCTGGGTCGAGAATCCGAAGGCATCCTTGAGCAGGGTCTGCCCCCAGGATTGGATGGCGAAGGAACCGAGCATGAAACAGAAGGACCCCAGGGAGACAATGACCAGGGACTTGCGGTGCCTGGAAAACAGCAGGCCGTAGCTGGGCTTGCCCTTCACCCCAATGCTGGGCAGCGGCCCGACCTGGTCAACCGGCAATTGCAGAGCCCAGGCCAATGACGACCTGGCCTTGTCCTTCTGGCCTGTGGCCTGGTAGTAGCTCGGCGATTCCGGGACACGCGCCAACCAGCAGAGCAGGAAGATGGGCAGGGCTCCCAGGCTGACCAGGAGCCGCCAATGGTCACCGATTAGGCTTTGGGCCAGTGAGCCCAACAGCAGGCCAAGCGGTATGAAGACCGAGGCCAGCCCAGACAGCATACCCCGCGACCTGGCGGGCACAAATTCCTGCACATAAGGTATGGAGACCACATTGAGGCCACCGACCCCCACGCCCACACCCACACGCAGAAGGGCCAGAAGCTGCCAGGCGCCGTCGGGCAGCAGCACCGAGAGCAGGGTGAAGCTCACGAAGGTGACCACGCACCAGACGAAAGCCCGCCGGCTGCCGAAGCGGTCCGCCAGCCGGCCCCAGAGCATGGACCCAACCATGGTGCCCAGACCCGAGCAGGCCAGGATGATGCCCACCGCCGTGCCGGTCAGTTGCCATGCCGAGGTGAGCAGGGAGACCACGAAGCCGATCAGGAACATGTCGAAGAACTCGGAGATGTTGCCTGCTATGGCCAGGCCGATGATGCTGTGCTGATGGTCGGTCAGCGGCTGGGAATCAATCTGCTCATAGGCGCTGGGCTGCTGGGCGTTGGCATCGGCATTGGCGCGTACTGAAGCAGTGCTCATGGTTGTAACCACCCGGTCATGCTGAGACACCCATCATTCTGGCAAACATCAGCAACCGTCGGTCCCAGCGCCACTGAGAGAAATCCCACCCCCGCGGCCTCAGCCCAGCCGGTCGGCGAAGTACTTGCGGGCCAGGAGTTCGGCCAGCTGCACGGCGTTGAGGGCGGCGCCCTTGCGCAGGTTGTCGTTGGCTACAAACATCGAGAGGCCACGGCCATCGTCCACGGCCTGGTCCTGGCGGATGCGGCCCACGAAGCTGGGGGTCTTGCCGGCGGCGCCCTGGGGGGTGGGGATGTCGGCCAGTTCCACGCCGGGAGCCTGGGAGAGGACCTGCCGGGCCTGGTCGGGGCTGGCGGGCCGGTCGAACTCGGCGTTGATGCTCATACCGTGGGAGGTGAAGATACCCACGCGCACGCAGGTGCAGGAGGCCTTGAGGTCCGGCAGGTGCAGGATCTTACGGCTCTCATTGCGCAGCTTCTGCTCCTCGTCGGTCTCCTCGGAACCGTCGTCGACAATCTCTCCAATGAAGGGGACGGCGTTGAAGGCTATGGTCCTGACGACCTTGGTGGGCGGCGGGAAGTCGATGGCATCGCCGCTGAAAGCCAGCTTGTCGGCTCCCTGGTCGACGGCGGCCTTGGCCTCGTTCATGAGCTGTTCGACCCCGGCCCGGCCCGCGCCGGAGACGGCCTGGTAGGAGGAGACGATCAGCCGGCGCAGGCCGAAGGCATCATCCAGAGGCTTGAGGACCGGCATGCAGGCCATGGTGGTGCAGTTGGGGTTGGCGACGATGCGCTTGGGGATGGTATCCAGGTCGTCGGAGTTGACCTCGGCCACGACCAGGGGCACCTGCTCATCCATCCGCCACTGGGAGGAGTTGTCGACTACGATGGCACCGGCTTGAGCGAACTTGGGGGCCCAGACCTTGGAGGTGGAGCCGCCGGCGGAGAAGATGGCTATGTCGATGCCTGACAGGTCCGCCGTTGCCACGTCCTCGACCTCGATGTCATGGCCCTGCCAGGTCAGGGTCTGGCCGGCCGACCGGGCCGATGCCAGGAAACGCAGATCCTTGACGGGGAAGCTACGCTCCGCCAGCACCCGGCGCATGACCATGCCCACCTGGCCGGTGGCACCCAGCACCGCGACGTTGACCCCGTTCTCGTTGATTGCTGCCATTGTCGGCTCCCTTCTCTATTGCTGACTCTCGACGTTCCACCTGACCACTACCTGGCCTGAGCCTAACCGCCACCAGGGCTCAGCGGCCAGTACCTCCGTATACAACCGCCTCAACCTTGTCGGCATCCAGACCGTAGGCGGTGTGGAGCGCGCGAACGGCATCCTCCAGCTGGTCCAGAGGCACCAGGGCTGCGATGCGAATCTCCGACGTCGAGATCATCAGCACGTTGATGCCCTTGTCGCTCAAGGCCTTGAAGAAAATGGCCGCCAGCCCGGAATGGGTCTTCATACCAACTCCGACCACCGCCACCTTGCCCACCTCGGCGTTGACGTCATAGCTCAGGTAGCCCAGCTCCTCCTCCTTGGACTCGAGCAGATCCCTGACCTGCCTGGTGGTGGAACCGGGGACCGTGAAGGAGATATCGGCCGTGCCTGCGGAGGTGCCGGCCTGCACGATCATATCGACGTTCACGCCCACCTGGGCCAGTTCGGAGAAGACCTTGGCAGCCATGCCAGGCTTGTCGATCACACCCCTGACGGTGACCAGGGACTCACTGCCATCGTGGGCCACACCCGAAATGACCGGGGTCTCCGGCCCCAGGTCAGGGAAGAGCTCACCCATGGACTGGTAATGCCCGGCCCCTTGGTCAGAGCCGTTGCCGGTAGCGGCATTGCTGGTGTTCGTGCTGTCTGTGGTCATCGCTGTCACCTCGTGGTTGCTGTGCTGGTCTTGCTGGCTCGGTGGTCTGCCGTGGCCGAAAGCCGCCTCGCCTCATCCGAAACTTACATGCCGCCCTCACTCCTGATTGGGCAGGCTCTGTGGATTGACACCGTCAGGAACAATCAAGGTGCCGGGGCGGTGGGAGAAGGAGCTGCGCACATGCAATGGCATGTTGAACCGTTGGGCGTATTCCACGCAGCGCAGGGCCAGGACCTTGGAACCGCAGGAGGCCATCTCCAGAATGTCCTCATAGCCGATGGCGGGGATGCGCTTGGCCGTGGGCACGATGCGGGGGTCTGCGGTGAAGATGCCATCCACATCCGTATATATCTCACAGACGTCGGCTCCAAGGGCCACCGCCAGGGCCACCGCGGAAGTGTCCGAACCACCCCGGCCCAGCGTGGTGGCATCCCCGCCCTCGTTCATTCCCTGGAAACCGGCCACGATGGCCACGCAGCCCTTGTCCAAGGCCTCACGGACCCGGGCGGGCTTGACGGATTTGATATGGGCTGCGCCGAAGCATGCATCAGTCATGAAGCCGGCCTGGGAGCCGGTGAAGGAGTAAGCTTCGGAGCCGGCCGAGTGGATGGCCATGGCCAAGAGACTCATGGAGATGCGCTCTCCGGCGGTCATCAGCATGTCCATCTCCCGGGCTGGCGGGTTGGAGTCGATGCTCATGGCTTGGTCGATCAGGTCGTCAGTGGTGTCTCCCATGGCAGAGACCACTACCGCCACCTCGTTGCCGGCACGTTTGGTCTCGATGATCCGTCGGGCCACCCGCTTCAGCGATTCGGCATCAGCGACCGAGGAGCCACCGTACTTCTGCACAATCAGCGCCACGACTTTCCCACTCTCCTTAGCGGCCTGGCGGTTCCCGCCTGGCGAAACCACCGGAAGCAACCAGCCCCTTATCCCTGAAAGGGCTATTTCGCGCCATTGTACGCGAGCAAGCCGATTATAAGTCCCGCACACACACCCCACCCCGCCCAGCCCACCATGCGGATGGGCCACAGCTTAGGTTCACGCATTCCAGTCAACTGAGAAATGTTCACAAACCGCAGCGGTGGAAAGATACGCAAAGATAGATCACAGAAAGAACATCGCTGCGAGAGTATGGCAGTGAGCCTTGCTTCTTGTTAGACTGTGAGTCGCCCGGAGAGGGCCCGGCCTAGGGTGATCTCGTCGGCGTACTCCAGGTCGGAGCCTACGGGCAGGCCGCTGGCAAGGCGACTGATGGTGATGCCTAGGGGCGAGAGAAGGCGGCTGAGATAGCTGGTGGTGGCCTCGCCCTCGATGTTGGGGTCCAGGGCCAGGATGATCTCCTTGACCTGGTCGTCCTTGAGGCGTTCCAGGAGCTTTTCGATGTTCAGGTCGCGGGGGGCCACGTTCGCCATGGGGTTGATGGCACCGCCCAGCACATGGTAGAGGCCCCGGTATTCGCGGGTCCGCTCGATGCTCATGACATCCTTGGGTTCCTCGACCACGCATATCATGCTCTGGTCGCGCCGGGGGTCTGAACAGATGGGGCAGGGGCTGATCTCACAAACGTTGCCGCAGATCTCACAGAAGCGCACCTTGTCCTTGACCTCCACGATGGCCTCGGCCAGGTCACGGGTCTCCTCCTGGTCGGCGGACAGAATGTAGAAGGCTATGCGCTGGGCACCCTTGGGGCCGATCCCCGGCAACTGCGCGAAATCATCAATGAGCCGTTGAATGGCTCCATCATAGGCAAGCGCCACTATATGACTCCTTAGTTCTGACTGTTCTGGTGCCGGTGCGGCGGTTTCAGATTCTTAGGATTATGCGGGTCGTCAGCCGCGAATTCCTCGACCGACTTCACGTCGAAGAACTTGGTCAGGTCCTCCAGGCTCATGGAACTGGCATCTTCCAGGGACTCATCGTCTATGGAATATTCGTCTTCGGCCGGGTCTTCCACATCGCCCGCCGAGGCCTTCCCCTGCCCTGCCGGCGTGGAGGGGTTGGGGAGGGGCCGCCGACCATTCGGCGCCTGGGTCATCCAGGGATCCTCCTGGCTCTCGACCTGCTGGATTTCGGGCCTGCCGCAGTTCTGACCGGCCGGTCCTGCCGACCCCATGGGTTCAGCGGGCCCGGTCGGATTGTAGGGGTCGTCAGGCTCCACGTCAGGGTGTGCCACAGAAGAGTGCGGGCCTGGGGCATGGCTGGCGAATGCGGCTTCCCCACCCCCTGCGGACCGCACAGTTGCTGTAGGTCCAGTTGCAGCAGGCCCAGCTTGACCAGAGGCAGATTGGGCCTGGCCGGAACCGTCCCATGCCGCTGTGGACGACTCCGAGAAGCCTTGGCCCGCACCAGCATTGGCTGGTTCGGGCTGGGCGGGAGCCTCGGCGACAGGCTGGTCCGCCCAGGGATCATAGTCATCGTCGGGGTCAGGTACGGCCACCTGCTTGTGCACATGTTCGTGTGCCGGCTCCGCCTTGGCGGGCTCAGGCTTGTTCGCCGCCGCAGCCACACCGAACCATGGGTCGTCATCATCGTATTCATCAGAGGATGACGTGGCTCGAGCTCCACCAGAAGAGGCGGGAGAGGCGACTGCTGTAACCGCTTGCGGCTGTACCTGTGAGGGGTCACCGGCCTTCAGGCCCGCAGCCTCCTTCGACTGGGCATGCCCGGACTCTGATTGCCCTTGGGCATCGACCCCATCAGGAGCGCTGCCAGCGGTCTCGGAGTCATTCGACACTGAGGACCTGTCAGCTTGGGCAGGTGCTCGATGGGTGGGGTCATCAGCGTCACCGGGCTTGCCGGCGGCGGCACTCTTGGGTTCCTTGGATTGCGATCCGGCATGGCCGCCGGCCGCCTGGCTCAGGCTAGCCGCAGCCAGACCTGCCTTGGCGAGTGCGATCTCCTTCTTGACCTGGGCCAGTTGCTCCGGAGTCATGCGGCTGGTGGCCATGACATGTTCGCCATTGGCGGCGACCGTGGTGGGGGCAATCATGACATGGGGGCCGAAGACCTTACGGACAGCCTCAAGGACCACATGGGAGGCCTTCTTACCGTTGTGCTCCTGATCGGAGGCCACCGCAAAGGCGAAGGCATGCTGGCTCAGGGCACAGTCGAAGGTCATGGCCAGCCTGGCCTTGCCTGCCTGGCCCTTGTTGAAGGAGATGGTGGGCACCTTGTCCCGGTCCACGCATTGCCGGATGTCCTCAGGCAAGGAGGACAGGACCTCATCCCAGCGCTCGTCGGCGGTACGGGTGTCCTCGGCAGCTGGTGTTGCCGGAGCCGGCTCGCCAGCTCGCTCGCCCTGCGCGGAGCCTGCTTGCTGGATCTGGCCGACCGGTGCACCCACCGCTGCCGGGCCCGTCGACTCCTGGCCCTTGGCCTGAACCAGTGGAACGGCCGACGAATCCTTGGCAGTAGCCTGCCCCTGCTCCGGTGCTTGGATCTGGGTATTGCCTGGTTGCTCGCCCTGCCTTGTGGCTCCCGCAAAGCCTTGGCGCTGCTGACGGGATGCGCCCGCGAATCCAGCCTGGCCCCTGGTGCTTGCCTGGACACCGGTGGGGGCGGATGGGTTCTCGCCGGCGGCCTGTCCGGCTTGAGCTTGAGGACCTGGTTCCACCGCTTGGAAACCCTGTGACGGGTTCAACTGCCGCTGCCGGGCCGCCAACAGTTGGGCCGCCAACAGTTCCAGCCGCATACGTGGAGAGGTGGCCCCAGCCATGGACGACAGGGATTCATTCACTGTCTCGGCCATGGACGACAAGGCGGCGAGTCCCAGAGCTGAGGCTTGGCGTTGCAGGTCCTCCAGATTCTCGGCCGCGGCATCGTCACTGAGCACATGCTCTGCCTGTTCGCCACCCAGGTTCAGCACCAGCAGGTCACGGACACGGGCCAGCATATCCTCCACGAAGCGTCGGGGGTCGAATCCACCCACGACCACCTGCTGAACGACCCCGTACAGCTTGGCGCCATCGGAGTCGATCACCGCGTCCATGGCCTCGCCAATCAGAGCCTCGGGCGTGAAGCCCAGCAAAGCCACAGCGGCATCGTAGGCGATCACACCGTCCTTGGCTCCCACCATAAGCTGGTCCAGAACGGAGAGGGTGTCTCGTACCGAGCCGCCACCAGCCCGCATGGTCAGCTTGAGCACGCCGGGTTCACTCTTGATGTCTTCCTTCTGGCAGATCTCCTCCAGGTAGGGCCCCATGATCTCCTCGGGGACCAGACGGAAGGGGTAATGGTGGGTGCGGGACCTGATGGTCCCAATCACCTTCTCCGGCTCCGTGGTGGCGAAGATGAACATGACATGTTCCGGTGGCTCCTCAACGATTTTCAGCAAGGCGTTGAAGCCCTGCTGGGTGACCATGTGGGCCTCGTCAAGGATGAAGATCTTATAGCGGTCGCGGGCTGGGGCGAATGCGGCCCTCTCCCGCAGCTCACGGGCATCGTCGACACCGTTGTGACTGGCGGCATCAATCTCGACCACGTCTATGGAACCCGCACCACCGGTCGCCAGATCCTTGCAGGAGGCGCACTCGCCACAGGGGTGGGAGGTGGGGCCCTGCTCGCAGTTGATGCAACGGGCGAGAATACGGGCCGAACTGGTCTTACCGCAACCTCGGGGACCAGAGAACAGATAGGCATGGGTCAACCTACCCGCGTCCAAGGCCCTGGACAGGGGGACCGTGACCTGATCCTGCCCGATGACCCCGTCGAAAGTATCCGGCCTATATCTGCGGTATAACGCCAATGCCATTCTTCTGCTCCCTTACGCAAGACCTACTGCGCCTGCATGGTACTAGCCTCTAACCTACCGTCACCCGACTATTTTCCACAGCCTGTGTCGCTCTCAGCGATGGCCGAAGTCGACGCAGGCTCCTGGTCAGCTTCCACAATCCACCGGACCGGCCCGCGACTGGTAGGACAACTGGGGCAGCAGCGGGAAGGAGGTCCGCAGGTTGATCGTGACCGTCACATCCTCATCCTCTATGGCGCAGGCCGCCACCTGCGCCTGATTGGCCCGGGCGGATGCGTGCGCCAGTGAGCAGGCCCCCTCGTCGCCCTCCCTCAGGGCACTGGCAGCCACGATGGCCGACAGGTCGGCCAGGGCACGGACCCTGGCCTTGCGGACCAGCAGATCTCCTCCGGCAGCCAGGGTCAACATGAGCAGGGCGGCCAGCAGTATCAGCATCACCCCGGCCATGGTGCCCGACCCCCGATCCCTTGCACCCCAGAACCTCCAAGGCCCTCCCCGCATCGGGTCCCCATTGGACCACGCCCCCAGCTCACTGGTCAAGGGCAACCGCCTTGGCTTCGACCCTTGTGGGCAATACACCCCAGGGATCAGGAATCACCGGGCAGGAGACCCTGATCTCAGTGCCTGACGATGTCCGGCTGGTGGAGGCAGTGCTCCCAGAACCGGCCACGTCCCGCACCCGGGCACCCACATCATCCCTGCCCTGGGTCACCACCAGTTGCCGGGCCGCAGCCCCTGCGGCCTCCTGGCAGCCCATGGATACGGTGACGGTCCTGGCCAGGCCCAGGAGCAGCATCGCCATCAGCATGACTGCGGGCAGGACCACGGCGAACTCAGCGGTCACGACTCCCGGGTCAAGGGCCTGCAGGCCTCTGGACGCTTGGGGCGGATGGCCCTTACCACCATCATGGCCTGGCTGCTTGTTGTCCTGGGCCCGCAACAGCCTGGCCCGCTCTCGCCAAGCGATACCCATCAGATGACTTTCATGGCCTTGCTGATCATGTCACTCAGGAGTTTCTTGGCCATATCCGATTTCAGGAGGGCGACCAGTACTGCCGCAAAGCCTGTGGCCGCCACCAGCACCACCGCATATTCGGCGGTTGCCGCCCCTGATTCCGGCTCGGCCGCCATGGTCCTCAATCGGGCATCAAGCACACAGGCTTTGCATTTGATGCCCTCTACGGTACGGTTGACCGTGCCTGCCATTGTGCCGATAATGGAGTTCTGCCGCTGGGCCATCCCACTTGTCTTCTTCATTGCTCTTGTCCTTTCACCTTTGCCACCGGCGCTTGCCGGTCCCCTCATTGTGCGTGAGAACGAACCTTGGGGTGCGGGGATTGCGGGCCTGTGGTCGAAGGCTGGCACTTATCCACATTTCAAGCGTGTCGCGTATGGTATGCAAACCAACCAGAGCCGGGTGAAGTTTGGTGGTCCCCTGGCACCGCGCCCATCACTCCTGACGGGTCATCCGCCCAGGGAGGCTATGCCAGGCAATACGCCGATCAGCATGAAGGCGGGCAGAAAGCACAGGCCGGTGGGAAGCAGGAGACTGACCGAGAGCCGGGCACAGGTCTCCTCTATGGCGGCCCGCTCCTGCCTGCCTATGCGTTCGATGGCAGAGGCCAAGCGCCCCATGGGTGACGAGCCTTCCTGCCAGGAGACCAGCAGGCTCCCTCCCACCTCATCAAGGACTCGCGGCCGCTCCTCCTGGTCGGGCGGCCACCAGGCCTCCTCCCAGGATAGGCCACGCATGAGGCCGTCAGCCGCCCTGCACAGGCCATGGCCTGCCGGGCCTGCCAGAATGCTGCCGACCGCCTCCAAGGCTCGGGGTATGGAGGTGCCTTGCTTGATGGCCACGGCCAGCATGGCCAGGAGGAGGGAGGGTGAGGCCTCCACGGCGTCATCGGCCCCTTGGACTGCTCCCCTGCCTTCCATCAGCGCAAGGAGGCCGTGGCCTGCGGCAGCACTCACGGCATCCGGGAGGTAAGAATGGTCGGACCTAGCCCTGGCCGCTGCGAGCCAAGCCGACCGGATCAGAGTCCCGACTAACCGGCCGGCGCAAAACCCCAGAAGACCGATACCAAGGAATACAGCCGACAGCATGGCATACCCATACCGGTTATTCATGACCGGCCTCCGGCTCTGCCACCGCGCCCGACCTTGCCCTTACCTATGCCTATGTGTGCGGCTCTGCCTGTGCCTGTGCCCGCTGCTGCGGATCTGCCTCTGCCAGGGTTCTTCTCCCTGCCACTGGCCCGGTGTCTACCAGTACGTATGGCAGAAGAACCGGCCCGTCTACCGGCCTTGGCCATCAGCGAGCGCACCCAGACCATTCCGGCCGCATAAGAGCACAATCCCAAGGCCAAGCAGGCCAGACCCTGGGGTGATGCCAGCAGAAAGCGGTGGGGTTGCGCCCCCATCAGGTAGGCGAAGGCCAGGGTGAGCAGGGGCAGGGCAGAGAGGAGCCTGATGGTCATACGGGGCACGGCGAAGGCTTTGGTGGTCAAATCATCCAGCATGTGCCTACGCCCCTGGTCCTCAAGCACCGCCTGGAGGCAATCGCGGATGGGACTGCCCAGGGTCTGGCTCAGCCGGCCGGCCAGGCTGATGCCGTCAGCAACCAGGGTGAGCTCCTCAAGGCTGTCCTTGGGACTGGCCTGGGCCTGGAGGACCGGCAGTATCGTCTGCCGCACCAGGCTTGAGGACCAGGGGTCACGGCTGCCCTCGGCGGTTGGGAAGAGATCGGCCAGGTTCCCACCCGAGGCCACATGTGCGATGGCATCGGCCAGGGTCGCATCAAGCCCCTGACCTGTGGTCCGCTGTTCCGACGGACGCAAGCTGGCATTCCCCAGGTGCCCCCTCCCCCAAGCCTGGGACCGTTGGATCCAGAACAGGCCAAGGGTGAGCCCCAGGAGCATACCGGCCCAGCCATCAGCAGCCATCATGGCTCCCTTGCCATGGCCTGCCTGCAAGGCAAGCCCTCACCTGCCCATACCTGCTTCCCGGCCCGTATTCAGGCTGCGATCGCCCGTGCGGATCCATAGGCCACCTCCTCCCCATAGCCCGGCCGGCACACCGAGGACCACCGCCGCTGGAACCATTCCCATAGGGGGCCGGGCACGGCTCGCCCCTGACCGTCCCAGAGGGCGATGGGCCGGCCGACCAGCCGCCCCGATTCGCTGGCCAGGCAGCCTATCTGGGTCAGGACCCGGCCGCCTGCCGAACACTCCAGATGCAGGACGGCGTCGAAGGCCCCCTGGGCCAGGAGGGCCATGGCCTGGGCGCTGATGCCAGCCAGCATGCCCAGGGACACCAGTCTGGCCGGCACGCGTGAGACTCCATCGGCATGGAGGGTGACCATACCTCCCTTGTGCCCTGAGTTGAAGGCCCGCAGCAGATCGGCTATCTCCTCCCCCCGGCATTCACCCAGCACCACCCGGTCAGGCCGCATTCGCAGGGTCGCTTTGACCAGGTCACTCAGGGAGACCATGCCGGCCCCCTCAACATTGGACTCCCGACTGACCAGGGATACGTGGTTGCCGGCAGCCAGGCCACCCAGTTCCCTGACCTCCTCGACGCTGACGATTCGCTCCCCATCGGGGCACTGAGCAAGCAGGGCCTTGAGGAGGGTGGTCTTACCCGCCCCCGTGCCGCCGGTGATCAGGATGCTGGCCCGATTGTCGACCAGGCCCTTGAGGACCGGCAGCCAGGTGTGGGGGAAGAGCCCCTTGGACCCCAGGTCCTCGAGGCTCAGCACCTGCGAACTGGGGATACGGATGGATATGGCGGCACCCTGGGGCACCAGCGGGGCGATCACCGCGTGGACGCGAATACCCTCATGGGTGGAGGCGTCCGCTATGGGGCAGGCATCGTCAAGTCGTTTTCCTAATTGCGAGCACAGACCCACCGCATATTGTCTGACCACTTCAGGATTGCTGAAGGGTATGGCCGCACTGGCCCGCCTCATGCCCTGCCCCCAATCGGCCCAGACCTCCCCCTGCCCATTGACCAGGAGGTCGGTCAGAGCAGGGTCCTCGATGAGGAATTGGAGGGGGCCGAAGTTCATGATTCCCCCAAGTTGGTTCCATGGTCGCTGCCGGCACCATCAACCCCGCTGGCGCCTTCGGACCGGTCACGCCCCCGCCCCGTCAGGCCCGCCGACGGCCCTCCGGCCAGCCGGTCCTCAAGCAGGTCGACCACCTCTTCGACCACAGCCCTACTCCCCCTTGGCAACCGTGCGACACCCAGCCCCTCCTGGATTCGCATGGCGACCTTGGGATCCAAGCGGATAGGGCCCAGAATCCTCCGCCCCAGGTGCTCCTCAGCCTCCTCCAGCCCAACGCCTGCGGCTTTGCCGGAGGCGCCCCGAACCCCCACACCGACCACAAGCAGGGAGTCCTTGCCGGCTCCCGTGGCCTGCAGCCGTTCAAGCTGGACCCGCCCCCTGGCCAGGCCCAGGACGGATAATTCCACCAACAGCAGTTGCGGGCATGCCACCAGGGCGGGCACCAGGTCGAAGAGTCGCCCGCGAGCGCCGTCAATCACCAACAGGTCGAAGAGTGGCGCCAGAGCCTGGATGGCGGCCCGAACCTCCCACCAGTCAGGCCTTCGAGGCCTCCAGGGGTCGTAGGCCAGGACATGCACCCCTTCCGGCAGGCAGGGTAGGCGACCGGTAAGGGACGGCCCATCCAAAACCCCCAGGGGTGCTTCCAGAGCGTTGAAGCGCAGACCTGGCTCGTTCTCGATACCCAGGAGCAGGTCGAGCCCGCCGGACTCGAAGTCGGCATCGACCAGGGCGCATTCCAAACCCCGGCTCTGGGTCTCCAAGGCGATCATGGCCGCCAGCACACTCAACCCGACTCCCCCGCTGGCCCCGGTGCAGACCAGAAGGTTCTCTGGCAGGGCCTCTTCCTGTGACCTGGCTTGCTCCAGCACTCCCAGAGGTTTGCCGGGAATCTCCACTGGTGAGGGACCGGACGGCCAGCCGTACTGGTGGGTCCGCACCGAATCCACCCGCCGATCCAACAAGGGTTGCTGCACCCGATCCCGTATGGGCGTGGGCAGGAAGAGTCGCCCATCGGCTGGCGCCATCCGGCCACTGGCCACGGCATGGGAGGCAACAGGCTGGCCGACCTCTCCCTCCAGCCCAGGCAAAGGCACAGCAGAGCGGCCGTCGCCCGGCAGATTCGCCCCTGGCAGGACACTCACGTCCGTGCCTACGCCAGTCTTGGTGGGCATGGCATTGGGGGCCGGCGACCAGCCTGCCCCATAACCGCAGGCAGTTCCGACACTCTGCCCGGATGGTGACCCCGGACCCATATAGGTGTTCATCGTTCGCTCAATAGTCATAGGACCATTGAACCCGTGCCCTCCTTGGCTCGCGGCCCGAAAGGGGACCTGTGGTCGAAGGCTGGGACTTATCCACATTCCGGGCGTGTCCACACCCAGCAGCAGCAACACCAGCGACCTGCCCAGCCATCCGCAAGCTGCCCTCAGCCCGCCGGTCTCAGGGCCGCCGACCTGCCCAGCCCAGACCTATGCGGCCTAGAGTCGACCGGCCTCCTCAGCCACCCGCTGGCCCAGGATCGCGGCCCCGATGGCCCCGACGGGCTGGTCGGCCCCCACAAGCCGCAGCCGTGAGGGCAGCGCCAGCGATGAGATGAAGTGACTGTGGGCAGCCATCTCATCAAGCCGGGCCGTGACCAGATCAAGCAGGGGCTGGCCCACCCGGGTCATACCCCCGCCCAGCACGACGAACTGGGGATCAAAGGTCAGGCAGACCAATTCAATGGCCATGGATATTCCACCGACCAGCACCGACAGGGCCTCCCGGGCCTGCGAATCACCCTCCTTGGCGGCCGCCAGCAGGGAGGGCAGCGGGTAGCCCTCCTCAACGGGCCAAAGCCGGGCCACGGCAGACCCCGAGGCCACGGTTTCCAGACACCCCTCCTGCCCGCATTTGCATGGAATCCGGTGGGGGTCCAGGGGTATATGGCCAATCTCGCCTATGGCACCGGTAGCCCCGTGCATGATCGTCCCATCCTCGATGATCCCTGCGGCCAGGCCGGTGCCGAAGTTGATATAGGCCGCGATGCCCGTTTGATAATTCTGGCTACAGATGGCCCCCAGGGCCGCCAGGTTCACATCGTTCTCCACAGCCACCGGCAAGGCCAGTCGGCCGGCGATGGCGGCCCCCAGCTCCATGTGGACCAGCCCCACATTGACGGCGTCCGTCACCAGACCGGTACGGCGGTCCACACGACCAGGGATGCCGACCCCCACCGCCTGCAGGCTCAGGCCGGGTGCGGTCTCCATCAGGGAGTCAACCAGGGAGATGATGCCGTCGAGCACCTGGCAGTTGCCTGGAACCGTGGGAATCTGCGCCGACGACAGCAGCTGCCCGGAGGCATCCAGCAGCACACCGCCGATGCTGGTCCCGCCCACATCTATGCCTATGGTCGCCTGCCCCCTGCCTTGAGACTGGTTCATGACCTGGCACTGGCCCGGGCTGCTACCCTGCTGCCCTATGTTCTCCTCTGCCATCGTCCTCCTCCCACTCATCTTCATTCGCTTGTTTCCGGCCCCAGCGCTGACCTAGCGCCACTTGGGCGCTCCCTCAGCCCGCCTGGCGCCCACCCTTGGCCCTGGCCATGGCGCGCAGCATATCCGCATATCTCCAGACCACGTCGGAGACCCTACGTAGTTCCGATTCCCTGCTGACCTGCCGCCAGACAGCCCGGTAGGATTCCAGCCAGACCTCCAGCTCACCAGCCAGCCCATCCGTGGCGGCTTCCAACCCAGCCTGGTCGATGTTGTCATCGACGGTCCTGCCCACCAACCCCTGCCAGGCGGCCAGGGTCCAGCCAAGACGGTTGAACAGGGCCTGCCCCTCAATGGCCAGGAGTTGGGCCTGGGCGGTATCGAAGGCCCGGCCCTGGCTCCGGGAGATGATCCGCGACAGTTCCAGCCTGGCATCGGCCAGCGCCCGGTTGGTCCCGGTCAGGCCTGCCAGACGGTCGGCCATAAGCTCCAGGTAGCGTCTGCGGGCCTGCCCAAGATCGGTCAGGGCGTCCACGTCCCAGCTTCCGTCAGGGAACACGCTCTTGACGACCAGACTCAGGTCTCGGTTCACGCCACCATGCCCATCATCCAACTCCCGGTAACGGACCAGATCCGCCCAGGTGAACAGCTGGCTCTCGCAAGCCTGGACCAGCACTGCCATGTAGCGGCCGCTGGCATCGCCGTATTCCAAGCGGGAGACCCGCCTGTTCATCTCCTCGAAGTCCGGCCCCTGGGGGTTCCATCCGTACTGTGCCCCGTAGATCAGCCCCGGTATGGCCATGCGCGGGTCGTTGACATGCCCGTAATCCCCCCAATCGGTGACCATGTTGCCCACGGCCCCGTACCGTTGGCCGAAAGCGCTGAGCCGCGAGATGTTGGACCAGGCGCCCCTGACGTTGGGCAGGAGGCTGTTCCATCCATGGACGGCCGAGCAGACATACTGGGGCAGGCCGGTGTCGGCCACCATCCTGACCTTGGAGTCATCGACCTTGGGGTCGTAAAGCCAGTTGAGCAGGGGCTCGCCCTTGGGCAGCAGGTCGATGACACCTGGCACCTCCACGGCGATGTCGCCCCAATACATGGGCTCCCTGCCCTGGGCCCTGAGATAGTCGCACAGGCGCATCACATAGTCGGCGTACATGGAGGCCACGCCGACCCTGGCCGCCTCCTGCTTGGAGCGGCCCTTGCCCAGGTCGAAGGTCTCGTCGGCCCCGATGTTGAACTTCCTGGAATGGAAGAGGGGGGCGTAGGCATCGATAAGCCGCTTGGAGAATTCGAAGGACTCCTTCAGGGTGATGTTGAGGGTGTGGTGCTCCTGCCGTTCGACCAGGCTGTAGGGGCGGTCGGCGTCCTCAGGGAACTCGCCCAACTCACGTAGGGTCTGGGTGCGCAGATTGACGTAGTGGTGGCCGAATGTGGAGACGGAGGGCACCAGCTCCAGGCCAAGACGCAGGCAGTAGTCGTCGAACTCCTGGATGTCCCGGGGGGTCAGAGGGCTGGTGCCGCGCCAGGCCTCGCTGAGCCCATCAAAGGCGAAGCTGTGCTCGATGTAGAGCTGGACCTGGTTGTATTTGTAGAGGCAGAGCCTGTCGGCCCAGGACTTGAGCCAGTCCATGCTGGGAACCCGACCACGGGTGACGTCCAGATAATAGGAGCGGATAGGGAAGACCGGCTTGTCTTCGATATGGACCAGGGGCAGGGCAGGGGCGGCCTGCCTGATGATCTGACGGAGGGTCTGCACCCCGTAACGCAGACCGGCCAGGTCGCCACCGGCAACGGTGATGGGGGCCTGGGTGGGCCGGCTCTCCCCAGGGCCCGTGGCCGCCACCTGACTGATATCGACCCGGTAGGCCTGCTCGCCCAGGCTCGGATCAATATTCATATCAATGAATGATGTCCAACGGTCCCCCTGGGAACAGTCCCAACTCCCTGCTGTCCTGTCGGCTATGTCCGCCAGCAACTGTTCGGCCAGTACGCGGCCATCAGACAGGTCAGGCCCCTGGTAGGAGACACGACCCCAGACAGGCAGGACCAGGGTCCCCTCCTGCCGGTCGACACGGACCGGTTCGGGAATGAGTACCAGGCCCCGCCCTTCGGCTTCGTCCTTGGTCTGGGCCTGGGCCTTCTCTGTTGCCACGCTTGCCATGAATCTACCTCTCAGTGTGTTGGATCAGTGTGTTGACTGCCATGACCAATGGGCTTTGCCCCAAACCTCCCCTGTCGACCAGGCGACCGCCCAGCAGGGCGATTTGACCGGCAGGTCCGGTGGCGGACCTGGCACAGCCAGTATTCGGGCCGGCGGTCGAACCGATGGTCGGGCCGGTCATAGGACACCCAGCTCATGCCGAAGCACGCAGGCCACACCACCCAGCAGGGCCGCATTCGTACCCAGCCGGGTGGCATGGACGATCACGGCATCAATGAAACGGGAATGCACCCGGTCGTTGATGGTGTTCTCGACGGATTCCAGCAGCATCTTGCCCACAATGGGCTCGGGCCCGGAGATGGCGATGTCGGTGATGTTGGTCATGGCCACCGGCATGGACAGGGCCGCCCCCAGCACCTCACCGGCCTGGGCCAGCACATCGTCACGATCAGCCTGGCCCTCGGCATCGGCCAGACGCTGCCGCAGGAAGGGGATGGAGGTCATGGTCTCCAGGCAACCGCGCTTGCCGCAGGCGCAAGCCATGCCATTCTCGTCAATGACCACATGGCCGATCTCACCGGCCACGCAGGAGGTTCCGCGCACGATGTGGTCGTCAATCAGCACGCCGGCACCCACGCCCCTGGCCAGCTGGACCAGAATCATGTTGGCCGGGCCCGCGCCGAAACAGCGCTCGCCAAAGACCGCGCTGTCGGCATCGTTGGATACAAAGACCGGCAGGTCCAGGGCCTGGCGCAACTCGTCGGCCAGCTTCAAGTTGGTCCAGCCCAGATTGGGGGCCGCTAGGACCTCACCGGAGTCCGAGACCGTACCGGGAGTGGCCACCCCCACGCCCAGCATGGGTACGGAAGACTTGCCGATGAGTGTCCGGCAGAGCCTGATGACGGGCTCCAGGGGTAGAGACGACGTGTCCGAGGACGAGGACGAGTCAGATACCATACGGTCGCCAACGTGACCCCGCCCCCTTTGGGCGGACGACACATCTATCTGGCTGCTTTCCAGAATCTTCCCGGTCAGATCGGCCAATATCGCGCTCACCCTACCGGCCTCCGACAGGTCAACGGCCACCAGCCCCCTGCCACCGGCATTGATGCCGACCAGCACTGCGGGCTTGCCCGGCCTGGACGAGCTCTTGTAGCCGCCCTCAACCAGAAGTCCGGCCTCAATGAGCTCGCCCACCACATCAGATACCGATACCTTCGAGAGTCCGGTGATCTTCGCCAGATCGGCCCGCGAACGCCATTGGTCCGGGTAGAGCGCCTTGAGAACAGCCGCCCTATTGCTTTTTCTGATGTCGGAGGGTAGGGCGCTGTGGGGACCTCGCCGGCCAAGGTGCCCGATGCCCCCGGCCCTGGCCACTGAAGATTCCATCCCTTTGTGCTCCACTTCTCTTGCAACTACCATTCTGGCACCAGGCCGATTCGGTGTCTGGCCGCCTTCGTCTTGCCGGACCAATCAGCCTCAAACTCCTGGCCAGCCTGCCGGTTCCCAGTGATGATCTTATGGCTGATGGCCGGCTCCCCCACGAAGCGGCCATCAGCCGCCAGCGCACCAGGTCACAGGACCGCCTCCATCGGATTCCCGCAGTCATACTCCACTGGGCTACTTGACCGATCCGGTGGTGATGCCCTTGGCGATGTTCCCCTGGATGATCATGAAGAAGATGACCACAGGAAGGGAGAAGAGCACCGAGGCCGCCATCTGCCCGCCGAAGTCGGTACCGGCCGGCGTCGTGAAGGAGGCCAGCCAGACCGGCAGGGTGTACTTGGCCTGGTCCTTCATGAAGGTGTAGGCGGTCAGGTAGTCGTTCCAGGCCGTGATGAAGGCGAAGACCGAGGTGGAGACCACACCCGGAGCCACCAGCGGGAAGGTGATCCGCCGCAGGATCTGCCATTCGGAGGCGCCCTCCACCCGTGCCGACTCGAAGATCGAGGCCGGTATGGAGAGGAAGAAGCCTCGCATGTTCCAGATGGAGAAGGGCAGCACCAGGGCGATGTAGGCCAGGATCAGGCCGATGTACTTGTTGAGCAGGCCGAACTGGTTGAACACGATGAACTGGGGAATCAGCATGGCCGTTCCGGGGATCATCTGCATGGCCAGGATCATGACCATGATGGCGCGCCGGCCCTTGAAGCGGTAGAGGGTCAGGGCCGCGCAGGCCAGGAAGGCGAAGAAGATGGAGACCACCACCGCGAAGAAGGTGATGATGACCGAGTTCTTCAGGTTGACGAAGAAGCTGGTGTTGAAGATGGCCGTGTGGAAGTTCTCCAGGGACCAGTGGGTGGGTATGAATACCGGGTTGCTGGTCATGACCTCCTTGCGCGGCTTGAAGGCCGTGATGGTCATCCAGTAGACCGGGAAGAACCAGATGATGCAGAAGATGACGGCGACCACACCGGTGCCGAACCGGTGCCAGTCGAAGTTCCTGTTGGCCTTGGTGCCCTTACCAGCCCTGGGCTGGGCGGAAACCGCCTGGGGGGCCTTGCTGCTGGTGCTCATAGATCCTCACCTGATTTCAGAAGATTGCGTACGTAGAAGCTGGTGATGACCAGGAGGATGGCCACGGTAATGACCGAGATGGCCGCGCCCTGGGAGATGTCGAAGTTGATGAAGGCCTTCTTGTAGGTGAAGACGCCGATGGTGGAGGTCGAACCACCCGGCCCGCCTGCCGAGACCAACCAGATCTGGTTGAAGACGTTGAAGTCCCAGATGACCGACAGCATGCCGATGACCAGGATGCTGGGGGAGATCAGCGGCACAACGATCTGCCAGTAGGTACGGATGGGGCCGGCACCGTCCAGCTGGGCGGCCTCAAGGCTGGAGGGGTCCAGCTGCATGGTGGCCGCGTAGAGGGTGATGGCGATGTAGGGCACCGCCTGCCACACCACCAGCAGCCAGATGGAGAGGAAGGCCAGGGTGGTGTTGTCGGCCCAAGCCAGGTTGGTCACGTCGCCGAATATGTGCAGCTTGGTCAGCAGCCAGTTGATGACGCCGTACTTGGGCTGGAAGAGCCAGACCCACACGAAGGATGATGCCACGTTGGGCATGGCCCAGGCGAAGATCAGCACGAAGGTGACGATGTAGCGCATGACCGTCCCCAGCTTGGTCATCATCTGCGCCACACCCATGCCGATCAGCATGGAGCCGACCACCAGGGCGGCCGTGAAGAGGAAGGTGCGCAGGAGGGCGGCCCAGAAGGTCGGGTCGGTCAGCACGGCCTGGTACTGGCTCAGGCCCCGCATGTCGAACTCGCCGGTCATCAGGGACCTGCGGTTGAAGTTGGTGAAGGAGGTGAAGACCAGGAAGATGATCGGCACAATGACCAAGGCCGCCAGAATGATGCCGGTGGGAGTCAGCAGAATGCCGGCCATCCGTCCGTTGCTTTTCATCTTCTTGGGTGACTTCCCGCCGGGGCTGGAGACACCGTGTTTCGGGTCCCGCCCAATGCCTCGCTCAGTTGCTGTGGGCGCTGAGACTGCGCCGGAATACTCTGTCAAATCGGCCTCCTTGACGATGTGCCCGGCCATCCGGGCACTTTCTGGGCTTCCTGCGAACCGTTCCGGAATCGGCCCGTCGCCACTGCCTTGACGGCGGGCCTGGCTCCCGGCTGGGTTCACTGCATTGCTTAGTTCTTCTTGGCGAAGACCTCGTCCATGTGGGCGTCGAACTGCTGGGCGGCGTCCTTGATGGAGGAGGACCCGGTGGCGACGGTCTTGGTGAAGTCGTTGACGGACTTGTCGGCCTCGATGTCAGCCCAGTTGGGGGAAGCGGGGGTGGTCTTGGAGTTCTTGGCGGCCTCGAAGAAACCCTTCTGGACCTGCGGGAACTTGTCGGACTTCATGGCCTTGTCCAGCCCCTGCACGGAGTTGGGCAGCCAGCCATCATGCTCGAAGACCCAGGTCTGCTGGATCTCGTCGGAGGCGGCGATCTTCAGCCACTCGATGGCCAGCTTCTGGTTCTTGCTCTTCTGGGCGACGGCCCAATCGGAGCCGGCGACCATGGAGACCTGGTTCTTGCCGGACTTGCCAGGCATGGCGAAGGTTCCCAGGGAGTCATCGGTCAGGCTGGGATTGGTCTTCTTGACGGTGCCGATGGTGGCGGAGTTGCTCAGAATGGCGCCGGTCTTGCCGTCGGCCAGCATGTCATCCATGCTGGGGGTCTCGGTGTCAACGGAACGGGAGGCCTCCGAGGAGTACTTGTTCTCGAAGTCCTTCCACTCCTCCATGCCCTTGACGGACTTCTCGCTGGACACGCTGCCCTTCCAGTTGCCGCCCTCTTCCTTGGCTACGTCGCCGCCGGCGTCCCAAATGAACTGAAGGGCCGAGTACCAGTACTGGCCAGGCATGTAGAAGGGGACGAAATCGGGGTTGGAGGCGTTGGCCTCCCTAACCTTGTCCAGGTCTGCGGTGAACTCGTCCCAGTTCTTGGGCTCCTCGCTGACACCGGCATCCTTCCAGATCTGCTTGTTGTAGATCACGGCGCGGGCTGCGGCGAAGGCGGGGACCCCGTACAGCTTGCCGTCCACGGTAGCCGGGTCTTCCAGGCCCTTGATCCAGGTCTTGCCGTCGGCCAGTTCGCCCTTCTCACTGGTCAGATCCATAAGGCCGCCGGAAGCCGCATAACCAGCCACCTGGGTGTTGCCCATATCAATGATGTCAGGGGTGGCGTCGGTGGAGAGGGCGGTGGTCACCTTGGTGCCGATGCCGTCCCACTGCTGGATCTGCAGCTTGACCTTGGCGCCGGTCTTCTTCTCGAAGGCCTTGTTGATGGTGGCCAGGGTCTCGTCCTGGTAGTCCCCCTTCATGGCCCAGACCGTGATGGTCTTGCCCTTGCCGTTAGTGTCGCCAGTGGCTTCCCCAGAGGACTTGCCGCCGCCCATGGAGCAGCCGCTCAAAGCCATCAACGCGGCCGTGGTCAATGCGATGCCCGCAGCCCATTTCCTGTTCCTCATGATGAACCCCTTAAGAATCATCGTACCGGTCCATTCCGATACCGCAGTGCCTTCCTACTTGGCTGGCTGTCACGTCACTGCTCCGTAACGGTCCGCCTGGCACCCCATCAACTTCGATTGGCGCCGAACTCTCCATGTGGTAAGTAAGTCAAGTAGTCAGGTCTTGGAAATCCATCTCCAAGATACCTTCCTATTTATTTAGTTTCCTTTCCTTACTTATTCCTATGTATTAGAAAACATACCACTACTTGGCTGAGACACCAAATTCACCCTGACCGCAATCCGGGCCGCACCATCACGAACCACATCCGAATTCACCACAGGGCACCACCAAACCCCTCAGATAAGGTGTCCGACTTTCCCACCGCACCCCGCCCCTAAATGTGGCAAACGACGCAGGAATGTTGCCGAAGCGCGTCTTTTATTACATTTAGGGTGGGGAAGATGGTCCGGTAGCGGCGGGCGAACGACGCAAGGGGACACGGGGACGAAAGGATGCGAGGACGAGACGAGGACAAGGGAAGATAGGAACGGAGGCAAGGGGACAGATGTGTGCGCTGGTGTGGCTTGCTGGTCGAAGGGTGTTGTCGGCGTGTCGCCTGCGTGAGGCGCAGAAAGCGACCAAGGGGGCCGCGTGGCGAGCGGCTTGCGGGATGGGGCATGAGAAAATTGCGTGATTTTGCTCGCCACGCCATGGAACATATGGGCCGCCACCGCATAAAGTAAGGTCATGGCACAAAATTTTGACGCACCTTCCAAGGCATTGCTCCGCAGCGAGATCGCCGAGCATATAGCCGAGACGGACAAGCACGACAACAGGCAGGCCCTGGCCGGCGAGGAGCCCTTGCCCGACGACCGCTTCTTCGAGCGCGAGCTCAGCTGGCTCAAGTTCAACCGGCGAGTGCTGGAGCTGGCCGAGGACCCGGACCAGCCCCTGCTTGAGCGAGCCAATTTTGCGGCCATCTTCGCCTCCAATCTGGAGGAGTTCTTCATGGTCCGCGTGGCCGGCCTCAAACGGCGCATCGACTCGGGCATCGCCGTCACCAGCGTCACCGGGCTGAGCCCCCGTCAGCTGCTCAAGGCCATCGGCGAGCAAGCCCACAAGCTCCAGGCGGAACATGCCCAGGAGGTCAAGGAGCACATCCTGCCGGCCCTGGCCCAGGAGCATATTGTGCTGCTCGGGTGGAACGAGCTCAGCCACAGCGAGCAGGAGCGGCTCTCTCGCTACTACCGCCAGCAGGTCTTCCCGGTGCTCACGCCCCTGGCGGTCGACCCGGCCCACCCCTTCCCTTACATTTCCGGCGGCTCGCTCAACCTGGCCGTCATCGTGGAGAACCCCTCCTCCGGCAAGTCCCACTTCGCCCGGGTCAAGATTCCCGACAACCTCAACCGCCTGGTGCCGGTCGATGACCTGACCGAGGAGGAGGTGACCGAAGAGCGCTACGGCTTCATCTCCATGGAGAATCTCATCATCGCCCACCTGGAATCACTCTTCCCCGGCATGATCATCAAGGAGGCCAAGTCCTTCCGCGTGACCCGCAACGAGGACATCGACGTGGAGGAGGACGATGCCGAGAACCTCCTGAACGCCATGGAGAAGGAGCTCCTGCGCCGCCGCTTCGGACCGCCCATCCGCCTGGAGATTTCAGACACCGCCAGTCCCTTCCTCTCCCAACTCCTGGCCAACCAGCTGCGGGTGAGCGACGAGGAGGTCTACCGGCTGCCAGCGCCCCTTGACATGCGGGTGCTCTTCGAGCTCCAGCATCTGGACCGGCCTGACCTGAAATACAAGCCCTTCATCCCCACAACCAACCGGCAGATCGCCACCGTGGAATCCAGCAGGGCATCGGACATCTTCAGGGCCATGCGCGAGCATGACATTCTGCTCCACCACCCCTACGACTCCTTCTCCACCTCCGTCCAAGCCTTCCTGGCGCAGGCGGCCGCAGATCCGAGGGTGCTGGCCATCAAGCAGACCCTCTACCGGACCTCCAGCGACTCCCCCATCATCGATGCCCTGATCGACGCCGCCCATGCCGGCAAGCAGGTCATGGCCGTGGTCGAGATCAAGGCCCGCTTCGACGAGGACGCCAACATCGCCTGGGCCCGCAAGCTGGAACGGGCCGGGGTCCATGTGGTCTACGGTATCGTTGGCCTCAAGACCCATTGCAAACTCTCCCTGGTGGTCCGCCAGGAGGGCGACGGCCTGCGCCGCTACTGCCATGTGGGCACCGGCAACTACAACCCCAAGACCGCCCGCTCATACACGGACCTGGGTCTGCTGACCTGCGACCCAGTGGTGGGCCAGGACCTGACCCGGCTCTTCAACCAACTCTCCGGCTACGCCCCACGCTCCAGCTTCCACCGGCTGCTGGTGGCGCCCCGCACTGTGCGCACCGGCCTGCTGGAACGGATTCATCGGGAGGAGAACGCCGCCCGGGCCGGCAAGGAGGCCTGGATCAAGATCAAGGTCAACGCGATTGTGGACGAGAAGACCGTCGATGCCCTCTACCGGGCCAGCCAAGCCGGGGTCAAGATCGACATCGTCCAGCGGGGCATATGCACCCTGAAGCCCGGTGTTCCAGGGCTGAGCGAGACCATTCGGGTCCGTTCGATCCTGGGCCGCTTCCTGGAGCACAGCCGCATCTACGCCTTCGCCAACTCAGAGGGGCCGCAGATCGGCGAGGGCCCCAGCTCCGGGCCCGAGGTCTGGATCGGCTCCGCGGACCTGATGCACCGGAATCTGGACCGCCGCGTGGAGGCCCTGGTGCGCATCAGCTCGCCGGAGCAGATTCAGGAGCTCATTGATTACGTTGACCTGCAGATGGCCGACACTACGGTCTCCTGGCATATGCAGGCCGACGGCAACTACATCCGCCACTCACGCGACGACCAGGGCCAACCCTTGGAAGACAGCCAGGAAGCGCTTATCAAAAGTCACCAGCGGGGCTGACCCATGTCAGCGAACGCGTCCCACGTGGTCGAGGCGGCGGGGGGCATACCCTACCGCCTCCGGCCCGACTTTCCTGGCTGGATGAAGTTCTCCGACTCTGGCCGCATGCCAGCCGGTTCCGACCCTTCGGCCGCCTTGGACAACCTGCAGGTCTGCATGGTCCACCGGCCGAGATATGACGACTGGAGCTGGCCCAAGGGCAAGCTGGAGGCCAACGAATCCCATCGTCATGCTGCGGTTCGGGAGATGGGAGAGGAGACGGGGCTGTGCCTGGCCCTGGGGCCGGTCATCGGCGAGGTCGACTACCCCATGGACCGTGAGGGCAAGAAGAGCCGGGGGAGCAAGAAGGGCAAGGCCGTCAAGACCGACCAGGCTGAGGCCGGGACTTCCGGCACCAGCAAGCATGTGATCTACTGGATGGCACGGGTGCTGGACCCTGCCGATGCCGACCGGTCCGCGGTGGCTTTCGGACCCATCAGTCAGGCAGGCAAGGATGAGGTCGACCAGGTCCTGTGGCTCTCGGTGGCAGACGCCCGCCGCAAACTGTCCCATTCCCTGGACCGCGACATACTGGATTCCTTTGTGGACCGGGTGCAGGAGGGGGCCCTGGAGAGCGCCTGCCTCCTCATGGTCCGCCACGGCAAGGCCCTGGGGCGCAAGGTCTGGGAGGGCCAGGAGGGGGCCAGACCGTTGACTCCCAAGGGGGCCGCGTACTCTTACGCCCTCAGCCGCGAGATTGCCTGCTATCAGCCGACCAGGCTGGTCAGCTCCCCATGGACCCGCTGCATGCAGACGATCGCGCCGTATTCATGGATGGCCAAGGAGCCGGTCGTTGAGGCAGAGGACCTGACCGAGGACACCTTCGCCGCCAATGCCAAAAGGTCCTGGGATTGCCTGCTGCGCGAGATCGACGGGCTGCTGGACCCCAGCAGCACACCCGGCCGCACCACAGCCATCTGCATGCACCGGCCAGTCATCGGCGGGGTATTCCAGGAATTGCGCAAGATCTGCTCCAGCAAGTCCCTGGCCAAACGCCTCCACGCCTCCTCGCCCTATATGCCCACAGGGAACGCCCTGGCCATCTTTATTATCATGGGGGCTGAAGGTCCACGCATCATCGATATTCAGAAGGTTGGTCCCATTGTCTTCTAATCCCATGTCCTCACACGACAGCGCTGGAACAGCCGATGGCTCGGCCGACAGCCCCTCCAAGTTCAGCACCGGCCAGGGTTCCATCTATGCCAGCAGGACCGTCTTCGCCCCTACCAGACTGGGTTCCTCGAGGCCTTCGAGGCCCGGACAGTTGGACCAGCAGCTGGCTGACAACCTGGCCGGGGGCCTTGACCCGCAAGCCGTCAGCGAGATGAGCCACGCCTCGGCGGCGGCCCTGCTCAACCAGGTCCATGCCTCCCAGGACCCGACCGTGGTTCAACGGGTGTTGAAGCTGGTGGACGTGGAAGGCGTTGACATCATCGCCCAACTGTGGAGCGACGCCGACCCTGATTCGCTTCCCGGTGTGCTCTGGCGGCTCTACCTGCTGCGCACATGGATGCAGCGGGACCAAGACGCCATCGCCGCTTTGTGGAGACTGGGCGAACCGGAGGCCTCGACTGCCTCGGCTATAGCCGGCATAGACCAGACCCCCGGCGCCGAGGACATATCCCGCACCGCTGATTCGATTCTGTCCGGCGCCTTCACCGGAGACTTCGCCGTGGCCCTGGACCGAGCCGGCGCCTTCACCGAGGTAATCGCCTATGGCCTGCGCATGGAGGCCAAGCGTGTGGCCCATGAAGGCAGGGCGAAACAGGGCAGCGAGTCAACGGCCCCGCATGCCGAACACTCGACTTCTGCGGTCGACCACGACGGCAAGGACCTGAGCGACCAGACCCGTGCCGCCCGGATCATGCACCGAGCCGCCAACCTGGACGTCACCGCCAAGACCTTCATCCACGGGGCCGACCTCTGGCGGCGGGGCAAGCTGGAGTAGGCCACACACAGCAGGGTCACCGCCCATGTCTCACCTACTGCTGGTATGACAGCATCATCACCCATTCCTTGGATACCCCGACCCGAACTTGACTGATTCAAAGGTTGTTCTCAGGTTTTGTTGTTATATTGTTCGGTAGTTGGACTTATGGGTTGGACCATGCCTGAAACCATGGGGGATTCAGGCGGTGACGGTCCGGGACCGCAGGCAGGGGCACCGGCATGGCGCCTCTCCACGCATCCCGCGCCCCCGCATCTTCCGGCCCGCGAACCGTCTGCAGTTGCAGTAGAGAAGCAATCAAGAGGAACAGAAAACATCATGTTGAATACTGTTGTGCGTGTCATTGTCGCGGGTTTGCTCACCTTGGGCATCGCCGCACCCAATGGAGCAAATATCCCCCCCCCCCCCCCCTAGAGGAAACTGAACACACCAGCACCAGCACGCCACGGCAGGCCGAGGGCGGACACC
>NZ_PDCG01000011.1 GCF_003315635.1 Bifidobacterium aemilianum | reverse complement strand
GGGCACAGTCGGTAATCGAGGCGAAGGCGAACGACGAGGGGTGAGGGTCTCAGCGCTACTGGGTGTGAGGTGTGTGGCGGGGGAACGTGAAGTCTGAGCGGCAGGGCAACGCCGAAAACTCGGCGTCATCCTAGGGCCGGGGCGTCAGGTGTGTATAAGAGGCAGGCTCTGCGGTGATACGGTTTGGCCTGTGTCGGTATTATCCGCGATGGTGCGGGTGTTTTCCAGGTTGGTGGCGGTTCTGGTGTGGCGCTGTGTCTTGCTGGCTGCGGTGCTTGTGGCGCTTGAATCCCTCATGGGAGGGGGGGCGTATTTGCTAGCCCTGTGGTGGCCATGCATAGGGTGAGCAGGGTGGCAAAATGGTGCGCGGCATGGTGTTCAGTATCGCTCTGTGGTTCCTCTTGATTGGCGTATCAAACACGTGGGGTTCGTGGGTGTGGCGGGGTCGGCGCAGGCGGGGTGGCACGCTCATGTGTGTCGGTTCGCTGGCTTTGGTGGTGTGCTCCGGGTTGCCTGGCCGATGTCGTGTGGTCTGAATCTTCCCGGTGATTTCAGACCGGGCCGGCCCATAGGTCTAACTGCTGAGCAACATAACAACAATCACCTGAATGCTCACGGGAAGCCACTATCTGCGCTGAGCCTGTGCGGCCTGTATAAGATGGGGGTATGAGTGAAGATTCCAATGCTGCCGATGAAGGCCAGTCACACGCCCTGCCAGGTACTCCCGGCGAGGAACTAAGCGTCAGTCAGGTGCTCTATTCGCGGGGTGGGGGCAAGGCTGCTCCCAGCCGGCCCATGTTCCTGTGCCTGCACGGCTGGGGTTCCAACGAGGAGGACTTGGCAGGCATCATGCGCTATGTGGCCCCCTACAGCGACTATGCCTCCCTGCGGGCCCCGTTGGTGCTGCAGGAGGCTGGAGCCGGTGAGTTCGGCATGGGGTCTGGGGCTTACAGCTGGTTCCATGATGCTTTGCCGGTAGGCGATGACCTTGACCGGGATGCCTTCGCGGCCGCCAGTGCCATCAATGCTTGGGTTGAGGCCAACATCGCCCGCGAGCGTGAGCTGGTGCCGATCGGCTTCTCACAGGGCGGGCTGTTGGCTGTCCACCTGCTGAGACTCAATCCTGAACGCTACCGGGCCGCCATCTGCCTGTCCGGCTTTATGGCAGCGGGCAATGTAGAGGGCAGCGCGCCGGCCGATGAGCGGCTGGCCGCCCTGGAGATTCCGGTCTTCTACGGTTACGGGAAGCAAGATAGCGTGGTGCCCAAGTATGAGATCTTCGCCATGCTGGCCTGGCTGGAGGAGCACAGCTGGCTGACCGTCAAGGAGTACGCCCACCTTGACCACGCGGTGAGCATGGAGGAGTTCGCCGACATTCGTCAGTGGCTCCTGCTCAACAACATCACGTCCGGGGTGCTCTAGAAGCGCGCCCGGCGGGCTCAGTAGAACTGCACCGAATCAATGTAGAGCTGGTTGCCGGGCAGGGTGTCCTCCGGTACCCAGAGTAGATAGTCCTGGACACCCTTGACCTGCGGGAAGGTGACCGTGGTCGTTCCGGAGCTGTCGAAGCTGAATTCGGCCACCTGCTTGCCCTGCTGCGGGTTGTTGGCCGTGCCTGCGAACAGGGCGGCATGGCCGCCTGAGGAACGGATCTTGATCACAAAACGGTAGGCATCGGCCGGCTGGCTCAGGTGCATGTAGTAGCCCAAGCCACGCTGCCCGGCCGGATTGGTCAGGAACTCCTGCTTGCCGATATTCAGTGGCGTGGTGTTCTCGGGCATCTTGGGCTGGGGCACCTTCTTGGCTTCCCGGCTGGCCTGGGTCTTGTCGGACTTCTTAGCCGGCTGATCCTCGTCCTCCACATGGTCGCCGAAGGGCACGTTGCCGATCTCCGGCCAGGGGTCGCCGGATTCGTCGCCGTTGCTTTGACCGCCCTTGATGCCCAGCAGGCCATGGAGGGCGAATCCCAGGGCCGCCAGAACGATCAGGGCCACCACAACTATGGCCACCACCTTGGTGGGTACCCTTCCCAAGAGTGGGGAATCGGCAATATCCTGCCTATCAGTGTTCTCCTCGCTGGCCCCTGCGCCGCTGTTCACGGGCACGAAGCTGGGGGGCATGGCCGTAGGCTCGACCTGCTCCTTGATGGCCTGCTCCTCAGCCAGGGCCCGGGCGGACTCGGCGCCGGGGGCTATGGGCAGGCCGTCCTTGTCGTAGATGGTAATACGGCCGGTGGGTGCGGTGTAATCGGAGGCGAAGACCAGGGCGGTGTCACTGCCCACATCCTCCTTGCCTCTGGCATCGCCTGTGGCGGGTGAGGCCTGGGCGGCCGGCATCTTGAAGTCGAAGCGGTGCTCGGCGCTGGGGGAGCCCACGAAGTCACGGAAGAGGAAGCCGGTGCTGTCGGGCTCGTCGGGCCGGAAGATCTCAGCCATTTCGGAGGCCGCGATGTCGTGGAAGTCAGCCTCCTGGGCCTCGTCCGTCCCTGGTGTGGCTGCGGGAGCCGTCTCCTGGACCGCCTGCTTTTGCCGGGACCGGTCCCTCCACCAGGACCGTAGGGAGAAAGGCCGCTCCGGGCCGGCTGGCTGCCCGGCCGCCTGGTCCGGAGCGGGGGCCAGGGCTGTGGCCACTTCGGGTTGTTCCTGGCTTTGCGGCATGGGGGTCTGACCAAGCAGTTCCTTGGTGAAGGGCAGGACCCTGCCGGCCTCGACAGGTGCGAGTTCGGCCAAGCTGACCGAGGGGTCTGCCAAGGCATCTGACCTGGTCAGGTCGGCTGCCGGCATCTTGCCCACCGCAGTCCAAGGGTCCAGCAGGGCGATGAGTTCGTCAAGGGTTGCCATGCTCAGAATGCCGGCGTCCTCGTTGTCGAACAGGCCCAGGCCTCGCTTGCAGATAAGCCGCATCTCACCGGGGGTGTCTTCGGGCAGGAGCTTGAGGTCGAAGTCCATATGGTCGGTCAGGGGCTTGCGGACCAGCAGGCAATAGAGCACGGCTGCCAGCTGGCGGGTGGCCATGGGCTCGCCATCATCCACGGCTTGGGCCGCATCCGCGTCTGGCTGGCCAAAGCCGGCGGCCCAGTCGGCCAGCATGGGTGAGATCGGCCCATCGGCCAGCTCGATGCCCCGCCTCCTAATCCTGATGGTGCTGGGGGTCAGGGCCCGGTGGAGCAGGAGCCCGTCCCTGCCGGGTTTGACGGCCCGGGCCGTGCTGCCGATGATTGAGGCTATGGCCTTGTAGGTAAGGTTCAGGCCAGTGCTGGGGTCCAGGTATTCGCTGAGTGGGCGCCCCTTGTCGACCTCGGTGACCAGGAGTGCCAGGTCCCCGACCTGCTGCAGGTGCATGACCGGCGTGAAGCGTGGGTTCTTGGACAGGGCCAGGGCCGACGCGATGGTGGAGACCTGGGGTATGGCCTGGGAATCGGCGATGATGAAGAGCTGGCAGTCGCGGTTCAGCGCCTGGTCCTTGGCCAGCCAGGCTTGCAATTCGGGCTCTTCGCGCAGGGGCGCCTCCAGGGTGTACCGGCCGAGAATGACATCTCCCAATTGAGGCTTCATAGTTTTACTGACTCCGTCGAATCTGTGCTGTGCCGGTTCCTGTGGCACTGATGCCAGTGTACCTACGGGACTGGTCGAATCGTCGGTGGAGTGACCAGCGTTTTTCCGCCTTTTGAGACGGCTGCTGATCAGGCCCAGTCCCGACCGCAGTTCATCGGTCCTCAGCAGGTAGAGCACGCCGGTATAGACGGCCGTGATGACCAGGGTCAGGATTATGCAGACACCGATGGCTTGGAACCAGTTCATAGTGCCTGGCTTGCCGCCTGTGGCCAGGCCCTCCTGGAGGGTGGACCCAACCAGGGCGTAGCTGGGCTTGCGCAGCCAGATGCCGGCCATGGTGGCCGCGGCCCCAGCAACCATGGCCTTGCCGTAGGCCAGAGTGATCCGGGGCCCATCCATGCGCTTTTGGAAGGGCTTGCGGATCATGACGATCAGCAGGGGGAAGGCCAGGAGGTAGGAGGCGGTGAGGGACACGCACAGAAGGGTGACCCAGTGCTGAGGCGAGACGAAACGGGTGCCGATCAGGAGCAGGGCCACCTGCAGGCCGGCCTGCAGCACGATGAAGATGAAGGGCTTGCGGCCGTCCTCAAAGGCGTAGAAGGTGCGCTGGATGATCAGGTAGGCCGAGCTCAGGGGCAGGCAGAGCCCTAGGGCCAGCAGGCTTTGTGAGATGAGCAGGGCCTCGGAGATGTGGACCGAGGGCAGGAGGGCCAGGGTGATGGGCGTGGGCATGACCATGAAGGCCACCGAGAAGAAGCACATGATCAGGCCCACGTTGCGCAGGGACCGGCTCAGGTCCTGGCGGGCCAGGTCCAGGTCCTGCTCGGCTATGGCCTGGGAGATCCGGGGGAAGACGGCTGTGGCCACGGAGACCGCGATGAGTGAATAGGGCAGGATGAAAATGGTGTAGGCGTTCTGGTAGGTGGCGTTACCGGCCACGGCGAACTGGCTGACCCCCAGCTGGGCGGCGGCCTTGACCGGTGCGGAGATGGCGATGTTGGTGTTGACGATGGTGGCCAGCTGGTCTATCAGCACGATGCCCACGCTCCAGGCCGCCACCGGCCCCATGGACCTCAGCCCAATGTCTCGCACCCCCCAGCTGGGCCAGTAGCGCAGGCCAATCCTGCGCAGGGGCAGGAAGAGGATCAGTGCTTGGAAGGCCACGCCCAGGGTCCAGCTGCCGGCTGTCAGAGCTATCTTCCCGCTGGTCCAGAAGCTCAGCGGCTCCTGGCCGCTGCGGCCGAAGAGGAAGATGAAGGCGCAGAAGCCCGCGCAGCTGATGAGGTTGGCTCCCACCGAACTCCAGGCGTAGGTGATGAAGTGGTCCTTGGCCGCCAGAATCTGCCCCAGCACCGTATAGAGGCCATAGAAGAAGATCTGCGGCATGCACCAGAGGGTGAAGGAGCTGGTCAGGGCGATCATGTCCGGGCCGCCCTTGCCCGCGTAGATTCGCGTGAGCAGGGGGGTGGCCACGGCGACCAGCAGGGTGACCCCCAACAGCAGGATGATGGCGAAGCTGACGAGCTTGTTCAACCGCTCCTCGGCGTCCTTGGCCTTGAGGGTCCGTACGATCTGCGGGACCAGCACGGCGTTGAAGATGCCGCCGGAGACCAGAGTGAAGACCACCTGGGGAATCATGGAACCGGCCTGGTAGGCGTTGGCGGCCATACCGGTCGTTCCCATGGCCATGGCCAGGAGGATGGTCCGAATCTGGCCTGTCAGGCGGGAGGCGGCCGTACCGGAGGCCATGATCAGCGAATTCCTGCCGACTGAGGAGCTCTTGGAAGATGCCGTCATTATTCGTCAGGGTCCTTCTGCCGGTGGAACTGCCGCCACAGCCCCAAGGCTCCCAGGATCAGGGCCAGGATGATCAGGACGAAGCCGCTCTTGTCGCTGATCTGGAGGCTGCTGGTGATGGAGGTGGTCTGTGGACTGGAGAAATTGTTGCCCTTGCGGTCCTGCAGGGTCAGGCGGGCCTGGGTGCTCCCTGAGGTTGCGACCCGGATATTGAAGGTGGTCTGGACCTCACCACGGGCCGGAATGTTCACGTCGGCGAAACGGGAGGTGGCGATCTCCATGGAATCGGTGATGGAGGAGACCCTGACCGAAACCGGGTAGGGGAGCTTGTTGCTGATGGTGACGGGCATCTTGGCCGTCTCGCTGATGACGTTGATGTTTTCGGTAGGGGTGATGCTGACCCCCTGGAGGAGCCCCTGGCCGATGGCCGAGGAGGCCTTGCCCATCCGCTCTTCCACATCGCCCTCCTTGCCAAGGGCCAGCAGGGCCAGCCGGGACTGGCAGCGCAGAAGCCGGCTGGTCCATTCCCTGCCGTCCTTGGTCCGGTTGACCTTGGCCTCCTGCTTGGCCAGGGACTGGGCGTCGCCCTCGTCCACCTTGGGGCTGGGGTTCTTGGACAGCCTGTCGGGCTGGGCCTGGCTTCGGTCCTCCTGGCTGTGGGGGGTGGCCAGAATGGAATCGGTGAAGCGTTCGATATCCTTACGGCTGGCGGCCAGCTGGGTCAGACCGTGGGTAAGGGTGGATGCATCCGCATCGGTCAGTTTGCTCTCTTGGGGCAGTGATTTCAGGGCCTCGTCTCCGGACTTGTATGCCTCAGTGGAGAAGAGGTCATCCAGACTGGAAAGGGAGAGCCAGGAGGCTCCCCCCACGGCACCCATCAGAGCGTTGATCTGCTGGGCGCTGGCACCTGCCTTCAGGCAGACCAGCACATTGCGGGTGGAATAGGGCTGCTCCATCTGGTAGTAAGCGCTTTGGGCCATGAAGCGGGCGAGCTGCCCGGCCTCACCTGTCTCGGCTAGGGCTTGCTTGCTGCTGGGCTTGCCCTGGGCCAGACCGGTCAAGGTTTCCTGGGCGCTGAGGATGGTGACATCGCCGGCCGAGGTCGGGACCGTATATTTGCCTGTATGGACGGTCGTGGACTTGTTGTATTCCACCCCGCTGTCGGCGATGACCCGACTGTATCCCTGCCGTCTGGCGGTTTCGAGGGCCTTTAAGGTCCATTCCCCACGGCCCTGCCAGGCATAGGCGGGCATGGTGGCCGTCTGGACGCCCAGGGCCTTGTGTTCAGCCTGCTCGGCAGCCTGGGCCGACCACAGGGAGGGGCTGATGCCGGCCGCCTGGTAGTTGGCCTCCTGACCCAAGGCGGCGTAGCCTGTGATGTCGAAGGCGCCCGGCTGCATGGTTCCGCTGGTCTTGGCGGGTACGGAGAGGGCTTGTTGGTAGAGGGGGTCGGCCACGACCTGCAGCTTGCTGTTGTCGCTGATGGCTTTGAGTCTGGCGCGCTCGCTCTTGGTCTTGCAATCGAGGGTCAGGGGCCATAGGGAGGATTCGGAGTCCTTGCCGCCTGGGCTGGCCTTGCCGGTGGCCGGTTCGCTGCCGGAGTCCGCCTGCTTTTGGCCCTTAGCTGCAGGGTTCTTGTTTTCGGCGTCCTTGTCCTGTTGGGCCTTGTCATTGTTGTTCTTGTCTGTGTTGTTCTTGTCCGGGCCGCTGTTGCCTTGGCTGGTCTTATCTTGGTTGGTCTTGTTCTTGCCGTCCTTGCCGTCATCGGCACGCTTGTCCCCCTGCTGGGAGCCGTGGCCGGCAGCTCCATCCTCGTCTTCCACACCATGGGTCAGCAGAGTGTTGATGCTGTCTTGGTCCACCTGCCAGTTCCTGCTGGACAGGGGCAGGACCACCGTCATCTGCAGGGGCGGGGTCTGGGCCGTCTGCAGCCCCTCCGAGGACCGGGTCAGAAAGCTATGGAGGTCCACATTGTGGCCCTTGTCGGTCTGGTATCTGAAGAGCAGGGGCTTGGGCCCCCAGCTGAACATGGCCTTGAGCTGCTCCTGATCGGCGGGAACATCAATGGTCGCGCTGGTCTTGCCCCCGGCGGGAATCGGCGCAATATCGACCTCGCCCAGCAGGTTGGGAACGGCGATGGGCTCGTCGGCCTCGGCCCATTGCTGGATGTCGGTCCGGGAGAGGAAGGTGTAGAAGCTGTTGGTCAGCACTTGCAGGCTGCCTGCTGGGGTCTCCTGATCTGACTCGTTGATCAGGCTGACCTTGGCATGGTAGCCGGATGTGGCGGTCACCAAGGGGGAGGCCTGGTCAAGCTGGATGGAGACCCTGGGCTTGTCGCCTGACCATTGACCATCGTTTCTGCCTGGGGCCGACAGGTCCAGGGCCAAGGCGGCAGAGGGGCTGGCCAGGATGAGGCAGCAGGTAAGCAGGCTGCTGAGCAGGCAGAGCAAGGGCCCTTGCGGACTGCTGGATTTCCTGGGCTGCCGAGGTCGCCTATCTGCAACCACCCTGACGATTGATTCGACCCGGCGGCGCTTATCTTTACAGCGCCCCTTCCTGGGGGGTCGCGCTTGTGCTTCCGGGGTCATGGCTGTGCCTGTTCGTCCTTCTTCTTGGTGTAGAGCCATACTATTTTGCGCTCGTTGGGGTAGCTGAGCACCTGGTCCAGATCGTCGAAGTCGACCCAGGTGGCCTCCTCGGCCTCATGGTCGGGATCTCCCTCCACGGTCAGCCAGCCGCCGGTCTGCCTGAGTACGAAGTGTTGGACCAGCTTGTGGACCCGTTGTTCGGTGCCGGTGAACCAGTAGTCGATGGTGGCTATGGAATCCACCACCTCGCCCAGGATGCCGGTCTCCTCATGCACCTCCCTGACGGCGGTCTGCTCAGGGGTCTCCCCCTCCTCGATGTGCCCCTTGGGCAGGCACCATTCGATATGGCCTGACCGGGAGCGCCGGGCGATGATGGCCACCTGCCGCTGGTCGTTGAAGATGAGACCGCCGGCCGAATATTCGCGCACGACGGGTAGGTCCTGTGCCTCAAGGGAGGCGAAGGATGTGGGGCCATTCTCCTGCCGGTGCCTGGGCATGAGGGCAGGGGTCGGTTTGCCGCCCTGGGCCTGCGGGAGCTCCTGCTGGGAATCCCCAGGCTGGCTGCCGTTGGACACCTTGGTTTCTTTGGACTCCCTGGTCCCCCCGGTCTCCTCCGGTTCCTGGGCCGAATCGCCAGCTGCTTCCGGAGCCTTCTGCCGCTGGTCCACAGCCGACAGATGAATGGCATGGGTGGCTATGACCGTGGATTGGGAACTATAGAAGAGCTGGTCCGGCTCGGCCGGCTTTTGGGTATGCCTGTCCGCGACGTTGGCGATCATACGTGCCAGGTCTGCGGGAGTAGTCATAGTAACAACCATACTCAACGCTATGTGCAGGTGGGGTGACGGTAAGCTGATACTTGCATGAAGTTACCATGGGGAAAGGTTCGGCGTGAATTTCAAAGTGGCACCTGAGGCTATTGAGCTGGGGCAACTGTTCGCTCAGCAGGGTTTTGAGCTGGCCTTGGTCGGCGGCCCTGTTCGTGACATGCTCCTGCACCGGCCCTCCCACGACCTGGATTTCTGTACTTCGGCCCACCCCGGGGAGTTCGAGCCCATACTGAGGTCCTGGGGCCGCGATGGCTTCTGGGATATGGGCCGTAAATTCGGCACCCTGGGCGCGTTGAAACGCAGGGGCGACGGCACTGGGGTCCAGGTGGAGGTGACCACCTACCGGTCCGACCTCTACGACCCGGAGTCACGCAAGCCTGAGGTCTCCTTCGGCGATTCGCTGGACGGTGACCTTTCCCGCCGGGATTTCACGGTCAATGCCATGGCCCTGCGTGTGCCGGACCTGGAATTCGTGGACCCCTTCGGTGGGACGAGCGACCTGGCCAAGGGGGTCCTGCGCACCCCGGTTGACCCCTACCAGTCCTTTGAGGATGACCCCCTGCGGATGATGCGGGCCGTGCGCTTCGTGGCCCAGCTGGGCTTCCACATTGAGCCGGAGACAGCCGAGGCCATCACCCGTATGGTTGAGCGCATAGGGATAGTCTCCTCGGAACGGGTGCGTGACGAACTGGTCAAGATCCTGCTCTCCGAGCGCCCGCGCGACGGGGTGGAGGCCCTGGTCGATTCGGGCCTGGCCGACCTGATCCTTCCGGAGATTCCCGCCTTGCGCTTGGAGATTGACGAGCACCACCGCCACAAGGACGTCTTCGACCACACCATGATGGTCCTGGACCGGGCCGTGGCTCTGGAGACCGGCCCCGATGGCCCCGTGCCCGCCCCCGACCTGACTCTGCGCCTGGCCGCCCTCCTGCACGATATAGGCAAGCCCAAGACCAGGCGCTTCGAGCCCGGCGGCAAGGTCAGCTTCCACCACCATGACGCCGTTGGGGCCAAGCTGACCCGCAAGCGCCTCAAGGCCCTGCACTTCGAGAACCATATGGTCGAGGATGTGAGCAAGCTGGTAGACCTCCACCTGAGATTCCACGGCTATGTTGACGAGCCCTGGACCGATTCGGCCGTCCGCCGTTATGTGCGCGACGCAGGGCCCCTCTACGAGCGGCTCAACCGCCTGACCCGTGCCGACGCCACCACCCAGAACCGGCGTAAGGCCCAGACCTTCGAGGCCGCCATGGACGAGATGGAGGAGCGGGTCCGCCAGCTCAAGGAGAAGGAGGACTTCGAGTCCATCCGCCCAGACCTTGACGGCAACGAGATCATCGACCTGCTCGGCATCAAGCCCGGCCCCATGGTCGGGCGTGCCTACCGGCACATGCTGGAGTATCGCCTGGATAAGGGGCCGGTCGAGCACGAGGAGGCAGTGGCGGAGCTCCGGCGCTGGTACGCCAGCCAGGAGTAGGGCCAGCCCCGGCCGTAGGTCAAGCCGCATCGCCGGCAGAGCTGGTAGAGCTGGTAGAGCTGGTAGAGCTGGAGTCTGCCTGGAAGGGTGGGTGAGCGGGTCTGCGGGTTGCCGGCTTTATTCCGGAATGGCCTTGGGCAGGTTCTTGATGTTGTCGACTGGCTGGCAGCCCTTGATGGACTTGATGGCCGCACCGGCCACGGGAACCTTGCTCTTGCCCTGCAGGTCGGAGAAGGTGGCGCCGATGATGACGTCTACCAGATCATCCTGCCGGTCATCCATGACCATGACGGCATCCGTGAAGTTTCCCTGTAGGGAGTATGCCTGGACGATGCCGTTCCTGCCGAAGCGGACGGTGGTGCGCTCCACTTTCTGGGACTGGTAGTTGCTGACGCTGACCAGGTGGAAGTTGCGGTTGGTCAAAGCGTCGCCCACGGCACGGGCCAGGCCGGAGAACTTGGTGCCGTTGAGGACACGGACCCTGACCTGGGAATTCTGCATGTAGGCGGCCGCGTTGCCGTTCTCGTCCTTGGAGGCGCAGGGGGCCGTCACACCATAGTTGGGCTGGACCTGTGGGTTGGCATGGTCAGACAGCCTGATGACATGGAAGTAGAAGAGGCAGGCGACGATCAGAACGACCACCAAGGCTGCGGCGACAATGGAGAACACCTTGGTCTGGCGCTGACGCACATAGCGTTTACGGGCTTCTTGTTCGTCAACGGACTTCGCCATGACTCGTCTCCTCGGTCCTCTCGGCTGCTCGGGGCCACCTGCCTGGCATGAGGCTTGGGCGGTAACCCGGACATGGTTTTGCTCCAGTTTACCGGCAGTGCATGACTCTGTGGGCTCTAGCCAGGATCAGGACCGCCCCTGGTGGATTTCAGCCTGCAGGGCCTGGGCCAGGGCCACGAATTCCTGAATGGTCAGGGTCTCCCCCCTGCGGCTCGGGTCGATGCCGACCTGGCTGAAGACCTGGCTGGGCACCTGCTTCTTCAGGGCGGCCCCCAGGGTCTTGCGGCGTTGGCTGAAGGCGGCGTCGATCAGGCTGAAGGTCGTCAGGCGCAGGGAGTCTTGGGTCTGGGTCGCTGGTCCGGTCGCTCTTGCGCCCGCTGCGTTCCCTGGACCATCCTGCCCTGCCCCATCGCCGGTCCCATCAAGCCAGTGGGGGCGCTCGCCGGGCAGGCTTTCGTAGCGGCTGAAGGCCACCAGGGCGGAATCGACGTTGGGGGCCGGCCAGAAGACATGGCGACCCACCAGGCCGACGCGCTCGGCCTTGCCGTACCAGGCCAGTTTGAGGCTTGGCGTGCCATAGATCTTGCTGCCGGCTTGGGCGGCCAGCCGGTCGGCGACCTCCTTTTGGACCATGACCACAAAACGGTCCACATACTGGAAGCGTTCCAGAAGGGTCAGCAGGATTGGCGTGGCCACGTTGTAGGGCAGGTTGGCCACCAGGGTCAGGCTGGGCGGGTTCCCGTCGGCGGCCTGGGGCAGGTTCAGGTCGCTGGGCTTGAGGCTCAGGGCGTCCTGGTTGACGACGGTCAGCCGGTCGGCCGCCCCGGGCATGAACTCGGCCACCGTCTCCGGCAGGCGCTGGGCCAGGGGAGGGTCTATCTCCACCGCCCAGACCCTGGCGCCGGTCTCCAGCAGGGCCAGGGTCAGGGAACCCAGGCCGGGGCCGACCTCCAAGACCAGGCTGCCCCGGTCCAGCTGGGCCAGGCGGGCTATGCGGCGGACCGTGCCGGGGTCGATGACGAAGTTCTGCCCGAACTTCTTGGAGGGGCTGATGCCGGCCTCCCCGGCTATACGGCGGATGTCCGCGGCGCCCAGCAGTTGGCCCCGAGCAGGGTCGCCAGTGGGGTCGTCGTTTGCACCGAAGCGGTCAACGGATGATGTGGTCATGACCTTACCTGCTTTGGAAGTTGCGATGACAGTTGGGAAAGTCGGAGGGGCTGGGACAGTCGGGAATACGGAAGGCACCCTGGGCAGGCCTGCCCAGGGCCCGCCGACCTCCGGTAGGTCAGTACCATCCGAATTGTTCCGAGTGCCGCCAGGCCTCCGCGGGTGTGCCGTAGCGACCGGCGATGTAATTCAGGCCCCAGGCGATCTGAATGGAGGCATCATCGTGCCAGTTGGCTCCGAATTGCGCCATTTGGTCTGCCGGCATCGATTGCGGAATACCGTAAGCGTGGGAATCGGGGTTCTCGGCCCACCAGCGCCAGCCTGACTCCCTGTTCCAGAGCTTGACCAGGTCCTCCCAGTTCTGGCCTGACCAGCCATATTGTGCGGCGGCACCCTGGGCATAGACCATGGCCTGGGCCGGACTGGGCCGCCAGAGTCCGGTTGGGGTGGGTTCCGGCGCGGGGGCCGGCGGTGCCGGAGGGGTCTGGTGCTCTACAGGAGCTGGCGGATTGGCTGGTTGACTGGGCTGGGCAGGTGGCGCAGGCTGGGCCGGTTGGGCAGGCTTGCCTGCTTGGGCAGGGCTGCTGCTGCCGCCGTCATCGCCGCCGGAAGTCTGGCCGGAGCCCGAGGACCCGTCGGAGCCGGAGCCTTGGCCGTTCTTGTCGCCCTCCTTGTTCTTGCCCTTGTTGGCATGCTGCTTATCGTCCGTGGAGGCCTGGGATTTATCTGGGCCCACGGCTACGACCTGGTCCAGGGCAGCCTTGGTGGTCGTCTCGGAGACCAGCTGCTCGCTCTCCGCCACCCCATCCACATAGGTGACCTCGAAGACCTGTTCCTTCTCGCCGTTCACGCCGGCCTGGCGTAGGGCGGTCTGCCCGGGCTCCAGGCTCGGGTCGATGATGGTCCGGGACTGGAAGGGGAGGAGGGCCGTACGGGTCTCCCGGCCATGGGTCACCCGCTTGACCCGCAGGATGGTCTTGTCGTCTTCCTCCTCGACTGAGACACGGTCCTCCTTGCCCAGAACGATGGCCTTGGCGTCGAGGATGGAGGCGGCCGGCAGCTTGCCGTCAGCCGCCACGGAGGTCTTGCCGTCGGCGATGACCGTCACCGGGCCGTCCTTGTTGATCACGAAGCCGCCGGTGAGCTTGTCGTAGACATTGCCGATGTTGACCGTGACCTTGGCCGCCTGCTGCTCGTTCTGCTTGAAGAAGCCCAGGAGCTGGTCGGCGCTGGTCGCCACGGTCCAGAAGGGCATGTCATGGCCGTCGATGTTGATGGTGGTCTGGTAGGCCGAGCGAACGGTGACCACCGAATGGTTCTCCAGCCTGCCTGACACCGACGCGGTCGTCTCGACCAGGTCATGGGATCTGACGTCAACACCCTGCTCCTGCAGGAGGCGGGTGGCGCTCATGGCATAGGTCGAGACCGTCTTGGTCTCCCCGTTGACGGTCAGGGCCACGGTCTTGCGTGTGGTGAGCGCGAAGGTCAGCAGCATGGCGAGGACCATGGTCACCGCGCAGATCGCCACGCGGATTCGGCGCAGTTTCACAAAACGCTGTGGAGTCCAACGACGTGCCATCATTCCCCCTTTTCCGGCTAGCTAATGTCTGTGGTCCAGCGGCAACACGGCTGCTGCCTCCGGCACGGTGCAAGTCTAATCGAATATGGTCTGCTGCGGCTGGGAAGTACCCGGTATCGGCGAATTCCCCACATTTCGGGTGGGAATTCAAGCAGGAATGAGCGACCATGCCTGACCATCGGCACTGGCTCTTGGCCGTATACCGTAGGCAAAGAAGGAAAAGGGGCGGGAAAGAAGGGGATCATCCCGCCCCTTGGAGCGGGGCTGGTTGGGGATACCCCGCTACTCACCGCCAGCAGCCTTCTTTGGGGGAAAGGCACTGGCGCTTACTCGCAGTTAGTCGCTCTGTGATAAGGATACTTGCTCCAAGGCATACGCAAATACCCCCATCACATAGAGCCTCCTGTCGGAATCGAACCGACGACCTGCCGCTTACAAGGCGGCTGCTCTGGCCGGCTGAGCTAAGGAGGCCTGCATCCACTCAGCATGTGAATGAACATGCGAATGTCAGCATAGCAGCACCCCAGCCCACACAAGCTGGGCCTGGTAAAACTGTGAGCAATGGACCTATTCTACACTCAGTGGCTTGCCCTTGTCACCTATGGAGGGCAATTCGCCGGTCTTGCCCACCTGCTTTTCGGACAGGCCGATCGACTTGAGCAGGGCCTCCTTGATGTTCGAGGAGCTGGGGACGGCGTTCTGGTCGAAGAAGTGGCCGTTGACCGTGATGGTGGGCGTGGTCATCTTGCCCTTGATCTGGTTGCTGCCCGAGACATTGAGGAGTTCGGGCTTGGTGGGAATGTAGGCCTGCAGGGCCTCCAGCCATTCCTGGTACTCACGGCTGAAGGCCTGGTCGGCGATCTCTTGGGGCACTCCGGCCTTGAGGGCCTGCTCCTTGATCTGCTGGTCGCTGACCGACTTGTAGCCCTGGCCCTCCTCGGGCTGGAAGCCCTCGGCGAAAAGGTTGCTGACGAAGTCCAGGAGCTGGTTGGGGTCGTCGTCATGCTCGGCCACATAGGTGATGGCGCCGGTGGCGCGGCTGGAGTACTCGTCGGTGGACAGACTGTCCAGGCCCACCATGAAATGCTCCTCCAGGTTGATCTGGCCAGCGTTCATCATGGCCTTCAACATGGGGTCGATCTGCCGGTTGAGCGCCCCGCAGCCTGGGCAGAGGGGGTCGGAGTAGAGGCCGATGGTCGGGACCCCTTCGACGGGCTTGTTGTAGCCGTTCTTGGAGATGACAAAACCACCCTCCTTGGTGGCCTTGCTGGGCTTGTGGCTGACCTCCTGAACCGCTGCGTAGGCCTGGGGGTCCGCCTTGGTGCTGGTGGAATCGGCCGACTTGCCGATCTTGGAGGCAATGAGTGGCTTGGCGATGAAGAAGGCGATGACGGCCAGCAGAATGACCGCCAGGGCCACAACGACTGCCCCGATGATGGTCTGCTGCCTGCGCTCCTTGGCGGCCTGCTCGGCCTCCTGCCGTGCCAGAGCCTCCTGCCGGGCCCGTCGGGCCGCCTTGCCCTGCCCCTTGCCGGTCTTCTTGCCTTGTGGATTGCCGCCCTGAGCCATGCTGACCTCCCTGAAGTGCGTGAGTGCACTGTTTTCCTATGCGGGTTTCTGTCTGATGGTTCCACAATACCGGTAGATGCCGTCAGTGGGACCTGAGTAATCTGCTGCGCCCATACTAGCGACGGGCATTGAGCTTGGTGAATCGCGGTGGGCTGATGGTGCGGACTATGTTCCCGTGGGCCCAGTGCCGCTCAGGCCAGCCACCAGGTCAGCGGTGCCCAGTCTATGGCCTGGCTGGTCAGCAGGGAGACCAGGGCCGCCAGGCTTGCCAGGAGCCAGAAGACGAAGAGGATCCAACCCCTGCCAGAGGACTTGCCCCCTTTGGTTGGGGCGGACCCCGATGGCCCTGGATCGGCGGCATTCAAGGTGGCAGGCCCGGTCGCCGGTCGGATTGGACGCAGGCTGCCAGCCCCCAGCCGCAGGAGAGCCGTCTTGGGGCCCAGGGTCGTCAGTAGCCAGACCAGGGTGGTGACCAGGGCCAGGGTCAGGCCGCTGCGGGTCAGGGGTTGGCTGGCGGGCAGGCCGATGGAGGGAAGCCACCGAAAGGCCACCGGGCCGATGGTGACCAGGGGAAGACCCAGGAGCAAGGAGGTGCATGCCAGGCATATCAGCCAGATGGCCAGTCCCAGCAGGGCCCGGGGTAGGGCCAGGGCCAGGGCCTTGACCAGGTGCCAGGGGAGGGAGGCCAGGCGTAGGGCCGCATCCCCGCCCTTGCGCAAGCCTCCCCGGCCCTCCTCCCGCCGCAGCTGGGCCTGCATGTTGAGGCCCAAGGCCAGCAGGAGCCAGAGGGCCAGAGCCGCGATCATCAGGGACCCCAGGGGGAGCCAGGCGGCCAGCAGCCCCAAGGGTAGGGCCATGAGGGCCAGGGGCAGCCTGCCCCGGGCGGTCGTACGAGCACGTGTGAGGGCGGCCGGATTGGGGGAGGGAGGAGGGAGCAGGCCAGGGGACCCCGCCGCCACCGGCCCCGCTGCCTGGGCTTGGGCGTATGGGCCCTGCCCGTTCTGCCCTTCCGGCGGCCCGACATAGGCGGGAGGCTGGTTGCCCGCGGCGGGCATGCTGACCGTCGCTTGGCCGGCCAGACCGGAGGACCTGTCGATGAAGTGCTGCAGGGCCGGGCGGATATTGGGGTCCAGGACCTGGGTCAGCTCCCCATTCTCATCCCTGGCCCAGGTTTCGGTCGCCTCCATGTCCACGCCGGTCTGCGGTTGCCCGGTATCGGCCGCCGATAGGTCTTTGGCGGGCAGGGGCCTGGAGCCGCTGGCGGGTAAGGGTCTGGTTGCGGAGGTCAGTGGCATGGCCGCCGAGGGCATGGGCCTGGTCGCCGCTGCCGGATCCTCGCTCTGCGGGCTGTTCATCGGCAGGGTGGCCGTGGCCCCCAAGGCCCTGGTCCGGCTGGGGTCATGCAGTTCCTGGCCAGGGGAGGCCTGGTCCCAAAGGGTGCGTGGATTGGAGCCGTTCGGCTGCCCGCCATCGGCGGCCTGACTGTCCGAACGGCTGGGGTCAAAAGGGAGGGTCTGCCCCAGTCCGGCAGCATGCTGACCATCCTCATCCGCGTTAGACAAGGGATTCAAGGCATCACGGCTGATGGCCGTGAGCAGGTCCAGGGGTGAGCATCGCCGGCCAGGGTCCGGGTCCAGGGCCTGGCGGAAGGCGCGCAGGGTCTCGGCAGGCAGCCCGGTCAGGTCGGCATTGCCCGAAGCCTCCCGCTCAAGGACCGCCATCAGGGGCTTGCTGCCGAAAACCGGCTTCCCCGTGGCGGCGAAGGCCAGTACCGAGGCCAGGGACCACCAGTCGGTGGCCTCACTGGATTCAGAGCCCTCAATGATTTCAGGGGCTATGAAACCAGGCGTGCCCATAACCAGACCGGTACGGGTCACATGACTCTCACCCTCGCCCATGGCGATGCCGAAATCCACCAGCACAGGGCCCGTGGTCGAGACCATAACATTGGTGGGCTTGATGTCCCGATGGATGATGCCGGCCTGGTGGACCGCCTGGACAGCATCAATCAGCTTGCTGGCCAGTCGCTCCAGATCATCGCCCTGGTAGGGGCCGTTGGCCTGCACATCATCCCGGAGGTTCTTGCCCTCGATCAGCTCAGTGACAATGAAGGCCAGGGCGTCGTCAAGCTCCATATCAACAATGTCGCAGACACCAGGGTGCCGGACCTTCTTCAAGGCCATGGCCTCCCGGCGTAGGCGCTCGCGGGCGCTGAACTGGTCTTCGGACTGGCGCCCACCCGTGGAGCCGGCAGTGGAACTGGCCGCCGAGGACCCAGCCTCCTCCTTGAGGGAATCACGCAGTATCTTCATGGCGAAGACCTGTCCGCCCTCGTCGCTGACCCGCCAGACCGAGCCCATGGCCCCACCTCCCAGGCGCGAAACCAGGCGGTAGCCACCAACCTGTTCTCCGGCCTGAAGGTCCAATGCGTTCAGATCGCTCATGCTGCTCATCCTAGCGGTCAATACCCCCTGGGTCCGTGGACTTGACACAAGCATAGAAAGTTGTCACAGCTCGTTTGCTCTGCTGTCGAATACCTGCAACTTGTGCGAGGATATGAACAGGTTGTCGTTATCCGCTTACGGGCAGTTAGAGATTTTGAAAGTATGATAACTAACTGACGAGAGGACCGCGCAGAAGTCGGCGCACCTCGCTGGATGATAGAGACCAGTGCCGTTCGATATCGCAGATATCTGTGTAATGACCTTATGTCCTGAAGTCATAGCTGAATAATCATAGAAGAGAAATTCAAGGAGGAGACGGATTCATGCTGCAAATCAACATGGCTGATGTTGTCAACGTCCTGCATTCGCTGGTGCCGTATCTGGTAACCGCCGGCGTGCTGCTGGTCTTGGCATTGATTATCACAGTTGCCGTCAATAAGAGGACGGTCAAGAGCCAGGGTGCTCGCAAGCTCGTTCATTCCGAGTCTTGGATCGTGGCTATGGTGGGTGTAGTCGTAGCCATCTCCATGATGCTGTCCGGCCCCATGGCGACTCTACTCAACAACGCCGTCGCCACCAAGTACGAGCTGTCCGAGTCCACCAAGGCCAAGGCCACCAAGCTGGCCGAGGATGTCCAGACCGAGGCTGTGACCATGCTGCAGAACCAGGATGCCAACCTGCCCCTGCAGACCAAGAAGGTCAACGTCTTCGGCTGGGGTTCGACCCAGCCGGTCTATGGCGGCACCGGTTCGGGCTCCATGTCCGACCAGTACCCCACCGTCTCCCTCCTTGATGGCATGAAGAAGGCAGGCCTCGAGGCCAACCCCAAGCTGACCAAGCTTTACACTGACTACCGTAAGGACCGCCCCGTGGTCGGCATGTTCGCCCAGGATTGGACCCTGCCTGAGACCCCGGTAGATAAGTATTCCGATTCCCTGATTCAGCAGACCAAGTCCTACTCGGACCAGGCCGTCATCGTAATCACCCGCGTGGGTGGCGAGGGCGCCGACCTGCCGACTGACATGACTTCCAAGGACATCAAGTACAAGGACAACTCCAAGGATTACAAGGACTTCAAGAAGGGCCAGCACTTCCTGGAATTGAGCCAGACCGAGCGCAACATGGTTGATCTGGTCAGCAAGAACTTCTCCAAGGTCACCCTGGTCTACAACGGCGCCAACACCTTCCAGTTCGACTTCCTCCAGGATCATCCTCAGATCAAGTCCGTCCTGTGGTGCCCGCCCGCCGGCCAGTCCGGCTTCGAGGCCCTGGGCCAGGTGCTGACAGGCAAGGTCAACCCCTCCGGCAAGACCTCCGATACCTTCATCAAGGACCTCAAGAAGTCCAACACCTACAACAACTTCGGCAACTTCGGCTACAAGAACGTGGACGAGTTCAAGGAGTCCTACCCCAACTTCACCGGTGGCACCACCACCGCCAAGCCCACGTTCGTTAATTACACCGAGGGCATTTATGTCGGCTACCGCTTCTATGAGACGGCCGCCAATGAAGGCCTGATCGACTACGACGACACGGTCCTCTATCCCTTCGGTTACGGCTTGTCCTACACGGACTTCGAGCAGAAGATGGGGCCGATTTCCCACAAGGACGGCAAGGTCTCTTTCGAGGTGACCGTGACCAACAAGGGTTCCAAGGCCGGCAAGGATGTTGTCGAGACCTACTACAATCCCCCCTATACTGATGGCGGCATCGAGAAGGCTTCCACCAACCTGGTCGCCTTCGAGAAGACCGGACTCATCAAGCCGGGCGCTTCGGAGAAGGTCAAGGTCTCCTTCAAGGATTCCGATATGGCCTCCTACGATGAGTACGGGGCCAAGGCTTACGTGTTGGACCAGGGCGATTATGGCATCTCCATCCAGTCCGACTCCCACACTGTGATCGACAGCCAGAACCTGGCCATCGACAGCAAGCACGTGTACGACGGCAAGGGCGCTGACAAGACCCATAACGGTGACAAGAAGGCTGCCAGCAACCTCTTCGACAAGGTGCGCGGCGACAATGTCACCTACCTGTCACGCGCTGGTCACTTCGCCAACTATGCCAAGGCCACGGCGGCCCCGGCCGACTTCACCATGAGCGACAAGGTCAAGTCAGAATTCATCAACAACAGCAACTACAAGCCCGCCGATTACAACAAGTCCGACGATAAGATGCCGACCACCGGTGCCAAGAACGGCTTGAAACTGATTGACCTGCGCGGCAAGGACTACTCCGACGCTGAATGGGACAAGCTGCTCGACCAATTGACCTTCAAGGACATGGACAATCTGATCGCCAACGGCGGCTATGGCTCCCAGGCGATCAAGTCCATTGGCAAGATTCAGATGACCGATGCCGACGGCCCCGCCTCCCTGAACAACAACTTCACCAAGGTTGGTTCCATCGGCTTCCCGGCCTCCACGGCCTTCGCCTGCACCTGGAACAAGGACCTGGCCAAGCAGTTCGGCGACATGATCGGTGACATGGCCCATGATATGCACGTTGCCGGCTGGTACGCGCCTGCCATGAACGTCCACCGTAACCCCTTCGCTGGTCGTACCTTCGAGTACTTCTCCGAGGATCCGCTCATGGCTGGAACCATGGCCGCCGAGCAGATCTCCGGGGCCAAGTCCAAGGGCGTCTACTCCTTCATGAAGCACTTCGCCCTGAACGAGCAGGAGACCAACCGCACCGAGATGGTCTGCACCTGGGCCGACGAGCAGTCTCTGCGTGAGGTCTACCTCAAGCCCTTCGAGATGTCCGTCAAGGACGGTGGCGCCCAGGCAGCCATGAGCTCCTTCAACTACATCGGCTCGGTCTACGCCGGTGCCGACCCGGTCCTCCTCCAGTCGCTGCTGCGTGACGAGTGGGGCTTCAAGGGCTTCGTCCTGACCGATTACTTCGCTGGCTATGGCTATCAGAACGGTGACCAAATCATCCGCGCCGGCGGTGATTCCATGCTGGCCACTACCAAGGTGACTAACCACATCACCGACAAGTCGGCCACCTCCTTGATCGCCATGCGCCAGGCCGCCAAGAACATCCTCTACACCACCGTGAACGGCTGGGAGTACGAGAATGGTCAACCTAAGGTCGAGACCCCCATTTGGCGTACGGCCATGTACGCTGCCTGGGCCCTGACCGCCATCCTGGCCATCTGGGCTGAGGTCGTCGCCGTCAAGCGCTTCCTCAAGCGTCAGCATGAGGCCAAGGTGACCATGACCCTCAGCGAGGTCGCCGACGCGCCGCTGGCCGACCTCCAGGCCTCTGAGGGTGTCAACACCCCCTCGGCCCCGTCCGCCGATTGATTGGCTGACCAGCTTCCGCCGGCCCCGGTCGTTGGCCAGACCGCATAGCTGACCGGCCCGCCACCCGGCGCGCTAACCCCAAAGTGGGGTGCAGGAACATACCGTCCCTGCACCCCACTTCGGTTACCCCACTCTCTTCCCACTCCTGTCCCGTCATTCCCGTGTCCTCGTCCCTTTCTCCTGTTCCTTTCCCATCCCCATTCCGCTTTCCCTTCCCCCCCCCCCTATCCCTATTCCGCTCCTCTACTCATGCGACCCTCCCCCTCCTGTTGTGGGGCTGTGCGGGCTTAATGTGCGGAATTCGTCACTGGCGGGCGGTGTGGTGCGTAACTTGTTACATTTGGGACTCCTAAAAGTGGCAGAAGGCCGGGCAATGTGTGCAGAGCGAATAATTTGTTACATTTTGGCTGCGCTGGTGTCAGGGGAGGGCCTGGTTAGCCCGCTCCATCACTTGGAACACACCTGGTGACCCAGCCTGCGACCAAAGGTCTCATGGTAAGGCCGGCAGCTGGTGTTGCTTGGTAGCAATGTGTATGTGGATGCCGGCTATCGGGTGATTCCATGGGGTCATTGCCAGATGGCCTATGGATCGTCTTGGAGCACGACGGTTTTCAGGTGGCGTGTGGGCAATTGCCTGGTCTTACCAACCAGCTTGGTGCTGGGCGGCACCGTTCGTGCGGTGAAAACTACAGATTGTGAATGTGGGGGCTGCGGTCGGCGACTGGTTTGTTTGAATATAGGGTGGTAAGCGGACCCCTACGCCATATTGCCAAGGTTGACCCGGCGTATGGGACAGGATTCGTAGATGGCGGTGCCTGTGAGCCCTCTTGGTGGGTCATGGGATGAGTTAACCGTGTGGCAGGGCCACGCGGCATGGAGTGCAAAGGGGAGCCATGGTAGTGAAACTTGAAGAACTTTCGGCGACGGAAAAGGCCGCCTTGCTGTCCGGTGCCTCTGAGTGGGATTCTCGCGGCAATGAGCGGGCTGGCATTCCCAGCTTTGTCATGAGTGATGGCCCCCATGGGGTCAGGCGGCAGCTGGGTGCCGGAGACCACTTGGGCATAGGCGCCTCCAAGCCTGCGACTTGCTTCCCGACCGCCGGTACGGTCGCCAACTCCTGGGACCCCAAGCTGGCCGAGGCCATGGGCCAGGCCCTGGGGCGCGAGGCCCACGACTTGGATGTGAATGTGCTGCTGGGCCCCGGCATGAACATCAAGCGCAACCCACTGTGCGGGCGCAACTTTGAATACTATTCCGAGGACCCACAGCTGGCTGGCCACATGGCGGCCGGCCTGATCCGTGGCATCCAGTCCAACGGCATCTCGGCCTGCCCCAAGCATTTCGCGGTCAACAGCCAGGAGCTGCGCCGCCAGTCCTCCAATTCCGTCATCGACGAGCGGACCCTGCGTGAGGTCTACCTGACCGGCTTCGAGATCGCCGTGCGTGAGGCCGACCCCTGGGCCATCATGTCCTCCTACAACGAGATCAACGGCATCTACGCCCATGAGCACCCCCATCTGCTCACTGACATCCTGCGCAAGGAGTGGGGCTTCAAGGGCGCGGTCATCTCCGACTGGGGTGGTTCCGACTCGGCTGTGGCTGCGGTCAAGGCTGGCGGCACCCTGGAGATGCCTTCGCCCGGCTACACTTCAGTGCGTGAGTTGGTGGCGGCTGTCGAAGCCGGCACCCTGGCTCCCGCCGACCTCAACCTTCGGGCCAGCGAGGTGGCCAAGCTGGCCCAGCTGACCAAGACCGAGGGCGTTGGCCGGGACGACCTGCTTACGAAGGATCTTATCGAGGCCCACCATGATGTGGCCCGTACCGTGGCCGAGGGGTCCATCGTCCTGCTGAAGAACGATGACCAGGTCCTGCCCTTCAAGCCCGGCAGCCGGGTGGCCCTGGTCGGTGACATGGCCAAGACCGCGCGGTTCCAGGGTTCGGGCTCCTCCAAGGTCAACGCCACCAAGAGCGAGAACCTGTGCGATGAGCTGGGCAGGATGGAGGGCATAACACTCTCCGGCTACCAGCAGGGGTATGAGCGCCACGGTGATGTCAACCGTCCCCTGATTGAGGATGCGGTGGCCCTGGCCACCAGCGATCAGACCGATGTGGTCCTGGCGGTCGTCGGCCTGGACGAGCGCAGCGAATCCGAAGGTCTGGACCGCTCCACCATGGCCATCCCCCAGGTTCAGACCGACCTGGTCAACGCCCTCAAGGCAACCGGCAAGCCACTGGTCGTCGTCCTGGTGACCGGTTCACCGGTGGAGCTGCCCTGGTTCGATGACGTGTCCGCCATGCTGCATGTCGGCCTGTCCGGCCAGGCCGGCGCCTCGGCCATCGCCCGGGTGCTGACCGGCAAGGTCAACCCCTCCGGCCACCTGGCTGAGACTTGGCCCCTGGCCTACCAGGACTGCCCCAATGCCGACTGGTATCCGGCCGTCGGCCGCGACGCCATCTACCGGGAAGGCCCCTTCGTCGGCTACCGCTACTATGAGACCGCCCAGGTCCCCGTGCGATTCCCCTTCGGTTTTGGTCTCTCCTACAGCTCCTTCGACTTCAGCGACCTGAAGGCCGACAAGACCGGCATCAGCCTGACTGTGACCAACCAGTCCGACAGGGCCGGTGCCACCGTCGTCCAGCTCTATGTTCGTGGCCCCCAGGGTGGTGTTCTGCGCCCCGACCACGAGCTCAAGGGCTTCAGCAAGGTCTGGCTGGAGGGCCATGAGAGCAAGTCGGTCCGTATCGACTTCGACCGCTACAGCTTCCGTCACTTCGACCCCAAGACCACCGCCTGGCATACCGAGTCCGGCCAATGGACCCTCCTGGTCGGCGAGAACGCCCACGAGCTGCCCCTGCAGGTCGACTTCCAGGTCGAGGGGGATGTGGAGCCCCAGGCTCCGTCGCCCACCCTGGGTGCCTACCTGACCGGAAAGGTCAAGGATGTGACCGACAACCAGATGGCCAGCCTCTTCGGCCACGGGGTGATCGCCCCCGGCAAGCCCACGGTCTTCGGGATTAACGACCCCATCTCCTCCTGGGCGGATTCCAAGGGATTCGCCGCCCGGACGGTGGCCAAGACCCTGATCAAGCGTGAGGCCAAGATCCGTGAGAAGACCGGCCAGCCCGACCTCAACACCCTCTTCGTCCTCAACATGCCCCCCAGGGCCATGTGCAAGATGACCCAGGGCATGATCGACGCCTCCATGGTGGATGCCATCGTCAAGATCGCCAACGGCCACACCTTCCGCGGGGCCGGCTCCTTCATTCGTGGCTTCTTCAGGAACAAGGCGGCCAACAAGCGCATAGCAAAGGAACTCAACCATGACTGATAACGCACAGACCCCCAGCACCCAACCCAAGCCCTCCAAGGAGCCGACCAATGCGGTGACCCGCTGGATTCATGACCACCCCAACATCTGGGAGTTCATCCTCTTCAACCTGCTCTCCAATATCTCCACGATCACCCGCTTCGTGGTGAGCTGGATCGGCACGGCGGTCTTCGTGACGGCCATGGGGATGACCCAGCCCTTCTCCTTCCTGATCTTCAACTACAGCTCGCCCGACACCAATGGCCTGGGCGGTTTCCTGACCTTCCTGATCGCCGAGGTCCTGGCCCAGATCGTCAACTTCATCGTCCAGATGAAGTGGGTCTTCAAGTCCGACAGCTCCTTCGCCGAGGCGGCCTGGAAGTACGCGATCCTGGCCGTCATCATCGTGGTGGTCAACTTGGTCCTGCCTGGCTGGGTCACCATGTGGTGCAAGGGCATGGGTCTGAATAACGCCGTCTCCTCGACCCTGGCCTCTGTGGTCAACACCCTGCTGGCCGTCATCGTCTCCTACCCCTTGCTCAAGTGGTGGATCATGCCCAAGAACAAGGACAAGGAAGCCAATAAGCAGGCCTGAGACATACTGACCCCTAGGGTCTGAAAGTCCTACCGCCAACAAGACTCGCCGGTGCATTCCAGAGTGGATGCGCCGGCGAGTCTTGTATCTCCGGGAGCTTGAGGGTGGCTGTGGGAGCTTGGGGGAGGAAGGTCTCGCCAGGTGATGGAGCCGGTAGCCAGGCCCCCTCAAACCCGTGGAAATCCACATACTGATATGACCTGTGCTCTGTATTTGTCAACTACCAGTGAGCGTGTAGGCTGGGGTTCATTCGATTAGGATTGCAAGACTACAATGATAGCTGGCTTTTATGTGGCCATGGAGGCCTGTCAGGCTTTTCCTGTATCTAGAGGCACCGACCCTCGTTCTGGTCGCTGTTTTCCTGCCTTTTCTTCCCTTTTCTTTCTATTGCGACTTCCGGCAGTGTGACTGCTGCAGTGCTGGCCCAAAACGTTGGTGCGGATTCCTGGGCAGGTCTGGACACAGAGCCTCTGGGGCCGACTGAATGCACTTAAATCCAGTTCGCACCTGGCTACCCCTAATGGAGTCCCTGCCTGACGGCGATTCGCAACAATGGTCGGCAGCAGGTCGCAGCTGTACATTCCCATGATCCAAGGAGCAGGATGAACTGGCTCTTCATAGCCCATCACGCGCCATATTTCGCCAATGCGGCCCTCATGACATTCTACATTTCCAGCCTGGGCATAGTCCTGTCGATCCTGGTCGGCCTGGCCTGTGCCGCGGTCGAACTGGCCCGCACCCCGGTCATGCGGCAGACGGCCAGGGCCTATGTGGAAGTGTCCAGAAACAAGCCCCTGCTGGTCCAGCTCTACTTCCTGTATTTCGAATCGTGAATACAATCAAGCGGACCATCAAGGCCCTCGTGCACGGCGAGGTTGACAGTTCGGCCAATGCGGGCAGCGTTGGAAGTGCCAGAAGCGTCAGGAAGGCCAGAAACACAAGCAGCGCAAGTGGATAGGAGTCGCTGGGGCCCCGGACTCACAGTCCTCATCGGCACCCCAGGCGGCGTAGATAAGTCAGGCAGTGCGGTGGTTGGCAAGGCCGGTGCAAGCAATCGCGGCGCAAGTCTCGCCGGTAGCCCAACCCGGCCCGCAGCTCAGCCAAGCGCCGCAACAAGCGAGGCGACCGTGGGTGCCGCTCGCCGGGGGAGGGCAACAGCCCGCCAGGCTGGCCGTCTGAACCGGTCCCTGCCGGCGGCCATTGCGGCCGTCGGTCTGCTGGGTGCCCTGACAGCCTGCGGTCCATCGGTCTCCCTGCCCAGCCAGGACCAGTCCAAGGGCTCGGCATTCGGCGCGGCAGGCACGGCCAACAAGGCCCGGACCATCGCGGACATCAAGCAGTCAGGCCAGCTGAAGGTCGCCGTCTTCTCCGACAAGGCCCCCTTCACCTATGTGGACAAGGACGGCAAGTACCAGGGCTACGACATCTATTTCGCCGAAGGGCTGGCCAAGGACCTAGGTGTCAAGACGGACTACACCTCCGTGGACCCGGCCACCCGGGTGGATGTGCTGGCCTCCAACAGGGTCGACGTAACCCTGGCCAACTTCACCGTGACCCGCGAACGCAAGGAGAAGGTTGACTTCGCCAAGCCCTACATGAAGGTGGCCCTGGGCGTGGTATCGCCCGATTCGGCCGAGATCAAGTCCTTGGACCAGCTCAAGGGCAAGACCCTGATCCTGGCCAAGGGCACCACGGCTGAGCAGTACTTCGACCTCCACCACGAGGGCATCACCCTGCAGAAGTACGACCAGTACGCCAATGCATACAGCGCCCTGCTGGACCACCGGGGCGACGCCTTCTCCACCGACAACACGGAGGTGCAGGCCTGGGCCAAGGCCAACAAGGGCTTCAGTGTGGGCATCAGCATCTTGGGTGGGGAGTCCATGATCGCGCCAGCCGTGCAGCAGGGCAACAAGGAGCTTCAGGACTTCACCAACGGGTAGATCGACAAGCTGGCCCAGGAACGCTTCTTCCACCAGGACTACCAGGAGACCTTGGAACCCGTCTACGGCTAGGCAGCCAACCCCGAGGACATCGTCGTGGAAGGTGGCCAGTCCTTAAGACCCAAGCACCCTCTCTCCGGGGGGCAAAGTACTGGAGCCACCCCACCCCTCGTGGCGTAAACCACGGGGGGTGGGGTGGCTCAGCGGGGCAGCATGACGGTCAGCGTGAACCAGTGGTTTTCGGTATGAACAGTCATCCCGCCGCCATAGAGCTCGGCTATGTGCCGGATGGACTTGACGCCGAAGCCGTGGCCGTGCTTGTCCTTCTTGGTGGTGACCAGGTTGCCCTCGCCGTCCGAGCGTAGGTCCGAGGCATAGTAGTTCTCCACGCGGATGATGGTGAACCGGTTCTGGGAGAAGAGGGCCAGCTTGACCAGCCGCTGCTGGGGGTCGGGCAGCTTGGAGACCGCCTCGATGGCGTTGTCCAGGGCGTTGCCGAAGAGGGTGGCTATATCCATGGAGGTCATGGAGTCCAGGAGTTTGCCGTCGGCCACGGCCGTCAGGGTGATGCCACGGCTGACGCAGGTGCGGGTTTTGGAGGTCAGAATGACGTCCAGCACAGGGTTGCCGGAATGCTGCTGGGCGCTGTACTTGCCGACCGAGGCCTCCAGCTGCTCGAAGCCAGCGGCCGCATGCTCAGGGTCGACCTCAGCCCTCAGCGCGGCGATCTGGTGTTTGAGGTCGTGGGAGATTCGCCCTACCGATTCCAGATTCTCCTTGGATTGCAGGTACTCCTGGTGCTGGCTGCGCAGCTGGGCGTCAATGGAGGCCAGTTCCGTATTGGTGGCGATTCGCCGGGACTGCTCCTGCTGGGCATAGAGCACGGTGAACCCGCAGAAATCCACCAGGGTGCGAATATAGAAGACCGACTGGCCGACCGTGCCGGAGAAGGGCGTGTTGGTCGACACGAAGCTGAGGTTGCTCATGGCGAAGGTGACCACGGTGATGGCCAGGGTGGCGATGGTGGTCGTTAGGGTCGGCAGCGTGGGTTTGGACTGGCTGAAGTTCCGCCGCTCAGCCAGCCAGGCCAGGCTGAAGCAGACCGCATAGGTGGCAATCAGCAGGAACCAGCTCTCCGGGTTCGCGGTCAGGTTGGAGACATGCGCTCGCTGGATGCCCAGGACGGATTCGTGCCCCAGCTCATATCGTATGAAGGTGGCCAGCTGCCAGTGGAGGGAGGCCACCAGCTCGGCCAGCACGAAGGAGCGGGCGGTCAGGTAGAGGGCTTGGCGTTTGCCTGCATTGGAGCCCAGCAGCATGATTAGGTACATGCCCGCAGCAGCCAGGAGCATGCCCAGGATCCAGAAGGTCTTGGGCATGGCACCGGCCCCGTATTGGATGGCCACCATGACCGGCAGGCCCAGGGCCAGCACCAGTATGGTCCGTTTGATCGAAGCCTTCCGGTATATGGCAAAGAGGTAGATCAGGCAGGCCAGCCATTCGCAGATGGCGGTATAGAGTCGGGGGATGTCCGGCAGGGCGTTGGTGATGGTCCCGTTCATGGCCTAGGCCCCGGTACCCACATAGTCGGTCAGGGCCGCCAGGAAGCCCTTCTTGCGGGGGCGGCTGATCCGCAAGCGTTCGCCGCCGGACATGAGGCAGTCCTGGTCCTCCACTGCGGTGACATGCCGGAGGTTGACCAGATAGCAGGAGTTGGAACGGTAGAAATCCTGGCCTTCCAGCTGGGACTCCAACTCCTTGAGGGTGGAGGATATGGAGATCTTGCCCTCGGAGGTATGGATGACGATGGTGTGACGGATGGATTCGATGTATGTGATCTGGGAGAGCTCCAAGCGGGTCTGCTTGCCGCCGCTCTCCACCAGCATGCTGGCGTATCCCTGCTCCTTGATCTGGTCGATGGAGCGTTTGATCTCCTGGGAGAAGGCGAAGTAGGGCACGGGCTTGAGCAGGTAGGAGAGGGCCCGCACCTGGTAGCCGCTGATGGCGTACTGGGGGGCGGCGGTGATGAAGATGATAATGACACCCTGGTCGCGCTCGCGGATGCGGCGGGCCGCGTCCAGTCCGCTCATCTTCTTCATCTCGATGTCCAGAAGGAGGATGTCGTAGACCGGTGAATAGGAGTCGACGATGGCCTGGCCGTCATCGAAGGCGGATACGACGAACTCCTCGCCCTGCTCGTCCTGATACTGGTTCAGGTAGTCCAGTACGCGCTGACAAGCTGCAGGGTCGTCTTCCACCACGCCGATGCGAATAGGTCTCATGGCACCTCCAAGCTGTAAGTATAGCGTTTCCCCCTGTTTTCAGGCATTTGCCCATGAATGATGACTTAGCATAACAGGTTGTGCAACCGGATGCACAACCACCACGCCCAGAGCTGAGGATGGCCGATTGACCTTGCAGCTGAGCCGTGTATGATGAGAAACAGACTCAAGGAAGAGAATTTTCGTGGGCCTAGAAAGAAAACGTTGACTGTTGGTCTTCGTCTGGTACCGATGTCGTGTGTCGACAATGGCCGGATAGCAACGTAGAACCTCTCACAACGGATCGTTCGGCACGTACCTGCCGATGAAAGGAATCACTATGGCAGAAGTAAAATTCGAGAACGTCACTCGTATCTATCCGGGCAACACCGAGCCCTCAGTCGATGACCTGAACCTGGACATCAAGGACGGTGAGTTCCTGGTCCTGGTCGGCCCCTCCGGCTGCGGCAAGTCAACCACCCTTCGTATGCTGGCCGGTCTTGAAGAGGTCAACAAGGGAAAGATCTTCATTGGTGGCAAGGACGTCACCACCATGCAGCCCAAGGACCGCGACATCGCCATGGTCTTCCAGAACTACGCCCTGTATCCTCATATGACCGTCGAGGACAACATGGGTTTCGCTCTGAAGATCGCCGGCACCCCCAAGGACCAGATCAAGCAGCGCGTCCGCAAGGCCGCTGAGATCCTGGACCTGACCGAGTTCCTGGACCGCAAGCCCAAGGCCCTGTCCGGTGGCCAGCGCCAGCGTGTGGCCATGGGCCGAGCCATCGTCCGTGAGCCCAAGGTCTTTCTCATGGATGAACCCCTGTCCAACCTGGACGCCAAGCTCCGTGTCCAGACCCGTACCCAGATCGCCGCCCTGCAGCGCCAGCTGGGTGTCACCACCCTCTACGTCACCCACGATCAGACCGAGGCTCTGACCATGGGCGACCGCATCGCCGTCATCAAGCTGGGCATCCTCCAGCAGGTCGGCGCTCCCACCGAGCTCTATGACCGCCCCGCCAACGTCTTCGTTGCAGGCTTCATCGGCTCGCCCTCCATGAACATCAACACCCACCCGGTGGTCAATGGCAAGGCCAAGATCGGCAACGACACCATTGATCTGGACCCGGCCGCCGTCGCCGACCTGACCCCTGAGGACAAGGGTCAGATTGTCTTGGGCTTCCGCCCCGAGGACGCCGACCTGGCTGATTCCTCCGATGCCAACGCCTTCTCCCTGAAGGTCATGAACGTCGAGGACCTGGGTTCCGACGGCTACATCTACGGCAACATCCTCACCGACGGTTCCGCCGCTGAGACCGCCGCCATGATGTCCGACCAGAACAAGCTGACCACGATTCGCGTCAACCCCCGTCAGCTCCCCAAGGTCGGTGACGTGGTCAAGATCAAGATCGACCCCACCAAGATGCACCTCTTCGCCCCGTCGACCGAGCTGCGTCTGCCCCTGGACAAGTAGTTCTAGCCAGTGGCCTTGTAGGAAAGCCCCGCCCCCCAGCGGGGCTTTCCCTTTCTTCGTGCCCTCGGCCCCACGAGAATCTGACGTAGGGGTTGTTCGTGGGCCTTGGGTAGATTGGGGTTATGGATTTGACTGGACGATCAGCATTGGATCCGCGGGCCATCAAGGCCACGTCGGTTCAGACGGCGGGCATCGATGCCAATGTGGCCGAGCCCAAGGCGCTGAAGATCACAGCGGCATCATCCAACCCCAAGATGTTCACTCTGCCGTGGGAGAAGCCGCTGGCCACCTGGCCCGACGACCTGCTGGTCAATCTGCCCAGAGGCATTTCCCGGCACGTGGTCCGTTTCGTGCGTGTGGGCCAGGAGACCGATGCCATGAAGGAGATCACCCGGCCTGTGGCCGCCAGGGAGTATGAACTCCTGAGGCGCTTGCAGAAACTGGACCTGCCTACCGTCAAGCCAATCGCTGTGGTCACCGGCCGCCATGACCGCGAGGGCAACCCCATGGAGGCCATCCTGGTCACCGAGCACCTGAAGTTCTCCCTGCCCTACCGCGCCCTCTTCGCCGGCAATCTCCGCCCCGACACCGCCGACCGGCTGATTGATGCCCTGGCCGTGCTCCTGGTTCGCCTGCATCTCGCCGGCTTCTACTGGGGTGATGTCTCCCTGTCCAACGTCCTCTTCCTGCGGGATGCCGATGCCTTCTCCGCATATTTGGTCGATGCCGAGACCGGCGCCCTCTACCCCTCCCTGACCGACGGCCAGCGTGAATACGACATTGATCTGGCCCGCACCAACATCATCGGCGAGCTCATGGACCTGAGCTCCGGCAAGCTCCTGCCCGACGAGGTGGACGAGATCGGGGTGGGCAATCGCCTGGTCGACCGCTACCATTCCCTCTGGTCGGTCCTGACCGACGTGGACCAGTTCGATCCCGACGAGATGTGGAAGATTGAACAGCGGGTCGAGAAGCTCAACGAACTGGGCTTCGACGTGGACGAGCTGGAGATGAAGACCACTGATGACGGCAAATGCGTGATGGTCCGCCCCCGGGTGGTCGACGCCGGCTACGCCTCCCGCAAGCTCCTGCGCCTGACCGGCCTGGACGTGCAGGAGAACCAGGCCCGCCGCCTGCTCAACGACCTGGATGCCTATCGGGCCTCCACATGGCGCGAGGGCGAGGACCTGGAGATTGTGGCCACCGACTGGATGCGCGAGGTCTTTGAACCCACGGTGCACATGATTCCGGCCGAATACCGGTCGCAGATCGAACCGGCCCAGTTCTTCCATGAGGTCCTCACCCACCGCTGGTATCTGGCCGAAAAGGCCGGCCACGACGTGCCCATGGGCGAGGCTGTGGTCTCCTATATCAAGAATGTGCTGCCCAAGTACCAGCTGGACGCCAAGGCGGTCGATGCCATCAATGCCGAGGCTGATTCCGGTGTTATGGACGATGAGGCCAGCTTCTACGACAGCGACGAGGACGACGGCTACAACCCCGACCACGACCCCGACGCGGCCGTCTGGGCCAGCTGAATCAACCGTATTTCATGAAGTACCGAACAACTCGATAGTTGCGGATCTTATGTAATATCGGAAATTACACTACCCTCAAAACCCTGGATTTCCAGCGTTTTACGTAATGCTTTCTAGCCTACTGTGCGGTGTTGATACATGGTTTGTGGGTATGGGAAAGGGTCGCGCTTCCGCTCATGGCGCGACCCTGATTATTACTGGTGCTCGGTTAGTGTCTGAGGTTGTGTTCTCCTTGTTTTTTGCGCAGGCTGTGCCAGATGGCTGCGAGGGTGGTCAGGGGTAGGAGGGTGCCGAGGGTGGGTAGGGTCCAGGCTCCTAGTGGTCCTCCGGTGAGGGGGAGTTGGGTGATGGCTGGTGCCCATTTGGCTTTGAGGGAGGTCCAGTCGGTGATGGGTGTGGTGGTGGGGTCGAAGTCGGCTCCGGTGGCCGTGTCGGTCCATCCGGTCAGGAGTTGGCCTGGTTTGGTTGGTGGGTCGGGCATGGTGGCCGGGTCGCCGTGGGTGGCCCACTGGTATTTGGCATAGGTGGTGCCGTCGGGCCAGGTGCCGCCGTTGGGGTCCAGGCTCACGAGGTAGGTGGCTTGTTTCCATCCCATGTATAGGTCGGTGTCGGCGGTGATGGCCTGTCCGGTGTAGCGGGTGGTGGCCGCTGGGTCGGTGTACCAGTCGTCGAACCTCCATCCGGTCCTGATGGGTATGGTTATGGTGCTCAGGGCGCCCAAGGCGTTGTCGCCGTCGCCTACGTGCAGGGTCCAGGTGGCTGGGTTGGCTCCTGGGTAGTTGGCGTGGACGGTGACGGTGCGGGCGATGGCCCATTTGGCGTGCAGGGTCGTGTTGCTGGTCACGGGTCCTGTCCTCCAGGGTTGGGTCAGGGTCGTGTCGGTGTGCCAGCCTTGGAACGTGTGCCCGGTCCAGACGCCTGGTGTGGGCAGCCT
>NZ_PDCG01000104.1 GCF_003315635.1 Bifidobacterium aemilianum | reverse complement strand
AAACAACTGCACTGCAGGTCCAGCACAAATCGCCAGATCACCCGGCCGCCGTTATTCTTAACCACCAGGCCGGCGCCTCCCCAACCAGTGCACTACCAAACATCCGACCCCCCACTGCCAGCCCCCCGATCATCGCACCACTGCATGCCCCCCGGCTAACCTCACATCCCCTCCCGGCGCCCATCAAGCCACACAAACCCCCATCCTCCAGCCCCACCCTACCTCACACGC
>NZ_PDCG01000103.1 GCF_003315635.1 Bifidobacterium aemilianum | reverse complement strand
GCACGACCACGCGTCATCACGCCCGGGGATCAGCGCATCAGCTCGACAGGAGCCGAGTGAGAGATCACCGTCGGCGAGGACTATGGGCGGCCAGGCGACTTCCTTGGTAATGACGCTGCGTAACAGACGGTAATTCCGATGCAGGGGTATTGTGTCCGTTGCTCCGAATGCTGGCTGGTCAAGGACCGCAGGCAGCTGGACCACATGACCAGCGAAGGTCAGACGGTCTTTTTTTTTTCAAGCAGAAGACGGC
>NZ_PDCG01000102.1 GCF_003315635.1 Bifidobacterium aemilianum | reverse complement strand
TCAACGGATGGTGGACCACACCAACCACCGGCGGCCGCAAGTGGGACTTCACCACCAGCCACATCGGACCCGACGAGATCGACGACACCAGCCACACCATGACCCTATACGCCCGATACACCCACCGGGTCAAGATCACCTACGACCTGGGCCAGGCGGCAGGCGACCTGAGCATCACGGCCCAGACCATCGACAAGGACACCACCCTGAACGCCCCCACACCGGGCGCCTGGAGCCACGGCACCTTCAACGGCTGGTACA
>NZ_PDCG01000101.1 GCF_003315635.1 Bifidobacterium aemilianum | reverse complement strand
ACGGCGCACCCACCAGCCTGACCGTGAACGAGGGACAACCCATCGGCACGCTGACCACCAGCAAGGAGGGCCACCACCTGACCGGATGGACCGACACGGCCACCGGCAACCCCTGGAACACCATGAGAGACCCGGTCCTGGCCCCCATGACCATCAAGGCGAAATGGGAAGCCGACCAATACACCGTGCGCTTCCTCGCGCCGGGACTGACACCCAACCCCACCATCACCGACCAGACCGGCATCAGCTACGGCACCGGCCTGATAACCGACCCGGGCACCCCAACAGGCACCTTCC
>NZ_PDCG01000100.1 GCF_003315635.1 Bifidobacterium aemilianum | reverse complement strand
AACCTACACCTGGAACGACGGCGGCACACACACCTACAGCTGGAGCAACCAAGGCAGCTACTCGAACACCTCATGGACCACCGCCGGAGGAGCCGGCACCTTCGCCTACTCAGGCACCATCACCTATGCTCACTTCTGTGCCGTCAACGTCGATCCCATTAATCAATGCTTCCCCGATGCGTCTTTGGCCGATGCTGTGGCCTCAGTGCAAGGCAAGTTGCCCACCGCAACCTTTACCAGCGTGGACCAGGCCGTAACAAGTCTGAATCTGAATGCCAAGGGCATCCTGAGCCTGGAGGGAATCGCCAACCT
>NZ_PDCG01000010.1 GCF_003315635.1 Bifidobacterium aemilianum | reverse complement strand
CCAGCCACATCGGACCCGACGAGATCGACGACACCAGCCACACCATGACCCTATACGCCCGATACACCCACCGCGTCACCATCAGCTACGACCTGGGAGACGCCACCGGACAGGTACCCCCCATCACCAGCCAGACCATCAACAAGGACACCACCCTGACCACAGGCGGCCTGCCCACACCAGGCGCCTGGACCGGGCACACGTTCAAAGGCTGGCACACCGACACCAACCTCACCCAACCCTGGAGGACAGGACCCGTGGGCGCCAACATGACCCTGCACGCCAAATGGGTCGTCCAACACACCCTGACCGCCCACGCCAACTACCCAGGAGCCAACCCAGCCACCTGGACCCTGCACGTCGACGACGGCGACGACGCCTGGGGCGCCCTATACCGGGAGATAACCATACCAAGCAGGACCGGATGGACCTTCGACGACTGGTACACCGACCCAGCGGCCACCACCCACTACACCGGACAGGCCATCACCGCCGACACCGACATGTACATGGGATGGAAACGAGCCACCTGGCCCGTGGAACTAGACCCCAACGGCGGCACCTGGCCCGACGGCACCACTGGGAGCAAAAACCAGACCGTCACCGAAGGCGACCTGGTCGCCATGCCCGACCCACCAACCAAACCCGGATGGATCCTGACCGGATGGACCGACACCTTCACCGGAGCCGACTTCGACCCCGCCACCACACCCATCACCAGGTGGACCTTCCTCAAAGCCAAATGGGCACCAGCCATCACCCAACTCCCCCTCACCGGAGGACCACTGGGAGCCTGGACCCTACCCACCCTCGGCATCCTGACATCCATGACACTACTAACCGGCATAAGACTCACACACCGCCGAAAACAAACAGGACACAACCTCAGACACTAACCACAACCAACAGACGATGCGGATGCCCCGCCCCAAAACAGGCGGGGCATCCGCATATCACACTGACCTGCACCCAACCGCCGAGCCACCCCACATCAGCGGCTGTCAGCCTGGGGACAAAAGCATGCAAGCGCAAAACGGAGCTACCACCAAGGCCGTATGGATGGATGGTGCGGAGGAGTGAGGAACCGATTGGGCACAGCGGCTGCTTGTCAGCGAAATGGGCTATTCTTGTGGGCATTGTAAGTCACAGAAGAGGTTGCTGGAGCTATCAGTAGCTGGGCGGAGATGCGGCGGCATCGGTGAAGGCCAGTCAAAGGAGCTTTGGCCGAAATGACCAGGTCCTGCCGGGGTTGGTTGTTGGGTCCGGATTCAACAAATCCGGAACTGTCGCAGGGGTTCCTGCGGAGCGCTATGGACGGTTGTTACACATGGGTCTCTTCGCAGACGGGTACCGGCACTCATGCTCGGAACCGCAGGGCGGAGGGGCTTTTATCGTTTGTAGCCTTCCTTGATAGTTGGGAGGACAGGCAGCATGAAGGCAAAGATCGGCAGGGGGGCGGTGAGCGCCAAGGCCGCGAACCAGGCCAAGGCTGCGGAAAGCGGCCTGGCCAAGGGCGTCCAGCGCAATCTCAAGACCCGGCACATCTCCATGATCGCCCTGGGCGGCTGCATCGGCACCGGCCTCTTCATGACCTCCGGCTCCACCATCGCCAAGGCCGGCCCCGGGGGCGGTCTCGTGGCCTACGCGGCCATGGGTCTCATGGTCTACTTCCTGATGACCTCCCTGGGCGAGTTGGCCACCAACATGCCGGTCTCCGGCTCCTTCGCCACCTATAACGCCAAGTATGTGGATCCGGCCCTGGGCTTCGCCATGGGTTGGAACTACTGGTTCAACTGGGCCATCACGGTGGCGGTCGACATCTCCACGGCCGCCCTGCTCATCCAGTACTGGCTGCCGGACACTCCCGGCTGGATCTGGAGCCTGCTGGTCCTGGTGGTCATCTTCCTCATCAACGCCCTGACCGTCTCGGCCTTTGGTGAGACCGAGTTCTGGCTGTCGCTGATCAAGGTGGCAACGGTCATCATCTTCCTGGTCATCGGCTTCGCCATGATCTTTGGCATCATGTTCCACCCGGCGGTCGGCTTCAAGAATTTCACCTACAAGAACGCGCCCTTTGTGGGCGGCTTTCCGGCCATCCTCAGCGTCTTCCTGATTGCGGGCTTCTCCTTCCAGGGCACGGAGCTGATTGGCGTGACGGCCGGGGAGTCCAAGGATCCGGCCCACGCGGTACCCAAGGCCATCAACGACGTATTCTGGCGGATCCTGCTCTTCTACATCCTGTCCATCTTCGTGATCGCGGCGTTGATTCCCTACACCTCCCCCAATCTCCTGTCGGCGGCCGACGGCAACATCGCCGTCTCCCCCTTCACCCTGGTCTTCAAGCGGGCCGGCCTGGCCTTCGCCGCGAGCCTGATGAACGCCATCGTGCTCACCTCGGTACTCTCAGCGGCCAACTCGGGCGCCTACGCCTCCACCCGTATGCTCTACGCCCTGGCCAAGGACCACTACGCCCCCAAGGTCTTCGCCAAGACCACCAGGCATGGCATACCGCTCGCGGCCCTGGTGGCCACAACGGTGATTTCCCTGGCCACTTTCGCCTCCTCCATCTTTGGACAGCAGATCTACATGTGGCTGGTGGCGGCCTCGGGACTGACGGGCTTCATCGCCTGGATCGGCATTGCCCTGAGCCACTACCGCTTCCGCCGGGCCTTCATATTGCAGGGGCATAATGTCAGCGAGCTCAAATACCATGCCAAGCTCTTCCCCCTGGGGCCGATCCTGGCGCTCCTGCTGTGCCTGGTGGTCATCGGCGGGCAGAACATCGAGGCCTTCGTGACTTGGAACTGGCAGGAAATCGGCGTGACCTACATGTCCGTGCCCCTGGTGCTGATCCTGTTCTTTGGCTACAAGATCAAGCATCATACCCATCTGATCCCCCTCAAGGACATTGACGTATCACCATCGGCCAGCCATGAGGGGGAACTAGCGGACATTCGTTAGTTCGGCGAAAGCACACGGTTGAGAGGGTTGGATGACTGCCAACCGCCGTTGGGCCACCGCAGATCCGTGTACGGGAAGCCAACGGCCGGACGTGGGGCACCGGACAAGCCAGCAGACAAGTCATCGGTCAGGATACTGGTCAGCACCCCGGTTGTCAGCCGACAGCCGCCGGATACTGAACGTTTGGAATGCCCGGTCAGCGAGATGGCATAAACTGCTCAACGGTGCCCATACCGGTAAGGCAGGGTGCCGATTCCGTTCAGCGGAAATGGCCAGCCCCCGGGGTCGGCCCGGGCAGGCAGCATGTTCAGCACCACCGCCCAAAAAAGATGTGCCGAGACCCGAAAGCGTTTCGGCAGTAGTTGAAGATTGAACTCAGAGATTCCCGAAAGGAGGGAGCATATGACGAGCGCAGACGCGAAGGCAGGGTCACAGACCAGCCCGATCTCAGCCGGAACCACCAAGGGTGGCCAGGGCCACGATGGCAAGAACCAGGGTGGCAAGGGCCACGGCAACGTACAACGAAACCTCAAGACTCGTCATATCTCCATGATCGCCCTGGGCGGCTGCATCGGCACCGGCCTGTTCATGACCTCCGGCTCCACCATCGCCCAGGCCGGCCCCGGCGGCGGACTCGTGGCCTACGCAGCCATGGGAGTCATGATTTACTTCCTCATGACCTCCCTGGGCGAACTGGCCACCAACATGCCGGTCTCCGGCTCCTTCGCGGTCTACAGTTCCAAATACATCGACCCTGCCCTGGGCTTCGCCATGGGTTGGGATTACTGGCTCAACTGGACCATCGCCGGCGCAGTCGACATTTCCACAGCCGCCCTGCTCATCCAGTACTGGCTGCCGGACAGCCCTGGCTGGGTCTGGAGCCTGCTGGTCCTGCTGATTGTCTTTCTCATCAACGCCCTGGTGGTCTCAGCCTTTGGGGAGACGGAATTCTGGCTGGCCCTGATCAAGGTGGCCACCATCGTCATCTTCCTGGTGGTCGGCTTCGCCATGATTTGCGGCATCATGTTCCACCCGGCGGTGGGCCTGCAGAACTTCACCTACAAGGATGCGCCCTTTGTGGGAGGCCTTCCCGCCATCATGAGCGTCTTCCTGATTGCCGGCTACTCCTTCCAGGGCACCGAAGTGGTGGGCGTCACCGCCGGAGAGTCCGAGGACCCGGGCAAGGCCGTACCCAAGGCCATCAACGAGGTCTTCTGGCGCATCCTGCTCTTCTACATCCTCTCCATCTTCGTGATCGCAGCCCTAATTCCCTACACCAGTCCCAATCTGCTGGGAGCCTCTGACGGCAACATCGCCATGTCGCCCTTCACCATCGTCTTCCAGCGGGCCGGACTGGCCTCGGCGGCCTCCATTATGAACGCTGTGGTGCTGACCTCCATCCTATCCGCCGTCAACACCGGCGCCTACGCCTCCTCCCGTATGCTCTACGGCCTGGCCAAGGACCACCACGCCCCCAAGATCTTCGCCACCACCACCAAGAACGGCGTGCCCATGGCCGGCCTGATCGCCACCCTGTGCATGGAGCTGGCCACCTTCGCCACGTCGATCTTCGGCCAGAAGTTCTACATGTGGCTGGTTACCGCCACCGGGCTGACCGGCTTCATCGCCTGGATCGGCATAGCCCTGAGCCACTACCGCTTCCGCCGGGCCTTCAAGCTCCAAGGCCACGACCTGTCCGAGCTGAAGTACAGGGCCAGGTTCTTCCCCCTCGGTCCGATTCTGGCCCTGGTCTTATGCATCATCGTGATTGCCGGGCAGGATATCCCCGCCTTCGCCAGCTGGAACTGGGGCGAGATTGGCATGACCTACTTCAGCGTGATCCTGGTCCTGGCCCTCTACCTGGGCTACAAGATCAAGCACCACACCAAGATCATCAAGCTCAAGGACATCGACGTCTCCTCGGTCAGCCCCGTTCCGGCGACCGATGCCAAGAAAGATTAGGCAACAGCGTGCTGACACCATAGCCGCTACAGACTGTGGGCCTCTGACAGTAATGAGTCAAAGGCCCACAGTTTTTGGTGCCGACTGCCACTATTGAGTTGCAAGCACCGGCCAAGCTCTAAGACATAGCAGAGGGCTTACGGACTCATTCCAAAAGTTGTGGGCTCTCAGGCCCTACTTCTTGGCCTTACGGGCTTTGCGGCCCTTGAAATAGATGTCGAAGACGATCCAGGCCGAGAGGATGAAGGCGATGACATAGCCCAGGAAGCCGACCAGGGGGATGCCGAAGATGATGGGCTTCATGCCCGCATAGTAGACGATGGACGAGCCGATGAAGAGACCGACCACGATCAGGGCCATGGTCAGGCGGTTGATCATGTCGGACAGCTGACTTAAGGGCTCCTCGGAACCGACCAGCTCGGTATTGACCCGCAGCTGCCCACGGGTGAGCATACGGGCGGCCACCTGGGCTTCGGCCAGCGTGCCGAAAAGACCGTGGAGGGCCTGGTGACCCTCGAGACCCAGGGATTTGAGCTCGTCGGAGGCCAGCTCGTCAACCGACTTGCTGCGGGAGATATGGTCGGAGATGATCTGGATCATGTTGACATCGGGAATGAACTCGTCCAACATGCCCTCCAGGGTCACCAGGGCGCGGCCCATGGTGGTGATTGAGCTGGGCACCTCGATGCCGTGGCGCTGGGCCAGCTGGGTCAGGGCACCGAAGAACTCAGCCACATCCAGCTCGGCCAGGTCCACCGTGCCGTACTCCTTGACGATGCTGTCCAGGTCGGCCAGCAGTGAGGGGTAATCCTCGGCATCGGCGGGGCTGCCGGAGAAGCGCATGAGGCCCTCGGCCAGGGCCGGCGAATCCTGCTTGCCGACCGCGAAGATCATCTGCCGCATGACCGAGCGGGTCTTCTGGTTGAGCCGCCCTGTCATACCCAAATCAATGAGGACTATCGTGCCCCCGGAGATGATGATGTTGCCGGGGTGGGGATCGGCGTGGAAGAAGCCGGTGTCCAGAATCTGGGCCGCATAATTGTCGACCAGCTTGGTGCCGATCTCCTTGAGGTCGTAGCCGGCGGCCTCCAACTCCTCGGGGTGGGAGACGGAAATGCCCTCAACATAGTCCATGACCACCAGGTGGCTGGTGCACAGGTCCATGTAGGGCTTGGGGCAGTCCATGTATACGAGGGGCTGGCAGTTGCGCTTGAATTCGCTGAGGTTGCGGGCCTCGTGCAGGAAGTCTGTCTCGGATTCAAAGGTGTCCCAGATCTCCTCGACCACCCCGCCCAGGTCCACCACCTGCGCCGATGAGGGCATGAGCTTGGTGGCCGCCTTGGCTATGGACCGCATGAGGGAGACATCCTGGGCCATGGTCTCGCGCACACCGGGCCTCTGGACCTTGACGGCCACATCCTCGCCGGTGAGCAGTCGGGCCCGATGAACCTGGGCCAGGGAGGCGGAACCGAGGGGTGTGGGGTCGATGTGCTCGAAGATCTGTGACACTGGCCGGCCGTATTCACGCGTCAGGGTGTCGATGACGGTCTGGTAGGACATGGGGTCGGCATCGGCCCGCAGCTTGGCCAGCTCGTCGCAGAAGGGTTGGGGCAGGATCTCGGAGCGCATGGACAACATCTGCCCGACCTTGACGAAGGTGGGCCCCAGGGCCTCCAGCATCAGCCGCAGCTTGACCGGAGTCAGGCCGTGGAGAACATCGAATTGCCGTGCGATATGGGCAATCTGGCCGAGTCGCTTGGCCTTGCCCCTACGGGTCAGGTGGTAGCGTTCCGCAAAGGATTGATGGCGGGACCCCAGGAGCCCTATGGTGTCGTCCTCAGTACCGCCATCATCGCCGGGTTTCCTGCCTGTGTTCCCAGGCCAGGTCGGACCAGTAGCAGTAGGGGCGGGGAGCGGTGAGCCGCCGTCGGCCGGATGGGTATCAGAAAATCGGGCACCCTGCCCTGGGACCTCGGTCCTTGTCAATGATTCGTCATCAGCCATACTCACACCCATACGAAACCGCCGGCAGGTCGACCACAGCCGACCAGCCGACAGTCAGCGACATCCATTTGTTGGGGCCATTTCAGCGCCCCTGCCAATCCATAGCGGCCTGGCGGACTGTGCCGTCGGCCCGGTCTCAGCCTTCCGCCTCAGCGGCGGCCTCGGCATCAGCCTTCTCCTTGGCCATATCCTGGGCGGCGACTTTGACCTTGGCCGTCTCCTTGGCCTCGGCGTTCCTATGCTTGAGCTCGGTGTTCAGGGCCTTGCCCTGCTCAACCGTCAGCTCACCCTTCTTGACCAGCTCATCAACAAGATCCTGGCTCTTCTCGACGGTCGTGGCCATGGCCCCGATCCCCGCCAGAAACACCTTGCGCAAGCCATCACCAATATTCAAATCAGCCATGATTCCTCCCGACTTCGTAGCTGTACCGATAGGACTACTTCACAATATCTTCACCTTACCGCAAAAGCCTCCATCCGTCTTCTTCTCTCAGCAAGACCTGACGACCCTCCAGTTGGCTTCCACTTACTCCTCGACCAGGCGCTGCTGGTAGTGGCGGGCCATGGAGGGGATGTCGGGCACGCCATACTTCACCAGCAGATCCAACCAGTTGCGACGGTTGGATTCGCCAAAGCGGGCGGCCTTGGCGGCATAGGCGGCCGCGGTCAGGAACTTGGGCGGGGTGGACTTGCTGTTGTACTTGTCCGCGACCATGACCACCTCCTGCTCCAGGTTCATGGGCACGTAGTCGTCCACGGGCAGTGGCAGGTCCTGGGCCTTGACCTGCTCGGCGGTCAGCCCAACTCCGGTATGGTTCCTGGCAAACTGGGCGATGGACTCATCTACCCCCTGGTCCAGCAGGTACCGGTAGCCGCGCAAGCCATGGAGAATGTAGTTGGAGCCATCGAACTCCAGTGGGCCGCCATCCGAACCGTCGGCCTTGAGGACCAGGTAGGTGCCGATGTCGTGCAGGAGCGCGCCGATTACCGCCTCGTGTTCGCCGAGCAGCCGTGGTGGGACAATGCCGCCCGTCACCCCATCAGTGGGCGGCACGACAGGGGCTGTAATGTGTGCGCGTGCGGAGCCGGGGACGGGTGCAGATTGGGGCATATGGCTGTCTGGATTGCTGCTGCCAGCGGGTCCGGCAGCATCAGAGAAGTCAGTCAGGCCAACAGAGCCGACAGTCTCAGCAGAGTCCGAAAATCCGCCAGCAGATGGCACTCCCGTCCCCGTATCACCCAACAGGGCTGGAAGATCATAGTGCCCAGTCAACTCAGGAGCATCAGTGGGCAGGGTGCAGCGCCGGGAGAACAGGGCATTCTGCCTACGGACCAGCCGGCTCGTGATGTCGGCGACTATCAGGCAGTGGGTGTGAATCAACTCGTAGGCGGCCTGGGATGGGGCGATGGCCCGATGGAGCTGATCGGTCTCTTCGATGCTGGGAATGCTAACGGTCATACCCACATTGTAGAAGCCTGACGCGTAGCCCAGAGCAACAGTAGGCAGCACACAGTAAGCGGTGCGAAAGGATTCGTAGGGCACCAACAGTCAGCGAGCGCTGCGGGTGGCACAAGGACACAAGTGACGCAGACACTGGGGAAACGGTTGAGACCAACTCAGGCCACTCGGAAACGCCAACGTCGTCGCAGAGAACAAGTCATGCGTAACAATCAGCCAGCTCGGCAGCTTGTGGGCGGCAGCAAAAAGGGCACAGGAACATACCCGGTGCCCTTTCTATTCGCGGTTCAACCCACACGAAGCGTGGATCTACCGCCCAGCATTACCCTTTGGCCGTTGCTGTCCGGCCTCGGCTGCGGAAGCGGCCCCTTCCCCGCCCGAAGCTGCACCAGCCGCCGGAACCTGTCGCGACACCTCGGTCTTCACGACGTTCTCCGCCGCCTCCCTCAGGGCCGCACGCTCCTTGTCCACCGACCGTGGGGCCTCCTGGACAGCATCCGGCAGGGCCTTATGGTCGGCGTCACCGGCACCGGTCTGCTTGCCCTCGGTCTGCCGGTGGCGCCGGACAGGCTCACGCTTGAGCCTGGGTGGTCGGCGGGTGGAGACGAAGAGGGGCTGGACCTCGACCAGGGGGTTGTAGGGCGCCAGGCCGAACCACTTGACGGGCGAACCGGCGAAATGGCGGATCATGTACTTCATCTTCAGGGAGAGGGCCTCACGGGTGGTGAGGTTGGACTCCGGCATCAGGGCCTTATGGATCAGCACATAACGGATGGTCCCGATCTCCGGGTCGGCATCAACCTTGGGGTAGACCGACTTCTGCTGCGGCAGCTCACCGGTCTGTGAAAGGTCGCGCATAATCTGGTGAATGTAGGCCGGAATGGACTGGGAAACCTTGAATCCCAGTCGAATCCGCACACGGAAGATATGGTCGGTACCGAAGTCCTCAACCGAATACTCACGGGTGAAGGGCTCGTCGGTGGTCTGTACGGAGACCGACCACCAGGCCCGGGCCCGCTTGGGGTGGTCGGCGAAGATGGAGAAGAAGATGTCCGTGTCCAGCCGCCGCATCTCCGTATCGGAGGTCAGGTAGACGATGTTGTCCGCGAAGAAGGGAATGCGGAAGTCGTCATGAAGCTTGCCCAAGGCGGGTAGGAAGTCCTTGGGGACCATGTGCCTGCGCTGGGAGCGTTCGATGCGGGTGCCGTCGTTCCAGGTGATCATGATCAACAGGATGGCCAGGGTCAGCAGGATGGTGAACCAGCCGCCATGCATGAACTTGGACATGGAGGCCACGAAGAACATGATCTGAATGGCCAGGAAGATGATGGTGAAACCAACCGCGAAGGCACGCTTGCGGTCAAACCACATGTAGACGGCCAGCAGGATGGTGGTCGTGATCATGGTGATGGTCAGGGCCAGGCCGTAGGCGGCGGAGATGTGCTCCGAATCCTTGAACATGAGCAGGACCGTGATGGTGGCCACGCACAGGACCAGGTTGACGGCCGGAATGTAGAGCTGGCCGCGGGTGCGCGAGGGGTAGCGGACCTGCAGGTGAGGCATCCAGTTGAGACCGGTGGCCTCGGAGACCATGGTGAAGGCTCCGGTGATCAGGGCCTGGGAGGCGATGACGCCGGCGGTGACCGAAAGGATGACACCCGCGTAGCGCACGCCGGGGCTCATCATCTGGAAGAAGGGGTTGAGACCGTCCATGTGGGCCAGGGCCGGGTTGTTCTGGTTGCGGATCATCCAGGCGCCCTGCCCGAAGTAGTTGAAGACCAGGGCCACGTTGATGAAGGGCCAGGTGAAGTAGATGTTGCCGCGCCCCACGTGGCCCATGTCGGAGTAGAGGGCCTCGGCTCCGGTGGTCGACAGGAAGACGGTGCCCATGATGGCGAGACCGGCCAGATTATGGGGACTGAAGAGGAACTTGAGGCCGTAGACCGGGTTCAGGGCCGCGAAGATGGACCAGTCACCGTTGATGTTGATGATGCCGGTGATGGCCAGGAAGCAGAACCAGACCATGACCACGGAGCCGAAGACCCGGCCGATCCGCTCGGTGCCACGCGCCTGCACGGAGAAGAGGACCAGAATGATGACCACAGTGATGATCATGGTCAGCCGTGGGGTCTCCTTGAAGGCGGGTTCGAAGACCGGAATGGCCTTGAGACCCTCCACTGCCGAGGAGATGGAGACGGCCGGCGTCAGGACCGAGTCGGCCAGGAAGGCCGCGCCGCCCAGCATGGCGGGAATCGCCAGCCAGGCCCCATGCTTGCGAATCAGCGAGTACAGGGCGAAGATGCCGCCCTCGCCCTTGTTGTCGATCCGCATGGCCACAAAGACATACTTGACGGTCGTAATCAGGGTCAGGGTCCAGAAGACCAGGGAAAGAAGGCCAAGCACAGCCTCGCGGTCAATATTGGGCAAGCCACCCTGACCAGCCACGAAGGCCTGGGCGGTGTAGAGGGGCGAGGTGCCGATGTCGCCGTAGACCACACCCAAGGCGACGATGGCCATACCCAGCGTGAACTTGTCGGGGCTGGACTGCATCTTGCGCCACCAGCGGCCCAGCGGACCCCTGGCCGGCTTCTTGGTCAGCTTCTCGGCCTCCTCACGGGCCTGGGCCTCCTGCTTGACCAGCTCGTCCCGTTCCTCCTTGGTCAGGGTCCTACGGGATACCTTGGGTGCGTTGGTGAAAGTATCGGCCCGAAACAGGGTCTCGTTCATTCGTTTGCTGGTGGTTTCGGATTTCCGTCCACCCTTGCGGCCTTTGCGGTCATGCGATGATTCACTCTGTCGTGATTCCGCCATGATACGTCGTCCTCCAGTGGCGGAGACCATCCCCGCACGTAACAACAAGGTCCAGGAAAACACCACGATTCCCGCGGTTCCTCCGGACCAAACTGACAGTCTAGACGCTTACCCTCAAAAACACCAATCTTCCCTGGACCGCAAACATCTGGCTTACAGCTACATGGGTTGGCATGGATTGGCATACATCGGCATACGGTTCGGCCTCTTACTGGTTGGGTGGGCATTGGCGCGCCGCACCTTGCTCAAGTCCTCGCCTGAACCGCCTCCCCCTACGAATGCTGCCGGCTGTGGGCGGCTGAGTTCAGATGCCGTAGACCGTGCGGGTGGTGGTTCGGGTGGCTTGGGCTACCTGGGAGACCGGGAGGTCCAGAGCGTCGGCCAAGGCCCGAAGGGTGTAGGGAATCATGTAGGGGGCGTTGGTGCGGCCCCGGTAGGGCATGGGCGTGAGGTAGGGGGCATCGGTCTCGACCATGATGTGGTCCAGGCCAACGATGGCCGCCGACTCGCGTATGCCCTCGTTGCCCTTATAGGAGAGCGTGCCGGAGAAGCTCAAGTACCAGCCCTGCTCCTTGGCAATCCGGGCCATGTCCGCGCCACCGGAGTAGCTATGGAAGACGGTGCGCTCGGGGCTGCCGTCGGCCAGGAGGGTCTCGATGACCTCCTGGTGGGCGTCGCGGTCATGGATCTGCATGGGCAGGTTGAGTTCCTTGGCCAGGGCGATGTGGGCGCGGAAGGCCTCACGTTGCAGATCCTTGGCCCCCTCGCCCGTTCGGAAGAGGTCCATGCCGGTCTCGCCGATGGCCACCACCTGGTCAGGGTGGGCACGGGCCAGCCGACTCACCTCGGCCAGCGCATCCTCAAAGGAGGTCTCATGCCAGGGCTGATACTTGATCGGGAGGCCGTCCGGGCCGGGGACACCACGGTGACCATGCAGGACGGATTCGTTGGGGTGAATGGCCAGGGCGGCATGGACCTGACCTGGGTGGTCAAGGGCCATCTGGACGGCCGTCCGCAAGTGCGGCAGCTCGCAGCCCACGTCAATGATGCCCTCGACCCCCACTGCCTGGGCCTGGTCCAGTATCTGCTCAACACTGTAGACCGGCACCGGCTCCTGGCCACGCTCCAGGGCCTGACGATTCATCTCCTCGGCGAAAGGAACCACGGAAGCCACATGGGTATGGTTGTCAATGACTTGGGAGTCCGCCCCCAGCGCCTCCGGCGCCGGCGCCCAACTACGTTCACGATGATGCTTGCTCATAAGCCCAGTCTAGAAATTTCCCACTTTTTTACATTCAATACCGAAGAATTGGCTTACTATATTATCGAGTTTTGCGACTATTCGCGAGAAATCCTGATTCAGGTTAAGCGTCGTACGCCCGATACGGTTTCCATCCATATTGTATGTATAGTCAACAAGGGGTTTATCTTCCTTAGTTTGAGCATATAGAATCAAACCATCTACAACAGGCATCTCCTCTTTGGACTGCTTCCCCGCACGAAGATTAGCAGCCTCATTCTTCACATAGGAATACATTTGATACAGGTTTTCTGATCTTTTGCTATCCGTTTTCCCATAGTACTTCGTATCGATAATCAGAACCTGTCCGCGGAATTTTAGAAATGTGTCCGTTTTCATTTCAGGTAAGCTTTTTCTATCACTGTATTCCTCTTCTTCGATAAGATTCCATCTAACTTTCGAAGCAGAAACAGACACACCAGGATAATGCCTCCTATAATATTCGCGCACGAATTTCTCGTATATGTCATGCATTGTTTTATCGCTGTAAAATTCACTTAAGCCTATATCTCCTGAAATTTCAGTCTGCAGATAATCAGCAATGATGAGATGACATATCGAGATAAGCGTGCCATATGCATTGGAATCCCCCTCACAAGACATCTTCCAACTGATGTTCTTGGGGCACAAAACCTGAATTCCATCTAATGATTTCAACAGACTATGAATACTTGCTTTTTGAGAATCGAGTACATCCGCTTTCAGCAATGTTCGTAAAGTGGTTTTAATGATTCTGTTTTCATATGAATCAACACAGTATTCATCGCAAGTACAAACTACTTTCCTTGTTGCTTTTAACCTGACGTCGTTCGAACACAAAAGATCAATTTTCCCCTGCGGCATAGAGAGAGGAATTATTTTGCCCACATACTCCTTCCGCAGTCCGCTTTTAAGCGTGGCTGACATGCCAGATATAAGAATGGATGCGTAGAGCTGCATCTGATTATGAAAATGCTCCACTTTCACATCTTCATATTTCCCCTGACTCAACGAATGGAACACATAACAGAGCATATGATAGATATTTTGCAGAGGAATGTTGTCATTCCTATCTTCTACACGTGAACTCACTGTAGTGCTCTCTCCAACTTACCTATTTGCTCTTCGCATTGCTCTTTTCTATCAAACCAATATTCTCTTATCAATGGTTCAAGCTCATACCTGACAACACGGTTAAGGCAATCCGAATCCTCATCCTCAATATTACAGAAGAAGCTATGTCCAATTTTGAATCCTTCACCTAAAGAATCATCCAACTCAATGACATCATTTATGCTTCTTACAGCACTAACTACTCGAGACAACCTCTCATCCTCGCGATTCTCTATATATTCCATAAACTCTTTTGTCTCGAAACCTGGCTTCAAATCATAAAAAGTAAAACGCCTGCGCATGGCATAATCCATCATTGCTATACTTCGATCAGTCGTGTTCATGGTTCCGATGATATGAATGTTTTTCGGTATGGAAAACGAATCCCCCGAGTACAGCAAGCTAATCTTCGTGTTCCCCCGTTTGCTTAGCTCGATTAACATAAACAGCTCGCCGAAGATCTTACTGAGATTCCCACGATTAATCTCATCAATAATAAAGTAATAATCATTATCGTGATCAGCATCTGCCAGTTGACAAAAGGCTTTAAATACACCGTCCTTAAGAGCAAAATCCCCTCCAACAGGACGATAACCTTCAACGAAATCTTCATAGGAATAGTTCTGGTGGAATTGGACCATTTGCACTCGCTTACTGGACTTGAGTCCAATCAGCGAATAAGCCAGAGCCATGGCTACGTATGTTTTCCCAACCCCTGGGGCACCCTGTAATATCAAGTTTGAGCTTTTAGCCAATCCAGATAGCTCATCATAATCTTCCTCACTCATATACACATCTCGAAGAAAATCATCTTTCCTGTATGGTGTCTCTATGGGCCGCTCGGAAGACTCAGACTTCTCATCGGAATTCGCATTTTTCGACAGCATATTATTAATTTGCTCAGAGTATTCCCAAGCGTAATAATTTAACTGTTTGAAGTCTTTTACTGGACTATCAGCGGTCTGCATATAATCAGCAACAGTTTTTGATATGGCTTGGTAGGTCTCGAAATCAATCTTGGAAACACGCGGAGGCAACCGCTGTACTACATCTTCCGGAAGTTTACCTGAATCATATATGTACCACTGATTGCGGTAGTTAAAACTCATGAATGTATCTGGAGCTATCCAGAACAATCCCATCGTAATCTTGGCGTTTCCATTATTCCACAGTCGGATGGCCTTATCGAAATAAATTGAAAGCTCAGAAGTACAATCCTCTCCATAAGAGAAAGATAAAGCTGATTCAAACAGATTCCATAGGATATCTATATCATCATCATTCCGATCGGTTTTAAAACGGTAGTAAACCGCGTTTCGTGTGTCCAGTACGGGTATCTCATCCGGAAACTCTGGAACAGCTCGAGAAATCCCCATGGCAGCAGCAAGCCTATTTGCCACGAGTTTACGATTCTCCGGAGGCATTCCGTATCTGTTAAATAATCCAAAGATGGTGAAGGGATCTATGTCTATTAGATCATTCTCAAGCTCTAGCAACGGCATTCTCACATTGCCATCGGCATATATATCATTAACGATTCCAACGAGTTCTTGGCGTTTGTTTTTATACTGAATCAGTTTATTAGCTAACTCACCGTAGAAGCCGACCCACTCAAACTGATTTTCACGCATTGTTACTCCTCCGTTTTCAGCACTTGAAACTTAATTATCCTTCAAGAGCAAAATCTCTTTGTTCCAAAAGACAATAATCACATATTACTGTGCAAAAAGTATTAAGACCCACTGCTGACGAGCTGAAAACCCTATACAAAGATAGCGCATAATGCACCTTCGATGCGATAGTCATCGCACGCTCCCTCATATGGGAATGTCGACTTTTGCAATTCATACAGGTGGTTAGTAATGTTTTAATCTCAGATAAGCACTGAACCAACGGTTCAGTATAGCCAACGTTACACATTTGCAATCACTCAAGCTATGCCACTCTTACTCTGAGCAATTATTACTTCCATTGAATCCTTTCCCTCTATGAACTATATTTGATAACCACGGGAATAAATATCTCGATTCGAGGTATATATAGATATGGCAACATCGCATCCATTCATCAAGGAGCAGCTAGCATGCAGGACCAGACCGCGAGCGCCCGGAAGGCATCCTCACCGACAGCGGACCAGGAGGCCATTCAAGCCGTCATTGCCAAGAACAAGGCAGCCCAACCCGTCGCCCAGCCGGGCCCTATGGAGTTCGGCATCATGAATGTTTCGGACGTAACCCGGGACCCAGTGGCCAATTACACCCCATCCGAGGGGGAGCGCCTTACCGACTCTCTGGCTGAGGCCGTCCACGCCGAGGAGGTCGGCTTCGATGTCTACGCCATCGGCGAGCATCACAATCCACCCTTCTTTTCATCCTCCCCCACCACCTTCCTGGCCGCCGTCGCAGCCCAGACCAAACGCCTGGTCCTGTCCACCTCGACGACACTGATCACCACTAATGATCCGGTCACCCTGGCCGAGCAGTATGCGGTCCTCCAGCACATCGCCCAGGGTCGCGTCGACCTGATGCTGGGGCGCGGCAATACCGGGCCCGTCTACCCCTGGTTCGGCAAGGATATTCGACAGGGACTGCCCTTGGCCCTGGAGAACTACAATCTGCTCCATCGGCTCTGGCATGAGGACGTGGTGGACTGGGAGGGCTCCTTCCGTACGCCGCTACAGGGATTCACCTCCATCCCCCGCCCCATGGATGATGTTCCGCCCTTCGTCTGGCACGGCTCCATCCGCACACCTGAGATCGCCGAGCAGGCAGCCTTCTATGGCAACGGGTTCTTCGCCAACGGTGCCTTCTGGCCTGAGGACCACTTCAAGCGGCTGGTGGAGCTCTACCGCTCCCGTTTTGTCCACTGGGGGCACGGCACAGCCCAGCAGGCCGTGGTCGGGGTGGCCGCTCAGGTCTTCGTCCGCAAGAACTCTCAGGACGCGATGCGCGAGTACCGACCCTACTTCAACGAGTCGCCCATCTATAAAGGCGGCCCCTCCCTGGAGACCATGATGGCTGAGACACCGCTCTTGGTGGGCTCCCCCCAGCAGATCATCGACCGGATTATGCACCAACATGAGATCTACGGGGACTATGCCAGGCAAATGTTCCTGGTGGACCATGGCGGCCTGCCAAGGAAGACGGTCATGGAGGAGCTGGACCTGCTGGGTTCGGAGGTCCTGCCGGTATTGCGCAAGGAGATGGCAGCCATTCGGGATCCCCAAGCCGTTCGCACCCCCACCCACACCGACATGGTCAAGGCGCGCTATGGTGACCAGGAGCCCCGCCAGCCGCGGCCCAACGCCAATCGCGGTGACAACGTGACCGGCACCAGCCCCTACACGGACTCTGACGATTCCATCCAGGTGCGTCTCCCCCGCCTTTAGGAGGAGCGGCCGTGGACCACGGCATATCTAACAGCATCAACAGCCGGCAGCGTCGATGCTCCCATAGGGCAAATCCATCATCCGAAGGATTCACCCATCCATAGGCATCACTTCGTCGCCACAGGGCAAGGAATATGGTATTACGGAGCGTCCCTCCCCCCAATGACCGCAGCCAGGTTTTGGGGGCGGCAGTGGGCAGAACAACATAGAAAGCGTATGGCATGATGCAAGAACATGACCCCAACAAGATTCAGCACCACAGCGGCAATCAGGCTGCCGACAGGCAATCCGAGACGCGTCAGTATCAGATTGCTGTGGTGAGCGCCGGCCTATCCGAACCATCGACCACCACCAAGCTGGGACGTGCGGTGGCCCTTGAGGCGGCCGATTATCTGCAATCCCAAGGAGCAGAGGCCACAGTCATCGCAATCGAACTCAAGGATCTGGCCCAAGACATCACCACGGCAGCAGTAAGCAGACAGGTCTCGCCCGGCCTACGTGAGTCCATCGGCAAAATCGCTGACAGCGATGGCGTGGTGGTCGCCAGCCCGGTCATCAAGGCCTCATATTCCGGACTCTTCAAATCCTTCTGGGACCTTACCGATCCCGACCTACTTCTGAATATGCCGGTGGTCCTGGTGGCCACAGGTGGTTCGGAACGCCACGCTTTGGTACCCGACTCCTCCATGCGAGAATTGTTCGCCTTCCTGCGAGCCCTCGTGGCACCGACCAGCCTCATGGCAGCCGGCAGCGACTGGGCCTCGCCCAGCCTCTCGGACCGGAAATCCCGTGCAGGTAAGGAGATGGCCGCTATGATCTTGGCCGATGTGCGGGATCGTATCATGGGTGCCGCTGGAGCCCACTATCGCCGCACCTTCGACGGTTTGACCACCAGACAGGAACAATCCCAAGCAATCCCCGGTTCAGCCACCAGCGCCCAGGACCCGGCATTGAACTTCGACAGCAGCCTCATGCGTCTGGCCGCCGGTGGCAGGTTCGGCAACTGATCCTCCTGCCCAAGTCCTAATTCTGCCCAGTCAGGTCATGTCCAGCAGGCCCAACCCAGCCCAACCATACTCACCTCAACCTGGCCCAACGGAAACCAACCTGGAACAGCCCGGTCCGACTATGCCCATTGCAGGCCACTGACATGGTCCAGCCAGATTCAACCTGCCTCACACAAGTCCGACCTGATCCGAACTGACGCACACCTTCACAATCAGGTCCGACCTGGTCTAGCCATGGTTGTGATGGGCACCACGGCACATCAATTGTCCAAATTCCCTCAATAGCGGGAGGCTGATGAGGAAATTGGGACAGAAAACTCGATATTCTGTCCGAATTCCCTCAATAGCGGCGAAGTCGTGAGGGATTTCGGACAGAGTGGTGGGATTGGACGTGAGGAAAGGGGACAGGACCACTAACCCGAACAGGAACTGGCGTGAGGAATGGGGAACAGAAACTAAGACCAAGGCTAAGGACTGGAGAACAGGACTTGAAACAGGAACAAGACCTGAACCAGGAACAAGACCAAGACTGGGACTGGGGAACAGAAAACAGAAACAGGACCTAAACCTGGAACAGAAACAGGACCTAAACCTGAACCTGGAACCGGTGCAGGACCAAGACCGAAACCGTGAATGGGCTCTAGGACTTGGCGGCCTCGGAGGCCTCGACGCGGATCATGGCGTACTGGGACTCGTAGAGTCGCCAGTAGGCACCGCGCTGGTCCAGGAGCTCATGGTGCGAACCGTGTTCCACAATCTGCCCATGGTCGATGTAGAAGATCTGGTCGGCGTTCTCGATGGTGGAGAGCCGGTGGGCGATGATGAAGCTGGTCCGCCCCTTGAGCAGGTGGTTGAGTCCGGCCTGCAGGGCCTCCTCGGTGCGGGTGTCGATATTCGACGTGGCCTCGTCCAGAATCAGGATGCGCGGGTCGGCCAGGAGCACGCGGGCAAAGGAGATCAGTTGCCGTTGGCCGGCCGAGAGGGTCGAGCCCCGCTCCTCCACCTTGGTCTCGTAGCCATCGGGCAGGTCCATGATGAACTCGTGGGCGTGGACGGCACGGGCGGCGGCCTCGATCTCCTGGTCGCTGGCATCCAGCCGCCCGTAGCGTATGTTCTCCCGCACGTTGCCGGAGAAGATGAAGGTGTCCTGGAGCATCACGCCCATCTGCCGGCGCAGGGAGTCAAGGGTCACGTCGCGCACGTCGTAGCCGTCGATGGTCACCGAGCCTTCCGACACGTCGTAGAAGCGCGACAGGAGGTTGATGATGGTGGTCTTGCCGGCACCCGTGGGCCCTACCAGCGCCACTGTCTTGCCCGGTTCGATATGGAAGTCGACCAGGTTGAGGATGTTGCGACCCCGGGGCTCGTAGCGGAAGACCACGTCGTTGAAATCGACCTTGCCCCGCACCTGCGGCAGCTCGGCGGCACCGGGCTTGTCGGTGATCTCCGGCTTGACGTCCAGGGTCTCGAAGATCCGCTCCAGGTAGGCCGAGCAGGTGATGAGCTGGTTGTAGAAGTTGCCGATGTTGATGACCGGGTTCCAGAAGTTGTTGGCGTAGCCGATGAAGGCGATCAGCACGCCGGTGGTCACGCAGACCCCGCCGAATCCCAGAATCCCCACGTAGTAGATGAAGGCGATGGTGATGGTGGAGATGGTCTGCACGCCCGGCCACATGAGGAACTGGATGTGCACGGCCTTCATCCACTGCCGCCGCACATCCCCCTGCTGTTCCTGGAAGGTGTCGAACTGCCTCTTCTCCTGGGCGAAGGTTTGGGTGGTCTTGACGCCGGCGATGGACTCGTGGATGTAGGCGTTGAGGTTGCTCTGCTTGTTGGAGAGCTTCTGGTAGGCCCGCCGCTGGAAGATCTGCAGGACCCGCACCCACAGGATCAGCAGGGGAAAGAGGACCAGGCTCCACAGGGTCAGCCGCCAGTCGATGGCGAACATGACCAGGAGGGTGACGATGAAGGTGAAGACGTCCGCGATCACGTTGATCAGGCCCGATGACAGCGTGTCCGAAAGGGTGTTGACATAGTTGACCACCCGGATGAGGATCTTGCCGTGGGGCCGGGAGTCGAAGTAGGAGAAGGGCAGGGTCTGGATGTGGGTGAAGATGTCCCGCCGCATGTCCTTGAGCATGAGCTGGCCAACCCGGGTGATGGCCACGGTCCGGTAGCGCAGGCCGATCTCGAAGACCAGGATCAGCAGGGCCAGGATGCCGGTCAGCAGGGCCAGTTTCCCAAGGTCCTTGTTGGGTATGGCCGAGTCGATCATGACCTTGGTCAGGTAGGGAACGGATACGGTGATGCAGCTCATGAGGACCACCACGACCAGGATCCGGGCCACTTGCCCCTTGTAGGGCTTCAGGTAGGCTCCGACCCTGACGATGTCGCGGAAGTTGATCTTCTCTTCCAGTTCCTCATCCTCGCGGTAGGTATTGCGTTGTGCCATGGTTCTCCTCCTCCCCTACTCTTCAAATCCTTGGGCCTGGCCGGATTGGAGGCCTAGCTGCTTGCGGTAGATCTCCCAGTAGCGCCCGTGGGCTGCCACCAGGTTCTCGTGGTTCCCCCGCTCGATGATCCGGCCGTTTTCCAAGACCAGTATCAGGTCGGCGTCCTTGATGGAGGAGATGCGGTGGGCGATGGTCACGATGGTCTTCTGGGCGTCCAGCTCCCGCAAGTGCTGCTGGATCTGGGCCTCGGTCTCCATGTCGACGGCGGAGGTCGTGTCGTCCATAATGAGAATGGCCGGGTCGTCAGCCAGGGCGCGGGCCAGGCTCAGCCGCTGCTTCTGGCCGCCTGAAAGCCCGACTCCCCGCTCACCCACCACGGTGTCGTAGCCTTCGGGCATGGAATTGATGAAGCCGTCCGCCCCGGCTATGCCGGCCATGTCGCGGATGTAGCCAGGGTCGCTGGTCCGTTCGCTGCGGGAACCGAAACCGATGTTGCCGCCGATGGTGTCTGAGAAGAGGAAGGTGTCTTGGGCCACGATGTTGACCTGGCTGCGAAGGGTGGCCAGGGGCCAGTCCCGCGCGTCGATGCCATCAATCAGAACATGCCCCACGGTCGGGTCGTAGAAGCGGGCTATGAGGTTGACCATGGTGGACTTGCCGGACCCGGTCTCGCCCAGAATGCCCAGCTTGGAGCCTGCCGGCAGGAAGAAGTTCAGATCCTTGAGAATGGGGGTCTCAGGGTCGTCCGGGAAGGCGAAGCTGACATGGTCGAAGCGTATCTCGCCGGAGATCCGGTCGGGGGTTGGGGCCTGCCCCTGGACCTTGGGGCCGGTGCCCAGCTGGCTTTGGATGGCCACGGCCTGCTTGACCGATTCCTCGGCCCCGGGCTTCTCGACGATGTGGGACTGGGCGGTCAGGAGCCGGCGGATCTTGACACAGGAGGCGTTGAAGTGTTCCCAGTCGTTGACCAGCCAACCGGACTGGCGCACGGGCCCGTCAAGCATCCACAGGAAGCTGTTGAAGGCGACCAGATTGCCCAGGGTCATGTCGCCCATGATGACCAGGAAACCGCCGAAGCCCAAGGTAATCAGCTGAAGACCGAAACCCAGCCCATCCAGCCAGGGCATGTAACGACGGCTGTTGCGGGCCAGGGCCATGTTCTTCTGCAGGTAGTCCTCGTTGTGCTCGTCGAACTTCTGGGTCTCGTATTCCTCACGCACGAAGGCCTTGACCACCCGGTTGCCCTCGATGTTCTCCTCGACCATGGAGTTGAGGTCGGCCAGGGAGTTGCGGATGGCGAAGAAGAGCGGATTGGCGTTTTTGGCCAGCCGCTGGGTCAGGATGAAGAGGAAGGGGGTCACGCAGGCCAGGGCCAGGGCCAGCCGCCAGTCAATGGCGACCATGACTGCCAGGGCGCCGACGAACATGACCACACAGTCGGCCATCTGATAGGTCACCCAGCTCAGGAAGTGGCGGATGGCGTCGGTGTCCGAGGTCATACGGCTCATGATGTCGCCGTTGCGGGTGTGGTTGAAGTAGGTGAAGTCCAGCTCGTGGAGCTTCTCGTACTCGTCGGAGACCAGGCGGTAGATGGAGTTCTGGCCGAAGCGTTCCATCCACATCTGGTAGCCATAACGGGAGGCCACACGGACCAGGGTGACCACCACCATGAGCACGCAAAGCCGGGTCAGCCGGTCAAGATGCCCCTGGCCGATGACCTGGTCGACCACCATGCCGGCCAGAAGCGGCATGATCAGCGCCATGGCATCGTTGACGGCGAAGAGCAGGATGGACCCGCCCACCCTGGGCAGATCGGGCTTGCAGTAGGGGAAGATCCACTTGAGGTTTCCCGCACTCCTATTACGGCTCTGGTCGACATACATGTGCGTGTCTCTCACATTCCTTGGGATGTGTTTGCTGCTGTGCTATTACGGCCATTCGTTGCCGCCACGATTCACGACCGATTCCGCAATGCCGGCTCCTCGCCGGGTCCATCGTTCCGCAAACACCATAAAGTCTAGACCGGCCTCGGACAGCTGCAAGGACTCGGCCGGTCGGCGTGTCAGCCTCCAACAGGCATAGGGAAGGGGCGGGGCAACTCACTTGGAGTCACCTCCGCCCCTTGCGCGAAGTGTCGGTTCTCAACCTGCGGCGCTATGCTGCAGGGACCGCCCACCCATCAGTCCAGGCCCAGCTGCAGGTGGCCGCCGGGGATGGCCTCGAGCAGGTCGCGGGTGTACTGCTGCTTGGGATGGTCGAAGACCTCGTCGGTGGTGGCGTGCTCCACCAGCCTGCCGTGCTGCATGACCACGACCTCGTCGGCGATCTGCCGGACCACTGCCAGATCGTGGGTGATGAAGAGGTAGCTGAGCCCCCGCTCGGCCTGGAGGTCGTTGAGCAGGCGCAGGACCTGGTCCTGAACCAGCACGTCCAAGGCGGAGACGGCCTCATCGCAGATGATGACGTCGGGATTGAGGGCCATGGCGCGGGCGATGGCGATGCGCTGGCGCTGGCCGCCCGACAACTCGTTGGGGTAACGGCCCATGACCGACTCGGGCATCTCCACCATATCCAGCAACTCGCGGACCCGCTGCTCCCGGGACTTACGGTCGCCGATCCCGTGGATGCGCAGTGGTTCCTCGATGGACCGGTAGATGGAATACATGGGATCCAGGGACCCGTAGGGGTTCTGGAAGACGGGCTGGACGTGGCGGCGGAAGTCGAGCAGGGACTGGCCGTTGAAGCCGGAGAGGTCCTTGCCCTCGTAGTAGATCCTGCCCGAGCTGGGTTCCAGTAGGTGCAGGACCATGTTGGCCACCGTCGACTTGCCCGAGCCGGACTCGCCCACAATGGCCAGGGTGGTGCCGCGCTTGACGGAGAAGGAGACGTCGTCGACGGCCTTGAACATCTCCTTCTTACGGGGCAGCTTGAATTCCTTGGTCAGGTGTTCGACGGTGATGACGTGCTCACTGCGCTCCAGGTCGCCCTCGCCCTTGGTGTGGTGCTCCATGAGCTTGCTGGCATCCTGGCCGTGCTCCTTGGCGGAGATGATCCGCTGGGAGGCCAGGGAGGGTGCCGCGTTGACCAGTCGCCGGGTGTAGGGGTGCTGGGGGTGCTGCAGGACCTCCAGGCTGGGGCCGGACTCGACCACACGCCCCTTGTACATGACCACGATATGCTGGGCACGCTCGGCGGCCAGGCCAAGGTCGTGGGTGATGAAGAGCACTGCCGTACCCAGGGAGTCGGTCAGGCCATGGAGATGGTCAAGGATCTTCTTCTGGACCGTGACGTCCAGGGCGGAGGTGGGCTCGTCGGCGATCAGCAGGTCGGGGCGTGAGGCCAGGCCGACGGCGATCAGGGCGCGCTGGCGCATGCCACCCGAGAACTCGTGCGGGTACTGGCGGGCGCGGGTGGCCGCATCCGGCAGGCCAGCCTCAGAGAGCAGGCCGGCGATGCGGTCGTTCATATCCGAGCCGGTGACGTGCTGCTTGGCGATGGACCAGGCCTTCTCGTCGTCAAGGCCGGCCTTGATCAGCCCCTTGGCAACACCCCAGCGGGTCTGTGAACCCACGTCCCATTCGGCCTTGAAAGCCTCCATGGTCCTATCGATGTTCTTGGCGTGGATCTCCTCCAGGGCGGACTTGGCGGCGGCGAAAAGTCCGGGCAGGTCCTTGGCGGAGATGAAGAGCTCATCGTCAGAGTTCTTCAGGGTAACCGTCTCAGCGGAGGCGATCTGCTTGGCCAGCTGTGAGCGCTTCTCCCGGGCCACATCCATATGGTTGGCCTCGAGGGCCTCCTTGACCTGGGTGCCGATGCGCAATACAGGGTTGAGGTTGCTCATGGGGTCCTGGGGGACCAGGCCGATCTGCGAGCCGCGCACCTGCTCATAGTCGGAGGCGCTCAGGCCCACCAGTTCGCGGCCGTGCAACTTCATGGATCCACCGACAACCTTGCCGGTGCCGGGCAGGAGTCCCAGGACGGACATGGCCGAGGTGGACTTGCCGGAGCCGGACTCCCCCACAATGGCCACCCACTGGCCGGGGTAGACGTTGAAGGATGAGTCACGGACCGCATGGACCGTATGGCCGTCCGCCTTGAAGTCCACCTGCAGGTCCTTGACCTCCAGGATTGGACCCTCGGACTGGGCCTTGGCTTGAGCGTTGGTCTGGCTTGCCGCTTGCATGTTCTTCTCTTGGCTTGCTCTCATGATTCCTCCGCTCAGACCGTCTTGCTCTTGGGATCAAGGGCGTCCTTGACCGCGTCGCCCATCATGATGAAGGCCAGGACCGTGATGGCCAGGGCCGCCGATGGGTAGAAAAGCACGGATGGGTTGGTGGTCAGCAGGCTCTGGGCCGTCGAGATATCGCCACCCCAGCTGACCAAGCTGGTGGGCAGACCGATGCCCAGGAAGCTCAAGGTGGCTTCTGAGACGATGTAGTTGCCCAGGGACATGGTGGCCATGACGATGATCGGGGCCAGGGAGTTGGGCAGGATGTGGTTGAAGAGGTTGCGCACGGGGCTTGAGCCCAGGGCGGTAGAGGCGGTGTTGAACTCCAGGTTCTTGGCCTCCATGACCGCGCTTCGGGTGATGCGTGCCATCTGCACCCACCCGAAGAGGGTCAGGGTGAAGACGATCTTCCAGATGGAGCCGGAGGTGCGGAACATCTGCAGGAGCACGATGGCACCCAGGAGCATGGGGATGGCGAAGAAGATGTCGGTCACACGGCTGAGGATCGCATCGACCCAACCGCCGAAGAAGCCCGCCACGGCACCGATCAGGCCGCCGAACACCGTGACCAGCAGGGTGGTCAGAATGCCGATGGACACCGAGGTGCGGGTTCCGTAGACCACGCGGCTGTATACATCGCAGCCCTGGAGGTCATAACCGAAGGGGTGGCCGGAGGTCCCAGCACCCAGGGAGTTGTCCAGATTGCAGGCCATGGGGTCCTGCTTGGTGAACAGGAAGGGGAAAAGGGCCACCAAAATCACGAAGATGGCCAGCACAGCCGAGATGATGAAGAGCGGGTTGCGCCGCAGCTTCTTCCAGGCATCGGCCCACATGCTGGTGGCCGGCACCTCGTCGTTGACTGAGTCCACGTCCGCCAGGGGGGTGTCGTCCAGAGGGGCCACAAACCGCTCCTGCCCGGGCAGGGGGTCGGGGAAGAAGACTTCCGCATTGCTCTCGGTCATAGATCCGTTCAAGCTCTCATTCATTGTCATATCCGTCATAATGGCAGCCCCCTCACGCGTAACGGATACGCGGGTCAAGCACCGCGTAGAGCAGATCGACCAGCAGACTGGTGACCACGAAGATCATCACCAGAATGGTCACGATGGAGACCACCAGGGTTCCCTCACCACGCACGATGGCCTGGTAGAGGGTATTGCCGACACCCTGGATGTTGAAGATGCGCTCGGTGATCATGGCGCCGCCCATCAGGCCGCCGATGTCGGCACCCAGATAGGTGACCACGGGAATCAGGGAGTTGCGGAGCACATGGTGGACGATCACCTGGAAGTTGCCCATGCCCTTGGCCCTGGCCGTGCGCACGTAGTCCTCGGAAATGTTGGAGGAGATCTCGGTGCGGGTCAGGCGGATGATGGAGGCCATGGAGACCGAACCCAGCACGATGGCCGGCATGAGCAGGTCGATGAAGCCGGGGTGGGCCCCTGCGGTGGCAGGCAGCACATGCCACTTGACACCCAGGAAGTACTGGAGGATGAAGCCGGTGACGAAGGTCGGCACGGAGATCAGCAGCAGGGAGATCACCAGAATGATGGTGTCGGACCACTTGCCCTTGGTCAGGCCTGAGATGATGCCGAAGAGCACACCGAAGACACCCTCGAAGACGAAGGCCATCAGAGCCAGCTGAATGGTGACCGGGAAGGCCCGGCCGATGACGCTGATCACCGGTTGCCCCGCGAAGGTGTTGCCGAAGTTCAGGGTCAATGCGTTCTTCAGGAAGAGCACATACTGAACAAGGAATGGCTTGTCGAGATTGTATTCGGCGCGAATCTGCGCGGCCACGGCCTGGTTGACCGGCTTGTCTCCGAACATGGCCGCGACGGGATCGCCTGGCAGCGCGAAGACCAGCGCATAGATCAACAGGGTCGTGCCAAGAACAACCGGAATCATCTGCAGTATGCGTCGCAGAAGATATTTGCCCATCGGCCTCGCTCCTTAATAGTCTGCGGCTTCACAGGCTGTTAACCCAATGCCCCGCTTAAAAATACGGTTCCTTAGTGTACCAGTACGCCCCAACCACCCCCGAGGGAAGCGAACTCCCGCAAGGGCTGAGGAGGGGGAAGGGTAGGGGGAGCATGGCAGCCTGCGCTTTTCGCGGCCGGCATAGCAGAAGCCGGCGGGCACCCCTGGGGGTAGCGCGCCGGCTTCATTCAAGAAGGACTCAGAAGCCTTACTTGGACATGTCGGGATAGGCGGGGGTGCCCTTCCAGGTGAAGGTGAAGCCCTGAACGCTCTTGGAACCAGCGCCGTAGGCGTTCATGTAGTAGAGCGGCACGGCGGGCAGGTCCTCCATGAGGATCTCCTCGGCCTGCTGGTAGATCTTGTTGGCCTCGTCCACGCTCTTGGCGGCTGTGGCCTTGGTCAGCAGGGCGTCGAACTTGGGGTTCTTGTAGTCGCCGTCGTTGGAGCCGTTGCCGTCAGCGGCGGAGCTGGAGAAGTTGGACATCAGGTAGGACTCGGGCGACGGGTAGTCGGCCTGCCAACCGGAGCGGAAGGCGGAGTCGGTGAACTTGCGGCCCTGCACGTTGCTGCGGAACTCGTTGAAGGTGGGCAGGGGGTTGCCCTGGGCGTTGATGCCGAGGGTGTTCTTGATGGAGTTGGCGACCGCGTCGTAGATCTCCTTGTGGGCACCGTCGGCGTTGTAGGCCATCTTGAAGACGTCGTTGGCACCCCAGGGGCTGATCTTGTTGGCCTCCTCCCAAAGTTCCTTGGCCTTGGAGGGGTTGTACTTGAGTACGTCGTTGCCCTTGATGCTCTTGGAATAGCCGGGGATGGTGGGGGCGGTGAAGTCGGTCACGTCCTTGCCGGTGCCGGAGAGGACCTTGTCGATGATCTGCGGGCGGTTGATGGCCATGGAGATGGCCTGGCGGCGCAGCTTGCCCTCCTGGTCCTCACCAAAATGCTTCATGTAGGTGGGGATGGTGAACATCTGCAGGACCGAGCCGGGATCGTTGACGGCCTGGACCTGGGAGTCCTTGAGGAAGGTCTTCTTGTAGGAGGCCGGGATGGTGTCCAGGGCGTCCAGGTTGCCGGACTGGATGTCGGCATAGGCCGGGGTCGGGTCGGTGTAGGAGCGGAACTCGATGCCGCCGTTCTTGACCTTGATGCCACCCTTGTAGTCGGGGTTCTTGACGACCTTGACGAACTTGTTGTGCTCCCAGGACTGGAACTTGTATGGTCCGACGGTCACCGGCTTCTCGCCGAAGGCCTTGGTGTCCTTATAGAAGGATTCGGGCAGCGGGGCGAAGGCCGCATAGCCGACCTGGATGGGGAAGGTAGAGGAGGGCGAGGTCAGGTCGACCGTGAAGGTCTTGTCGTCGACCACGTTCAGGCCGGACAGCTGAGTGTCGGCGGGCACGCCATCCTGCTGCAGCTCGTCATAGCCCTTGATGTTGGCGAAGAAGCTGGAGTTCTTCTGCTTGTTGGAGACGTTGGCGGCCCAGGACCAGGCCTTGGTGAAGGACTCTGCCGTAACGGGGCTGCCGTCGGTGAACTTCCAGCCATCGTTGATCTTGATGGTGAACTGGCTGGAATCGCCGTTGCCCTTGATCTCCTTGGCGATCTCGTTGTGGGCCTTGCCCTTGTTGTCGAAACTCACCAAGCGGGAGAACATCATGTCGATGGGGTTGCCGCCGCCGACCTCGTTGGTGTTGCTGGGAATCAGGGGGTTGGTCGGTTCGGGGTTGAACACGCTGATCATGGCGTCACTACCGCCGGAGGCTCCGGTGGTCGAATCGCTGCCGGAACCACCACAACCGCTCAGGACCAAGGCCAATGAGCAGACAGCGGCCGCAGCCAGTGCTGTAACCTTACGCTTCTTCATATTTTCCTCTCGTTCATCACGTATATCGTGATCTGCAACAACGGTAAGCATGGGGTGCATACCGAAACCGGCACACACCCGTGCATCTGACTTTTTATTCTGCCCTGCGAATGTTTCGGGCGCAAGACGGCTCTCATTATTCAGATGTGCGGATTCGCATGTCTGTCCAAGCCCAAGCCAACTGGAACCGCACGACCGGGCGGGGCGAACATGGATGGAGAAAAGAAAAACCCGGCGGGGTTGACGCCGGGTAAAAGGAGAGAAGAAAGTTTTAATTATGGGGTGTCCATCTGGAGCCTCACCACCGGGGGAACCGCTGGTAATTCTTATACTGCTACCCTTTCCTTGGAAAATGAATAGCCGAACCTGAGAAAACCCTGGGAATTTTAGTCTCTATTCCCCTCAATCAGGACAATTGGCCCTTGGCTGCCTTGAGACGCTCGGCCTCAGCCTCCTGGCGCTTGGCCAAATCAGCCTCGAAGCGGGCCAGCTCCTCGTCCACGGCCTCCTTGGGAATCTTGGCGAAGATCGGGCTCGGCTTGTCCACAGGCGTGCCAGCCACCAGGGGCTCGCTCTCCCAGGGGTGGACGGTCTCGCCCAGCTTGTAGTCGCCGGTGATGATCGGGTAGGAGAAGCCGGGCTTGTCAAGGTCATCGACCTCCTCCAGGCGCGGCATGGGCGAGAAGACGCCGGAGCCACCCAGGGCCTGCCAGACCTGCTGGGCCGAATGGGGCAGGAAGGGGGCCAGCAGATGGTTGCAGTCCGAGACCGCCTGGGCGGCGACATGCAGGACAGTGCCCAAACGCTTGGGGTCGTCCTTGATCTTCCATGGCTCGGTGGCGGACATGTACTTGTTGACCTCGGCCACGGTGCGCATGGCCTCGACCAGGGCGTTCTTCTGGTGGTGGAGCTCCAGGAGCCCGCCGATCACATCAAAGGCAGCTGAGGTCTCCTCCAGCAGGGCCCGGTCCTCGGAGGTCATGGAGTCCTCGTCCAGTTCGGGAATCTCGCCGAAGTTCCGGTAGATCAGATTGGCCACACGGTTGACCAGGTTGCCCCAGGATGCAGCCAGCTCCTCATTGTTGTGGCGAACGAACTCGGACCAGGTGAAGTCGGCGTCCGAGGTCTCGGGGCCGGCGATGGAGATGTAGTAGCGGACCGCATCGACCGGGTAGCGGGCGAGGATGTCCTTGACATAGATCACGATGCCGCGCGAGGAGGAGAACTTCTTGCCCTCCATGGTCATGAACTCGGAAGCCACGACCTGCTCGGGCAGGTTGAGCCTGCCGTACTCGCCGGGCTCGCCACCCTTGGAGCCCCGCCCATTGTAGGCCAGAATCTCGGAAGGCCAGATCTGGGAGTGGAAGGTGATGTTGTCCTTGCCCATGAAGTAGTAGCCGGGGGCGGAGGGGTCGTTCCACCAGGCCTTCCAGGCCTCCGGGTCGCCTGAGCGGCGGGCCCACTCAATCGAGGCCGACAAATAACCGATGACGGCGTCAAACCACACGTACAGCTTCTTGTTGGGGTTGTCGATCCAGCCGGGCACCGGCACGGGGATGCCCCAGTCGATGTCACGGGTGATGGCACGGGGCTTGACCTCGGCGAACAGGCCGATGGAGAAGTTGATGACGTTGGTGCGCCAGCCCTCACGGCTCTTGAGCCAGGCCAGGTTGGCCTCGGCTAGGGCGGGCAGGTCCAGGAAGTAATGCTCCGTGTCCTTGAAGATCGGTGTCTCGCCGTTGATCTTGGACTTGGGGTTGATCAGCTCGTCCGGGTCCAGCTCGTTGCCACAGTTGTCGCACTGGTCACCGCGAGCGCCCTCGTACCCGCAGATGGGGCAGGTGCCCTCGATGTAGCGGTCCGGCAGGGTGCGGCCTGTGGATGGGGAGATGGCCACCTTCTGGGTGTCATTGTAGATGTAGCCGTTCTGCAGGCACTGCTTGAAGAGCTCCTGGACCACATGCTCGTGGTTGCCGGTGGTGGTGCGGGTGAAGAGGTCGTACGACAGGCCCAGGTCGCACAGGTCCTTGGCAATGACCCGGTTGTAGCGGTTGGCCAGTTCCTGGGGGGTCACGCCCTCCTTGTCGGCCTCCACCAGGATGGGGGTGCCGTGTTCGTCGGTGCCGGAGACCATGAGGACATCGTTGCCCTTCATGCGCTCGAAGCGCGCGTACACATCCGAAGGCACGCCGAAACCTGCCACGTGGCCGATGTGACGGGGGCCGTTGGCATAGGGCCAAGCAACATTCACCAAAATATGTGTCATAGTCCTCGATTATCAGTCCCAGCGGGGACAGTGGGGGCGGGCACCCGGCGCAATCCGCTTGGGTCAAGAGTTAATCGGCCCGCGCTTTGCGGGCAAAGCCCAAGCAATCAGCCTTATAACCGATGGTCAATCAGGCCTGTGGATCCCTAGGTCCCGCAAAGTCCACAGGCTTATCCACAGCAGCATTGAAGCACCGGACTTCATCCACATATCCACAGAATTGGCGAGGCTCGCCTTGGGTGATGCTGGCCCTATCTATAGTCGGACCATGGACCAGCACACAGTAACGAACATTAAGACCAGCAAGGGCAGCCGGACCAGGTCCAGCAACCGGTCCGGGACCGGCAGCGCTTCCGCGAGCTCCCGCCTCAAGAACCCGGTCGGGGGCAGCGGCAGGCCCGCGGCCGGCCTGCCCGTCCTCCTTGGACTTGAGGACCTTACCGGCCCCTTGAGCCTTCACCGACTTGCCCTGTCCGGTACGGTGAAGCAACTTGACGACAGCAGCATCTACCACCCCCAGGATGCCGACACCCTCTATGGCAGGGGTTCCATCATCAGTTCGATCATTCCCCAGGGGACCATGGCCTGTGCGACCACCGCCAGCTGGGTGTGGCTGGGCGGACCCTTCCCCAACAGCATCGACCTGGTCTCCAATTCCCATTTTCGGTCCACCGTCTACGGGCGCCCCATCAGGCTCTTCAACCGGGCCTGCCCACCGGGGCATGTGAGCCATATCGGCGACCTTGCCATCATCAGTCCTGTCCGCACCGCCTGCGACCTGGCCCTGCTGCCGGTCAAGGAGGCCGAATCCCTCCACGCCAACGAGCTGATCAGCGCCCTCATGCAGGACTTCGGTTTCCAACCCCAAGACTGCCTGCGGCTCCTGCACGACTGCCGCTACTGGCCGGGCTCGCCCAGGGCACGCAGCTATTTCACCCGCATCAAGGGCTGCTACTGAGATGGCTGCCGCCGACATGACCACTGCGGGGGTGACTGCCGCTGAGGATGCCTGGACCATTCCCAACTTGTCAGGACGTTTGAGGGGCCGGGGCATATGAGCTCGGCAGGACTGCCCGTCAGGCAGCGGGGTGGGGGCATATGAGTTTTACAGCACTGTTCGGTCGCCACGGGAGGCGCAGGCATTCCCATCTGCGTCTTCGTGAACTCACTGGGTCGCAGCCCTCTCACCGACTGGACCGTCTGCACCTGGGGCAGACAGGGGAAGGAGGAGACGATAAGCAAAGCCACAGCGGTTGGAGCGGAGCAAGCGGTGGCAGAACAGGCACATTGACGGAGCATGGCACCGAAAATCCTCCAGAGCCGCCCCTGGAACTGACGCCCCTGCTGGCCTGCAGCCCCGACACCGACCCCGAGATCCTCTGGTTCATAGCCCGGCAGGCACCCCAGCTTCGACGCTGGCTGGTAGCCAATCCAAGGGCTGATGCCAGCCTGCTGGAATATGTCTCCCAGGCCGGCGGCCCCGGATTGGACACGGCCTTCTCCATCCTCTTCGACAAGGCCTAGACCAAAGTCATCCTTGGCTTCACAGTAGCTTTCTTCCCTGTAGTTTCAGTCACTCACCAGTGGAGGACTGGGCTGGAAAGGGGCGAAGGAAATCTCGATATGGTGTTGTCTTCGCATCCGCAAGCAGCGGATTTGGCGATAATCGGTTGGCGGTCTCGGAGCGCTGTCTCATCGCCCCTAGGTACACGGCCCACACACGGCCACCTGCTCAGACGGCTCGCTTGAGCCACACTGTGAGCCAAACCCTTTCAACCATGCGCTCTGGCATCCCATTCCTCACCCTGCTTGATGGTCGTTATATGATTGTTGTATCGCCGCAGTGTTGCATATGGCGCTGTCGGCAATGTATTGCCGACCAGGACCGTCTTGTGCCGGTCGTATTGATGGGGACATGAGACATGGTTCTCAATATGCATTCTGTACACAAACATCGCCATGCGCGAAGAAGGGCCAGTGCCCTCCCTCACCCCGCGATCGCATTGGCCCTGGCTATGGCACTACTGCCCTCCAGCGCCCAGACGGCCGGACTTGCCACCGTCCAGAACCCGGCGCCAGGACGGCGACGCAGGCCCTGACACAGGGTGGGTCGAACCCACAGGTCAGGTCCGGGTGCACGGCCAGGGCAGGCACCTTCGGCACATCACCCTGGACCATCGGCGCTGACTGCACCCTGCATTCCCGGGCCGGCACCTTCCCGGACAACCCGAATCCCTTTGTGGGTAATGATTACCTGCTGTGGACAGACACAGGCAAGGACGTGGCCGATGTCGTCTTTGACGACCCCACACACCCACCTGGCTCCCGACTCAAGCAACTTGTTCCGGGGGACACAGGCCATCGAGATCACGGACCTCGACCAGATCGACACCAGCAACACCACCGACATAAGCTTCATGTTCCACTCAAGCAAGATACCAAGCCTGGGCGTAAGCAACTGGGACACCAGCAACGTCACCACCATGGGCAACATGCTGCCATCAAGGTTGCGCCACTTGGTGTTGGGCGGCAAGAAGCAGCTGAGTGATGCCACGTTCGGCGGTGTGAATCCCTACGGTTCGGAGCTGACGGGCCGGTGGGCCCTGGAGGACGGAACCTGGAGCAGCCAGACCGGCAAGCAAGCCTGGGACTTCTCCCAAGCCACCAACAAGGACCTGGACCTCTACGCCAATGGACCGCCAAAGCCTCCAAATCCGGCAACGGGAACACCGGGAACAGCAGCAGCTTCAGCAGCACCGGCAACACTGGCACCACCGGAACCGAGCAACCCGCACGGCACACCTATCCCGGACAGGCCGGCCACACCGGACCCACCTCCGCCAGCGAAAGCGCGGGTGACCCGAAGCCCCTGGCCGGCACCGCCGCCGGCATCCGGCTGCCCATGCTCACCGCAGGCATGATCACCCTGCTCGCCCTGGGCCTGGCAATCCTGGCCGCCCCGGCAAGGACCCACACCCACACGGACCCCAAGGCCAAGCACTGACCGACCAACCCTGCCATAAATGAAGGCGTTCCCGCGCCCCAATCACCGGAACGCCTTCACGCATAGCAGAAGCAACATCACGCAGACCCCAGGCCATACTGCCGCAATCTCTCAAGGCCTTGCCAGAGCGTCTCCACCGCCCCCACACAAGTCAAGAAAGTGGTCTCAACAAGCGGGAAAAACGGCCATCTGCTAAGATTGACCGAGCACTTATTTGTCGGACGGCTGCCGAACAGCACCGCCAGCCACATAACGACACAGGATGAATCGGCAGAGGTCTCTCCACTCACGCATGTGCAATGCCGTACCCGTCCCGAGTTCATACAGGGCCAGCAGTTGGGTCCGCACACGAACGGAGGTCACCATGACACCCATGCAGAACCAGCAACGTCAGGGTAGGGAAGAACACCAGCGCCACTCTGCCCGCAAAGCCGGCAAACCCAAGCACACCCTACAGATTCATTTTCGACGCAAACGGCTCAAGACCACTGATGTGACCGTGGTTCCGCATGACACCCTGCGCCAGGCCATTTCCGGCACGGTCGTAGGCAACTTTATGGAGTGGTACGACTTCGGCGTCTACGGCTATCTGGCCGTCACCATGACCAGCGTCTTCACCAAGGGATTGCCGGAGAGCATGGGACTGCTGGTCATGCTCCTGGGATTCGCGGTCAGCTTCCTGGTACGGCCCCTGGGCGGTATTGTGCTGGGCCCCTTGGGCGACCGGGTGGGCCGTCAGAAGGTCCTCTTCTTCACTATGGGCATGATGGCCATCTCCACAGGTCTGATCGGTCTGCTGCCCACCGCAGCGCAAATCGGCCCCTGGGCCGTGCTGCCCCTCTACTTTCTGAAAATGATGCAGGGCTTCTCCACCGGCGGAGAATATGCCGGTGCCACCACCTACATCTCCGAGTTCTCCCCCGACCGCAAACGCGGCTTCTATAGCGCCTGGCTTGACTTGGGATCCTACCTGGGGTCCGCCTTCGGCGCTATGACGGTGGCCATCACCACCGTTGTCTGCGACCATATCTGGGGAGCCGGGTCCATGGCGGCGATAGGTTGGAGAATCCCCTATCTCCTCACCATTCCCTTGGGCATCATAGCCATTCTCCTGAGGTCCCGCATTCCCGAGACACCCCAGTTCACCAACCAGCTCGAGCAGCAGGAAGCCGAGGCGGCCGCCTTGGAGGCACGCGGCAACGGGGCCACCCAGGAGCAGGCCAAGAAGGACACCCCGGGCTCTGTCCCCTACCTGATCCACCATCATTGGCGCGAGCTGCTCATGGCCATCTCCATCGTGGCGGCCACGAACACGGCAGGCTACGTGCTGACCAGCTACATGCCCACCTACCTGGAAGAGGAGGTCGGCACCACACCGACCATGGCCGCCGCAGCCAGCGCCCCGGTGCTGATTTTGATGTCCCTCTCCCTGCCGCTGATCGGTGCCCTTTCGGACCGAATAGGCCGCAAGCCCGTCTACGCAGCAGCGGTTGCCTCCGCACTGATTTTCATGCTTCCAGCCTTCTGGCTCCTTCACCAGGGAGACTTCTGGGCCATCCAGGGCGCCCTCCTGCTGATCGCCATACCGGTGGCCTGCTATGCCGGGGTCTCGGCCTCGACCCTGCCGGCCCTCTTCCCCACGTCGTCCCGCTTCGGCGGCATGGGGCTCTCCTACAACCTGGCCGTCTCCCTATTCGGCGGCACTACCCCGCTGGTGGCCCAGGCTTTGATCGTGCTGACCGGCAACCATTACATGCCGGCCGTCTACATTATGATTTTCGCGGCCTTGAGCGGCATCGCGGTCTGGTGCATGCAGGAGTCCTCGAAGTCGCCGCTGCTGGGCTCCCTTCCTACGGTCGAGACCAAGGCTGAGGCCATCCACCTGGTCAAGAACCAGGACGACGACCCGCTGATCGATACCTCGACCATGCCCATGCCCCTGGTCACCATGGAGGTATCGGTGCCGGAGGTCAAGCAGCCCGAAGAGACAGCAGCCGCTGGGGCAGATGGGGCCGCTGGGACTGGCACCGATGCGAAGGCTGGCGCGGAGTCCAACGTGAGCGGCGATAAGCCAAGTGCAGACAGGCAAAGTAACGGTAAGCCGAGCGATGACAAGACAGGTGGCGAATCGGCCCCGCAGAAGGCCAGCGAGCAGTAACCTGGGCCGGCCCGTACGCTAGCCGGTATCTGCAGGCCGCAAAAGGCCCTGGCGATTTCAGTCGTCTATGTCTGGCATATCGCCGTAGCCAAGGCTTGTATGCACTGATCAGCCTGCAGGGAAGGGGATGTCTCAACATCCTTTTCCCGGAAGTGCGCGTGACTCGGCATCCACCACGCCGGCGAAAGGGTAGGCTCGGCCAGCTTGCAAACCGGGAGGGGAAAGCTCGTGTTACAGAGCTTGACTCCTTGCGTGATGTTGAGCGGTATTGGGTGCCTCTTGGCATTCAGCCCTGGCCTTTGAGATCGAGCACTGCCGCGTAGACCTGCTTGCGGTTGGGCAGGGAGCCGTCGGGCAGTGGGTGGCCCTGAACCACCTGAGCTATGGCCTCCTTGACCCTCATGCCACTGTCGGCCGCCAGCCCTTGCGCCAGTAAGGCCAAATCCTCAATGCTGAACTGACTGGGCTGGGCCTCCTGCATCTCCTGAGCCGAAGCCCCGGCTATGACCAGCACGATCTCTCCCCGGGGTGGCTCGTCAATCACGGACTGGCGAATCTGCCCAATGCTCCCCCGCCGAATCTGCTCGTACTCCTTGGTCAGCTCCCGGCACAGGGCCATGGGCCGGTCCGGCCCGAAGACCTGCAGGAGGTCCTCCATGGACTCGTCAATGCGGTGAAGGGTCTCGTAGAAGACCATGGTACGTGGCTCGGTCCGCATGGTACGCAGATACTGTACCCGCTCACTGTGCTTGCGGGGCAGGAAACCCTCGTAGCAGAAGCGGTCTGTTGGCAGGCCGGAGAGGACCAGGGCGTCCAGCACGGCAGAGGGACCCGGAGCGCAGGTGACCGGCAGTCCGCGCTCGATGGCCCGCCGCACGATGGCAAGGCCGGGGTCGTTGATGGTGGGCATGCCCGCATCCGAGACCACCAGCACGCTGGCCCCGGCCTCCACCTGGTCCAGAAGTCCGTCCGCCTTGGATCGCTCGTTGTGGTCATGGTAGGCGACCACACGACCGCCTACCCGCACGTCCAGGCGGTTGGCCAAATCGTAGAGCCTCCTGGTGTCCTCGGCCGCCACGATGTCGGCCTGCTCCAGGAGACTGCGCAACCTGGCGGAGGCATCAGCTGTATTGCCGATGGGGGTGGCTGCCAACACCACGGTTCCCACCGGCACCAGTGGTTCGGCAAGCACTTGGCGTTGAATCGGATCCTGCCGGTCTGACTCAGTCACTCGTTCAAGATTCATAACTACCAGTATCGCCTCATGTATGGAAGAGTTAGCTCACCGTGCATGACCATGCCGAAGGCTTTGACCCACTGTTGCTCAAGGCCTCAGCCTGACGTGTTATAGTGACGGACTAGATAGTGCTGTGGGCTGGCATGCCTGAAGCCAGGGGGAGACTTGAGGTGCTGCACTGCCGTATACGTGTTTGCTCTGTTAGAAGACAGACGAGACTCGAGCCGCATAATCGCCCACCCGGCAAATATGGAATAGTAAAAGGAATCCGAGTACCAATGTTGAATACTGTTGTGCGTGCCATTGTCGCGGGTTTGCTCACCTTGGGCATCGCCGCACCCAATGGAGCAAATATCACCCCCCCCCCCCCCTAGAGGAAACTGAACACACCAGCACCAGCACGCCACGGCAGGCCGAGGGCGGACACCAGCCAGCCAGGGACACGGCCGGCACACACACCAGACAGACACGCCCCATAGCCCAACACACACCCAGCGACACCGACGTCCACGGGCAGACAGCCGACAAGCCACAGACACCAACCAACCCCAGCCCCGACGGCAAGGACACGGCAAACCCGCACAGCGACAAGCCAACCCAACCGGCACCCACACCCAAGGACACCAACCCCCTACCCCACACCGGACCCACCCCCACCTGGCAATCCACACCCGACAAACCCTGGCTGCCACGCGACGGCGGCCTAAGACCACGCTCCGGCTGCACCACCGACCTCAGCCGACTGGACGACTGCTTCCCCGACCCCAACCTCGCCCAAGCCCTCGCCCAAGCCCTACACGGCAACACCAACACAGCCCAAACCCTGACCAGCAGCGACATCACCAACACCACCAGCCTCAACCTCAACAACAAACACATCACCAACCTCCAGGGCATCCAACAATTCACCAACCTGGGCGAACTGGACCTGGGCTCCAACGACCTGGACAACACCAGCCTGGCCCCCCTGGGATCAGGCAGGCTGGACAGCCTGCGCAGGCTGTGGCTGGACCACAACCACCTCACCGACCTCACCGGCCTGGGCGACATGTGGTACAGTACCAACGTCAAGCTGCCGGCCCTGGCCCACCTGGACGCCTCGGGCCAGTCGGTCACCATGCCCGACCTGCCCGCCGACCTGACCAAGCCCGTGACCCTGGGACCCGCCAAAGTCGCGGCCGGCACAGTGGGGACCTGGTTGGCGCAGCCCAGCAGCGGCAGCGGAGAAACCATCATCGAAAACGAATATTTAGACAGAAACTTCCCTGCGCGTGAGGCGGCCGCGCCACCCGCGCCCAGCCCCGTCAGCGACGCCCGGTACCACGACGGCACCCCCGGAGGCACCACCACCTGGGGCAAGGACGGCCGCTATGAGGTGTCCAGCACCCCCGCAGCCGATACCGGGACCATGACCTGGGCCAGACGAGGAGCCGGCACCTACACCTACGGCTTCCGCATGCAAGGAGACGCACCAGGCGGAAAGTGCGCCACCAACGGGCCCAGCGGCAACTGGGCCTGCGGCGGCACCACCCCCTGGCGCGGCTTCGGCTCCCTGGTCTTCTCCGGCACCATCACCCAGAAGGTCACTCTCAGGGACGGGTCCTGCACCATCGATTCCAGCAGCATCCTCACCTGCCTGACCAACAGCGACGACCACCTGGCCAAAGCCGTGGCCAAAACCCTGGGCAAGAGCGTGAACGACACCCTCACCAGCCAGGACCTGGCCACCATCAACCTGAACCTGGCCAACGGCCAGATCGACGACCTGACCCACATCGACCTCTTCTGGCAAGCCACCATACTGAACCTCGACAACAACCAGATCAGCGACATCAAACCCCTCAAACCCCTGGCCACCAAACTCACCAACCTGCACCTGAGCCACAACCAGATCAACGACATCACCACCATCAAGGACCTCACCGGCCTGGCCGAACTGGATCTGGGATCCAACAACCTGGACAACATCCACCTGGCCCCCCTGGGAACAGGCAGCCTGACCAAGCTCAACAAACTGTGGCTGGACCACAACCACATCACCGACCTCACCGGCCTGGGCAACATGGACAGAGGCAGCGGCGCCAAGCTGCCGGACCTGGCCTACCTGGACGCCTCGGGCCAGTCGGTCACCATGCCCGACCTGCCCGCCGACCTGACCAAGCCCGTGAGCCTGGGACCCGCCAAAACCAAAAACAGCAGCTCGTGGACCTTGTTCGCGCAGCCCAGCAGCGGCAGCGGACCCACCACCATCTGGGACTACGACCTCGCCCCAAACGGAAACGTCGCCGCGCGTGACTCGTCCGCGCCCCCCGCGCCCAGCCCCACCAGAGACGCCCGCTACCACGACGGCACCCCCGGAGGCGCCACCAACTGGGGCACGGACGGCCGCAACGTAGTGTCCGGCACCCCCAAAGCCGATGACGGGACCATGACCTGGCCCAGACGAGGAGCCGGCACCTACACCTACGGATTCCGCATACAAGGCAGACCAACAAACCAATACTGCAACGCCAACGGGTTCGTCGGCACCGGCTACCGCAACGACGTCTGCGGCGGCTCCACCCCCTGGGGCGGCGCCGGCACCCTGACCTTCTCCGGCACCATCACCCAGAAGGTCACTCTCAGGGACGGGTCCTGCACCAGCGACTCCAGCAGCATCCTCACCTGCCTGACCAACAGCGACGACCACCTGGCCAAAGCCGTGGCCAAAACCCTGGGCAAGAGCGTGAACGACACCCTCACCAGCCAGGACCTGGCCACCACCAACCTGAACCTGGCCAACGGCCAGATCGACGACCTGACCCACATCGACCTCTTCTGGCAAGCCACCACACTGAACCTCAACAACAACCAGATCAGCGACATCAAACCCCTCAAACCCCTGGCCACCAAACTCACCAACCTGCACCTGAGCCACAACCAGATCAACGACATCACCACCATCAAGGACCTCACCAACCTGACCGAACTGGACCTGGGCTCCAACAACCTGGACAACACCCACCTGGCCCCCCTGGGAACAGGCAGCCTGACCAAGCTCAACAAACTGTGGCTGGACCACAACCACATCACCGACCTCACCGGCCTGGGCAACATGGACAGAGGCAGCGGCGCCAAGCTGCCGGAC
>NZ_PDCG01000001.1 GCF_003315635.1 Bifidobacterium aemilianum | reverse complement strand
TGGGGGCGAGGGGGAGGTGTGGGGAGTTGTGGGGGGGGGGGGGGGTGTGGGGGTGGTGGGGGTGGTGGGGGAAGTGGGTGGGCGGGGGGGGAGGTGGTGGGGGGGGTGGTGGGGGTAGGGTGCGCGATGTGGGCTGGGCGAGTGGGGGGGGGGGGGGATAATGGCTCTATATCCCAAGCCATAATCGGATGGGGCATAGGCACGCTAGTCTTGTGCCACATAGTCTTCATCACTTCCGGTTCTCAATGACAATCATCGTCCTACGTGCGGGTTTGTGACGCGGCAAGAGCAAGAGGTTACAGCCGTCATGGCCGTGTAGCTTCATGCACGCTACTGCTGAGACAAACCTGATATATCGCTGATATATCATTGAACGGTCCAAGACTATCAGTCCCAGAACATCCATGATTGACATGGTAACACCCGGTACTTTGAAGAAAACTGTGAATGCTGGGTGGCAGCTGGTAGCTTCCTATGCTTTCGCTGGGCTGCCGCAGGTTCCTTCTGTTAGCCACCACCCGGCAGGCGCCAGGGTCTTTAAACTCGCAGAGGAATTGTCTGGGGTGGTTCCATAGATTGTTATTGAGGCAGGCTAAAACCTAGACTGGGGCTTATGATTCTTGAACGTGCGGATGGCCGATTGAACCCTGTCAGGCAGTTGCTGGACGGGACCTTGCATGCTGCCCTGGCGGACCGTGCCGATAGCATCGCGCCGGCCGCCTCGACCCTGCTGGTTCAGGGGCCGCCCCGCTCCGGCAAGACCTCCTTCGCCCTTGACAGCCTCCTACTGGGCCTGCGGGAGCTGGGAGACACCCGGGCCACCATGGCGGTCTCCAATAGGCTTGAGGCCGCCGACCTGGCCAATCAGGTCATCAGGCGGGCCACGGTTTCCGCCCAGGCCAGGCCGGTCACCACCCTGTCGGCTGTAGCCTTTGGCCTAGTCCAGGATGTTCGGGCCGCTGAGGGACTCACCCCTCCCAAACTGCTCAACGGAGCCGAGGAAGATGCCCTCCTCCGCCAGGTCATGCTGGCCCATATCCGCCATGCGCAGGCCGGTGACTCCTGCGACTCCTGCGGCCTGCTTCGTGACTACTTTGCCGCGGACTCCTGGGTCTCCCTCCTCTCGGATATGCAGACTCAAGGCACTGGCGCCAATCCGCCTGTCCAGGGGGCGCAGGCAACCACTGAGGCCCTGCTGACCCGCGGCCTGAACAGTGCCTTCATCATGCAGCTGCGTGATATGCTGGCCCGCATGGACGAGCTGGGCGCCTCGCCCCAAGAGGAGTCGGCCATCCTGGGAGCACTGGATATGGGCGACCCGCGCAGCGAGCGCCTGGCCCTCCAGTGGCGGCTGGCCTTCGCCTTGCGGCAGGAGTATGACCAGGCTGTGGCCCAGGCATACGCCACGGAGTTTCGTTTGGACGCCTCGCGTTTACTGGTCGAGGGGACCAAGGCGGTGGCGCGTGCCCGGGAGGCCCAGCCCCTGTTCCTGCCTGGTCTCCTGGTCGTTGATGACGTACAGGACCTGACCCTGGCCGGTCTGAGCTTCCTCCAGGCCCTGTCTCAGGCGGGCAGCAAGCTCTTGCTCCTGGGCAACCCGGACGAATCGGTCCAGGCCTTCCGTGGTTCCTACCCTGAGTATGTCTTGACACGTCTGCAGGAGGCGCCTTTTACTACGGCGGCCCTGAGATTGTCTGGACCGGACTCGCCGGTTGAGGCGGTCCCGACTTCGGCGGCGGCGGCCAGTGGCGGGGTGGGGGCCGAAGAGCCCCAGGCCCCGGATTATAGGTCCTTGATTGCCTCGCGCGTCTCCCTATCCATCGCCTCGCCACAGGAGGAGACCCTGCCCCTTCCCCAACGGCCCGGCAAACTGCCCCGCTACCAGCATGCCCTGCCCATCAGTCCTATATATAGTGAAAAGACCGCTGACGATGCCAGCCTGCTGACCGCCTGCTACCGGTCGGCCGCCGAGGAGCTGGAAGATGTGATCTGGCGGATCAAACGCGCCCACCTGGACCAGGGGCGTCAGTGGAACGACATGGCCCTCATCGCCCACGACAACGCCACGGTTCGCGCCTTCGGTGAGCGCCTGCGCCGCGATGGCGTGCCTGTGCGCTACTCCTCCGTGACCAAGCCCTTGAAGGAGGAGCCTGTGGTGCAGGGGCTGTTCGCCCTGGTCGAACTGGGGCGCTTGCGGCACAGGGGCCTGGAGGCCTCCGGCATGGGATTGGCCCAGGCGGCGGGTTTTGTTCATTCCAGGGTCCGCAGCCTCATGGCCTCCCCCCTGATCGTTACCAGTTCGGGGATGCCGGCCAGGATCGAGCCGGTCGAAGGGGCCATGAAGTCCCTGGCCTCACTGGCGCAACTGCTGGAACGCAGTGGGGAGGCCGCAGACGCCGACCTGCCCCAGAGCGCCCAGGTGGACGCTTCCGCTGTTGCTGATCTGCTGGCCTCCTGGAGGCGGCTGCTGGCGGACCGGGCAGCCGCCCAGGCCGCCATCCAGGTCCAGGTTGATGACGCCCTGCTGGGTGCGGGAGAGAAGGAGGCTGATCTACCCTTCAGCCAGGAGTCTCTGATGCTCCTGCTGGCCCTGGACGGGAAGACCTCCGCTGCCGCACAGGCTGCCGGGGAATCGGCTGGTCCGGTCCAGGCGAGTGGAGCAGGACGGTCGCAGGGGGTGGCAAGCAGCGGCCAGGTACTCAAGGCCATCATGGCGGTCTGTGGCAAGGACCCCCAGGCCAAGGCCTTCGCCCATCTCTGGGACCTGGTGGATACCGTGGCCGCAGGGCTGGCCGACCTGCCCTCACCTGAGCCCCAGTATGTCCTGTACCTGGCCTGGGACGCCTGTAAGGTGGCCAAGACCTGGCAGCGTCAGGCCTTGGATAACACCGATCAGGGCCGGGCGGCCAACGACCGTCTGGACGTGGCCATGCGGCTCTTCACCTATGCGGCCTCAGACTCCTTCAGTTCCGACACCATGGGTTTTCTGGCCCAGGTTCGGTCCATGGAGATCGAGGCCGACTCCCTGGCCAAACTCGCGCCGGTCGACCAGGCCCTGACCCTGACCACACCAGCCGGTGCGGCGGGAGGCCACTGGCCCTTGGTCTGGATCGTGCAGGTGCAGGAGGACGTCTGGCCCAATCTGGCCCCCCGCAACACCATGTTCGGCGGTGAGCAGTTGGCCCGCATTGTGCTCAATGGGCATCTTGATGAGGCTGAATCCCTGGCCTTCGGGGGCTCGGACCCCCTCATGGCCGCCCTCTTGGCCAGCGAGCAGAAGAGCTTCCTGCTGGCCTTGACCCGGGCCGACGACCAGCTGACCATCTCCTGCGTCTGCAACGATGACCTGGTGCCCTCCGACTTCCTGTACGGATACCTGCCCGAACGGTTCGACCGGGAGGTCTGGGCCGAACCCGCCAGCAGGCCCTACGCCCAGGTTGGCCAAGGCGATGCCTTTGCCGGGCTCGATACCGACCTGCGGGGGCTGGTGGCTGCGGCCCGGGTGCGCTTGGCTGAGGAGAGCATGGGGCTTGAGGCCAGGGCCGAGGCCGGCGACCTGGCCGCCCAGCTGGATGACCGATACGCTCGTGACGCCGCCCAGGCCTTGGCCCTGCTGGTCTCGCAGGGCGTGGCATTGGCGGATCCGGATGCCTGGTCCTTCCTGGAGTGGCAGAGCCAGGACTGCCAGCAGCCTGAGCTTGCGGCTGTCTCGGCCCCAGCTGCCCCGGAGGATTCCGGGCACTCTGACACGGTTGCCGCGCAGGCTCCCCAGGTCACCCTCTCGCCTTCGGCCGTGGATGACCTCTGGGGTTGCCCGGTCTGCTGGCTCCTGGAGAAGCAGTTCGCCGGACCTCGGCCGGGGTCCGCAGCCGCCGGGTTCGGCTCCGTCATCCACCAGGTGGCCCAGGAGGGCAGCGAGGCGGGATTGGACCGGCCGGACTTCATGCCCCAGGCCAGCGCCCAGGAACGCTTCGATGCCGCCCTGGCAAGGATGATGGACATCTACCGGTCCTTGCGTATCGACCCGCAGACCATCAGCGACGCCCAGGAGCGCTACCAGGCCATGCGCAAGGACCAGGACGCCCAATCCATGATCGAGACCGTCGCCCACTATTTCCTGGAATCCAACCAGGAGGACTATCTGGGCAGGAACGCGCAGAATTTCTCGATCGGCAGCTTCGAAGAGGCACAGTGTGAGCGCTCCTTCAACGCCAGCTTCACGCTGGCTGACATCCTGGCGGCCTACCGGTCCATCCCCGGCGCCCAGGCCATGAGCCAGGAGGACCTCTACGCGATCATGGGTGCCCTGGTCGGTGGTTGGCCCCAAGGCATGGACCCCCAGTTGACCATCAGACTGACCGGCCGCATCGACCGGTTGGAACGGCGCCGTATGGCTGATGGGAGCCAGCGGATCAGACTTATTGACTACAAGACCGGCCGGCTGCCCTCCACCAGGGACGTGTTCAATGACCTGCAGCTGGTCTGCTATCAGCTGGGCCTGGCCTTCCCAGAGGACCGGCAAGGGGAGGGTGTCCTGGCTGGCCTGCCCACCATAGGCCAGAGCAACCTCTTCCACCTGGCCACGGCCCAGCCCCCAGGCGCCTACCATGGGGCGGCCGAAGGCAGATACCAGCCACCGCTCTTCCTCCAGGGGCACCTCAACGACAGCGCCTTCGTCAAACGTTCCTACCTGTCCAACCCGGTCAAGGTCCACGGCTTGGACCCTCTGGGCCAGGAGCCACCGGAGGGTGTGGGTTCTCAGACCTGGCAGGGCTTCCTGGACCTGCGGGGCGGGCAGGCGGTATGGGCCCTGACCATGATTGCCAGGGTCTTCTATGCCGGGGCTGCCAGTCGGTCGCAGGAGCTGCTGGCCCACCCCCAGGACAGCCACGTCAAGCACTGCCGTATGCTATCGGTCTGCCCGGCCTGCGCCGGCCAGGTCAATACCGTCTTTGAGGTGAGGAAGTCATGAGTCAAGACAAGGCCAGACCAAGCTTCGTCGACAGCCCCGAACAGGCCGCCGTCATCCAGGCGCCCGTCGGTGCTGACCTGCTGGTGGTGGCCGGGGCAGGCTCGGGCAAGACCTACACCATGACCCGACGCATCATCGAGCTGATTGGCCGGGGGGTGGCCCCTGAGCGCATCCTGGGCCTGACCTTCACCAACAAGGCCGCCTCCGAGCTGCTCTCCAGGGTTTCGGCCGCCGTGGCCGCGGACCGGCAGGCCCAGGCTGGGGGGCCTGACATAGGCCAACCATCAAAGCAGTCAGGGGAGGGGGGGAGAAGGGAAGCCACCTCCCGGTCCGGTGGGATTCGCGACATGGCCATCAGCCAGACCTTCCTCAAACCACAGATCTCCACCTACGACGCCTTCTTCCAGACCCTGGTGCGCCAGTACGGGCTCCTGGTGGGCTTCGACCAGCAGACACAGCCCCTGAGCGAGGCTGGCCCCCAGCAGTTGATCGCCAACGTGCTGGAGCGGCATCTGGACCTGCTGGTGGAGGAGCAGCTGGGAGCCTTCAGCACCGTGGTGGACAAGGTCCATGCCCTGAGCGACGCCATAGCCTCGGCCATGATTGGACCTGGCTGCAGCGACATGGACCAGGCCATGGCCCGTATCCGTGCCTGGGACCAGGCCTTCAGCGACCAACTCGACCAGGCCCTGGGCGACGAGCAAGCCCCCCAGGAGGAGCCCGTCGTATCCTCCAAGCCACCCAAGCGCCGCAAGAAGGACAGCGACCAGGACCACCAGCGGCGGTTGGAGGAGTACCAGGCAGCCTGGCACCAGCGCTGCCTCTACCGGTGCGGGCAGCTCAAGACCGTGGTCCACCAGCGGGAGGTGCTGCTGACCCTGGTGGAGGAGTACCAGCAGGAGAAGCGTCGGCAGAACATGGCTGAGTTCAGCGATTTCACCATCGCTGCCTACCAGCTGGTCAGCCGTTTCCCCTCCATCGGCCAGACCTACCGCCACCGGTTCAGCCATGTGCTGCTGGACGAGTACCAGGACACCTCCACCACCCAGGCCAACCTGCTGGCCGCCCTCTTCCATGGCGGCCAGACCGGGGCGGCCGCGCATACAGACTCAGCCCAGGCCGGCCCCGATCAGACCGGTTCGGCGGACCCCCTTGGGCAGATAGGCCTGACCGGTTCGCTGGGCCAGCTGCTGGAGGATCTGGGGCCAGTGGTCCATACGGGCGCCGGTGCCGGAGCGTCCTCCCATCCCCTGACCGGCCGCGCCAATCAGGTGGCCGTCAGCGCTGTGGGCGACCCCTTCCAGTCCATCTACGCCTGGCGTGGCGCCAGCCCTGGTGCCTTCCGGCTCTTCCAAAGCAACTTCGGCATGGCTGAGGGCGGCAAGCCCTACCCCCTGAGCGTTACCAGGCGCAACTCCCAGCTGGTCCTGGAGGCCGCCAACAACCTGACGGCCCCCCTGAGGCTGCCCGAGCGCAGGCCCAGTTCGGCCAGGGAGGGCGAGGTCAGTGTGCAGGCCTTGAGGGCCATGGACACCGCACCCCTGGGTAGTGTGGGTGTCTTGGGGTTGGAGACCCTGGGTCAGGAGATTGATGCCGTGGCCCGCTTCGCCAAGGAATCCATCCGCCTATCCCAGGCGGCCCAGGAGGCCGGAACTTCCTCGCAGTCAGAGGGAGCCGATGGGTCTGCCGGCGGAAGGCAAAGCCCGTCAGGAGCCGGTCCCAAGGTCGCCGTCCTCTTTCGTACCAAGTCTGACATGCCCGCATTCGCCCAGGGGCTGCAGGCCGCAGGCCTGACCTGCTCCATGGTGGGCTATTCCGCCCTGCTGGAACGCCCCGAGGTGCGTGACCTCCTGGCCCTGCTCCACCTGCTGGCGGACCATACCGACTCGGCCCATCTCATGCGTCTGCTGGCCACCCCCCGCTTCGGCTTGGGGGCCGAGGACCTGGCCGCCCTGGCCCGTCTGGCGGATCGGCAGAACACCCGCTACCGCTTCAGGGCCCTGGCGGAGGCGGGTCTGGTACCGGCCGATGCACCGCAAAGCCAGTGGTCGGCTTTGATCAAGGACCATCAGGACCAGGTGGCCAACGCCCTCTTTCTGGTCGACCTGCTCAGCCGCCAGGACCTGGACGAGCTGTTGGAGCAGTCCCAGGCCATCAGCCCCCAGGGCAAGGCCGGCATTGCTCGGATGGGTCGGGTGCTCAATGAGGCCCAGGCAAGCTTCAACGAGCCCTTGAGTGTTATGGTCCAACGGGCTGTGGAAGCCCTGGGGCTTGATGTGGATCTGGTCCTGGCCCAGGCCATCAACCGCCCTGGCCAGCCGGTGTGCTCCAGCCAGGCCCTATCGGCGCTGGAAGCGGTCTGTAGCTTGGTGGACGACTACAGCCGCGAGCTGCCTGAAGGGGTGCCGCCAACCCTACGGGGCTTCGTCGCCTGGGTCGATGCCCTCAGTCAGGTGGACGACAAGTCCTCTGCCCAGCCCGACACTCCGGCGGATGTCATGCTCATGACCATCCATCAGTCCAAGGGCCTGGAATGGGACGCCGTGGCCGTGGTCGGTATGGCCGACGGCAGCTTCCCCTCGCGCCAGGGCGATTCGCTCTCGGTCAAGGAGGAGGATGGACATCCTGGCAGACTGGATCCCGCCAGTGGCCTATGGACCCCCCCGCAGTACCAGTCCACCGCCAGCACATGGCTGACCAACCCGGCCGCCGTGCCGGTACCTGTGCGTGTAGACACCGCGATTCTGCCCAGCTTCCCCCACAATGCCAATGACTACGGGGATGCCCTGACGGCCCTGCAGGAATTGGACGGGGTGGAGCGTGTGGAGGATGAGGTCTTCGGCCAGATGCGGCAGGTGATGGGCCTGGACGAGGAGGGCCAAGGCAGACAGTTAGACCGTGACGGCTGGTATTTGAGCCAGCAGGAGGAATACGGTCGCCGGATCCACGCTGATGAACGTCGCCTGGCATACGTGGCCCTGACCCGGGCCCGCCGGGCGGCCCTCCTGACCTACAGCCATCTCTCGGCCCTTAGCCGCAATCCCGGCCAGTCCACAGGCCAATCCTCCCAGCCCTCCAACTTCTGGACAGAGGTGTTCGAATCCCTCAAGGGCAGGGACGGGATCTTCCCCGCTCCCCACCAGGCAGCGCAAGAGGCAGAAGGCACCACCGAGCATGGCGGGGACCCTTCAACCGGTACGGCCAGGACCGGTATGAGTCTGACTGACCTGGGAGCCGGCAGACCGGCAGGCTTCTTTGCTGGGGAACAGGCCCAGCACTACTGGCAGCTGGTGGTCGACCAGGCCTGGGAGGAGCCCCTGGAGGCATCGGACCAGGAGGAGACACTGCCCTGGCCGGCCTCCTCAAGCCCCAGGGTGAGCCGCATCCTAACCCAGGGAGCCCAGGCTGTTCGCCGGGCGCTCGCCGACCACCAGCAGGCCGATGCCGGGTCGGATCCCTTGGCCTCATGGCCGGTCGACAGCCGGATCCCTGAACGTGAATCCCTGCTGGAACGGGCCAAGATGCTGGTGGCCGACCATGACCTCATGCCATGGTCAGCCACAGGAGCCGACGACAAAGAGACCTTGGATCGGCAGTTGCGGCAGAAGGGTCAGCGGCTGCTGGCCCGCAGCCGCCAGAATGTCACCTCCCTGCAGGCCAGGGCCGGACTCCTGGGGCCTCAGCAGGCCCGGAACTACTGGCGTGGCCTCATCCGTCCCATACCCCAGGTGGCCTCACCGGCAGCACAGGCCGGCACCATCTTCCATGCTTGGGCAGAGGCCTTCCTCAAGGCCGTCCTGATCAGCCCTGACGAGGAGCTGCTTGGCCTTGCCGTCGCGGCCTTGCCGGCCGATGCGGGAGCCTTGGCCCAGGGGGAACAACCGGTGGCGCAGACCAGGGAGAGTCTGCTGGCCGATCTGGCCCGCCGTGAGGCCGAAGCGAACCCTGCCGGGCATGCCCCCTCTGTGGGACCAGACCAAACCGGCGACCTGGCGGCGGATGGGCCGGTGAGCACACCTGCACAGACCAGGGCCGGGCAGGCTCACTCGCCCCAGCACCCCGACGGCAGGCAAGCAGCCCGGCTGCTGCAGTGGGAGCGCCGCCTGGCTGATTCACGCTGGGCCCGCCGCCGCCCGGCAGCCGTGGAGCGGCAGATTGTGGCCTCCATTCCCGAATTGGACGGGACCATAGTCAACGGCAAGCTGGATGCGGTATTCTACGGTGGTTTGGATGAGGGTGATGGGAGCAAGACCTACACCATCATCGACTGGAAGACCGGCCGGCGCCCCCGCAAAGAGGAGGACATCAATGGCAAACTCCTGCAGTTGGACCTCTACCGTCTTTTGCTGTCGGCGATGACCGGCGTGCCCTTGGCCAGCATTGACGCTAGTCTGTATTACGTAAGCGAGTCCCGTGAGGACTTGCGTGAGCTTCGGGCTCAAGACAAGGACAAACAGACGATTCTTTCCGGACTGTCCATGGGAATTCCCCAGGAATCCGACGATGAATGAGGGTTGATGGCCACTACCAGACCCTCCTGCGATGAAACGCCTCGCATCATCCCGGGTTCCGGACCCGGTGTTGCCGCAGGGTGCGGCTTTGTGTGGGCGGGCGCACAGCACGATAACAGGAGGGCATCAGCATGGCCGGCATCGCCAGACCAAGCCAGCAGACCGTCAAGCAGACAGGTCAGATCACACAGGAACAGGCCGGTGGTCACAGCGAACTACCGGTAATCTACCGACCCATGGCCTGGGAGGACCTTCAGGACCTGGTGGTGGGATACGACCAGACCTGGGGGCAGTATGCCCTGGCAGATGACCGGGACCAGGGCCTACTGGTCGCCCGCTACTTTGTACTTCATTATCTTGAACGGGCCAGCCAGGGAGAAGTCGCCTATCAGGGCGACAAGTTCCTGGGTGTGATCCTGACCCGGGTGGTCGGTCAGCCGCCCGCCTTCCCGCAGGCCAAGGGGGAACTGGCCCAGACCAGGCAATTCCTTGAAGCCAACGACAAGGGCCGCCAGCTCATACAGGTCACTGATTACTGGCACCGCATCGAGTCGGAGATGGAGGACCAGATTAGCGCCAACGAGCGCGACCAGGCCGAGGTCGAGCTCTTCATGGTGGCTGCCGCCGCCAGGGGTCGAGGGGTCGGCGGTGGCCTGTGGGGGCGCCTGCATGCACGGCTGGAGGGCCAGGGCGTCGAACGCTTCTACCTGCATACCGATTCGACCTGCGACGTGAGCTTCTACAGGCACAAGGGCCTGGAGCAATCCATCAGCAGGATGGCGGCGGACCATGGCGAGGACCGTGCGGCCATAGGCGAGGACCTTGACGACCTCTACATCTATGAGGACACCATCAGCCCAGGGCAGGGACAGAGCGCGAGTTCGGCAGAAGGGACACCCGGCCATGACGACAGGCAAGCATAGGTCTCCATACGTGAGGCTGTTCGCCATACCCGGCACCAAGGCCTTCTGCCTGTCCGGTGCGGTGGCGCGACTGCCCATATCCATGATGAGTTTGGGTATTGTGCTGGCACTCAACCACCTTTACAACCAGTGGACCATCGCAGGCAGCATGTCCGCCGTCTACATTCTGGCCATGGCCCTGGTCACCCCCTTCTATGCCCGGCTCTTCGACCGGTTCGGGCAGCGGAAGGTCGGGGTTCCCGCCCTGGTCGTACAGCTCGTCTCCATGCTGGCATTCGCTGTGGCCGCCCTCTTTAGGGTGCCCATCGCCATACTCTTCGTCCTGGCGGTCTGCATGGGTTTGACCCAGTTTTCCTTTGGTGCCCTGGTCCGCACCCGCTGGGCCTATGCCCTGCGTGGCCAGGAGAATGATGAGTTGCTCAACGCCGCCTACGCCCTGGAGTCCGGCATCGACGAGATCGTCTTCATTCTGGGTCCCATCCTGTCGGCCTTCCTGGCCACATCGGTTCATCCCGTCTCCCAGCTTTTTGTGCCCACCCTGGCCTGCGGCTTCGGCGGCCTGGTCTTCTTCTCATTGAGGAACACACAACCGCCCGTGGTGGAGCCGGTGCTGGTTGCGGCGGCCCCAGCCAGCGACGCCGATGTGCGGGCGGCTTTGAACAGCGGCAGCCAGGGAACGGCGGGTCAAGTCCCTACGGATTCACTGGGTGTCAAGCAGCTCCATACCCATAGGAGCAAGTCCAAGAGTGTCCTGCTCTACCAGGGAATACTGCCCCTGTTGATTGTCTTCGTGGTCTTCAACATGAGCTTCAATGCCTTCGATGTCTCGGTCACTGCGCTGATGAAGGAGATCGGCCGAGAGCAGTTCCTTGGCCTCCAGCTGGCCTTGGTGGCCTTCGGGTCCTGCCTTGGAGCCTTCGCCTTCGGTAGCCGCCAGCCCAAGCATTCCAGTTGGTCCACCATGGTGCGATTCCTGGTTCTGCTGACTCTGGGCGACATACTCCTGAGGCTTACCATGCACAACCTGCTGTTCCTGGGGGTCTGCGAGGTGCTGACGGGTCTGTGTGTCTCCCCCCTCTTCGCCACCGGCAATCTCATCGTCAAGGACATAGTCCCCGAGCGTTCCCTGACCGAGGGGCTGTCGTGGCTCACCACCGCCGGGTCTGTTGGCACCTCATTCGGTTCGACCATCGCCGGTATGGTTCTTGATGTCTCCACCCCCCAGGCTGGACTGATGATTCCCTGGATCTGCACCATATGCGCGGTTCCCCTGGCTCTGTTCGGCTGGCTGCTGGCCAGGGGCAAGAAGACACAGGTCACCGAAGAGTAGCCGCTTGCCTTAGCTCTAGGGCTCCCGGCTAAGCTGCCGGTGGCCTATATGGGCTCATGCCCCTGCCAAGGCGGCAGGGGCGATTCGCTGTGAGCATAATGGTCCTGAAGCCGCCATTGCCCTCAGTCCCGTTCGCAAGATACGACCCCCACAAGCCCTTGGTCAGAGTCCGTCCGATGGCTTCCCTCCAGGGTCGGTATGCCTCCCCCCCCCCCCCTCGCTCTGCTGTCACTTTCCTTCAGTGAAGGTGGTTATATTGGTACGTAACCCTTTCTATTGAGTTCCTTGCCGGAGCTGGTGACCTGCAGTGTCTGCAGGTCAGGCATCAGTATGCAACTGAACATGGAGGATGTAGATACTTTCTTTCTAATAGGAAACGGGTTGTTGATAGAGTGCGTAACGTAGTATGTGCTGTGGTTTCCAATGGGTTGAGGAAAACTGTGTCAGGCACGGCTTTCTTGTCTTTTGCTATGCTCGCGACCTGCCTACAACCGCATATGGGCACAGCGGAGGAGACTGGTTCCAGTCCTGACGAATCATCCAATGTCGTTACACAGAGTAGACAGCCTCAGTCCTCCTTGCCGACCCATGATGACCGAGGCGACGCGCAAGAGTCAAAGGGGTCGGGGAACACCTTCTTACATGGCGCTGCGGATGCCCAGGATAAGTGGAGGTGGTCCTACGATGCCTCATTCTGCAGCGCAACCACCACTAGAACCCGCCCACTGTTTTAACCGGGGGGGGGGATGTAGTCATACCCCCAACCGTTACCGGACCTACCTCAGCTGGCTGTCCCACAGGCAGCTATACGGTAAGGGCCATAGGACCCAGCGCCAAGCAACACCAGCCGGCAATGCCTCCCTGCCGGCCTGGCCAGCCTGACCTTCCCCGATACGGTCACCAGCATCGGTAAGGCCGCCTTCTTCGGCAGCCGAATCGCTGCCCCCCACCTGCCCTCGGCCCTGACCTCCATAGGGGACCAGGCTTTTTACCAGAACAAGGCCCTGACCGCAGTGGATATACCCGACAGGGTCATCTCAATCGGCAGCTCGGCATTTCAGGAGAACGAGGCTTTGACCAGCGTGCGGTTCCCCGCAGGGCTCACCTCCTTTGGGGGGCCTCCGCCTCCAGGGCGACAAGGCCATGACGGCCATCGACCTGGCATGGACCAATATGACCTCCTGGCCACCAACGCCGTAGCTGGCAGCCCCTTCCTTCACGACGATGCCGTGACCGTCATCAAGCTGCCAGACAAGGTGGCCAACCTACCGCCCTTCGCAGGTTGCTTCCCCACTCTGCAGGAGCTCCACCTTTCACCCGCCCTGACAGCCATTCCCCACGATGCCTTTTCTGGCAAGGGCATACTCTCCAGTTTGGTTTTCGCTCCGACCTCGGCCTTGACCTTGACCGGTGCCTTGGCCTTCGCCAAGACGGCCATCGCATCCCTGGTCATCCCTGACAGTGTTACCGCGATTGAGGATAAGGCCTTCTCCGTGGATGACGACCTGACCCTGGGGTCTGGACTAAAGACCATAGGAGACCAGGACTTTGCGGCCAACAACATCGGCGGCAGGTTGAACCTGCCCGCCAGTCTCCTGAGCCTTGGCAAACAGTCCTTCATGTTCAACCAGCCCACAGCGGTCGCAGGGTGGGGTGCCATGGCCATCGATGACGATGCCTTCGACACCAACACCATCACCAGTCTGGATCTGGGGCCGGCGGGTCTGACCACCCATACGGCCCTCTACCAGCAGGCCGCCCGTCAGGTGGATCTATCCGTCCGTCCATATCGCCATGTCTACCTCGATGACCTCTTCGAGTCAGTTTCTCTTGGTGGCAAAACCAAGGCTCAACTTGACCTCTACGATTACGACAGGGAAGGGGCGGACCCGGCGGACCCCCCAACCATGTAGGGCTCCAGAGGGATGGGACTCGTTGGTACTTCACTGTTCCAGACGATATCAAACAGTTCAAATTCACATGGATCCTGGAAGGTGCTACCAAGGGTTGGCCCTACGAGGGTGTCTATACGGTGAGTGTGGCTGAGTCCAGCCGGTTGACAGATATCTGGGCCCACGATTCCAACTGGACCTTCAACAAGAACCGGATACCATCCAACAACTTCAGTGTAGGAAGAGTGATGGCAGCCCACTTGACTTGACCGACCCTGCCGGAAACCCCTACGATTTGACCAACCACAAGCGTGACCTGAACCCCGTGAGTCAACAAGGCGATTGGACGGTCGAATGCGGCTATAAGGGGCAGATGCCAAAGCCGCCATTCATGTGAGCAAGCAGAAGGTCACCTACAAGTTTCACCTCCATAAGAACAAGCAAAGCCGCATCTATGGTGCCCAGGTCCATAAGCCCGACCCCAGCGGCTATACGCTGACGGCTACTGACGCCACCACCGACCAGTCGGCAGAGATCACGGTCATCGAGGAGTCAGACTTGATGCTGGTGGATGCCGATGACGAATCAAAAGCCCATGAGGATAGGGTCTGTGACGAGCATACGTACATCGTCAGGCTCAATGAGCCGGGCAAGACGCGGATTCTGCATCTGCTGCACCGTGAGGACGATTTTGAGATGTTCGCCGAGGACAGCTCTGAGGACGACTTCATCATCAAGCCGGTCAGCGTCCAGGTGATCATCAGTGGCAGCGAGGAGCTCACCGCCGACGGGACTGACCGGTCCCCAGCTCCCCTCCTCCTATCAGGTCACGGCGGGCCAGCCAAGCGCCAAGGGCATCCGATCTGTCTGGGGGTCAATGACCTGCTTACGGATTCGGCTTTGGCAAGGGCACTGGGCCATTACCAGGTGCGGCTCTCCGACAGCGGCAAGGCCCATGTCAGGCAGGCGCTGGCTCCCAACTACGTTCCTGCAGACACTGGCGGATACCTGAGCAATGCCCGCTTGACCATGGTGTCGCAGTCCATGCACGTCACCGCCTTGCCCCTCACCGGTTCCGGGCAGGGGCTCATGCTGGCTCTGCCGGTTATCGGAGCCATCGTGACCTTCATGACCTGTCGATCTTCACGGCTACAGCCCCGCTGAGCGACTCAGGACCGGGCTGCCATAGGTGCCGGCGGTCCGGAGGTTCTGGCGGAAGACCATATCCGACCGCGCTTGGAAGCTCGGTGACGGGTAAGTATGGGAATGAGGGGGGACTGGCTCCGGTTTTTCTCCTACAATGGAATCATGCTTGCCGCTGCCGCCTTGATGGCCAAGCCAGTGACCATGAGCTGGACCCGCTCTATTTTGATGACGGCTACTGCCCCCTGGGAGACCTTCTTGCAGGGGGATGCCGGCCAGAGGTGGTCATGGGGGGCTGTGCTGGTGCGACGGTTATCGCCGCAACCATTGGAATGCCGTATGTGGAGGTTAGAGAATGATCAGAGTCGCGGTTGTGGGAGCCCAGGGGCGAATGGGATCGAGCGTGGTGGAGGCCGTCAAGGCCGCTGACGACATGGTTTTGTCTGCCTCTGTCGGTTCAACGGGGGAACTATCAGATATTAGGACCGACTCCACCGATGTGGCCGTCGAGTTCACGGTCCCATCGGCATCCTTAGGCAATGTGCTGACGCTGATTGGGCAGGGCGTGGACCTGGTGGTCGGCACCACCGGTTGGACCCAGGAGAAGCTGGACCAGGTTCGGCAGGCCTTGGCAACGGCCCCCCGCAAGGACCAGGCCGTCTGCATCGCACCCAACTTTGCCATATCCGCGGTGCTGGCTGATTACTTCGCCAGCAAGGCTGCGGAATATTTCACTTCCGCTGAGGTCATCGAACTCCATCACCCCGACAAGGTGGACGCGCCATCAGGCACGGCCATCCACACCGCCCAAGCCATCGGCCAGGCCCGTCGGCGGGCGCGCCTGGCATCCATGCCTGATGGAACCCAGGGTGAGGCCGCCTCCAGGGGGCAACTCATTGATGGCGTTCCCGTTCACGCTGTGCGGCTGCAGGGGCTCAATGCCCATGAGGAAATCCTGCTGGGCAACACCGGTGAGCAGCTGACCATCCGTGCCGATAGCTTCGACCGTTCGTCCTTCATGCCCGGCGTGCTCCTGGCCGTCCGCACCATTGCCGCCGGAGGCCACGAAGGCCTGACCGTCGGGCTTGATCAGTTCCTGGACCTCTAGGGGCCGGCCAGGCCGTCAGGCTACCGACAGCCAGGGCGGCGTGCCGCTTGGCTGCCGGCTGCCGGGTGAGCAGTGTCCACTTGGTGGTCATATGGCAGGAGTCAGGCCCTCAGCGTCTGCTTGAGGCAGTAGGTTAGGACTATGACTAGTGGAAGATTGCACCTCTTGGAACCGGCTCCCTTCGGCCGTATCATGCCTGCCATGGTCACCCCCATGACGTCGGATGGGTCCGTGGATTTCGAGGCCTCCCAGCGCCTGGCCAAGCAGTTGGTGGCCGACGGTGCCGACGGTTTGTTGGTCAACGGCACCACGGGTGAATCACCGGTCACCCACATGGAGGAGAAGGTGGACCTGGTCCGGGCCGTCAAGGAGGCCGTTGCCGTGCCGGTTGTCTCCGGAGCGGGGTCCAACGACACCATTCACTCGGTGCGTATGGCCGAGCAGACCCAGGAGGCTGGCGCCGATGCCGTGCTGGTGGTCGCCCCCTACTATTCCCGGCCAAGCCAGGAGGGCATCTTCCGTCACTTTGAGGCCGTCAACGAGTCTGTGGACAAGCCCATCATCATCTACGACGTTCCCGGCCGTACCGGAGTTCACATCCAGTTGGAGACCTACCGACGCCTGGCCGAGCTCGACCATGTCACCGCAGTCAAGGATGCCACGGGAGACATAGCCGGAGCCGTGCGCAAGCGTATGGAGACCGGCCTGACCTGGTATTCGGGCGATGACGGGCTCTTCCTGCCCTTCCTCTCCGTGGGGGCGGTCGGCATCATTTCGGTGATCGCCCATGGGGCGGCCTCGCCCATGCAGCAACTGGCCCAGGCCTTCGACCGGGGAGACATCCGCCAGGCGCAGGAGCTGGCTGTTCGTTTGGCCCCCCTGGTCGAGGCCATCAATGGCGCCGGTTTCCAGGGGGTCATGGCCAAGGCCCTGCTGCAGGTTCGTGGCTTGCTGGAGGACACCACCATGCGCTTGCCCAATGTAGGCCCTGGCCCCCAGGAGCTCGAACGAGCCAGGCGGGGTCTGGAGGCAGCGCAACTGCTGTGAGCCGGCCTTTGAAACCCTCATTGACCTTCCGGGGGCAGGGTGAGTCTAGAATGAAAAGAGTGAACCGGTCGCAAGACTTGGGAACAATGGGTACTGCCGAGCGCAAACAGCTCTACAAGCCTTTGACATGAGACTTACGACCCTGACCGGCTCCCCATGGTTTGCGGACCGATAGGGCAGGCAGCCAGGAAGCGGACCGGGCCTGGACAGGCGAAGGCATTTTCGCCCCGGCTGCCCACAGGCCCCGCACATGCGTGCGGGAGGACCGCGAACCGGCCGGTAGGGCTGACATGAAGACCTCGTCTGTATGTAGATACAGACACTAAGTAATAGAAATCCGAAGAGGAAATGGTAGTAGAACAAGAACACGAGAACAGAACAACAACTCAGCGTCGGCGGGGATCCAAGGCCAACAAGGCGGTAGATGCCGTAGAGACCCTTCCTCCCGTGAGTGAGGGCCGTCAGTCCAGGCGCGCATCCTCCAGCGCCGGGAAGCGAAGCGAGGGCGTGCGCGCAGAGCGTTCATCACGCTCCGAATCCAGCTCCTCGGAGGGGCAGTCCCGTTCCTCCTCCAGGCGAGGCAAGGTGGGCACCGACAGCCGTCGGTCCGGCTCTGGCCGTTCCGGCACCAACGCAGGCCGCTCGGCCGGTCGTGGCGGCCGTGGTCGTGGCCAGCGGGTCGTAGTCCCCCAGCAGGAGGAGATTCTGGTGGCTCCTCCCAAGTACCGCAAGGGGTCCATGCGAATCGTGCCCTTGGGTGGCTTGGGCGAGATCGGCCGCAACATGAACGTGATCGAATACAACGGTCACCTGCTGCTCATCGACTGTGGTGTGCTCTTCCCCAAGGATGAGCAGCCTGGCGTGGACCTGATCCTGCCTGACTTCCACTACATCGAGGATCGCCTTGACGACATCGAAGGCCTGGTCCTGACCCACGGCCATGAGGACCATATCGGCGGCGTGCCCTACCTGCTCAAGATGCGCCCGGATATTCCCCTGATCGGGTCCAAGCTGACCCTGGCCTTCGTCAAGGCCAAGTGCGAGGAACACCATCTGAATCCCAAGACCGTCGAGGTCAATGGCCGTGACAAGCTCAAGGCCGGCCCCTTCAGCCTGGAGTTCGTGGCCGTCACACACTCCATCCCCGACGCCCTGGCCGTCTGCGTCAAGACTCCGGCCGGCACCATCATCGACACCGGCGACATCAAGCTGGACCAGCTGCCTCTGGACCACCGGATCACCGACCTGGTCGAGTTCGGCAAATTGGGCGAACAGGGTGTTGATCTGCTTATGATCGACTCCACCAATGCCGAGGTCCCCGGCTTCGTCAAGCCCGAGACCTCCATCGGCCCCGAGCTGGATAGGGTCTTCGCCGATGCCACCCGCAAGATCATCGTGGCCTCCTTCTCCTCCCATGTCCACCGCGTCCAGCAGGTGGTCGACGCCGCCAAGAAGAACGGCCGCAAGGTGGTCTTCGTGGGCCGGTCCATGGTCCGCAACATGTCCATCGCCGCTGATCTGGGCTACCTCCACCTGCCCGAAGACACGGTTGTGGACCTGAAGAAGGCCAAGGACATTCAAGACAACAAGATCGTCTACATGTGTACCGGATCCCAGGGTGAGCCCATGGCGGCCTTGGGCAGGATAGCCGATGGCAGCCATCGCGACATCACCGTCAACGAGTTCGACACGGTGGTGCTGGCATCCTCCCTTATTCCCGGCAATGAGTACGGGGTCTACAAGGTCATCAACAAGCTGGTCCAGAAGGGCGCCAAGGTCGTCAACAAGAACAACGCGGCCATCCACGTCTCCGGACACAGCGACGAGGGTGAGCTTCTCTACCTCTACAACATCATCAAGCCCAAGTGCGCCATGCCCATCCACGGTGAGAACCGGCACCTGGTCGCCAATGGCCTGATCGCCGTCAAGACCGGCATCGAGCCCTCCAATGTGGTTTTGGCCGAGGACGGCGACGTGGTGGACCTCTACCATGGCCAGGCTGCCGTGGTGGGTTCAGTTCCCTGCGCCTATGTCTACGTGGATGGCGACACGGTCGGCAAGTTGACCGATGAGGAGCTGGAGAAGCGTCTGATTCTGGGTTCCGAGGGCTTCGTCTCCGCCTTCGCTGTGGTCGATACCGACCATTCCGAGGTCGTGGCCGATCCCAAGATCTACCTGAACGCCATGCCCGAGGACGAGAGCCAGTTCGACCAGGTCCGCAAACAAATCGTCCGCCAGCTGGAGGACGCCATGATGGACGGCACCAAGGACACCCACAAGCTCCAGCAGCTCATGCGCCGGACCATCGGCTCCTGGGTGGCACGCCAGCTACACCGCAAGCCCATGGTCGTGCCGGTGGTCGCCGACATCGCCACCGACGTGGTCGAGGACACACTCGGCAAACGCTGAGAGATTGCCTGAGACCGTCACAAGAGCTAGGGGCCGCATCCGATAAATCGGATGCGGCCCCTAGCTCTTGTCTGGCGACTTGCCAGAAGCTTGTGTGTAGTAAGAGGTGGGATCTCCTGCCCTGACTGCCTGCCATGTGAAGGCTTTAGGGCAGTCAAAACAGTAGTCAGGCCGTCAAAGCGTGCATCAGTGCCTTCATTCGCGTAGATGTTCGTGGCTAACTATAGCAAGCTGTCCCCAACGCATGGCAGTTCCAAGCTTGCCAGATATAGCATATGGTGCCGAGCTGCATGCCTCGCATTGCCTGAGCATGCACACTAGCCTTACCGCAAGTGCATGTGGCTGGATGCCTATGGGAATGGATAGACTGGATTCAAAAGGCAGGTCTGCCGGTGGCTGTGAGCCGCCAGTCAGCCCTGTCATGTGTACATACCCACAAGGAAAGGACACCATGCCAGGAGCAAATCTCACCCGGGTGGAAGCAGAAGAACGAGCAAGTCTTATCAAGGCGCCAATCACGTATGCGGTCGAGCTTGACCTGACCCAGGGTGCCAAGGACTTCGGTTCCAGGTCCACCATCAGCTTTGATGCGCAGCCGGGAGCTTCCAGCTTCCTTGACCTTATCGCTGACCGGGTGGAGTCCGTGGAGCTTAACGGCCATGCCCTGGACCCGGCCCAGGTGTTCAAGGATGACCGGATCGAACTGCCGAACCTCCAGGTCCACAACACCGTCACCGTGGTGTCCAGCTGCCAGTATTCAACCACCGGCGAGGGACTCCACCGGAGTGTGGACCCCTCCGATGGGAACATCTACCTCTACAGCCAGTTCGAGGTGCCCGATGCCCGCCGTGTCTACGCCGTCTTCGACCAGCCTGACCTCAAGGCCAGCTTCGACTTTTCGGTCAAGGCCCCGGAAAGCTGGCTGGTCACCTCCAACATGCCTGTCGCCACCCAGCAGCCGGTAGAGGGAAGCACGGCTGAAGGCACCATGGGCGACCACCCGGCCGAGTCGGTCAGGCTCTGGTCCTTCGAGACGACCCCGGTCATGAGCTCCTACCTGACTGCCATCTGCGCCGGTCCCTATGCCGAGTGGCACACCGATTACGCCAATGAGGACGGCCGCACCGTCACCATGGCCATGTACTGCCGCCAGGCCCTCAAGGAGGCCTTTGCCAAGGACGTCGACTACCTCTTCGACATCACCAAGAAGGGCTTCGCCTTCTACGCCAAGACCTGGGGCGTGCCCTACCCCTACGCCAAGTACGACCAGATCTATGTGCCCGAATACAACGCGGGTGCCATGGAGAACATCGGCATGGTCACCATCCGTGACTCCTACGTCTTCGAATCCAAGGTGACCGATGCCCTGGCCGAGCGCCGCGTGGTGACCGTCCTGCACGAGCTGGCCCACATGTGGTTCGGTGACCTGGTGACCATGAAGTGGTGGAACGACCTGTGGCTCAACGAGTCCTTCGCCGAGTTCATGTCCACCCTCTGCACGGCCGAGGCCACCGACTGGCACGAAGCCTGGGCCACCTTCTGCTCCGGTGAGAAGTCCTGGGGCCAGAACCAGGACGAGCTGCCCACCACCCACCCGATCGTGGCCCCCATCAAGGATCTCAAAGACACCGAGGTCAACTTCGATGGCATCACATACGCCAAGGGCGCTTCCGTCCTCAAGCAGCTGGTGGCCTACGTGGGCCGCGACAAGTTCTTCCAGGGCATCCACTCCTACCTGACCAAGCACGCCTACTCCAACGCCACCCTCGCCGACCTGCTCACCGAGCTGGAGGCCGCCTCCGGCCGTGACCTGAAGTCCTGGAGCGCCCAATGGCTGGAGGAGCCAGGCATCAACACGCTGCGTGCCCAGGTCTGTCAGGCGGCGGACGGGACCATCGAATCCCTGACACTGACCCAGAGCGCCCCAGCTGACCACCCGGTCCAGCGTTCCCACCGCCTGGCCATTGGCTTCTACAATGCCGATCCGGCCACCGGTGCCGTCAAGCGGACCGACCGAATCGAGCTGGATGTGGATGGGGAGAGCACTGAGGTGGCCGAGGCTGCCGGCAAGCAGCGCCCAGACTTCATCCTCATCAACGATGAGGACCTGACCTACTCAAAGTTGCGCTTTGACGACAAGTCGATGCAGTTCGCGGCGCAGAACCTCTACCGCTTCGACGATGCCCTGACCCGGGCCGTCATCTGGCTCTCCTTCTGGGACATGACCCGCGACGCCGAGTTCCCGGCTGAGCGTTTCGTGGACCTGAGCCTGAAGATGCTGTCAACCGAACATGAATCCACCAGCTTCCGCTATGCCCTGCAGTGTCTGAAGACCACGGTCTGGCACTACACGGCCCCGGCCCGCCGCCAGGCGGTCGCCAGCCACGTGGCTACGGAGCTGTGGAAGCTGGCCCAGGCCGCGCAGGCGGGCTCTGATGAGCAGTTCCAGCTGGTTACCGCCTACCTGGGCTACGGTCAGGAGGGCGACCAGGCCTTCGCCGCTGACATCAATGGACTTCTGGATGGTTCGGTTCAGTTGTCCGGTCTAGAGATCGACAACAACCTGACCTGGAACCTGATCCAGGCCCTGGCTGCGGTCAACCAGATCGACCAGGACGGCATCAAGGCCCAGCTGGCCAAGAAGGAGACCACGGAGAACCGCCAGTTCGCCTATGCGGCCCTGGCCGCCCAGGCCAAGCCGGAAGCCAAGGACTGGGCCTGGAATCAGGCCTTGCACAATGCCGACCTGACCAACGCGCAGATGGACGCCATCTGCCAGGGCTTTGACTTCACCACAGATTCGTCTCTGGCCCAGCCCTACGCCGAACGCTACTTCGAGGCCGTCGATTGGATCTGGGAGCACAAGACCTTCCATATGGCGGAGACCCTGCTGGAGGGCCTCTACCCGGTCTATGCCGACCCCCAGGAGTTGGTAGACCGTGGCCAGGCCTGGCTGGACTCCCACCAGGACGCGGCCCGGGCCCTGAGGCTCCTGGTCATGGGGAATGTCGACGCCAGCCGCCGGCACCTACGTGTCTCCGCCTACAACCAGGGGCTCAAGGCCTAGACAGCAGCTGTCGGTGGGCTGGGGGTCGTCCCTGCCTGTCTGCCTGTGGAGTGAAGCCGCCTTTGCTTGGCAACGGCGGCTTCGTCGTACCTGCAGGAGGTGCTCCGGTTCAGCCGGCAATGGGGTCAGGGTGGCCGATGTCCTTACGGGGGAAGACCGCCAGCAACCTTTGCCTCTGATTGAATTGCGAGGAAACCGAGCAGCATTGCCGGACCTGTCGGGGCCGAGGAGGGTGGCTGGGTAGCATGGTGGTCGGTAATGGTTCGACGGTGCCCTGGTCCAGCTGGGCCGGTGCCTGCACCGTCTGATGGATAAAGCGAGGACGAAGCATGCCCAGAATGTTTGGAACCGATGGTGTCCGTGGTCTGGCCAACCGTGATCTGACCGCACAGTTGGCCCTGGATTTGGGCGATGCCGCCGTACGTGTCTTGGGGCAGTCCACAGGTGGCGGCGACAAGCCGGAGGGCCGCCACCGAGCCCTTATAGGCCGCGATACCCGTGTGTCCGGAGATTTTCTGGCTTCGGCCCTGGCGGCCGGCATGTCTGCGGGCGGTTTTGATGTCATAGATGCCGGCATCATTCCGACTCCTGGAGTGGCCTACCTGACTTCGGTCCTCAATGTGGAGATGGGTGCGGTCATATCCGCCTCCCACAACCCGATGCCAGACAACGGCATCAAATTCTTCGCCCGTGGCGGCTTCAAACTGGCCGACAACAAGGAGGACGAGATCGAATCCGTCCTGGGCCAGGAGTGGGAGCGCCCAACCGGCGCCGGCGTGGGTCGTATCAGCCATGACACCGACACCGCCACCAACCTCTACATTGACCACCTGGTCTCCACCATCGCCCCCATCGCCGCTGACAAAACCCAGTCCAAGCCCCTGAGTGGTCTGAAGATCGTGGCCGATTGCGCGAACGGCGCCACCTCGGTCGTGGCTCCCGAGGCCTTGCGTCGGGCCGGCGCGGAGGTCGTGGTCATCAACGCCTCACCTGACGGCTACAACATCAACAAGAAGGCCGGCTCCACCCACCCCGAGCAGCTCCAGGCCATGGTCAAGGCCTCCGACGCCAACCTGGGCGTGGCCTTCGACGGCGACGCCGACCGTTGCCTGGCCGTGGACGAGGACGGCAGCATGGTCAACGGCGATCAGATCATGGGCATCCTGGCGCGGGCCAAGCAGAGGGCCGGCAAGCTCAACCATGACACCCTGGTGGTCACGGTCATGAGCAACCTCGGACTCAAGCTCGCCCTCAACAGTATGGGCATCAAGACCGTGCAGACCGGCGTGGGAGACCGCTATGTGCTGGAGGAAATGCTCAAGGGCGATTATTCCTTGGGTGGCGAGCAGTCGGGCCACGTCATCAACCGTGCCTTCGCCGCCACCGGCGACGGCACCCTGACGGCCCTGACCCTCTGCAAGGAGATCGTCGATTCCGGCCGTTCCCTCAAGTCCCTGGCCGCCGACTTCCCCCAGCTGCCCCAACAGCTCATCAACGTTCCCAACGTGGACAAGCATGCCGCCCCCAGCAACGTCAAGGTCCAGGAGGCTGTGGCCCGTGAGACCGAGCTGCTGGGAGACAGTGGCCGTGTGCTCCTGCGCCCATCCGGCACCGAACCCCTGGTCAGGGTCATGTGCGAGGCGGGAACCCAGGAGGAGGCGGACCGGGTGTGTGAGCGCCTGGCCAAGGTTGTAGCAGAGGAGTTGGCCCTGTGATTTTCACCCATAGCACCCAGGTCGATTCAGGCCTGAACAAGGCGGTCGAGCGGCTCATCAAGACCGGCGGCAAGGAGCGGATACTGCCCATCGTGCAGCTGGGCGAACCTGTGCTGCGCCAGCGGGCTGTTGCCTACAAGGGGCAGTTGACCAAGAAGACCCTGACCGAACTGATCGAGGTCATGAGAACCACCATGCTGGATGCACCCGGCGTCGGTCTGGCTGCCCCGCAGATCGGCCTGGGTCTGGCCTTCGCCGTGATAGAGGACCATGTGGGCAATGATGACGACGACCCACGGGAGTTCGCCGAGGTGCCCTTCCACGCCATCATCAACCCCTCCTACAAGCCCCTGGATGCCCAGACCCGCAGCTTCTACGAAGGCTGCCTGAGCTTCGAGGGCTACCAGGCGGTTCGCCAGCGCTGGTTGAACATCGCGGCCAGCTGGGAGGACGAGGATGGGATCCGCCATGAGGAGGAGCTGCATGGCTGGCCGGCCCGTATCTTCCAGCATGAGACCGACCATCTGAGCGGTGAGGTCTATATCGACAGGGCCTTTATCCGTTCCCTGAGTTCGGATGAGAACCTGGATGACTACTGGGCCCAGGATCCGGTTCCGGTGGCGGCGGCCGCCGAGCTTGGCTTCGACTTGTAATAAGTCAAGGCCCCACCGGTCGTGCTCAGGCTTCCAGGAAACCCCTTAGGGCCTGTGCCAGGGCCGGCCGGTCGGGGAAGTGATCTGTCAGCTTTCTGGCTATGGTCGCCGCCTCATGGAAGGAGAACACTTTGGCGTAGAGGCTGAGGGTCTGCGATAGGTGCTGGTAGGCGATTCTACGGTCAGGTAGCCTGCCATGGTAGCTTCCGTCCATACCAATGGGGCCGAGGATGATGGTTCGGGCCTTGTCCGGCAGGCCGCGGGCGATGGTGGGTGCCAGGCGCAAGCGGGACTCAGGGAAGCGGCGGCAGTAGCGCCAGGCGGCACGGCTCAAGCCCTGGTCGATCAGCAGTTCCTCATAGGCGCGATTTGGGGTGAAGCGCCCTTGGCCGTCGGCATAGGAGGTCATCAGGGTCTCTATCTGCACAAGCAGATGGTCGTCGCAGGCCCAGTAGAACCTGCTGAGAAGCTCCCGGGCGCTGTTGGTCGGTCCGCTTGCCTGTATGGTGCCCAAGGGGGTGGATGTGGAATATATGGCGACAGGGTCGGTGCCCTGTTCCATCTGCCTGGTCCGGTTTGAATCTGACGTATTGACTGCTGGTTTGCCGGTGTTCGGCTCGTAGAATTCGATGATCCGTTCACGATACAGGTCGATTAATTCCTCAGTGCGTCCCAGTTTGACCAAGGCCAGTTCCTTGAGGGATTCCCATCCGTAGGGGAGTGGTTCCTCTGGCAGGCTGAGTATCTCCTGGTTGGGATTGGCGGCAGTCACCTGTTCCGAAAGCGACAGGAGACCAGACCAGTCACGCCTGCCGATCAGCCTGATGGCCCAAGCGTCGGCCATGGGTTCCAGATGCAGATGTTCAGCCAGAAATTGGTCGGCCCTATCCTCCTCGCCGCCGACCCGCAAAAGGTCATGCTGAAGGAAGAGGCAGACCTGGTCGAATTGTTGACCTATCAGGTCGAAGGGAATGTCGACAAGATTGCCGTCTGAGTCCTCGAAGAGGTGGTTGACCGGATTGTCGGGGTCTGTTGGGTCGTCGGGATCGGTGAACCGTGTTGGACCGCCATGGCCATCAGGGTCCTTCTTGCTGGTCTCCTCGGCGCTGCCGCCGGCCTGCCGGCCATCCCCGTGGCCGGTGGTGCGTTCCCGTCGGACCCTGTCCATGGTGCTGATTGCCTGCTGTAGGGCGTCGTATGCCAAAACCCTGGTGTCATCCCACTGGGCGAAAGAGAGGCAGGCTGAGAGCAGGTGCATCATCTGCACGGGGTTGAGCAGAAAATCATCCTTGCACACCACGGTCAGCAGTAGTTGCAGGGACTCCTGGGCAAGCTGGGTGTCGGCCTGACTGGCCAGGGCATCCATGTAGATGCGCAGCTGTTCGATCAGATCCTTGAGGAATTCAAAGCCCTGGCCGTCCCTGTCGGCCACCCGGCCCATAAAAGACGAGGTCAGCTCGATGGCGGCTACCAGATTGCCAAGCGCATCCTTCCAACGATTGCTGGCCATGGCATTGGCCACGACCGCCTGGACGCCGGCCAGGGCCTGGGACTCCAAGTCAAAGGTCGGCATGTCCATGCGCAATATGCCCAGCTGACTGCCAATTCCCGCAAGGCTTTCCTGGTTCTTGTCCTCCATGTCGGCCAGGTGGGTCTGCTCGTATAGGTACCAGTCCATGGGGAGTGTCATGACAGTCCTGGCCTGATCAGTTGGGGCCACGGGGGAGTTCGTGAGCCGTTGGGCGAGGTCCTCGGATGAGTCGCTGATGAAGCGATTCCAGAAAAAGGCCGGGCCATCCAGTCCGCTCTCCGGCTCAATGTCCTGATTCACGGTCTCGATCAGGATCTCAAAATCATGCCATTGTGGCTGTGGCGGGCGGCTGCCCCTTATCCTGGTTTGTCCGGATTGGTTCTGACCGCGGTCTTGCTTGGAGGCGGCGGCGGACCCTACCTGTTCGCTGTCGGGAACGTCGCCATTATGGTCATGCGGGTTGTCCTGGCAGGCTTGACGGTCTTCCTCTGACGAAGGATTCTCGCTTGCCATAAGGTCCTCTCTCGATTCCTGACCACAGGTATGCAGTCTTGCGTTGCTCTTGTTGTTGGCCTGTATCTGGTTGCCGAACAGCGTACTGCCGCAGACCATCCGGCACCCTAGTGCGTAGGACCAGCCTACCTGATTGCGCTGTTACCCAAGGCGGACTGAGCTGAAGGGGAAGTCCTGCAAGACATTGTGGCGCGATGATGGCTGTGGGGGAGGGTTTGTAGGTTTGTTTACCTATGGGGTCAGTGGGTTTTCAAGAGGGACGCTCACCCACACGGAAAGGTAACATGTCCTTCCCCTCTGGGTGAGCGTCCCTCCTGGGCGGCCATCGGTCTGTTCTGTTCAGACGATCAATCTGGCCAGCTTCTCGGATACCCTGGCCAGATTCTCCGCAGTGCCTGCAATGGCCTGGGGCAGGCTGATGGCTCCCGGACTGATACCGAAGACGGCGTCGATGCCCACCTCATAGAGTTGGTCGATGCCATCCCCGACGGAACCGGCCAGGGCAATGACCTTGCAGGAGGGCGAGGCGGCCTTGACGGCCTGAGCTGTACCCATCGGGGTTTTGCCGAACTTGGTCTGGAAGTCGATGCCACCCTCGCCGGTCCGGCCAAATGGATGACCTGGTATACCAGCTCTGCGATTGCCCTTATACACTCGTCCTTTCGCTGAAGGCCTCCATCTGGTCGTCCCTGTGGTTGATGACGTTAGAGACGGTCTTGATGGACACGTTCGCTTTCCTGACGACATCTTTGATGGTGATGTGAATGTTGGTCATAATCCAATTTCCTTAGGGCGCTGGATTGTGCAGCCAATGGACCTATGCACCATTGGACTGGTCCGCTAGCTATTGCTTATAACCTTCAACCCGTACTGACTATGTAATCTATCCACCAGTGTCTGTGAAAGCCAGCACAGGAATTGTCCGGGTGCCAGATAAGACTGCTCTACGCTCATTCGTCATAAACATCAGAGAATAGCAATATTCGACCAGACTAGAACGCTGGCTGACCGGTTAGATGTTGGAACAGTTCTGGATCCACAGGTTTGTTGAGATGAAGGGTTGAGATGACTACCTTATGACTATTTCCGCTCTCCTCCTTATTGATGCTCTCATGCGGGCGGATTACTTGAGTCACATTGCCGACGAAGTAGTAAGTGTTTTCTTTTTCCTCTGCCTTTCGTTTGATGAAAACTGGCACGAATTGTTCCCTTAGCTCCCATACTGAGGTATTATGGTTGTCTGCACATAGCCACCGATATTCTGGTGAAGATAGAGTACGGCCATTTTTGCTGAACCATTCGATATTCTCGGTGGTGAGGAAGCGGTCCCCATATTGGCTTGCTTCGTATTTGATGAATATTGGCATGGTGCCGGTGTCCTTGTCCAACTTGTACCCGCCTACGTTTTGTGGAATCTGTTCCTGCCGCCAGCCGCATAGTTGCATGACATCAAAGATGCTGTATTTCTCGCCGTAGATAAAACCATGATCTGGAAGGATTCTATCTTCTTCCGCACGGCTGTATAGTTGTGTGCACAGAGTCAGACCAGTTAGGACCGTATCCCTGAAGAACCATGCAAAAGTAGGATTCTCCCGCAGTGAACTCATTAGCTCTGCCGACAAGGCGTAGGTATGCCGGTTTATTTCCCGTACCATTGGTGTTCCACCGAAGCGTTCCCGGTTCTTCTGATAGAAGTATGAGTAGTCAAGGAAGCTAAGTGCCGATTGGCATTGGTCGTCGCTGTTGTCGGCGAGTGGGAATTCCCGACGGACCAATGCCTGCAGTTGCTTAATGCTTATGGAATGATGCCCAGCTGACTCATCCACAATGGCTGAAATAAGGAAATCATCTGTATTTTTACGAGCAAGGTTTAAATCCGATTCATCGAACCCACACAGTATTCTCAAGGCCAGGAGTACATGTGGTCTCAATCCCCGCAATTGTGTGCTGGTAAGCATGGTCAGCATTCTCTTTTCTGTAATGTTGACAGACTGACATGCTCTTGCAACACGGAAAGAGTCCGTATCAGAATTGGATAAGCTGAGCTCTCGAGACTGGGCAAAGTTCAGATAGTTGCCATTTTTGCTGGCCAGTGTATATACCAGGGAGCTATCTCTCTCAACGATGTCTGCCAGAAGGGGAAGTCGTCCTAATTCGAATCGCAACTCTCGATATATGCGACTTAGACGCTTCATCTCAGAGAGGTCGGCTATGGCCAAAGACTGTAGCACGAGCTCTTTAGCTATGGGGTCAAAGCTAATTGAGGAAATTCCTATGGATTCCTTTTGCATGTTCTTGCGGGCTCTATCTCTATCTCCAGTATTGCCATATAGGGCAAGCGGTATGAGATAGTTGTTGGCGTAATTGCCTATGAAGTCGATGACGACCACCGAATCCTTGCCTTCAGCCTTACGTAGTCCTCGGCCTAGCTGTTGGGTGAAGATGATGCTCGACTGAGTTTGGCGCAGCATGACGATTTGGTTGATCGCTGGTATGTCTATGCCTTCGTTGTACAAGTCCACAGTAAAGATGTAGTCGAGTTCACCGTTTGTCAACAGTTCGATGGCTTGTTGTCGGTACTCCGATGAATCCTGACTTGTTGCGGCGCAGGTTCGGAAGGGGCGTTCAGCCTGTTCGTTGAATTGCTGGTTGAACATGCTTGACAGTTTGCGAGCTTCTTCTACGCGGCTGCAGAAGATCAGACCTTTTATGGGGACCCCTGCCTGACTGTACTGCTGGATTTTGTCTATAATATAGCGGACACGTTTTGGATCGGTCAGTCGCTCGAACCAACCCTGAATGTTGGTGCGATCCTTATTGGACGCTGACTGTGCAGCTAATGATGCTGTGGTTCCCTGTGATCCGTCCTTTTCGATGCCGTATTCGCTGACCCCGTAATAATGGAAGGGGCATAGCATGTTTTCCTCTAGCGCCCGCTGAAGTCTTATCTCATAGGCGATGTTGCTACCGAACAAGGCGAAAATGTTTTCTCCGTCAGAACGTTCAGGGGTGGCTGTCATACCTAGCATGAATTTCGGTCGGAAGTAGTTAATGACTTTTCCGTAAGAGCCGGCTGCTGCGTGGTGTGCCTCATCAACCAAAATGTAATCGAAGTCATCAGGTTTGAATCCGGATAGGGACTCTTGCTGCGAAAGTGATTGTATGGTTGCAAAAAGATACGTTTTATCCCTTTCTTTACTGCTGCCTGACAGAAGCCCTACCTGGCTATCGTCAACTCCAAGGACCATCTTGTATGATTCCATGGCTGTTTTCAGTATTTGCTGTCGATGTGCGATGTACAGCATTCGCCTGGGCTTGCAAGCTTTTACGTCAAAAGCAGACAGATATGTCTTGCCGGTTCCGGTGGCGGAGATGATGACGGCTCGGTTTTCGCCTTCTGACCTGAGACGTTTCAGGCTTTCCAGTGCTTCGTTCTGCATGGCATTAGGTATGATCGGCATATGTTCGGAAGGTTGGCCGCTTTGGGCCTGAACTGGGCGGAGAGGGGCATGCTGCTTGAATTCCTCCTCATAGGAGTTCAGCCAGTCGGCATCCAATGGGACAGATTCCTCAATTTGCGTCTCTATTTCTGAGGCGATTTGATTCGGCAGGCTGCCGAATCCTGTCGCTGAGACTTTTAGATTCCATTCACGGTTCAGTCGCAATGCCCGGTCGGTGAGGTTGGAGCTGCCAATGTATGCCGAAAACACCTCGCCATCTTTGCTGGTTCTGCGGAATATATAGCCTTTGGGATGATAGCCATAGCTTGCCGAAGGTGATGGGGCCTTAGGTGCTATCCCGGCTTGCCAGACCCGGACTTCGATTCCTGTCGTCATTTGTAATTTCAATAATTCCGAAAAAACACGTGGTGAGTTGAAATAGTTATATGTTGACGTAATGATTCTGCCCGCTGGCCTGCCTTTGCTGGCGGTGCCCCTGTTGGCATTGCACCCTTGCCGGTCGTCGGGACAAACAGAATGGGCGAAATTAAGAAAGTTCTGCTTTAGCGATTGCAATTCGAATTGGCTGATAAAGGCTACAGACATGTCGAATTCCTGGCATAGGTCGAGCTCGTTCCTGAGTGCTCGTTCCATGGTCAGGCCATCATGGTTTGCAATCAGGATTGGCTCAAAATCGTTCTGAACCTGGGAGTTCTCTCTCACGAATCCTGACAGTGCTGCCTGTGTAATGAGCTGTTGGGTGGTCTGTTCCAGCTCATCGTGCTCGGTTGCATTCGTTGTTGATCCGGTACTCATTAATCTATGCCCTCATCGCTTATTGTTCATTCCTTGGATAAGCATTCGCGCTGCTGGTCGATCAGCCGGTGCCCACTTCAGCTCACTGAGCTCTTGCGGACTAAGCCATTTCAACTGGCTATGCTCGGTCAATTGCGGTTCACCTTCGACAAGTCGACATTCAAAGACGGTGAGTATGACTCGTCCGAATTTATAGTCATAGTGGCTCGAACAGATTCTATCCAAAACCGCAATCCGGCAGTTGAGTTCCTCCTGTATTTCTCTTACCAATGCCGCTTGAGGTGTCTCGTCAGCTTCGATCTTTCCCCCCGGGAATTCCCAATAGCCTGACAGAGTTTTGCCTTCACCCCGTTCAGCACACAGGATTTTCTCGTTCTTCACGATGGCGGCGCCAACCACATGCAATAGTCGTGGAGTGGCTTCACTGGAATCTGCCATATTCGATCTTTCCGTATCTTGTCCTGCTATTGGAAGACATATGTGAAACAAGGGAATCCTGGTCCGAGACCAGGATACAGCGTCAAAGCCAGGAAACTGCCGGCAGGAATACATAATTCTCTAGACGGTCCACTCGCTTTAGTTGAATCGATAACGGGGTGAAGCCGCTGACACGCTGCCGGCGTACATGGTTCGCTGTTGTGGTTTGGCGTTAGAATGGGCTTGGATTTCTGAAGTGATGGAAATCACATTATATGAGCTATGAAGGAGCGTGTTATGCCTCAGAAGATTAAGGCTTCGATCGCATACGGTATTGGTAAGGGCTTTGCTCAGCCAGAGGAGATTATCATTGACGACCCCAAGGGTGCCGAGGTTCTCGTTGATGTTCAGGCTTCTGGTCTGTGCCATTCTGACCTGCACCTGGTCGAGGACGACGATCAATTCTTCCCCTTCCCGGCCGTCATCGGCCATGAGGTTGCAGGCATCGTTGAGGCCGTTGGCCCCGAGGTCGAGGGCATCAAGGTCGGCGACCATGTTGTAGCATCCCTGGAGCAGGTCTGCGGCCATTGCGCAAACTGCCTGAAGGGCCAGCCCCAGTCCTGCCTGCAGCAGCAGGAGTGCGTGCGTCCTGCCGGCGACACCCCCCGTCTGTCCTTCCCCGATGGACGGCCCATCACCCAGGCCTTCGGCACCGGCGGCTTCGCCGAGAAGGCCCTGATTCACGAGAACCAGTTGGCTGTCGTCAACAATGATGTGGCCTGGGACCAGGCCGCATGCATCGGTTGCGCCACCATCACGGGCGCTGGTGCCGCCATCAACACGGCCCACGTTCGCCCTGGTGACACCGTGGCTGTCATCGGTACCGGCGGCATCGGTCTGAACATCATCTCCGGCGCCAGAATCTGTGGTGCCAAGAAGATCATCGCCATCGACCTGCTGGACAACAAGCTGGAGTTCGCCAAGAAGTTCGGCGCCACCGATGTCATCAACTCCAAGAACGAGGACCCGGTCGCCAAGGTGCGCGAGCTGACCAACGGCGGCGTTGACCAGGCCTTCGAGGCCATAGGCGTCACCTCGGCCATGAAGCAGGCCTGGGACATGCTGGGCGTGGGCGGTACCGCCTACCCGATTGGCCTGGCCAAGCCTGATGCCACCATCGAGCTGGAGATCAACCCCGCCGACCTGCTGGTCCACCAGCGCGGCTTCAAGGGTGTCTGGATGGGGTCCACCAACATCAAGCACGACATCCCCATGTATGCCGACATGGCTGTCGATGGCCGCCTGAACATGAAGGATATCGTCACCCAGCACATCAAGCTGAACCAGATTGATGAGGCCTACAAGCAGCTGGTGGCCGGCGAGGTCATCCGCTCCGTCATCACTGAGTTCTGATCGTCGCGTAAGAGGTTGCCATAGGGCGTTTGCCCGCCGTGGCAAGTACCTCACAGAGAAGCTGCCGGGTCAATGAGTGATCATTGCCCGGCAGCTTTGCATATGTCGGTTGAGGGTTGTTCCCAAACGGGACCTATCTAGCCGCTTTGTTGGCGTCCCCCTCACGGCTGAGGTCTCACCGGCCATGAAATTCCAGCCTGCGGTGGATCGGCGACCTTACTCGAAGGGGTAGGTGAGCTTCCAATCGGCACGGATGCGGTCCATGAGCCCCATGATGCGCAAGGTGTCGTCGTGGGGCATCTCCGGGCATTCGCTCCGGCCATCCAGAATCGCCTGAGCGGCCGCAGCCACCTCATACTCGTAGCCGGTCAGTTGGTCTGGTACTGGGACCCGACGTTTGAGCTGGTGGTTCTGGTCGTAGATGTTGATGGATTCCACATTGTTCACGTTTTTGCAGACCATGTAACCTTCGGTGCCCCAGATGGAGCCGCGCCGGTCGGAGGCGGTGAGCATGGAGCAGGAGGATACGGCCATGATGCCGCCCTCATAGTAGAGGGTGATGGAGCTTTGCGCGTCGACGCCGGTCTCATAGGCTTGCATGGATGTTTCGATGCGTTCTGGTGTGCTGCCGCCCATGATCATGTCAATGAAGTTCAGGGGGTAAACACCCACGTCGAGCAGGGCGCCTCCTGCCAGGGCCGGGTCTGTCATCCGTGCCTTCCCGGTGACCGGGTAGCAGAGGTTGGCGTCGATGGCTTTGACTTGGCCGATGACTCCTGAATTCAACAGGTCGTTGATCAGGGTACGGGAGGGCATATAGCGGGTCCAGATGGCCTCGGTGCATAGGAGGCCGGACTTCTTGGCCACGGCCAGCAGCTGTTCGGCCTGCGGCCTATTGGCGGTGAAGGACTTCTCCACCAGAATGTTCTTGCCGGCCTCCAAGCAGAGCCTTCCTTGCTCGGCGTGGAGGTTGTGGGGGGTGGCGATGTAGACCAGGTCCACCTGGGGGTCGGCCACCAGTTCCTCGTATGATCCATAGGCGACCGGAATTCCGTAGCGGGCCGCGAACTGGTCGGCCCTGCCCTTGTCCCTGGCTGCGACGGCATAGAGGGAGACCAGCTTGGAGTAGCGGTCGTCGGCCTGCATCTTAATTAGGGTCTCGGCCATGGTCCGGGCTATACGTCCGGCTCCAAGAATGGCCAGCTTGACCAGCTTCCCCTCTTCCAGGGCCTTCATCCCCTTGCCGTTCATTGTGCTCATGATTGCTCCTTGAATGTGCTGCGTCGTCTGCACGGCTTTCTGTGATACATCCTAGTCCGGGGGGCTTCCGCTGGACTGTTCCATCCAGGGGCCATAATGGCAGGGTGGACCACAGAACGCAGCATGACCCCGCCGGGCCTACCGATCCGAGTGGGCGGAAGCAGGTTCGGAAAGATCGTACAGCCGGCCGCCATGGCTCCGCTGACAAGGCCGGTTCCGCCGTCGCTGCCAAGGTCCAGCCAGCAGACAAGGCTGTTGGGCAAGACAGAGCTGTTGCGCAAGCGATGGGAAAGGCCGAAAAGTACGCCCGGGGTACCCGCAGCTACACCATGTCCCGCATCCGTGGCAAGGACACCTCCATTGAGGTTCTGGTCCGCTCCTACCTCTTTTCGCGCGGCCTACGCTTTCGCAAGAACGACAAACGCTACCCTGGTCATCCTGATCTAGTCCTGCCCAAATGGCGGACCATGGTCTTTGTGGATGGCTGCTTCTGGCATATGCACGAGGGTTGCAGGAAGTTCAGAATCCCCAAGTCCAATGTCGAATTCTGGACCACCAAGCTCCTGCGCAACCGCGATCGGGACAGCCAACAGCGCCAGGATTTGCAGGCGGCCGGCTGGCGGGTTATCCGGGTCTGGGAATGTGAGCTGGCCAAAGACCGGCGGGAGGAGACCCTGGAAAAGCTCTACAGGCACATCGTTGCGCCCCTAGAATAGGGGGGCGTTCGGCCAGGCCACCAATCCTCGGCTGATGGAGGCGCTGGCCGGTCGGGGGGCAATGGTGGTCAGCCCTCCAATTGCGCCAGTTGGGCCCGTAGCTTGTGGAGCTTGGCGAAGATCTCATTGCGCTGGGTCGGGTTCTTGGCCCGGGCATGGTCCTTGGTGAGTTTCTCCTCCTCCAGATGCAGGGCCTTGATCTGGTCCCTGGCGGCGATGCGCTGGTCCAGGTCCTTGCTGTCGGGTTGGCCGAGAATGGCTTGCGAACTCAGGCTTTCCCAGGCCTCGTCCATGTCGGAGCCGAACACTTGCACACTGATTGCCTGGGCGGGCTGCCAATCCCCGGCAAAGACCTTCAGGCGCTGCTCGTGCCCGGCCCTACCCGGCAAGGCGCGCCGTACCGCCAGAGCCGCCTCATAGTTCGGGGTGCTGGCCTGGTCTGGGGCTGTTCCCTTGCGCAGGCACAGGAAGAGTATGCCAGAGGGCCTCATGCCGGCGATATGGTCAACGATCTCAGAGGGGAATTCCTGGCAGTTGAGCTCCAGGCCGATGACCAGGATCTCCTTGACCCGCTTGCCCTCAGCCAGGCCCGTATTGGCCGGCCGCAGCAAGGCCAGCATGCTGATGGACTCGATGTCCTTGCTGAACCGCTGCTTGAGCTTGGCTGATAAGGGTCCCTTGGCCATGAAGACCTGCTTGGGCAGGGTGCCCTTGTCGGCCGGCAGGACGGTGGAGGCCGGTAGCCCCAGGGTCAGTGCACTTATGGGGCCACAGGATGAAGGAGTCATCGTCGACCTTTCGTTCGAGGGCCCTGAGTCGTGTTGCCCGCAACACGCCAGTGGAGCCAGTTCTACCATCATCAATCCCTTGCAATGCTAGCGCATCGCTTCGGCCCTGTCATGGAAGGAAGCCCCAGCGCCACTGCTTCTTGCTTATTCGCTGACGGCTGGTGGGTGCTGTTGGCTCCAGAGGGTCCGGTATTCCTTGGGTTTCAGGCCGTATTCCCCCACGAAGGGCTTCACCAGGCTTGATGTGTTGGGAGAACCCGAGGCTTCGGCGATGCCGGTCAGGCTTTCGATGGATCTATCAGGCGATGGTGGGCATCATCCAGCCGTCTGCTGGTTATGTAGGCTCTGAACCCTTTGCCTGTCGCCATCTTGAAGAGCCTGCTGAAATGCATACAGCTGTAGCCGAAATCGTGCGCCGCACCCTGCTCGCTGAGCGGTTCGGCGTAGTGGGTGTCAAGGTATCCCAGTATCTGCATGACCAGGTTGCGGTCCTTGTGTAGGGATTCCGGCTTGCGTACACCGGTGGTGAATCTGCTGTAGAGCAGGTGGAGGATGGCATAGAGCGTCGAGTTGACTTGGAACGTGGCGGCTCGGCCTGCCAGCTCTTTGGCGTGTAGGAGGGCGTCCATCAGGTCGTTAAGGGTTTTCGGGTCCTCTGTATGGGCCTGTGGGGTGTCCAAGGAGAAGAGGCATCGGTCCGCGAAGGGGTAGATCATGCTGATGGCTTCATGGTTGACCGTGATGGAGATGATCGTCGCCGCTTTCTTGGCATTGTTGTAGGTCTCCACCTGGTGGAGGTCGTATGGACTGATGATGAGGCTGTCGCCGGCTTGGAGGCGGTGGCTCTCGCCGTTGACGATGAATCTCCCCCGCCGCTGAAGGCATGGACCAGTTCCAGCCCCCGATGCCAGTGGGTGCCGACCAGCTCATGGTTGTCTTGGTAAAGGATGACCAGGGCCGGATACCCGTCGGGATAGACATTCTCCCTCAGGTTATCTGGGCTGATCGCCTTGTTGTCGACGCTTGTCGTGAATTTATCCATTCCCCACAGCTGGTGTGTTTGTGGCTCATGAATTAGTCCCGGTAGGCTGCGAGACCTGCGATCAGGCGCTCACAGCCTTGGGCCACTTGGAATTGGGGGCAGGCCACGTTCATGCGGACGAAGTGGCGACTCTTGCCGCCAAACCGGGCGACGGGGGAGAGTATGAGGCTCTGCCGGGTTTTCAGATATCGCAGAGGGTGTCGGTGTCGGCGGTCAGGGCCGAGCATTCTATCCACAGTAGATAGGGAGGGAATACTTACTCGTTGTCTTTGATGCCGGTGATGGAGGTGATACCATCCAAGGCGTTGATCTCCGCAATCAGTGATTCAAGGTTGCTGCCACGAATCTCCAGGTCGGCGGAGACGCCCGACTTGTCGCCCGAATAGCGGCTGCCCACCTTGTCTGTGGAGTTCTGTGTGGAGAAGCCCTCGACCATGACCCCATGGGCTGCGCAGACTGTCAATATCTTCCTCAGGACCCCATGTCCGTCCACATATTCGATATGTAGGGTGCTATCGCTGGACAGGCTTACGGAGAAAAATCGGGAGATGACCGGGAAGAGCAGAACCACCACAAAATAGCAGACGGTGCAGATGACGGACTGTATGATCATGCCGGCACCGCAGGCCGAGCCCAGGGCCGCTGTCAGCCAGATGGAGGCGGCTGTGGTCAGCCCCCTGATGCGGGAACGTTGCATGAAGACCACGCCTGCGCCGATGAAACCGATGCCGGAGACAATCTGCGCGGCGATTCGTGAGGGGTCCAGCCTGACCAGGTCCGCAGCCAACACATCATTGAAGCCATACTTGCTGATCAGCATGAAGAGGGCTGATCCGAGGCCGACCAGGGCATGGGTGCGAGTGCCGGCATCCTTGTGCCGGGCCTGGCGTTCCACGCCGATGGCGGTGGAGAGAATGAGCGCCGAAAGCAGGTCGATGGCCTGCCATCCCCACGATGCTACATTGAGGTCCAAAATCACGCACCTCCTATGGTCGTTTGTCAATATCTAATTAAGAGTAAAAGTTTACGGCTAGGGGCAGATTTGCCTGCAAGAGGACATACGGGTATGGGGCGCTGTTGTTGGTATGCGCCGGTGGGAATGGTCTGACTCACTCCTGTGGCCACCGGTGAGGGGAAGCTTCATGGTGACTTGGGCACCACGTCCTGGAGCCTGGTTGCTGATGTGCAGCGATCCGCCTGACTCCTCCGCTATGGAGCTGGCCGCTGACAGGCCAATGCCGTGGTGGTTGCCGGAGTGTTTGTCATGATGCTGTCTGCTGGCATCGTCCTGGTAGAGCCATTCCTTGCCGTAGGTCAAAGCCTCTTGCGAAAAACCCGGCCCCTGGTCGCTGATGGTGATGGTCAGCATAACGTACTGACTGTGGTCTTCTGCGCAAGAGGCATCGTGGCCGTCAAATGGATCCTCCTGGTCCGCCCGCAGTCTCCTGGCATATGCAGGTCCGCCCTCGCCTGCTTGCTGCGTCTGGAAGGGGGTGTCGCTTTGCGCTTCCAATTCACAAGGTGTAATGGACCATGAGATGCTGACCTGACCCTGGGCTGGCGAATGGTCGGAGGCATTGGCCACGATGTTCATCAGGGCTCGTGCCAAGTCTTGCTCCTGACCGCAAACATGGCCTTGCAATTCCTCCGGCAGACGCTGTATGTCCAAAGCCAAGCTCCGTGTGGACAGATAGCCGCGGGCTTGAGCCTCCACTGTCTGGCTGAGTCTGGCCACGCTGACCAATACAGGCTTTTTGGTCTCTCTTGTGGAACTATGGCTGATGGCCTGGGCGTACTGCGCAAGCTCCCCGGCGCCATCCTCTATAAAGGCCAGGTAGGCTTTCTGCCCGTCGTCCAGCTTGCTCTCGCCAAGGAGCTCGGCGTTGCCCTGAATGATGGTGAGCGGGGTCTTCAGGTCATGGACCAGGGCCGCCACCTGCCGGCTTTGAGCCTCCTGGGCCGACCATTGAGACTCCAAGGAATGCTTGAGGGCGTCCCTCATCTGGGCGAAGGAGTCCAGAACATGGTTGATCTCGCGGACGTTGGTGCGGGGGAGTTGCGCGTCCAGATCCTGCCGGCCGATGCTGGCCGCCACCTGCTCGAATGCAGACAGCTTGCGGGTGATGAGCCGGGCGGCCCGCAGGCCAATCACAAGCAGTATGACCAGGGCTGCAAGCAGGAGGAGGCTGATGGTCAGGGTCTGGGGGTTGGGGTAGCGGTCGCGTATCTGCTTGGAGGACCATTGTGGCACAGGCTCATAGGCCAGTAGGCAGAACTGGCCTCCAGCGGTGTGGAAGACTTGGTAGGACCGGTTCGGGTCTTCCTGGGATGGCTGTGGCTGGGATCCGTCGATGGCTCTGGAGTCCTTCGGTGCCTTGGTGTGACCGTCGCTTTCATCTGCCTGTTCGCCGGCGGCGCTGGATGCGCTGGCATCCTGTGAGTGATCGTGAAGGTATGCGGCCATAGTGGCATCGGCGCCGGGAACCATCGTGGCCTTCATGTCGCCCCCGACGGGTTTGCCGGACTGGTCATAGAGCCTGTACCAGTAGGCGGACGGAATCATGTCGTCGCTGATGGTTTCGGCCCTGCTGATCTGCTGGCCAAGCTTGGCGATGTGGCGCTCGCCATAGTTGGCGTAGAGGATGCTGCCTCCCTGGGCATGGAACCAGAAGACATAGGTGCCCACCAGGAGGATCGCCATGGCAAGGAGGACATAGAAAAAGTAGCGGATGATCAGGAGGGCTATGGGTTCCTCCCAGCGGCTGGTGCGACCTGGGGCCCGACGCTTGCCCGCCAGGGTTTGGCGTGACAGCGAGGAATCCGTGCCGCTTTCCCCGTCTGCCGCCTCGTGACTCGGTGTTGCCATTGCCATCCCTCCCATGCTTTCCCGACCTACCCGTTCTTGGGCTGCTCTTGCCTTGCCCCTGCTGTTGGCCCGCTTTGGTTCCTTCATCAAGCCACCCACTGGTAGCCTACGGACCAGATGGTTCGTATGGGGTCCATACCCAGGGCCTTGAGCTTCTGCCGGGCCTTGCTGATATGCACCCGGACGGCCGCGGATGCTCCCTGCGGGTCCTGGCCGCCCCCAAGGTCAAGGTCGTCCTCCCGCTGCAAGCAGGCCTCCCAGATCTGGGCCCGTGAGTAGGCCCGCCTGGGGTGCTGGGCCAGAAAGGCGCAGATGCGGTATTCGGCATCGGTCAGTTGGGCGGCAGTTCCATCAACCAGGAGTTCCCTAGCCTGCAGGTCCACCGTCAAGTTGCCGAAGGTCAGAGCCTGGTGCCCCTGCTTGCGGTGCTGCTGCCCCAGACTGGCCCTGACCTTGGCTCGGAGTTCGGCCAGGCCGAAAGGCTTGCGCAGGTAGTCGTCCGCACCGAGCCCATAGGCCAGGATGGCGCTGTCCTCGTCGGTCTTGGCGGTCAGAAAGAGAATGGGGCAGGTCACATGCTCACGAATCCTGCCGATGAGGGCGAAGCCGTCCAGGTGTGGCATCATGACATCGCAGAGGATGAGGTCTAGGGGCTTGAGGTCCATGCCCAGCACCTGACGTGGGTCGTTGATGACGGTGACCCGGTGGCCGTCCTTGGACAGGGCGGCCATGAGCAGGGTGGTGATGCGGCTGTCGTCGTCAATGACCAGGATCCGGGCATGCTTGGGTGACCGCACCTCTTCGTCTGGGTTTGGGCCTGTTGCCATATCAGTTGTCCTTACGATGCTTGTCTTGACGGCAGCATGGGTAGGCCGGACCGAAAGTGGTGGTGGAACTGGCGAAGTCCTGGCTGCTCGGCCCGCCTACCTGCTGTAATCCCAGTCTAAGCATGCTGTAATCAGTGGCCATGCCTCGCCTACTCACGAGCCCTGCGACGGTCCTCGAAGTGGCCAATCCACAGCAGTAGTGCCACAGCCAGGGCCAGCGTGAAGACCAGGCAGGGAAGCAGATTGCCCAGAAGGGCGGCTTGCAGTAAAACCTGGTCCCTGCTGGCGCTGGGAAGCCCATGGATGATGGCCTGCTCAATGCCCAGGGAGCCAAAGCGCGTGGGCCAGGTGAAGGGGATCCACGAGCTCGGGCCGGGTGCCGCCAGGCCGGTCAGGCTATGGCTGAAGAGTCCATTGAGCATGCCGCCCAGGGAGGCGATGGCGATGCCGGTTCCGGCGACCCCGATGCCAATGGTCGCATTTCTGCCCAGGAGCATGGCCAGGAGCACCGCCAGCATGTACAGGCAGAGGGAACTTGCCCAGGTCCCGACCGTAGCCAGCAGGTAGGAGGACCAAGGTAGGCCGCCCCGCCCCGCGATGCCCAAGATTGCAGCGAAGGAGACCGCCGCCAGGGCAAGAGCCAGAAGACCCAGGAGCCAGAGCGCCAGTATCTTGCCGACCAGGGAGACCTGTCGGTTGGGAGTCCCCAGCAGGTTGGCCATGTCTCCTGCCTCCCGCTCGGTGTCCAGGTTCAAGGCGCAGACAATGGCGACCATGAGTGGTATACAGGCACCCAGTATCTGGAAGACCGCATCGGCGCCAAAGCGCGGGTCGTAGGGGGCGTAGGCGACGAAGGCTCCACAACCCAGGCCGGCCGCGAGTCCGCAGACCAGGTGGAGGGGTATCAGAAAGGAGCCGGTCATTCGTTGGAGTTCCGAACCCAGGGCACGGAGGAGAGTCATGTGTGCTGTGGTGGAGCGGTGCCTGTCTTGCCCTCGCGTGTCAGTCAGCCTCCTTGCCGGAGAACCAGCGGGCAGTCAGCATTGATAGCAGTACAAAGACCAGCAGGCAGACTGCCAGTCCGATAAGGCTGTGACCGCTGAAGCTGGACAGCTCGGTCTTGATGGGGCTGGGGTCCTCGATGGCCATGGGCACCCCGTCGGGCATGACCTGGAGGAGGGGAGCGGGCAGATTGAGCAGGTCGCAAGGGGGCAGGTAGGGCCAGATGCCGACCTGACTCCAGCAGCTGATGGACACGATCAGGTCGAGGCCCAGGGGAAGGGCGATGCCTGACAGAGTGCCGAAGCGAGTGGTCAGGGCCAGGCTGAGGGGAATCATCCAAGCGCCGGCTATGACCAAGACGGCGATTGCCGCCAGCAGACTGCCGACGCTTGGTCCCTGCAGGCCAAGGCTGACGGTGGCCAGGATGGAGACACCCAAGGCCAGGACCACCGAGCCCAAGGTCAATAGCAGGCAGTAGAGGATCTTGGCCCACCAGACGGATGCGGGTGAGGCGGGCAGGGCCAGGGTGGTCCGCCAATGCTGCTTGGAGTCGATGGCGGCCACAGAGGCCGATATGAGGATGATGGTGGTGGGCAGGAGGAGCGCGTACCAGTAGTTTGTAAAACTGGGATTCCAGCGATGCCGGCCTAGGCCCATGTAGACGACCATAGCGACCAGGGGCAGGGGGAAGATGAGGGTCATCATGCGGGGTGCCGCCGCCTTGCCCTTGAGGATCTCGGCCTTGAAGACCCGGGAGAAGGGAATGCTGGAGGCTGAGGTCTTGGAAGGCTGCCCACTATATGGACCGCCTGACGTCTCGGTTCGTAATGACTTGAGTGCTGCCTGTCTCATTGCTGCGCCTCCCTGCATACCTCCATGAAGATGCCTTCCAGATCCTGGTCCTGCCGCAGCTCCTGCTCGTAGGCCAGACGGCCCCCGGCGATGATGCCGATATGGTCGGCCATGAGCGATACCTCGGAAAGGATATGGCTGGAGACGATGACGCTGATGCCTTGGCTGGGGAAGGAGCGGACCATGCCTCGAAGTTCCTCAATGCCGATGGGGTCCAGGCCGTTGGTGGGTTCGTCCAGGATCAGCAGCTTGGGACTGGTCAGCAGAGCGTTGGCGATGCCCAGCCTCTGCTTCATGCCCAGGGAGAACTGACCGGCCTTCTTCCTGCCGGTGGCGGTCAGTCCGGCAAGCTGCAGGACCTGGTCGATGCGCTCCTCAGGTAGCCCGAAGAGGGTGGTGCGCACACGCAGGTTCTGCCGGGCAGTCAGATTCGGGTAGATGGGAGGCTGCTCGATCAGGGAGCCGATCTGGTAGAGGTCCGTGCGGCTCCACGGGTGGCCATCCACCAAGATCGAGCCACCGTTGGGCCTGAGCATGCCAGTCACCATCTTGAGCGTGGTGGACTTGCCGGCTCCGTTCGGCCCCAGCAGCCCGTAGACCCCGCCTTCGGGTATGTGCAGGCTCACCTGGTCCACTGCCTTCTGTCCCTGGCCAAAGACCTTGGTCAATCCTTGCGTTTCCAACGCATAGGCCATCTTGTTCTCCTTTGTTGTGCTGACAAGGAACAGGCTAGGGGGAGAACATAAAGAAAGATAAAGTTGGCCAATGATCGTAATGATCTTGACTTGTGGTTCTTGGAATTTCGCGATGCCGGGGAATTGGGCCACTTGCCGTGGCGGAAGCTTTGTGCCCGAGATCGGATTCGAACCGACGACACCCGCTTTAGGAGAGCGGTGCTCTATCCCCTGAGCTACCCGGGCAACGACTGATATTGTACACGACCCATAGGCTTTTGGCCGTGCGGGTCGTTGAAGCCGAAGGTGGCCTCCCTCGGCTTTGGGAAGCATGAGGCGAATACCTTCGGCAGCTACCTGTTCAAGGTGTCAACAATGGCAACGACGGCGCAATGACCAGCCTCTTCCAGTTCCCCTCTCACACCACTATTTGTTCCAAATCGGCTATGGTCAGGACCTGGCCGTGGCGGGTGGTGAAAGACTCGGAGCCGCCATATAGCAGAACTCGTTGCTCGATCGGTATATTCATGAGGTCACCTAGGGAATCGATGTTGGCAAAGGCGTGGGGATTGTAGGTGGTTGAGGCCTTGACCTCCACCAGGAATCGGATTTGGCTGCCTTGCTCTATTACTAGGTCTATTTCCCTGCGGTTGGAATCTCGCCAGTAGTAAAGCTGGGGCTCTTTGCCTTGATTGTAGTAATGCTTAAGCAGTTCGGAAACCACCAGGTTTTCAAAGAGATGGCCGCGCAAAGGCTGGTTGAGCAGTATGTCGTCGCTGGAGGTCAGGCCAAGTAGATGGCAGGCCAGACCTGTGTCATAGAAGTAAAGTTTGGGTGTTTTGACCAGGCGCTTGCCGAAATTGCGATAGTAGGGCCGCAAACGGAAACAGACGAACGCCGCTTCCAGGAGGGAGAGCCAGTCTGATGCTGTGGCAGGACTGATTTGAGCCGCGGCCGCCAGTGTCGAATCCGCGAAATGCTCGCCGATCCGTGTGGCACACAAGTGCAGATACCGCTCGAAATCAGCGATTTTCCGAACTCCCAGCTCGTCTCTGACATCGCGTTCCAAGTAGGTGTGCAGATAGGTGTGGAAAAAGGCGCTGGCCGGCATATCCGAGTGGTATAGGCGCGGATAGCTGCCCCGGAGCATGTAGCGGTCAATCGAACTGGGGGCTTGCTTAGACCGATTCGCTTCAGCGTACGAGAAGGGCAACAGGTGGGCCAGCCCCATACGCCCAGCCAAGGACTGGGAGACCGTCTTGAGCAGAAGGAAATTCTGGGACCCTGTCAGGATGAACTGGCCCGGCTCATCGGTCTCGTCCACAACCCCTTGCAGGTAGGAGAAGAGCGATGGCGCGCGCTGAGCTTCATCGAAAATGACATGCTTGTGATAGCGGGTCAGGAAAGCGCGCGGATCATCAAGTGCCAACTGGCGGATGTCCGGATTTTCCAGCGATACATACTCGAAATCACTAAACATATGGCGGGCCAGAGTCGTTTTCCCGCTCTGTCTGGGACCAGTGAGACTCACCACTGGGAACCACTGCATATAGCGAGACAGCACCGTCTCAATATCCCGTGGAACCATAGCCATCTCGCTATCCTACTTTCGAATTAACATGAGTACTACTAATAATTCAACCTAAGGCTATTTACAATTTATCATATAGTCTATTTGGATCTTAGTATAAATCCTATTGCTGTCTGCATTCCTTGTATGGGAAATGAAATGATTCGCCTACAGTCATAAAACCGCGGGGATAAGTAGTTTCTTTCTATGAAGGCCGAACTTGGATAGTGGTCAGGAAAATCCTGCCCAATAGAGTGAACCGAAAAGCTGTAGATGCTTCAGGAGGCACTAATTTCCATTAATGATGAAATTCTGAGGTCGAGCATATTTGAATGACAATTACAAATGAGTGTTTATGAAAAGTGCTAGTAAGGTATTCGATGTATGCTATTACATCATAATAGATGAGAAGGAGTGCTATGTCCCCGAATATGACACCAACCTTCATTGATATTTTCGCGGGATGTGGCGGATTGGCGACTGGTCTGGTACGTGCGGGCTGGAATCCTTTTTTGCTATTGAGAAGAGTTCTGACGCATTTATGACTTACAAGCACAATCTCATAAAATGTGCTGATGATTGGGTGTGGCCGAGCTGGCTTCAAAAGGACTCTAACGATATTAATATAGTTCTCCGGGAGAACAAAGAAGATTTAGAAAAGCTACGAGGTACCGTGGATCTCGTAGCAGGCGGTCCACCATGTCAAGGTTTCTCGATGGCAGGCAAGCGGGATTCTGAGGACTTGAGAAATAAATTAGTTAGGTCGTATATACGATTTATCAGAATCGTACAGCCTAGGGTGATCTTATTCGAAAACGTTCACGGTATTATGGTTCGTTTAGCTGCCGAGAGGAGGAAGGGTAAGACACTAATCTACTCTCAGTATATTGAACGTTCATTGAGACAAATGGGATATGCGGTTGCATATAGAATTATTGATATGTCTGAGTTCGGAATTCCTCAAAAGCGCAAACGTTTTATTCTTGTTGCGATCAAGGATGGCATAGTTTCACCAGACAGCGTCTTTACCAGTTTGGAAAGTAACGCGAGTTCGTTCTGCGCTCAAAAAGGTATAAAACGTAGCACAACTGTTAAAGAAGCGATTAACGATTTACTCTACTCGTCCGGGCACATAAATAGTCCCGATACAAGAGGATTCGAATCCGGAATATACGGCAAAGCTACATGCTGGGCTCTCCGCCCTGGCTGGCTCGCTCCTGGGCCTGATGCTCGGGCTTGTTGGCATCTCCAGCACGGCCTTCCCTCTGCTTGAACAGATGTACGTCATCCCCTCATATTCCTTGTCGGCCAATTGGCTCCTGGCGGTGGTGGGCATAGCCATTGTCCTGGTTACCATCGTGGGAGCGGCCTGGCGCACATGCTCATGAGAACTCAAAGAAGGCCCGGCTGTCTTCATGCGCCCCCAGTCTCCCAGGACCGTAGGCAGAATCCTCCTGCAACGGGTCTGGTTCATTTGGAAGCATCTGTCCTTTCTCAACAAGGTGACCGCCCGCAACCTCTTCCGCTACAAAACGCGCCTTCATGAGCATCTTCGGCGTGCTGGGCTGCACGGCCCTGGTGATGGTCTCCTTTACCTTGAAAGATACCATGCTGAGCCTGCCCGACCAGCAATACGGAAGTACCTACACATACGACGCCATGGCCATCACCAGTCCAGTCTCGACCAGAAGGCAACCCAAAAGCTTGCTGACAATGATGGTGTGAGTGAAACCAAGCCCATCATTGTCAAAGCCATGACCCTGAGCGCACAGGATAGCTCCAAGTCGGGCTCGTCCATGAACGATGGTGGGGCCGGCCTGACTCAAGTGAGCCTACAATTGATTGTGGTCCCCGATGGTCAGAGCCTGGATGGATATATCTACCTGGAACAAGCGCAGAAGGCCAAGAGTCCGTTGACGCTCCCTGATTTGGGGGCCCTGCTGACCGTCAACGCAGCCAAGCTCCTGAATCTAGAACCAGGCTCCAAGGGTTTGGCGGAGGACGACCTCCATCAGGGCCACAGCGTTACCATCGCCGACATCACCAACAACTACACAGGCAACAGTCTCTACATGACCCAGTCGGCCTACGAATCAGCCTTTAACGCAGATGGCGCCAGCAACAGGCATGGTTCCGACGAACAATCATTCAAGACCAACGCCTGCCTCATCAAACTTAAAGGCGACGACCAGATGAAGATCGCCACCGCCAAAGACCTTGAACAGGACGAGACCGTCCCCTCCGTGGTCAGCAATCAGCAACTCAAGGAGGACTTCACCAGCAACTACGCCATCGTCAAGGTCCTGGGATTCCGCCGTGGTGAAGTCCACTCATACGTCAACAAGGAGACCTTCATGCTCACCATGCCCGGCATAGCCCTGGGACTGCCGGTAGGCTGGGGCCTGACCTACCCCATGGTCGGCATGATAAAAATGCCTGGCATCCACTTTGAGGTGCAAACTTCCCCACTCGGCTGGCTGATTGTGGGGTTCCTGGCCTTGGTCTTTGCGCTAGCAGTCATGCTCATCACCAACCGCAGCCTCGACCGGATTGACATGGTCGAATCGCTGAAGAGTTCGGAATGACGTCCTTATGATGTTGCTGCTGACGATCGCAGTGCATAGGATTTGCAGGCCTGGTGTTCGATGAATAAGCGCATGCGGCTCCCCATCGTAATGGACGACATAAGCGGCTGAGTGAGGAGTATGGGGCTCTACTTGCTGAAGATCATTGTTAGTCCGCCATCGGCGAGTTGCTTGACCGAGGAGATCGAGAAGTGGTCGTCGATGAATTCGCCCATGGTGTCGAAGCTGCTTTTGGTGGAGGAGTCCCCGCTGACGTAGGGAAGGACGACCAGGGAGATCTGATCGACCAGCCTTGCCTTTAGGAAGGCGCCGTTGATGATCGAACCTCCGCTGATGACGAGCCTGTCGATATTGAAGGACGCCTTCAGCTTGGTGAGCACCAGTTCGAGGTCAAGATCCTCCTCGCCGCCGATGAGATAGGGGATCTCCATGGACCGCAGGAAGGCCAGATACGCTTTGGGCGCCTTCTTGCTGACGACTTCGATCACCCGGTTATGCCTGCCTCCATACTCGTTGTAGTTGACCTCCCAGCCCATGCGTCCCTTACGGTCCAGGCTGACCTGCCAGGTATCGGCATGTATGTCTGGCAGCCAGTCCTCGTATTCGATGCCGTTCTCGCTGAAGCCAGATAGGTCGAGGGTGCCCTTTGCATTATAAGTGGCAACCGTGGTGGCCCCATTGGCGTTCGCACTGCCCAGCTTGAAGAGCTCGTCGTTGTAGAAGGCGTCGGTCTGCTTGATGTCCGGCTGTCGTTCGTAGGGTCCGTCGATTTTCCCGTCGATGGAGACCAACATATGAATGGTTACTTGTGCGCGGTCCATGATTTCTCCTTATCCATGCCCTCTTTAGTAGCGTTCCTGCATCATTGATTCCGGCCAGCCGCTTACCGGCTGTGACCGGTCGAGTCCGCGAACCCGGTCGATCTCGTCCGCGGTCAGTTCGAAATCAAAGATGTCCAGGTTCTCCTCGATGTGCTTCGGATTGGTGGAGCGTGGTATGACAACGATATCCTCCTGGGTGAGGAAGCGCAGCACCACTTGGGTGATTGATTTCCCGTGATTGGCGCTGATTTCTCGCAGTGTCGGCTCCTCCTTCAAGGAGTCAACCCTGTGCGCCAATGGTGACCATGATTCATGGACGATGCCCTTCCTCTCCAAGAAGGGGTGCATCTTCTTCTGCTGCCAGTGGATGCTTGTCTCGATTTGATCGATCATGGGGGCTATGGATGTCTGCTGGCAAAGGTCCTCGATCTGTTCACTGTTGAAATTGCTGACACCTATGGCCCGCAGCTTGCCGGCCTTATAGGCATCCTCAAGGGCTCGATAGGTTCCGAGATTGTCTCCGTTCGGCCAGTGGACCAACATGAGGTCGAAGTAGTCAAGGTCAGACCTGCCAAGGGAGTCGTCTATGCTTGCCAGGGTCTGCTCATAGCCTTCGGTCTTGGTCTTCGAGGTGATGAACAGGTCCGCACGGTCAATGCCGCTTGCTTTGACTGCCTGGCCGACTTCCCTCTCGTTGTGGTATGCCTGGGCTGTGTCGATGCTCCTGTATCCCAGGGAAATGGCTTGGCTGACGGCCCTGCCTGTTGCCTCTGGTGGGATTTGGTAGGTGCCGAACCCGATTATTGGTATGGTGACGTGCTCAGTGAGGGGTAGTGTCTTCATGATATTCCTTTCTTCCAGGCTGATGTTTTCAATCCGGGCGGATGATGTGAAGACTAAGAGCTGGAGTCGGCTCTAGGGCAAATCCTCGTCGGTGAGTCCTGCTTGGTGACTTTCCATGAGTTTATCGATTTTTCCTGCCCACTCCTCCTGCCATGTGTCCAGGCTTCCTTCTTCTATTACGGCATCGTAGTAGCGAATTTTCTCGTCAATGATGTCCCAAGACCTCTTCAGTTTCTTGATTTCGCTTTCGACCGCCTCTTTGCGGTTCAGGAATATGTTCCTGCGTTCCTGGACCGAATCCATACCTTCATCGACCAGAACCAGATACCGTTTGATCTCATTGAGGGACATACCCGTGTCCTTGAGGCACTGGATTATCTGCAAGGTCAGGAGATCCATGGGTTTGAAGGCCCTGCTGCCTTTGGAATCGCGCTCAACGAAGGAGAGGAGGCCCATTTTGCTGTAGTAGCGCAAGGTATGGGTGCTGATGCCAGTGATGGTGCTGACCTCTGAGATGCTGAGCCGTGCCTTTTGTTTCATGTAGGTCATACTATCGCGACGCTTGTCTTGGATACCTCCGTGGGAGGTGCCTAGGAGGTCGGGACAATCCGCTCTTGGAGGCCGAAAACCCCGCTGTGTCTGCATGGTCATCGGGCCGGACTATGGACCGCCTTCACTCCGAACCAGAGTACTTGAAGCAGGAGGTCAAGTGGTCGTTGAGGACACCGGTGGCTTGGAGGTAGGAGTAGACGATGGTGGAGCCTACGAACTTGAAGCCTCGCTTGCGCAGGTCCTTGCTGACCCGGTCGGAGAGGGGAGAGTAGCAGGGGACCTCCCCGGACGGACTCCCAGTGGTCTATGGTCGGCTTGCCCTCCACGAAGGACCAGAGGTAGCTATTGAAGGAATCGAATTCGTCCTGAACGGTCATGAAGGCCTGGGCGTTGCTGACGGTGGGGCGGATCTTGAGCCTGTTGCGGATGATGCCAGGGCCGACTAGGAGAGCGGCGATCTTCTCCTTGGAGTAGGAGGCGATGGTCCGGTAATCGAAGTGGTCAAAAGCGACATCGAAGGCCTAGCGCTTAAGCGGGATCAGCGGCCAGCTCAGCCCGGCCTGCTTCCCATCCAGAATCAGCAGTTCAAGGAGTTGCGGTCATCAAGCTCGGGGACGCCCCACTCATGGTCATGATAGCCCATCACCAACACATTGTCTTGAGCCCAATCACACCGCGCGACTGTCATATCATCCTCGCTTTCCCAGATTCTTCCCACCGCCAATGCCGGTTTCCCAATGCCCATAGATGTCCTATAGCCTAAGGCCGGGAAGAGAATTTTGCCTATGGGCATATGACCTTGAGAGGTCCTGATATCGCGCAAGGTCTGGATTCGGGCGAACCTAAACAAGAAGCCGTTCATTATGTTTCGCACTCCTGCAAAGGACAGGCCAACTCTGGTGTGTTCAGTGGCTTAATCAATCCAAGGAGGTGGTAAGAAGGCGAGTATGGTATGACACGGCTCAGGTATACGAGGCGTTTCTGGGATTGTCTGCATTAAGCTAATGGGCCTAGACAGGTCGGTTGGAATCGAAAGGGTGTTGATGACAAAGAGCGTGAGCAGGGCTGGAGTCGTTAGAGGCAAAGGGCCTCAGCCTCGGGCCCGTACCGGTAAGTGGCGCAAGACTAATGGGGCCAAGTCCTCTGTTGCCGCTTTCGCCGATAAGAGACCCAGGCGGAACCAGCGAAACCGCCTTCTGGGCGTGCTGGCAGCCCTCCTTACCCTAGTCGGCCTGGTCTCCGTTCTGGTCCGTCTCCTGCCAGCTGACCTTCAGGCCCTACCCTGGCTGCCGGATCTTGTGGCACTGACCCCCTGGTTCCTCATCCCCTCGGTCCTGGCTCTGATTCTGGCCCTGCGTGCCAAACGCTGGTTCGTTGCCCTGGTGGCCATCCTGTGCCTGTCCGTGCAGGTTTACTGGCAGTATCCCTTCTTCTCGGCCGGCCAGTGCCTGCCCCAGGAGGCCATGGAGGCCGTATCGCAGGCCAAGGCCAACCACAGCGATGCATATGCCCGGGTCATGACCTTCAATGTATACAAGGGGCGGGCTGATGCCAAGGCCATTGTGGCGCTGGTCCGGGAGCAGCGGGTCGAGGTCTTGGCCCTCCAGGAGACGACCAGGCCCTTCATCGACCGTCTGGAGGCGGCGGGGATTGAGGACTACCTGCCATACTCCCAGGTGTCGTCGGCCGATGGCAGATACGGCAACGGGCTCTGGTCGGCCACCGAGATGACAAAGCCGGCCGATGACGATGTCGATTCCCGCGCCTCCCTTATGCCTGGTGGCACGATCAGGTTCAAGGAGGGACAGGTCTCCATCCGCTTCGTCTCGGTTCATACCACCTCGCCTTCGCCGGGGCAGTGGGAGGCGTGGAGGCAATCGCTGGATGATCTGGCCAGGCTCACATCGCGCACAGACCGACGCTATATCCTCATGGGCGATTTCAACGCCAGTAACGACCATGCCCCCTTCCGGTCTGTGCTGGCGGACCGGTTTCAGGATGCCGCCCTTCAGTCAGGTCACGGGCTCACCCTCTCCTGGCCCGCCGACCGGGTAGGGGTTCCGGCCTTCGCAGCTATCGATCACCTGATTCTGGACCGGGGTATCACCGCCGGTCAACTGGAGATGGTCCGCATCGCAGGGTCCGACCATAAGGCGCTCTTGGGTACCATCGCAGTGGACTGAGGTGATGCCAATCCTTCTTGGATAAGACATCAGGGCGGTCCCGGGTGGGTATCATCCGGGACCGCCCTTGCGAAGTCGGTCTGGGGTCCTAGTCCAAGTTGGACTGGGTGCCGGCCGTGGATGCGGTGGCCGCCTGCTCCTCCTGGGCGGCGTCGAGCTTGGCCCGCACATCATTGAGGAGGGACTGGGCCCGCTTGGCCAGGGCCTCACCGACCTCCCACTGGCGCATGGACTGGTCCAGGTTGAGCCCGCCGGCCTCCAAGGCGCGCACGGCCTGAATGAGCTTGTCGCGGGCCTCCTCGTAGGGCATCTGGGCGATTTCCTGCCGCTCCTTGTCGCTCAGGCTCGAGGCCGGCTGCTCGCCGCCCTGCTTACCTGTGGCCTTCTTCGCTTCCTTGGCTTCGGTGTCCTGTGCCTGCTCTGCCATGATTGTTGCCTCTCTGTGCTGCTGAACATTGTAATGGTCGTGAATGATTGGGGTGGGCATGAAGCGCCCTGGGTTGGCCTTCCTAGCCTTCTGGCAGGGCGCTTTCGGCCTTGGCCACCACGGCGCCCTTTCTGAGGGTCAGGGTGAGCCTGTCGCCGGCCTTGACCCTGCCGGCCTCGTCCAGCACATGCCCGTCGGCGGTCTGGACCACCGCGTAACCCCTGTCCAGGGTGGACTGGGGGCTGAGGGCCGTCAGGCTGGCCTGGAGCTTCTCGATGGTCAGTCCGGCGTCGTCGACGATCCGGGTCAGCCCCATGTGCATCTGCTGACGTGACTGGTCTATGAAGCGTTGGTGGGGTTCCAGCATGGTCTGGGGCTGGGTCAGGCTGGGCCTGCTGGCATAGCCTTCAATCAAGCGAATCTCATTGTCGACACCGGCGCTGACCCTCATGCGCATCTCCTGGATGGCGCCCCCTATCAGCTGCCATTGCTCGTGGACGTCCGGCACCACCTTCTTGGCGGCGTCGGTGGGGGTGGAGGCGCGCAGGTCGGAGGCCAGGTCAATCAGGGTCCAGTCGTCCTCGTGGCCCACGGCTGAGACGATGGGGGTCTGGCAGGCTGCGGTGGCCCGCACCACGCCCTCGTCGGAGAAGCCGATCAGGTCCTCGAAGCTGCCGCCGCCACGGGCCACGATGATGACGTCGACATCCGGGTCGGCATCCAGCTTCTGGATGGCGGCGATCACATCGGGAGGGCATTGGGGCCCCTGGACGTGGGCATGAATCACCTTGAAGCTCACGGCCGGCCAACGCAGGTTGACATTGGTGATCACGTCGCCTTCGGCCCGGGCCTGGGGGGCGCAGATGAGTCCGATGCAGGAGGGGAATTCCGGCAGTTCCACCTTGTTGTCCGCGTCGAAGAGGCCTTCGCCCTTGAGCTTCTTGCGCAGTTCGTCGATCTGGGCCTTGAGGTCACCGGCCCCGATGCGGCGAATGTCGTCGGCCTGGAAGCTCAGCCGTGTGGCCTTGACCCATATGTTGGGTCTGCCGTGGACCACCACCCGGTCGCCCTGGCGGAAGTCCTTGGCCAGGGCCACGAAGTTGCGAAAGCCCATGACCGATATGGAAATCTCTTCGAAGGAGTCACGCAAGGTGATGTAGCCGGAGGATGCCCGGCGCATGTTGATCTCGACGATCTGCCCTTCGATCCAGGCGCCTGGCCACCGTTCCACGGCATCGTGGTACTTCTGGCTGACGACGCTGACCGGCCAGGGGTTCTCGGCAGTGGTGTCCCGGGCGAGCCTTGGCAGCTGGTCCAGTGGCTTGGGACCATTCGAGATGCTGTCCATGGCGTTTGATTCCCCGGACGGTTGTTGCCCGCCCGCTGCTGGTCCGCCCATTGCGGCTGATTCCTGATAAAAACGCATAGCTCTAGATTCCTCTGCAAGGGGGACATGAGCATCGCCGGTGAGTGCGCCCCGCTATGGCGGCCTGGATCATCTTCCAAGGAGGCTTGATGGGGGCATGGTCAGGGTGGTGCGGCCCTTCGCATTATCGAGTAGGGGAGGACCGACACACCCCTCCTCGGAGTGTCATAAATCGCGCCGCTGTCGTTTTGGCAGTATTTTGCCAAAAGTACTATATCTGGGTAAAACGCATCGCTAGTTGACTAGATATTGTGGTGACCTTGCGATAGAGTTATCTTGCTTACACAAAGTACAGGATTGTAGTTTGGCCGGTATGGACCGGCGGATTACCTGTGGTTTCGACCGGCTTAGACCGGCCGCAGGGAAGGATTGCGATGGAGACTCAGCTTCAGGATGCGCCCGTGACCAAGATCGCTCAGGACGTGGTGCTCGTAGAGAAGCGTGACGGTCGTGTGGTCGAGTTCGATCCGATCAACATCATCAGCGCGGTCAAGTCCGCCTTCGAGGATGTGAACACCCCCGTGGGCCCCGATGAGGAGCGCATGATTAGCCAGTTGGCTGCCCAGATCGAGACCGAGATTCGCAACCGATACAACGGCCCCGCCAAGATTGAGGACATCCAGAATCTGGTCGAGCACGGGCTGATAGACGAGCACTTCTACGATGTGGCTCGCAACTACACCTCCTACCGCCTGAACAAGGACATCCAGCGGGCCAAGGCAACGGACGTCAACGAGGCCGTCTCCCGTCTGGTCAACCATGACGAGTCCCTGGTGCGCGAGAACGCCAACAAGGACTCCAACGTCTACGCCACCCAGCGTGACCTCCTGGCCGGTGCCGTCTCCAAGGCCTCGGCCTTCTCTATGCTGCCGGATGCCGTCGCCAACGCCCACATGAAGGGCGACATCCACTTCCACGATGCCGATTACTCACCCTTCACGGCCGAGAGCAATTGCTCCCTGCCCAACTTCGGCGACATGCTCAAGCACGGCTTCGAGCTGGGCAACGCCATGATGGACTCACCCAAGTCCATCGGCACCGCCTCGACCCAGATCACCCAGATCATCAAGGATATCGCCGGGGCCCAGTACGGCGGCCAGACCGTCAACCGCGCCGACGAGATGCTCGAGACCTACGCCAAGCGCGACTACGACAAGAATCTGAAAATGGCCCGGGCCATGATTCCCGACTCCACCCCCGTGGAGGCAGCCAGAAACATGGTCAACGGCCTCAAGTCCCAGGAGCCCGACAACCTCCACTTCGATGACCGCGAGCCCCTGCCGGCCGACGAGGCCTTCGACACCTCCGCCTCCGAACTGGAGCAGCTGCGCGAGATCTACGCCAAGATCATGACCCGCAAGGCCATCTACGACGCCATGCAGACCATGGAGTACCAGATCAACTCCAACCGTGTCTCCAACGGCCAGACCCCCTTTGTCACCGTGGGCTTCGGCCTGGGCACCTCCTGGTTCGCCCGGGAGATTCAGCGGGCCATCCTCCTCAACCGCATCCGCGGCCTGGGAAAGGACCGCCACACGGCCATCTTCCCCAAGCTGGTCTTCACCATCAAGCACGGCATCAACGCCGACGAGGGTGACCCCAACTACGACATGAAGCAGCTGGCCCTGGAGTGCTCCACCAAGCGCATGTACCCCGATGTGGTCTTCTATGAGAACATCGTCAAGATCACCGGTTCCTTCAAGGCCCCCATGGGCTGCCGCTCCTTCCTGCAGGGCTGGATCAACCCCGAGACCGGCGAGGATGAGGAAGACGGCCGCATGAACCTGGGCGTGGTGTCGGTCAACATTCCCCGCATCGCCTTGGAATCCCACGGTGACAAGGACCGCTTCTGGAAGATCTTCAATGAGCGGATGGATATTGCCCACGAGGCCCTGGCCTTCCGCATCAAGCGCTGCAAGGAGGCCACCCCGGTCAACGCCCCCACCCTCTTCCGCTTTGGTGCCTTCGGGCGGCTGGATGCCGACGGCAATGTGGACGACCTCTTCAAGAACGGGCGCGCCACCGTCTCCCTGGGCTACATCGGCCTGTACGAGACCACTTCGGTCTTCTACGGCAAGGACTGGATACGCGATCACGCCTGGGATCCTGAAGGCAAGAAATTCGCCCTGTCCATCGTCCGCCGCATGAACGAGCTCTGCAAGCAGTGGTCCGCCGCCGAGGGCTACCACTATTCGGTCTACTCCACTCCCGCCGAGTCCCTGACCGACCGCTTCAACCGTATGGATCGGGCCAAGTTCGGCAAGGTCGAGGGTGTCACCGACCATGACTTCTACACCAACTCCTTCCACTACCCGGTATGGCTTCAGCCAACCCCCATGGAGAAGCTGGACTACGAGAAGGATTTCCCCTACCTGGCTTCGGGCGGTTTCATCAACTACTGCGAGTTCCCCTGCCTGCAGCCCAACCCCAAGGCTCTGGAGGCCGTCTGGGATTACGCCTACAACATCGGCATCGGCTACCTGGGCACCAACACACCGATCGATCACTGCTTCGTTTGTGGTTTCGAGGGCGACTTTGAGCCCACTGAGGACGGCTTCAAGTGCCCTGAGTGCGGCAACTCCGACCCCAACAAGTGCAATGTGACCAAGCGCACCTGCGGCTACCTGGGCAACCCTGTCCAGCGGCCCATGGTCCACGGGCGCCATGAGGAGATCGCGCACCGGGTCAAGCACATGTCCGGCGAGACCGGTCATGTGACCCTGTCAGACGGTTCAGATCGTGAGTGGTACGAGGAGACCAGGTAGGTCTCCGGCAGCTTGAGCTGGTTGGTTGAGGCCACCAGGCTCAGGACTCGACGAGGAACATTGAATGGCGGCATAGGGCGGTCTGCTTACGGGCGGCCGCCCTTGTGCAAACGTGCGGTGGCAGTCTGCCGGACCGCCTGCATGAGGTTTGCCTGGGCAGGTACCGTGAGACCAGCAGATCCATCAGTCGATGACAGGCACGTGCGGCAGTGAAGAAGGAGGCTGGCAGCCATGCCAACAGCACAGGGTAAGCTCCACGACTTTGCTGCGGGGGGGCAGGACCGTGGCCCTTGGATTCCCACCGACCTCAGCAACAACCCCCGCGCTGGCCAGTGGACCAGTGAGAAGATGAGCCATGGCATTGTGGCCGACTATAAACGCAACATCATGACTGATGGTGAGGGCATCCGCTGTTCCATATATGTCTCCGGCTGCCCCTTCCACTGCGTGGAATGCTACAACTCGTCGATCTGGGACTTCCAGGCAGGCCATCCCTATACCCGGGACCTTGAGGACCGCATCATTGCGGACCTGGGCCAGTCCTTCATTCAGGGCATCACCTACCTGGGCGGCGAACCCCTGCTGAACACCGGCATCCTGCTCAAACTATCCAAACGCATCCGTCAGGAATTCGGCCACACGAAGGATATCTGGTGCTGGACCGGCTACACCTGGGAGGAGCTGAGGCGGCCGGGGGAGAGCCCAGACAAGATGGAGTTGTTGGGCTATATCGACATTCTGGTGGACGGCCGCTATATCAAGACCCTCCATGACAATCTCCTGCAATTTCGCGGTTCCAGCAACCAGCGGATTCTCGATGTTCCCAGGTCCCTCGAATCGGGCAAGCCGGTCATCTGGGCCAAGCTCCATGACCAGGAGCGGTTCATACCCGAGGTCTACGGCAAGGACCGGGCCGCTGGCGAGGGCGACGCCAGCTGAGGAGCCGACCTGCCTGAACTACTGGATCCCTGTTTGCTGCAGGCGGCTAGAGTCAAAACTTACTAAGTCTAACCGCAACTTTCGCAGCGCGCCAGAGCCCAGGGGTATACAGCGTTGCTTCTGTGAGCTGAATCACTGCTCAGTCAGGCTTTTCTGACTGGTCCGCAGACTAGATTGGTGTTCTGAGTATGTGCGTCTGCGACGAGATCCCTGCGACGCTGCCCCATACAGTGAAGAGGTAAATGCATGGTAGATGCGACGAATACCGCCGGATTCGGTGGTAAGGCCAAGGCTCTGCGGGTTGGTCTGGACATCGGCTCGACAACAGTCAAGGCCGTGGTGCTTGACCAGAGCGATGACCTCGACAAGGCCCTATTCTCGGATTACCGGCGCCACAACGCCAATGTCCGCGCAACCGTGGCTGGGCTCCTCAAAGACATCAAGTCCTCACTGGAAGAGCAGGGGAGGACCGACCAGTCGGTCAGACTGGCCATTACGGGCTCGGGTGGCCTGGGCCTGGCCGACGACCTCAGGGTTCCCTTCGTCCAGGAGGTCATTGCGGAGACCCAGGCCATCGACCAGGTCTACCCCCAAGCCGATGTGATCATCGAGCTGGGCGGCGAGGACGCCAAGGTCACCTACCTCAAGCCCACTCCTGAACAGCGTATGAACGGATCGTGCGCCGGAGGTACCGGTGCCTTCATCGACCAGATGGCCACCTTGCTGGATACGGACGCCTCCGGGCTCAACGATCTGGCCAAGACCTACAAGACCTTGTACCCCATCGCCTCACGCTGCGGCGTCTTCGCCAAGACCGACATCCAGCCCCTGATCAACGACGGCGCCGACAAGCATGACCTGGCCGCCTCCATCTTCACCGCAGTGGCAACGCAGACCATCGCCGGACTGTCGGCAGGCCGGCCCATCAAGGGCACCGTCATCTTCCTGGGTGGGCCCCTCTTTTTCCTCTCCGAACTGCGCGAGGCCTTCGCCCGGGCCCTCAAGGGCAAGGTGGATGAGTTCATCATCCCCACCGATGCCCACCTGTACGTGGCCTATGGCTCGGCCCTCCTGACCGGTGACGACAAGGAGCTTGAATCCAACCAGCACTTCGAGACCCAGACGATTGACGAGATCCTGGAGAGCCTGGAGGGCCTCAAGAACAAGCCAGCCGATACGCCCACCATGCCTCCGCTCTTCGAGAGCGAGGAGGACCGCAGGGACTTCGAGGAACGCCACCACCGTGAGCACATCCACATCGGCACCCTGGAGGGGGCCAAGGGGCCCCACTTCCTGGGCATCGACGCCGGGTCCACCACCATCAAGGCGGTCCTGGTCAACGATGATCGGGAGATTGTCTGGTCCTCCTATGCCACCAATGAGGGCAGCCCCCTGGATGCGGCCATCGAGATCACCAAGGAGATTCAGGGCGAGCTGCCGGAAGGCGCCTACATAGCCCGGTCCTGCGCCACCGGCTACGGGGAGGGCCTGATCACCACCGGTCTGCACCTGGACGAGGGCGTGGTCGAGACCATGGCCCATTACCGGGGGGCCGAGATGGTCAGCCCTGGCGTCACCTCGGTCATCGACATTGGTGGGCAGGACATGAAGTACCTGGCCATCAACAACGGGGTCATTGATTCCATATCAGTCAACGAGGCCTGCTCTTCGGGCTGCGGCTCCTTCCTGCAGACCTTCGCCCAGTCCATGGGCCTGACCATCCAGGAATTCACCAAGGCGGCCCTCAATTCCGACCATCCGGTCGACCTGGGCTCGCGCTGCACGGTCTTTATGAACTCCTCGGTCAAGCAGGCCCAAAAAGAGGGCTCCTCCATGGAGAACATCGCTGCCGGCCTGTGCTATTCGGTGGTTCGTAACGCCCTCTACAAGGTCATCAAGCTGAGGGATTCTGGAGATTTGGGCGACACCGTCGTGGTCCAGGGTGGCACCTTCCTCAATGATGCCGTCCTGCGCGCCTTCGAGCTCCTGACCGAGCGCCAGGTCACCCGCCCCAACATCGCCGGTCTCATGGGTGCCTTCGGCGCGGCCCTGACCGCCCGTATGCACTATGTCGACGCCGCCGAGGACGACCCCCAGGCCCACCATACCGTCTCCTCCATTCTGTCGGGTGAGGAGTTGGACGGGCTTTCCATGACTTCGGAGCGTGATGTCTGCAAGCTCTGCCAGAACCGCTGCAAGCTGACCATCACCACCTTCCAGGACGGTTCCCGCTACGTGACCGGCAACCGGTGCGAGCGCGGCGGCGATGCCACTAAGCAGCGTTCAGACCGGCCCAACCTCTATGACTACAAGTACAAGCGCTGCTTCGCATACCGGCGACTGACGGACAAGAAGGCCACCCGTGGGGCCATCGGCATTCCCCGGGTGCTCAACATGTACGAGAACTACCCCTTCTGGTTCACCCTCCTGACCTCCCTGGGATTCAAGGTCATGATCTCGGGCCGTTCAAGCCATGATCTCTTCCAGTCCGGGATTGAGTCCATCGCCTCCGAGAACATCTGCTATCCGGCCAAGCTGGTCCACGGCCATATCAAGTGGCTCCTGAACAAGGGTGTCAATACCATCTTCTACCCCTGTGTCTCCTATGAGGAGAACCTGGTGGACGAGGACACCGACAACCACTACAACTGCCCGGTCGTGGCCAACTACCCGGTCGTTATCGAAGCCAACATGCCTGAGCTGCGCAATGAGGGCGTGCGGTACATGCGCCCCTACTTCAACCTGGCCAACCATGAGCTTATGGTCGACCGCATCGTCGAGGAATTCGCCTGGGCCAACGTCTCCCGCGAGGAGGCGGAGGTCGCCGTCAAGGCCGCCTACGGCGAGGACAAGATCTTCAAGAACGATGTCCAGCAGGAGGGCCTGCGCGCCCTGGCCTATATGAAGGAGCATGACTGCAAGGGCATCGTCCTGGCTGGCCGGCCCTACCATGTGGACCCTGAGGTCAACCACGGCATCCCCGAGACCATCTGCTCCCTGGGCATGGTGGTGCTCTCCGAGGACTCCATCTGCGAGCTCAAGCCGGGTGACAAGCTCAACCTGAGTGAATTCCTGAAAGAGGGCGAGGAGGACCCCCGCAAGAAGAACAAGGGTGGCTTCATCAAGTCCGGAGACCGCAAGGTCACCCGGATGCCCCTGCGTGTCACCAACCAGTGGGCCTACCATTCCCGGCTGTACTCGGCCGCCAATTTCGTGGCCTCCTACCCCGGTCTGGAATTGGTCCAGCTCAATTCCTTCGGCTGCGGCATCGACGCCATCACCACCGACCAGGTGTCCGAGATCCTGGCCGACAAGGCCGACGTCTACACCCTCCTGAAGATTGATGAGGTCTCCAACCTGGGTGCGGCCAAGATTCGTCTGCGCTCCCTCAAGGCCGCCATCGAGGAGCGTGAGGCCAGCAAGGCCCGGATGCTCAAGGAGGGCCAGTCCAGCGCTGTGCCCAACAAGCTCGATCAGCCCGTGGACTCCGATGCGCAAGCTAAGGAGGAGGCGGCCCGTGTGAGGCGCCAGGAGGAGATAGCACAGGCCGAGGCCAAGCTTGCCGAGGCCAAGGCCCAGTTGGCTGCCGCCCAGAAGGCCGTCGAGGAGGCCCAGCAGCGCAAGGAAACCGCCGCTGAAGCCGTTGATCTTGACAACCCCCAGCCGGTTCAGGGCGAGTTCCGCAAGACTGGTTCCGAGGCTCCCACTCCGGGCCGTCAGGTCCTGCTGGATTCGGTCATGTCCGCCAACCCCAAGCTCACCGAATCGGTCAAGGACGCCTCGCGCAAGGCCAAGGGCAAGTCCGGTCAGGCCGGCAAGGGGCAGGAGCAGGGTGGTCACAACGCGGCCACCATGTCCAAGTACGCCAACAAGATTCCCTTCGGCAAGTCCATGCGCAAGGACTACACGATCGTGGCTCCCCAGATGAGCCCCATCCACATGTCCCTGGTTGAATCCGTCATCCGCTCAGGTGGCTACAAGTTCGACGTCCTCAAGGTGGCCAGTCATGAGGATGTGGAGCTGGGCCTCAAGTATGTCAACAATGACGCCTGCTACCCGGCCATCATGGTGGTCGGCCAGCTGGTCGACTCCATAGTCCAGGGCAAGTACGACCCCGACAAGGTGGCCTTGGCCATCACCCAGACCGGCGGTATGTGTCGGGCCACCAACTACTTCGGCCTCATCCGCAAGGCCCTCATTGATGCCGGCTACCCCCAGGTTCCGGTCATCGCCCTGTCCACCCAAGGCATCGAGGACAACCCCGGCTTCACCGCCACCCCAACCCTCCTGCACCGGGCCATGAAGGCCCTGATCATCGGGGATCTCCTGCTCAAGTGCCTCATGCGTGTGCGGCCCTACGAGGCCAAGGAGGGCTCGGCCAACGAGCTCTACCGCACCTGGGACACCATCGTGCGCGAGACCCTGGAGCACCACGGCTATTCCAAGACGGCCAAGGCTGTGATCGGCAAGGGCTACCTGCCCTACCAGACCATCCTCAAGGAGATTGTCAAGAGCTTCGACGCTCTGCCCCTCCAGCATATTGAGCGCAAGCCCAGGGTTGGTGTGGTAGGGGAAATCCTGGTCAAATACCATCCTGACGCCAACAACCATCTGGTGGATGTGATCGAGTCCCAGGATTGCGAGGCTGTGGTCCCCGGCATCATGGAGTTCATGACCACCAGGCCCTACATCACCGACTGGAACGAGAAGCACCTGGGCATGGGCGGCAACAAGTCCGCCTACGCTCTCATGCGTTGGGGCCTGGACCGCTACCTGAACCCCGTACGCCGGGCCATTGATCTGGCCGACGGCAAGTTCAGCCAGGACCTGCCCATGCCCGAATTGGTCAAGAAGGCCGCAGAGGTCACGTCCGTGGGTGTCCAGGCCGGTGAGGGCTGGTTGCTGACGGCCGAGATTCTGGAGCTCATCGAGTCCGGCTGCCCCAATGTGGTCTGCGCCCAGCCTTTCGCCTGCCTGCCCAACCATGTGACCGGCCGAGGCATGTTCGGCAAGATCCGCAGGCTCCACCCGGAGGCCAACATCGTCTCGATTGACTATGATCCCGGGGCCTCCCAAGCCAACCAGCTCAACCGCATCAAACTCATGATCGCGGCGGCCAAGAAGGCCCATCAGCAGCTGACCTCGGCCGACTGATCCACCTGTTCGTGAATGCCCAGGGTTCCCGCCAAGTGACGACCATCCTCTGGCGGGAACCCTCTGCCATAGCATCCCTACTGTGGGAGCTGGCTCCAGCGGTACCGGCCAGATGGGCCTGGGCAGGTCTCGGGCCTGGGATCGCTAGAGGAGCCATCAGTGCCGTACCGGCTGCCAGCAGCCAGGGAAGAAGGAACATTGCATACCCCACGAGTCTCCTACGCCCATCTGGGAGCCAAGGTCAACAGCAAGCATGTTGACAGCCTCCTGACCTTCTTTCAGGAGGGCGTCAAGCCAGCGTCGAAGGACCGCTATGGTGTGGAGATTGAGCATCTGCCGGTTCTCCATGGCAGCGACCTGTCTGTTCCCTACCAGGGCGAGGCTGGTGTCAAAGCCCTGTTGATGGCCCTTCGTCCATACTACCAAGCCGATCTCGAGTATTGGGAGCGGGGGCAGCTGCTGGGGTTGGGGCGGCCGGGCATCAGTATATCCCTGGAACCGGGCGCCCAGGTCGAAGCCTCCATAGGGCCCCTGGACCAGGCCGACCAACTGACCGGCATCTATGAGGACTTTCGCAGGGAGCTGGACCCCCTGGCTGATGGGCTGGGCTTCCGTCTGGTCACCTATGGCTACCAGCCCAGGAGCAGTTTTACCGATATCAAGGTCATCCCCAAGAGCCGTTACCAGTCCATGACCCAATACCTGGGTGCCCAGGGGCAGTTTGGACTCTGCATGATGCGCTGCTCCGCCTCCACCCAGGTGTCAATCGACTATCGGGATGAGGCCGATGCCATAGCCAAACTCAGGCTCGGCAGCGCCCTGGGGCCGATACTGGCCTTGTTCTTCAGGAACTCTCCCTATTTTGAGGGCCAGACCAATCCCTACCCCCTCCTACGCCAGCGAATATGGGACTTCACCGATTTTCAACGGACCAACATCATCCCCGGCCTCTTCGATCCGCGGTTCTCCTGGGAGGATTACGCCATCGACGTGCTCGCCACCCCGCTCATGGCCCTGGACCTGACCCATACGCCGGAGGCCGTTGGACAGTCAGCATCCCAGCTCCAGCGGTCCGCCTTCAGGGAGAACGCCGCAGATGTCTACCCCGACCGACGGCTCAACGACTATGAGGTCCGGCACCTCTTGTCCACCCATTTCAACGATGTTCGGCTGAAGAACCTGGTGGAATTGCGCCACTGGGACTCCTTGCCCATAGACAGAGCCCAGGCCTTGACCAGTCTGGTCGGTTCATTGTTCTATGACCCGGACCGATTCAGGCCGCTGGCTGATTGGAGTCAAGGCCTGAGTGAGGCTGATGTCTTTGCGGCCAAGGCAGACATCCAGGCGCACGGTCCCCGCAGCCACCCCTATGGCAGGGATATGGACCAGTGGCGTGACCTTCTTGCGGTGCCCCAGATTCAGGAGCCAGGGTCCTCGGATCCCGACCACCCAGGGGTGGCCCAGCATTGAGTTGAGACCAGGCCGACATGGGCTGAACCTCCTCGACTATTCGGCCTGAAGCTGGGAGACAAGGGCTACGGCGGAACCCTATGCCATCAGTGGGCTGTGTCTGTCGGGGTCTTGCGCTTAGAGGAATCACTATGGCAGAGGTGTGTCGAGAGTATCATGTCAAAGGACCTTTGGCGGTCTGCCAGGCTCTTTGGCCCATCAGCCGAATTCGTCGGCCCATCCGCACGACCACAGGTTTCCTTGCTCCAGCCATGCTGGTCAAGGACCAGGTGAAGAATGTCAGAGGATGGATAGGGAAGCTTTTCCCGAACATATGGGTACAGCCAGTCGGGTTATATTTTAGACCGGTGAACCCTTGCGGGCCTTGGCTGGACGGGATTGAGGCAGCCGGGTGATCCATCATCGAACCATCAGCATAGGGTGTAGCACACCATGAGCAAAGAGGAGGGACGCAGTGAGCGAATCCAACGCGACTGAAGTCGCCATACGTGAGCGGGAGGAAGCCGAGGTCAAGCCCACACATGTGGTGCGCACGTTGTTGAAGAGCTTGCGCGAATACACCAAGGCCAGTTGGCTCGCGCCCGGGTTCGTTTTCGTTGAGAGTGTCCTGGAGATAGTTATTCCGACCATCATGGCCCTACTTATTGATCAGGGAGTCTCCGGGCAATCCATGCCAGCCATCGTCAAGTTCGGTCTGATTCTGCTCTGCTGCTCGACGGTGTCGCTCTTTTGCGGTCTGATGTCCGGTAAGTATGCGGCCATTGCCTCCTCAGGTTTCGCCAAGAACCTCCGCCATGACCTCTTCGACCAGGTCCAGCGCTTCTCCTTCACCAACATCGACCGCTTCTCGACGGGTTCCATCATCACCAGGCTCACCACTGATGTGACCAACCTGCAGAACGCCTACCAGATGATCATTCGCGTGGGCGTGCGTGCCCCCATCATGGTGATTGTGGCATGGCTCTTCTCCTTCCGCATCAGCCACTCCATCTCCCTGGTCTTCCTGGCCGCCATCCCCATCCTGGGTGTCGGTCTGATCGGCCTTTTCGTTTACGTCCACCCGATATTCGAGCGGGTCTTCCATACCTACGACCGGCTCAACAGCGTGGTGGAGGAGAACCTGCAGGGCATTCGCGTGGTCAAGTCCTACAACCGTGAGGACCATGAGAACCAGAAGTTTGGCCGCATCTCCACGGCCATCTACAACTACTTCTGCAGGGCCGAGAAGATCATGAGCTTCACCGTTCCCCTCTTGAACTTCTGCATCTATGCCTCACTGATCCTTATTGCCTGGCTGGGCGCCAAGCAGATCGTGGCTTCCGGCAACAACGCCGCCCTGGGCCTGACCACCGGTGACCTGACGGCCCTGGTGACCTACGCCCTGCAGATCCTCATGGCCATGAACATGGTGGCCATGATCGTGGTCATGGTCATCATCTCCCAGGCCTCGGCTGAACGTATCTGCCAGGTGCTCCAGGAGGAGAGCACCGTCCAGGATCCGGCCAACCCGGTCATGCAGGTCACTGACGGGTCCATCGACTTCGACCATGTCTACTTCCGCTATTCCGACCAGTCGGAGAAACCGGTCCTGGACGACATCGACCTGAAGATCGCCTCCGGTCAGACCATCGGCATCGTGGGCGGCACCGGTTCGGCCAAGTCCAGCCTGGTCCAGCTCATTCCCCGCCTTTACGACGTCACCTCCGGCTCCCTGAAGGTCGGTGGTAAGGATGTTCGCGAGTATGACCTGGAGGTTCTGCGCGACCAGGTGGCCATGGTCCTGCAGAAGAACATCCTCTTCTCCGGCACCATCGCCGAGAACCTACGTTGGGGCAATCCCAATGCCACGGACGATGAGCTGCGCCATGCCTGCATATTGGCCCAGGCCGATAGCTTCATCCAGGAGTTCCCCAAGAAGTACGACACCTACATCGAGCAGGGAGGCTCCAACGTCTCCGGTGGCCAGCGTCAGCGGCTCTGCATAGCCCGTGCCCTCCTGAAGAAACCACGGATCCTGATCCTGGACGATTCCACTTCGGCCGTAGACACCAAGACCGACCAGCTGATCCGCCAGGCCTTCTCCAGTGAGATTCCCGATACGACCAAGATCATCATCGCCCAGCGGGTGGCTTCGGTCCAGGACTCCGACATGATCATCGTCATGGACGAGGGGCGAATACTCGACACCGGCACCCACGAGCTGTTGCTCAAGAGCTCCGACGAATACCGGTCCATATACGAATCCCAAACCAACAAGCAGGCCCAAGGAGATGATCTTCAATGAGTGCTCAGACATCCAAGCAGGAGCGGCCAGCCATGAGCAAGGCAACGCCGGGCACCACCAAGCGACTGTTCGGCTACATTCTCCACTACAAGTGGCGTGTTGCCATCATCGTGCTATGCATCGTCCTTTCGGCCGCGGCCCAGGCCTCCTCGGCCCTCTTCCTGCAGACCCTGATTGACCATTACATCCTGCCCCTGGTCGGGGAGGCAAACCCCAAGTGGGGTCCGCTGGTCCAGATGCTGGTCCTGATGGGTTGCCTCTACTTGGTCGGTACCCTGGCGGCCTGGCTCTGGTCCTGGCTGGTTGTCGGTGTGGAGCAGGGGACCCTCAAGGACATCCGAGACCAGATGTTCGCCCACCAGCAGCTCCTGCCCATCAAGTACTTCGACACCCACGAGCATGGCGACACCATGAGCCGCTACACCAACGACACCGACACCTTGCGCCAGGCCATCTCCCAGTCCTTCCCGCAGATGTTCTCCTCAATCATCGCCGCCTTGGCCGCCCTGATCTCCATGCTCTGGCTCTCGGTGCCCTTCTCCCTCTTCACCCTGGCCTTCACCGCCCTCCTGCTCTTCGTGGTGCGTAAGATCGTCAGCCGGTCCGGCCGCTTCTTCGTCAAGCAGCAGCAGGAGCTCGGCGGGGTCAACGCCTTTGTGGAGGAGGCTGTGGGCGGCCAGAAGGTTATCAAGGTCTTCAACCATGAGGATGCTGCCGCAGCGACCTTCGCTCACAAGAACGAGGCTCTCTTCGAGGCTTCGGCCGAGGCCAACACCTACGGCAACATCACCATGCCGGTCGTGGGCAACATGGGCTACCTGCTCTATGTGCTCCTGGCCATCTTCGGTGGTCTGGCCGGCATCGCAGGCTGGGGCAACTTCGGCCTGGGCGGTGCGGGCACCCTGACCCTGGGCACCCTCATCTCCCTGCTGACCCTCTCGCGCTCCTTCATCAACCCCATCGGCCAGGTCTCCATGCAGTTCAACATGGTGATGATGGCCCTGGCCGGCGCCTCCCGGATCTTCGCCCTCATGGACGAACCCGTGGAGACCGACGGTGGTTCCGTCGAGCTGGTTTCCGTTGAAATCGGCCCCGACGGCCGCACCATGACCGAGTGCGACCGGGAGACCGGCCACTGGGCCTGGAAGCGGGCCGCCGACGATGATGGCACCCGTTCCCTCCTGGCAGCCGAGAAACTTCAGGGCGATGCCCGCGAGGTGGCCCGCAAGGCCAAGGAAGTGGCGGTGACCTCGCCGGATGGGCGCTACACCCTACTCAAGGGCGATGTGCGTTTCACCGACGTGACCTTCGGCTATAACCCGGATAAGCCCGTCCTCCACGACATCACCTGGTTCGCCAAGCCCGGTCAGAAGATGGCCCTGGTCGGCGCCACAGGCGCAGGCAAGACGACCATCACCAACCTGATCAACCGCTTCTACGACATTCAGGAAGGCCAGATTCTCTACGACGGCATTGACGTGAAGAACATCAGGAAGCCCGACCTTCGCCGCTCCCTGGGCATCGTCCTACAGGACGTGAATCTCTTTACTGGCACTGTAATCGACAACATCCGATACGGCCGCCTGGACGCCAGCGACGAGGAGTGCATCGAGGCAGCCAAGCTGACCAACGCCGACTCCTTCATCCGCATGCTTCCCAAGGGCTACCAGACCGTGCTGGAGGGTGACGGCTCCGGTCTGTCACAGGGTCAACGCCAGCTGATCTCCATCGCCCGTGCCGCTGTTGCCGACCCGCCCGCCATGATTCTGGACGAGGCCACGTCGTCGATCGACACCCGCACCGAGGAGGTCGTCCAAAAGGGTATGGACGCCTTGATGAAGGGCCGCACCACCTTCGTTATAGCCCACCGCCTCTCCACCGTACGCAACTCGGACGTCATCATGGTCCTGGACCATGGCCGCATCATCGAACGCGGCAACCATGAGGAGCTCATCGCCCAAGGCGGCGAGTACTACCAGCTCTACACCGGCAAGCTGGAACTGGAGTAGCCGCCGACGGTCAGTCCACGACCCACCCATGCCGGGCCTGATCGCCAACTGCGGAATATCGGACACAAGTCGCTTGAAACTGTCCGATATTCCGCAGTGTGCGTATGTGGGGTTGTGTTGATGGACCAGGGCAGGGGCTTGGCTTGTTGGCGTGTTAGTATGTGGGGCAGTTGGGCGATGATCCGTTATCAGCGGGGAGCTTTCGGAAGAACGGTTACGGCGGCAGATGCCGCGGTGGCTTACTAGAACCGACGGGTGGGCCCGAGACAGCCCGACTTGAGAGGTCGCGTGGCCTGAGTGCAGCGGTTGGCTAGCCAGTTGCTGTGCGGTCAGGGAACATGCGGCAAAAGAGGTGGTACCGCGGTGGCGGCAGGCTCACAGGCCCGGCCATCGTCCTCGCCAGTAGTAGTGTCAGATGACCGTCTGATACTGACGGACTCAGAGCGAGGAGAGCAACGGTGAGTGAATCCACCCAAGCACACGTCTACCCGAAGGCCAGCACCGGCGAAGGCAAGGGGCTGGTAGCCCCCAATCCCAGCTTCCCCCAGCAGGAGGAAGCGGTTCTGGGCTATTGGGATGCTGATGACACCTTCAACAAGTCCGTGGACCAGCGGCCCTCCGGCGACAACAGCAGCAACGAGTTCGTCTTCTTCGACGGCCCGCCCTTCGCCAACGGCCTGCCCCACTATGGCCACCTCCTGACCGGCTATGCCAAGGACGTGATCCCCCGCTACCAGACAATGAAGGGCCGCAAGGTCAAGCGGGTCTTCGGCTGGGACACCCACGGCCTGCCCGCCGAGCTGGAGGCCCAGAAGGAGCTGGGCATCGAATCGGTTGACCAGATCGAGGAGATGGGTATCGCCAAGTTCAACGATGCCTGCCGGGCCTCGGTCCTCAAGTACACCCAGGAATGGAATGACTACGTCCACCGCCAGGGCCGCTGGGTCGACTTCGACCATGGCTACAAGACCCTTGACATCCCCTACATGGAGTCGGTCATGTGGGCCTTCAAGCAGCTCTACGACAAGGACCTGGCCTACCAGGGCTACCGGGTCCTGCCATACTGCCCCAAGGATCGCACCCCCCTGTCCGCCCACGAGCTGCGTATGGACGCCGACGTCTACCAGGACCGCCAGGACACCACAGTCTCCGTGGCCGTCAAGCTACGCGACGAGGACGATGCCTATGCCGTCTTCTGGACCACTACTCCCTGGACCGTTCCCACCAACTTCGCCATCGTGGTCGGCGCGGACATTGACTATGTGGAGGTCCGCCCCAGCCAGGGCAAGTTCGCCGGCAAGAAGTTCTACCTGGGCAAGGCCCTGCTGGGCCACTACGAGAAGGAGCTGGGTGAGGACTACGAGATGGTCCGTGAACTCAAGGGCTCCGACATGGTCGGCTGGCGCTACTGGCCGGTCTTCCCCTACTTCACTGGTGACCAGGCCATGGCCGATGGCGGCGTGCCCGGGCCTGAGGCCTACCAGATCTTCACCGCAGACTATGTCGACACCGCCGAGGGTACCGGCCTGGTCCACCAGGCCCCCTACGGCGAGGACGATATGAACACCCTCAACGCCAGGGGCATCAAGTCCACTGACGTCCTCGACGAGGGCTGCCGCTTCACCGCCGCCTGCCCCGACTATGAGGGCTCCTACGTCTTCGATGCCAACCTGCCCATCCTTCGTAACCTTCGCGCCGGCGACGGCCCCCTGGCCCAGGTCCCCGAGGAGCGCCGGGCCCTCCTCTTCCAGGAGAAGTCCTACGTTCACTCCTACCCCCACTGCTGGCGCTGCGGCACCCCGCTGATCTACAAGCCCGTCTCCTCCTGGTTCGTCTCCGTCACCAAGATCAAGGACCGGCTCCTGGCACACAATCAGGAGATCAACTGGATTCCCGACAACGTCAAGGACGGCCAGTTCGGCAAGTGGCTTGCCAATGCCCGCGACTGGTCCATCTCCCGCAACCGCTTCTGGGGCTCACCCATTCCCGTATGGGTCTCGGATGACCCTTCCCACCCCCGCGTGGACGTCTACGGGTCCCTGGAACAGCTCAAGGAGGACTTCGGCGACTACCCGCGTGACGACAAGGGCGAGGTCAACATGCACCGGCCCTACATCGACCGGCTGACCCGCCCCAACCCGGACGACCCCACGGGCAAGTCGACCATGCGCCGGATCTCCGATGTGATGGACTGCTGGTTCGAGTCTGGCTCCATGCCCTTTGCCCAGTTCCACTACCCCTTCGAGAACAAGGAGTACTTCGAACAGCACTTCCCGGCCGACTATGTGGTCGAGTACATCGGCCAGACCCGCGGTTGGTTCTATGTCTTGCACGTCATGGCCACGGCCCTGTTTGACAAGCCCGCCTTCAAGAATGTCATCTGCCACGGCATCGTGCTCGGCGACGACGGCCAGAAGATGAGCAAGCACCTACGCAACTATCCGGATGTCAACGGGGTCTTCAACGACTACGGTTCGGACGCCATGCGCTGGTTCCTCATGAGCTCGCCCATCCTGCGTGGCGGCAACCTGATCGTCACCGCCAATGGCATCCGCGACACGGTGCGCCAGGTCTTGCTGCCGGTCTGGTCCTCCTACTACTTCTTCACCCTCTACGCCAATGCGGCCAAAGGCGGGCAGGGTTATCAGGCCCGCTGCGTCAGGTCTGAGGAAGTCGTGGGACTGCCAGCCATGGACCGCTACCTGCTGGCCCGTACCCGGCGGCTGGTTGCAGGGATGGAGCAGTCCCTGGATGACTTCGCCATTGCGGACGCCTGCGCCCAGGCCCAGGACTTCATCGACCTCTTGACCAACTGGTACATCCGCAACACCCGAGACCGTTTCTGGAAGGAGGACGAGCAGGCCTTCAACACGCTATATACGGTCCTGGAGGTCTTCACGCGGGTGCTGGCACCCCTGGCCCCCATGGAGGCCGAGGCTGTCTGGCGGGGGCTGACCGGCGGCGAATCGGTCCACCTGGAGTACTGGCCCTTCCTGACTGACCCCAAGAGCGGCAAGGCCACCGAGCTGGGGGAGGCCCTGGCCGACGATCCGGCCCTGGTGGCGGCCATGGAGAAGGTGCGTGAGGTCGTCTCCGCCACCCTGTCTCTGCGTAAGTCCGAGCAGGTTCGCGTTCGTCAGCCCCTCTCCAAGCTCACCGTCCTGGTCGATGACCCCCAGGCCGTCTGTGATTATGAGGGTATCCTGAAGACCGAGCTCAATGTCAAGGCCATCGAGTTCTCCACCCTGTCCGAGGCCGCCAAGCACGGGCTCAAGATCATCAACGAGCTCAAGGTCAACGCCCGCGCCGCAGGTCCTCGCCTGGGCAAGCAGGTCCAGTTCGCCATCAAGGCCTCCAAGACTGGGGCCTGGCACATGGATGCGGACAGTGGCCAGCCGGTCGTGCAGACCCCCAACGGCGACCTGGCCTTGGAGCCGGGGGAGTACGAGCTGGACAACCGGGTTGAGGAGGCCGACGAGGCTGATTCCTCCAATGCGGTCTCCGCCGCCCTGGTCACTGGCGGCTTCGTGATCCTCGACACCAGGCTGGACGACCAGCTCCTGGCCGAGGGTTACGCCCGCGATGCCATCCGCGCCGTCCAGGACGCCCGTAAGGAGGCCGACCTGGACATCTCCGACCGGATCAGCCTGGTCCTGACCGTGCCCGCAGCGGAGGCTTCCAAGGTCGAGCTCTTCCGCGACCTGATCTCCTCCGAGACCCTGGCCACCAGCCTGGAGGTCAAGGCTGATGACGCAGCCCAGGAGTTGACGGCCATGGTCGCCAAGGCCTAGCGCATAGCTGCACATCTCAGTGGCCGGACCGGTTCCGATAAACCGGTCCGGCCACTGTGTGCTTCTTGGTTGCATCGCACGCTCCTACCCGCCGGACTTCCTCGCTCCCGTGCCCTATAGTGCTGGTATGGGTAGATTGCGGGAAAAGCTGGGTCAGCTGCTGGTGCTGTGGACTGATTCCCTGCCCGGTCGAGTCCTGGCACGCTACCAGAACCGGCGGGGCCCGCTCCTGGCCAGTGGGCTGGCCTATGGTCTCCTGTTTGCCTTCTTCGCCCTGCTGTGGACCATCTTCAGCATCTTCGGTGTTTTCGTCTCCGGGAACAAGGCCTTTCGTGATTACCTGATCTCAGCGGTTGGTGATTTCCTTCCGGGATTGGCCCAGGATTTTCTCAAACCATCCCTGGTGGACAGGATTTCGGGAACCTTGACCTGGACCGGTTTGGTCACCCTGGTCATCTTCTGGTGGACGATCACCAGCTGGATGGATGCCCTCCGCAAGGCCGTCGGCGCCATGTTCGACAGCGACGGTGATGACCTCGCCCTCATCAAGGCCAAGGCCCATGACACCCTGGCGATTCTGCTTGTCGCCATCCTCCTGGTCCTGTCCACGGCCGCCGGTGCGGTTTCGGGTGGTTTGGTCCGCTGGTTCCTGGGGTTGATCCACATCTCCAGCAGTTCCTTGGCGGGCTCCTTCCTGGTGGATCTGGCCGGTCTGGGCAGTGGATTGCTGCTGAACTTCCTGCTCTTCTTGGTGATTCTGTGCATTGTGGCCCACGTCAAGGTCGGCAGATACACCCTGATGGGTGCCGGTCTGGGTGCCCTTTCGGTCTCCCTCATGCAGCTCCTGGCTACCAGACTGCTCACCGGAGCCTCCCGCAACCCCCTGTTGGCACCCTTCGCTGCCATCATCGGCGTGCTGATCTGGTTCAACCTGGTCAGCCAGGTCATGGTGATCTGCTCCTCCTTCATCGCCGAATGCGAACAGGGCGGTGAAGAACCCCAGAACAGGGCCACCGCATAGCCTTGATGCTTCGAAGTAGCTGTTCTGGCAGATTGATATGGGTGGAAAGGGGCCGGGGCTGCGGCGCCTCGTGCCGGAGGGCTGCTGATTGCGGACTCAGCTATAGAGGATATGGGTCCTCTTGGCAGGCGATATGAGATGTGGGATAGGAGCAGTGTTTGTGATGAGGGGTGCATGCAGAATGAAATAGCCATGGCCGTGAGCCTTCTTGAACTCACGGCCATGACTTTGGTTGTGGTAGCGGACCAGCTGTTAGGTTCAGACCATCAACTGCTTGCGCAGAACGAGGGTGATCACCGCTCCCAAAGCGAGTACCAGGGAGATGGTGCTGACGGAGGCGACGTCCTCATCGGTTGTGGCCAGTGCCGGATTGTCGGCGGCCGCTTGGGTGCCTTCTGCTTGGCGGGGTCAACCGCAGGTACTGGAGCTGGGGCTGGCGCAGGGTCTCCTGCAGGCGCAGGGGCCGGTGCCGGAGCCTTGGCACTGGCAACGGGTGTTGCGTTCTGATCCGGGTTCGGCATGGAATTGTCGGAGGTTTCCAGGTTTCGTATCACAATGAAGCGCCAGGTCAGTTTGACCGAGCCGTCTGGGCTGCTGACGTCCATGCGTGCGATATCCGCTGCTTCCTTGGAGTCCGTGAAGGTCCATTCGGGCTCAGGCATGTTGCTGCTGTCGACTTTGACGAATACCCTGTTGGAAGCGGTGAATCCGGCGCTCTTGGTGGGGTTGAAACCAACGACGGACTTGTCGCCAGCGGTGGCGGTCACTGAGGCAAGATCGGCGGTGCTGTAGGTGGTCTTGATCGGTGTGGTGGTGTCAGTGGCTGCTGGAGTGGTTCTGATGCTGCCAACCGGCACAAAGTAGATGTACCGGCAGGCTTCACCATGAAGGGCGAAGGCCCTGATCTTGGCGTAGCTGACCGTGCCAGGTACGACTGAGGCCGGGAAGTTGGCAGGCTGACTTGGGCCCCGTTGTTGTCGAAGTAGTGGACAGTCATGACCGCGTCATCTTTGGGGTCTGCGGGGTTCTGCTTCACGAGGCTCAACTCGCAGCGACCGGAGCGGTCCAGGCCGTGTAGACATGGTGGGTGGGATTGAACCAGGGTGCTGTTTGCTTGTCGTTGAAATGGTTCAGGGTCTTCACCTTGAATGTCGCAGAGGAGATGATGGTGCGCTCGGCAACCGTGAATCCATGGAGGTTTGAGTTGGTGTCGGCAGGCTCCTGGGCGGCCTGCGCCTTGGTGGGTGCCAGTGTCGCAGCCAGCAGGACCGATGGAGTCAGGGTCATGGCTGCCAAAAGCAGGTCCGGTAGGCGCTTTGGTCGAGATGCTTGTATTCCAATTCGAAAAATACTGTTCAGATATGACTGGTTGATCATGGAATGCAGGAAAACGGATGCTGCCTTGCTGTAGCATGACCTCCCATCGGCAGCCGTTTTTACATATTATCCAATATTCGTCAATGCTGGCATATGGGATGCCTGAGTGCCCGGTGCGGCAATGAAACCTGGACTCTGCCGAGTAGTCGGGTAGGGTTTGAAGGGGCCTCGACTGACCCCAATATTCTATATGCCGCTGCTGTTATCATTGATGGTGATATACAGCCTGGGGAAGCCGGTTGGATTTGCGGTCGCAACTTGCCGCTGGCCGGCTCCGCTAAAGGGTTTGAGAAGGAAGTGCGAGTATGAACATGAAGATCATCGTTGGCGCCATCAGCCTGGCTTTCGGAGCCGTCAGCATCGCCCTGGCCCTGGCCTCGGCGGTCATCCCAGCAGGAGTATGTGGTCTGATCGCCGGTCTGCTGGGTTTCGGTAATGGTTTCATTGGCATGAAGACCGTTGACAAGCGCGCTGTCACTGACGACATCGAGTAGTCGCTATTCCGAGGCCTCAGGCAGGGAGCAACTGGCGTGAAGCGTATTGTCACGGGCATTCTGGCCCATGTGGATGCCGGCAAGACCACCCTGTCCGAGGCCTTGCTGTATCAGTCGGGGCAGATTCGCTCCATGGGCCGGGTGGACCATGGCGACGCCTTTCTCGACACCGACCCCATGGAAAAGCAACGGGGCATCACCATCTTCTCCAAGGAGGCCAGGCTGCGGCACGGCCATCTTGAACTCACCCTGCTGGATACACCTGGCCATATTGACTTCTCCGCCGAGACGGAACGGACCCTGAGTATCCTGGATTACGCGATCCTTCTGGTCTCGGCCACCGATGGTCTGCGCGGCTACACCCAGACCCTTTGGCGCCTGCTGGAACGTTACCGGGTGCCCAGTTTCGTCTTCGTCAACAAGATGGACATGGGGGCGGTAAGCCAGGCAGAGATGCTGGATGCCCTACGCAGCGGCTTTTCGTCCGCCTGCATGGACTTCACTGACGCTTGCGCTGGTTCCGCTGACCCCACCGCTTGCGGCGGCCTGGCCGACTCCATGGAAGACATAGCCCTCCTTGATGAGGCCGCCATGAATGAGTACCTGGAAACCGGGCGCTTGGCTGACGACACCCTGGCCTCGCTGATTGCCAGCCGCAAGCTCATGCCCTGCCTGTTCGGTTCCGCCCTCAAGCTCGAAGGCATTGACCGGCTCCTGACCGGACTGGAGACCTTTGCCCGGGAACCCAGCTATTCCAAGGATTTCGGCGCTCGCGTCTACAAGGTCTCCCATGATGAGCGAGGGGATCGGCTGACATGGGTCAAGGTGACCGGCGGCAATCTACCGGTCAAGACCGCCGTGACCGATCCTGGCGACCAGCAGTCCGCCGCAGGTGAAGGCTGGTCTGAAAAGGTGGACCAGATACGCCTCTATTCCGGTGCCAAATACCAGTTGGCCGATCAGGTGACGGCCGGGACGGTCTGTGCCCTGACCGGACTGAGCCACACCTTCCCCGGCCAGGGGCTGGGTGTTGAGCGCCAGGGTCCCAAGCCGCTGCTGGAGCCGGTGCTGACCTACCGTGTCCTGCCTACTGGGGCGGATATCCATAAGCTTCTTCAAGCCCTGCGAACCCTGGAGGACGAGGACCCGCTCCTGCAGGTCCGCTGGCAGGAGCGGCTCCATGAGATTCACCTGCAGCTGATGGGGGCGGTCCAGCTGGAGGTCATACAGCAGCTCCTGCAAGACCGGTTCGGCCTGGGTGTTACCTTCGGTCCCGGTTCCATCATGTATAGGGAGACCATCACCGCGCCGGTCGAGGGCGTGGGCCATTTCGAGCCTCTCCGCCATTATGCCGAGGTCCACCTGCTGCTGGAACCCACGCAGCGGGGCAGTGGCCTGACCTTCGCCAGCAACTGCAGTCTGGACCAGCTGGACCGCAACTGGCAGCGGCTGATCCTGACCCACCTGGGGGAGAAGGAGCATGTCGGTGTGGAGACCGGTTCGCCCATCACCGATATGCGGATCACCCTGCTGGCCGGTCGAGGCCACGTCAAACACACCGAGGGCGGGGACTTTCGCCAGGCCACCTACCGGGCCATCCGGCAGGGTCTCATGAAGGCCCGGGTCTCCGGCAACAGCCTGCTCCTGGAACCCTGGTACCGCTTCCGAATGGATCTGCCCCATGAGATGTTGGGCCATGCCATGGCCGATGTCCAACGTATGAGCGGGACTTTCGAGTCCCCGCAAGCCATCGGAGGAGGCTCTGCCGGCGCAGCGTCCGGGGCATGCGGTCTCCCCGATCCGGGGGGGCCTGATGACGGCTATGCCATCCTGCAGGGCCGCGCGCCGGTCGAACAGATGCGGGACTATGCCATGGAGGTCAGCCAATACACCCACGGCCAAGGTAACCTGGTCTGTCTCTTCGACGGCTACGCCCCCTGCCACAACGCGGCCCAGGTCATTGAGGAGGCCGCCTACGACCCTGAAGCCGACCTGGAGAACACCCCCGACTCGGTCTTCTGCGCCCACGGTGCCGGCTACCCGGTCGCATGGACCAAGGTCGAGGACTTCATGCACATGGAAGGCGGGCCATACATACGGCCGGAGTCTCACCGTCCAGAGGCCTGATATGACAGAAGCCCAGCGGTTTGGCCGGGCTTGTGTCAAGAGAGAAGGAAAAAGGGAGTTTCAGTTATGGGGCCTGTTGGGGGCCTCATCGGTTCTACCGACACCACTCATATAACTCCCCCAAGATGGGAGTACGGTTGCGGTTCCCTTGGGATTGCCTGTGCTTGCTCTTGCTATTGCCTGATGGTGCGGTGGAGGCCTTGGCCTCCTGTGGTTGGTGCCTGGTTCGGGGGTTATGGGGATCAAGTCGACAGTGGCTGCACATGGTCCTGTGGGCCTCATGCGCCTTGTTTTGGTGGGAGGGTTGGTATATCTCGAAAAGCGATATTCTGTGAGCTGAGCTGAACGCGCTATAGACAAAGACGGTAGATTGACTGTATGAGTCTGATTGAAATGATGATGCTGGGCTTCCTGTCGGAGAAGAGCCTGTGCGGCTACGAGCTGCGCAAGAAGATGGAGCAGCTGCAGGGCTACACCCGCACCTTCAGCGACGGCGCCATCTACCCGGCTGCCCAACGTCTGGTGAGCGCCGGATTGGTGGAGGAGAACAAGGATGTTCATGATGGCCGTCAGCGCCGACTCTTCACCCTCATGCCGGCTGGGCGCCAGCACCTTATCGCGACGTTGACCGATGCCGATGGCTTCCTCATTTCGGACATGAACCGTTGGATGGTGGTGCTGAGCTTCCTGTCGCTGGTGCCGGACCAGGCTGACCAGGAAACGGTTCTGCGTAGGCGTTACGACTACCTGAGCCGGGCCGATCTCCATCTTTTCTTCTGCGATGCCGGTCACGGGCTTGATGGGGACGAACTGGACGACCCCTACCGTCGGGGGCTGATGCAGGTTCATGAGAGCCAGGTGGAGGCTGAACTGGCCTGGCTGCGGGAACAATTGCATATTGAACGGTAGGGTGTGCTAGGATTCCTCTCACACTGTAAGATGTTTACGCTGTCTGTGAATTTGTCAGTCTGAGGATTAGTGCAAGATGGGGCTAGGTTGCCCTGGCCAAGGGGAGTCCTAAGCGGTCACTCCTAGTGGTCAGTTGTTCTCTGGAAGGCGGAGCCCATGTTGCAGATCAACCACATCTCCAAGCAGTACCAGACCGGCGATTTTGTGCAGAAGGTCCTGGATGATGTCAGCGTCAATCTGCGCGACAGTGAGTTCGTGGCCATTCTGGGCCCCTCCGGATCGGGCAAGACCACACTCCTGAACATCATCGGGGGGCTGGACCGTTACGACCAGGGCGATATCGACATCAATGGCACATCAACCAAGCTTTACAAGGACAGGGACTGGGACGCCTACCGCAACCATACGATCGGTTTCGTCTTTCAAAGCTATAACCTCATTCCCCACCAGACCATCCTCTCCAATGTGGAACTGGCCCTGACCATCTCAGGTGCCTCCAAGGCCGAGAGGAAGGACCGGGCCCGCAAGGCCTTGGAAGAGGTCGGGCTGGGTGACCATATCAACAAGCGGCCCAACCAGCTTTCCGGTGGCCAGATGCAGCGGGTCGCCATCGCCCGCGCCTTGGTCAACAACCCCTCCATAGTCCTGGCCGATGAGCCGACCGGCGCTCTGGATTCAGAGACCTCGGTCCAGATCATGAACCTACTTAAGGAAGTGGCCAAGGACCGTCTGGTGGTCATGGTGACCCATAATCCCGAACTGGCCCACGAGTATGCCACCCGCATCGTGGAGCTCCACGATGGCAGGATCGTCTCCGACTCCGATCCCTTGATTCTGGCTGAGGGCGAAGGTCTGCGCCGGGCCAGGCACCGCCGTCTGGGCAAGGCCTCCATGTCCATGCTCACCTCAATCTCCCTGAGCTTCAACAACCTGAGGACCAAGAAGGGGCGGACCTTCCTGACCGCCTTCGCCGGGTCCATCGGCATCATCGGCATAGCCTTGATCCTGTCCGTATCCACCGGGGTCAACACCTATATCGCCGATGTCCAGCGGGACACCATGACCTCCTACCCCATATCCATCCAGGAGCAGTCCTTCGACCTGAACAAGATCATGGGCTCGGCCCAGGAGAGCAACCAGAGCAAGGAGGGCAAGACCGGGCGCAAGGCCATCTACCCCGATGACTCCTCCATCACCAACGCCTCAACCCTGACCTCCTCCATCAGCTCCAACAACCTCACGGCCTTCAAACGCTACCTGGACAATCCCAAAAGCGAACTCAACCAGTATGTCGGCCGGGTGGGGGTCCAGTATTCCTACGATGCCAAGTTCTCCATCTACGACCACGACCCCAAGGGGACCCTGGTCTCAGCCGACGGGGTGACCATCGGTGGCCAGCAGGGATCCGTGGCCAGCCAGATGGCCTCCATGAACCCCTCCGGCGACCCCTCTGCCATGCAGTCCATGCAGATGTCCCGCCTGACCGGCAAGACTGAGACCAACACCAGCCCCAAATCCTTCTCGGAGATCATGCCGGGCAAGGATGAGGACGCGACACCCATCTCCAAGGTCATCACCGATAACTACCAAGTCGTCGACGGGCACTGGCCCAAGGACAAGGACCAGGTTGTGCTGGTCCTGGACTCCAACAACCAGATACCCCTGACCACTCTCTATGAACTGGGACTCCTGCCGGCTAGCGACTACAACGACATGATGTCCAAGATCAACAATGGGCAGCGGGTCAAGCCGGACACCTCCAAGATGGACTACGACAAGGCCCTCAAGCAGACCCTGGACCTGGTTCCGGCCTCCGACCAGTACGTCAAGGGGGCTGACGGCCACTACAACTACGTGGGTGGGGATGCCGGGCAGGTCGCCAAGCTGGCCCAGGACGCCATACACCTGAACATCGTGGGCATCGTCAGACCGACCGAGAAGGCCTCGGCGACACCGCTGCCAGCGGGCGTGGGTTACACCCGCCAGCTGACCAACCATCTGATCGACCAGGCACAGTCCAGCCAGGTGGTCAAGGACCAGCAGGCCGACCGGCAGAGGAACGTCCTCAATGGCCTGGCCTTCACCGCCGATGACGATGGGGCCAAGGCAGCCCAGGCCAAGGACTATGTGGCCAGCCTGCCGGTTCCCCAGAAGGCTGCCATGTCCAAGGCCCTGGCCGCGGCGCAGCAGGCTGACCAGCAGGACGGGGCGGCAGGGGCCGGCGCCAATGCCTCCCAGTTGCCAGGGCAGGCCCAGTACAGAGGCCAGGGAGGCATCCTGGCCATGGGCGACCAGCAGGCTGCCGCCAGCATGGACTCCTATATGGCCACAGCCAGCCAGGACCAGCTGGTCTCCATCTATGAGCAGTATGTCCGCCCCCAGGTCGGGTCCTACAAGGACAACATGACCGCCTTCGGCCTGATCAACCGTGACACCCCCAGCACCATCAAGATCTATGCCGACAGCTTCGAGAACAAGAACTCGATCTCCGAGGCCATCGACCATTACAACCAGAAGGCCAAGAAGGCCGACAAGATTGTCTATACGGACTATGCGGGCCTGATCATGAACTCGGTGACCACCATCATCAACGTCATCTCCGGGGTGCTGATCGCCTTCGTCTCAGTCTCCCTGGTCGTATCATCCATCATGATCGGCATCATCACCTACATATCGGTCCTGGAGAGGACCAAGGAGATCGGCATCCTGCGGGCCATGGGTGCCTCCAAACACAACATTTCCCAGGTCTTCGACGCGGAGACCGGCATCATCGGTCTCCTGTCGGGCTTCCTGGGTGTGGGCATCACCTTGCTGCTGCTGATACCGGGCAACACCCTGATCCACCATCTGATGGGTACCGACCAGGTCACCGCTGTGCTACCGGTTGGCGGGGCGGTCGTCCTGATCATCCTCAGTATGATCCTGACCCTCATTGGTGGTCTGATTCCCTCCAAGAAGGCGGCCAAGCAGGATCCGGCCACGGCCCTACGCACCGAATAGCCGGGTTGGGCGGCCGCTTTTGCCTTGGCAGTACCCAATTTCATGCCAATCCATGAGATACTGAAGGAAACCAATACAAGGAAGGAATCTCATGGTGGTGTTGATTGTAATTCTGGTGGTAGTGCTTGTGCTGCTGTTTTCAGGCATGTATATCGTGCCCCAGCAGCAGGCTTATATCATCGAACGTCTGGGCAAGTTCAAGTCGGTCTCCTACGCAGGATTCCACATCAAGATTCCGGTCATCGACCGCATCGCCACCAAGACCAACATGCGGGTCAACCAGCTCAACGTCAAACTGGAGACCAAGACCCTGGACAACGTCTTTGTGACCACCGTGGCCTCCACCCAGTTCCGTGTCAACCCCGAGAACGTGGCCACCGCCTACTATGAGCTCCGTGACCCCGCCGGCCAGCTCCGTTCCTACATGGAGGACGCCCTGCGTTCCGCCATCCCCGCCCTGAGCCTGGACGACGCCTTCGCCCGCAAGGACGACATCGCGGCCGATGTGCAGAAGACCGTGGGCAATGAGATGGCCCGCTTTGGCTTCACCGTGGTCAAGACCCTGATCACCGCCATCGACCCCAGCAACCAGGTCAAGGCCGCCATGGACTCCATCAACGCCGCCCAGCGGGAGAAGGAGGCCACCCGCCAGCGGGCCGAGGCTCAGAAGATCCAGATTGAGACCCAGGCCTCGGCCGACGCGGAGAAGACCCGCCTCCAGGGCGAGGGCCAGGCCAACTACCGTCGGGAGATCGCCAACGGCATCGTCGACCAGATCAAGAGTCTGCAGGCTGTCGGCATGAACGTCTCCGAGGTCAACAATGTGGTCCTCTTCAACCAGTACCTGGATGTCATGAGAGACCTCAGTCAGTCCGGCAACGCCAAGACCGTGGTCCTGCCCGCCTCCACGCCCGCCGGTTACAAGGACCTCTTCAGCCAGCTGACCCAGGCCATGCTGACCGCCGACGAGGCCAAAGGCGAATAAGCCCTAGAATCCGGCCTTCGCCAGCCCATCTGCTCTAGCTGGTAATAGTTGACCGCACTCTTCCCGGATAGCTTGAGCAAAGCGTCCGTGAACAGTGCGGTCCACTGTTATCTGCGGCAATGTGCAGATGTGTGGTACCTGAACCGTGTCAGGAATTGAGGAAGTCGCCTATGCGGTCAGCCTGGGCGTATCCGGCACGGTACATACGTTCAAGTCCCTCGAAGTTCTTGGTCAGGGTGTCCAGGCCGTATAGGCTCTCCGGGGCCAGAATCAGGACCTTGCCCTCCTGCTCGTAGCGCTTGGCCAGGGCGACCTCGTCGTTGTAAGTCTGGTAGCGGTTCAGCAGGCGTTCGGCAGCGGCCGGGTAGGAACGCTCCAGTATCCTGGCCGGTATGACATCCTTCTTCTGCTGGCGCAGGACATCCTTCAAACGGGTCAGAATAAGGACTATGCGCTCGCAGCCGTCGTCGATGGCCTTCTGCACGGGAACGGGGTCGGCAATGCCCCCATCGAAGTATGGGACCCCGTCGATGATGTAGGGCTCACAGGCCACAGGAACCGCAGAGGATGCCTTCATGATGTCGTAGTTGTCATAGGCCACATCGGTCTTGTCGAAATACTTGGTGGAACCGTCCTGCGCATTGGCTGCCACGACCGTGAAGGCGGTCGGGTCTTGGGAGAAGGCATGGTAGTCAACCGGGTACTCGCCATCATGGTTTGACAGGGTTCCGTAGATGTAGTCGAGATTGGCGTAGTTGCGGTCCCTGACGAAATTCCCGGCCGAGGCGTACTCCTTGCGGAATGCGTACTCCGTATAAAAAGTATGGGTCCGGCCCTGCTGGCCCGAGATGTAGGAGACCATGTTGGCTGATCCGGCGGAGACCCCATAGCAGTGGTCGACCCGGATTCCCTCTTCCATGCAGCGGTCCATGACCCCGGCGCCGAAGATGGCCCGATAGCCACCACCGACATCAATCATCGCCGTTCTCGCCATGTCATTGCCTCCTATGTGTGTCTGTGCCCTTCTCCCTACGGCTCAACCGTCGGCCATTCCCCTCCGGTGTGGGTACGGGGGTCGGAGGGATATTAATACTGGCCCATGATAGTCGACTGCCCCTCAAGACATAAGCGTGCGTCTGCGGGGCGGAATCCCGTTCAATATGCTAACAGGAATGGGGGTGGGGCCTGCCTCAGAGGTCAAGAAGATGCCAGGAGAGGTCGGTCACCCGCTGGCTCTGGTCTGAGTTGGAGAGGACCAGGGACCCCCGGTCACCTTCGGGTGCAAGCTGCCCCAAGGATTCCATAACCACCTGCAGGTGGTGAACCGTGCCTTCGTTGCCGTCGATCAGGGCCACCCGGTTTGGAAGGAGTTGGCGGAAGAAGTCCCGGTAGAAGACGAAATGGGTGCAGCCCAGGACCAGTGAATCAATGCTGTCCAGGTCGTAGGCTTCCAGGTAGCCGGACAGGGTCCGCAGGACCAGGTCCCGGTCCTCCAAGTGTCCATCCTCAAGGATGCGCACCAGCTCGGGGCAGGGTTGGGGGAAAATCTGATTGCTGGCCTTGAACCGGTCCATGAGGGAGGCGAATTTGCGCTCGCGCAGGGTAAGGGGGGTGGCTGCCACGATGACCCGTTGGGGCTTGCCCTGGCCTCGATCGCAGGCAACCTTGAGGGCTGGTTCCATACCGATGATGGGTATGTCATAGCTCTCACGCAGCTGGTCCGCGGCAGCCGAGGTGGCGGTGTTGCATGCGATGACCACCGCCTTGGCCCCCTCCTTGACCAGGCGGTCGACGATGGCGAAGGACAGTTCCCTTACCTCCTCCGGGTGTTTGACCCCATAGGGGGCGTTGAGGGAATCACCACAGTAGAGGATGCTCTCAGCCGGAAGGTCCCTCCTGATCTGGGCCACCACCGACAAGCCCCCCAAGCCTGAATCGAACACACCAATGGGTGCCTGTGACGACATAGCATTCCTCCCCGCATTCATGTCTCGTGCTTCCGGTCCACCAGCATACGCGGCTGCCGGCTCCTGCGGGCCTTTCACGCCTGGGGTGAAGGCCCCTGCCGGGTCGGTGCCCTCAGGCGAAGATGGTCGCTCCGTACTTGACCATGATCACGGCAAGCAAGGCCAGGATCCAGGCCAGGTCCACCATCAGGTCATAGTGGAGCCGGTAGTAGGTCCTCAGCCCCCTGGCCTTGGCAGGAATGCCCTGGACGGTCACGCTGGCATGGGACAGTGCCATGAACTGGATGGTGGTCGAGAACATGAGCAGCAGGCACCAGGGGCATAAGGCCTTGATGACGAACAAGGACTGGGTGAAGAGCCAGTAGGCGTAAAGCAAGGCAGCCAGGCCGCCCAACCAGGTCAGGCCGGCGAACCAGTGGGGGAAGTGGACCTTGAGCAGGCCGATGACGGCTATGGTCACGAAGACGCTTTCGGCGGCGATGCCGAAGAAGGCGTTGGGGAAGCTGAGCCCGTTGAACTTGATGAACTCAGCCTGCCAGGATTGGGAGACCGTTGAGCAGGACAAGACGGCGTTGACATCGCAGCCCAGGAGCTGCTTGGGGTGCCGGGCCAGTTGGAGGGTTTCGGCGGAGAGGATGAAGGAGACCATCAGGGCGATGGCGGAGAAGACCAGCATGACCCCATAGGTCCAGGACGCGTTGTGGAGCAGTGCGCCGAGGCCGGCTGGGCGGTCTTGTTCGGCGCTGGCGCTCGCGGTTCCCGGCCCCGCCTCCAACTTAGGCGATGCTGCCGGCACCGACGGGTCCGTGAACCTCGTAATCTTCTCATTATGGCTCATGATGCAATCCTGCCCTCTCGCAATCCCCCAGCTGCTGGTATGAAAATCAATGTGACCAGCTTACGATAGTTCCATGACTCCTGCAGATAGGTACTTAGCAATGTCGAAGCCTGACTATGGCATCGGCGGGCAGGGTGACGAAGAAAAGCCAGGCGCTTGCGGCAAGGACCAGGTCTTGCCCGAAGCTCCCGGGTCCCAGGGTCAAGTGGCCTCCCGCCAGCTTGCTGACGAGCGCACCCCGGCTTCAGGTTGGGACCTGCACTGTCATACCGCCTTTTCGGATGGCACCAGGAGTCCCTCCGATCTGGTTGAGGAGGCCAAGGCTCTGGGCCTGCATGGAGTGGCAATCACCGACCATGACACCAACAGCGGCTGGGACCTGGCCACGGTCAGGGCCAGGGAACTGGGGCTTCCCCTCTTACGAGGCACCGAGATCACCGCTGATGACCAGGGTGTATCCGTCCACCTGCTGGCCTACCAGTATGATCCGCGCAATTCGGCCATCAATGAGCTGTTCTTCCGGACCCGCCGTTGGCGTTTGGACCGGGCCAAGGCCATGGTCGGGCGCCTGGCCGAGGATTTCCCCATTGACTGGCAGGCTGTGCTTGATCAGGTCAGGGAGGGGGAGCGGACCACCATAGGCCGTCCCCACATGGCGGATGCCCTGGTCGCCGCCGGAGCCTATCCCAACCGGTCGGCGGCCTTCTCCGGGGCCATCAGTAGTCGGAGCAAGTACTATGTCCCCACCAAGTCCCCCAGCGCCAGCCAGGCCATCAGGGCAGTCAAGGAGGCGGGAGGGGTCGCCGTCATCGCCCATCCAGGGGACCGCAGCCGCAACCGCCGGCTCCTGAGCGACCAGCGCATCATGGCCTTAGCCGGGGAGGACGGGCTTGATGGCCTGGAGGTCTGGCACAGGGGCAACCTTCCTGACCAGCGTCGCCGGCTGCTGGTCCTTGCTGACAGCCTGGGTCTTCTGGTGACCGGCGGCTCGGATTGGCATGGGGCCGGCAAACCCAATCGAATTGGCGAACATTTGACCGATGACGGCACCGTCACCGAGATGGTGGGTAGGGGAACCATTCCTCTGGCTTGAGCACCCGGTCAGACTGGTGGCCGCAAGGCAAACACAGGCGGCAGCGTCAAGGCATAGGCGAACGGGAGAAGGGGCCAGTGCAGGGCTACACAAGCACTAGGCCCTATGCCGCGCAGGGATTGGCAAGCAACCACGCGCCGCATATGGCCTATGCTGAACAGTTGCCCCTAGAGGGCACCGAATCCCACGGCATGACGGGTCTCGGAGCCGACAATGGCATAGCCGAGGGCTTTGGCTGGAATGAGGATTCTGCGACCCTTGTCATCGGTTAGGTCGATGGTCTTGTCGGCCTCCAGGGCTTCGGTGATGACCTTGCTGACGTCCTCCCTGCTCTGGTCGCTGCTGACATTGACCGGTCGGGCCACGTTCTGAATGCCCAGTTCGATTTCCATTCCAACTCCTTGTGTCCTAGAGGTGTGCCGGCGGCCGTGGGTTCCTGGGGAATCCTGCCGACCACCCGGCCGTCTTTGATTATTGTGCCCGCATTGGGGAAGTTACGCTTCTGGCGTTTCCTGCTGCCTGTGGCTGGACCGCTGTCGTAGTCCGCGCTCGGCGGTGTCGTCGGAATCCGGCTGCTGGTCCTGGTCGTCTGGGTTGCCTTCAGCCTTCTGTCGCTGGTATCCCTCATATTCCTCGAGACCAGCCTGGGCGTCTCGCAGGGCCTGTTCCTCCTGCTCGAGCCTGGGGATGAGAATCGTGGAGGCCTGTGGGTCGACGGCTGGCCGCCCGTCATCTCCTCGAGCCGGGGTGGACCTGGATTCCTTGGGCATGGCGATGGGACCGGACTCGGTGATGCCACTGACCATGCTGTCGCTGAAGAATGAACCGGTGCCGCCGGCGGGTTCATCAGTGAGGATGTCGGTGGAGGATGAGCGATCCTTGAGCTCGGAGAGGATGATGGTTTCCTGCTCCTGGGGCTGAATCAAGGGTTCCACCGAGTCCTCGGCCTTCTGGGTCTTGGAGCCCTCATGCTGTTCGGGGGTTCGCTTCAGAATCGGGATGGCGGTGACAGGAATGGAGGCTGCCGGGCTGCCTGCTCCTGATTGGATGGGCCGGTCGGCGGTGGAATCCGAGTCCAGGGTGCCCAGGGATTTGATCTGGGCGGAACCGGTCCTGTCGCTTTCACCGGTGGCATCCAGGGCCTCGGCATGGTCCTGGATGCTGGCTTGGCTCCCGCCGTTCTGTTGCTTGGTGGCCTGGGCGGAGGGTTCGCCGCTCTGCTGGGCCAAGTTGTCTTCCTGATTGAGCAGGGTTCCCACGGTAATGGTGGAGGGTGGCTTGCCGATGGACTGGTGGACCGATCCCTCGCCCTGCTGTCCTCTACCGGAGCTGCGCCTGGTGGCCAGTTCCAGCTGGTGGGCCAGGCGCTCGACCTGGGCCTTGAACTGCATGATCTTGGAGTTGTCGGCATGGTTGAGGGCCTGGATGAACTCGCCCACCTGCTCCATCTGCAGCCAGAGGTTGGCCCGGAGCATGATGAGGTCGTCCAGGCGGGACCCCAGCATTCGCCCGTAGGCGGACAGGACAGCGTTCCGGTGGTCGGTGTCGAGCTTGGCGAAGAGCCAGGCCAGGTCACGGGCCGGATCGTTGACCTGCATGTCCTGCCAGTTGGTCACGGCTGTGACAGTTGCCTCGGAGAAGAGCATGTCACCGTCGGCGAAGCCCCCATGGACCAGAGAGGTGGAGAAGGACCAGAGGCCCTCCGTGTCAATGATGGATGCCCAGGAGTTGATGATCGACTGAGGCACATGGCCGGCCTGGCGTAGGCGCTTGATCCAGCCGGTTAGCTGGCTGCGAATCTGCCCGGCGGAAAAGCCGGGGTATCCGGCCGCTTGCAGGAAACGTGGGTTCATCCGGTGGATGGCGCCGATGGCTGTGCCCACACTGGCGCAATCGTCCAGGGTCAAGAGGTCAAGCGGGCGTGATTGGCCGTTGACATGGGAGGCCAGCATGACCGCCGGTTCCGCATCCTGGCCCAAAGCCAGGGCGGCCTTGCGGCGGGTGGCCTCAAGCTGGGCCCTATCCTGGTCACCCTGGCCGGCGTGCAGGGGGTATGCGCGGTCATTAAGACCATCTTGGTAGGCCAGAACCGTATCCAGGGCAAAGCCCAGGGCCGCCGGCTCCCTGGCCTGGCTGAGGGCCCGCGCCGCCCTGGTCCGCCCATCCAGGCGTAGCCGACCTGCCGCCGTGGATGAGGCGTAGACATCGTAGAGGCGACCGGCCGCATCCTGAAGCATGGCCTGGTCTATGCCCAGGGCCTGATTCGTCGTGTTCTCCTGGTCGCTTGCGCGCACGCCGGAGACGGCCAGGGAGGGCAAGGCCGCCGAAGCCAGTGCCGCCATCATAAGTTTGCTTCGTTGAGTCACCCTTCTACAGTAATACAGACCCGCCGCAAAAGGGGCATTCCCAGCGCAAGACCGACAGTTCCTACAGGCTGCCCGACCTTCTGGAGCCTTTCGGTGGCCATAGGGCCCACATCGACGGTGAGCCTTGGCCCGGCCCACCTGGGCAGAGCCACTGCCACAATGGAGGCATGGACACATCCCCAGAAGCGATACTCGAGGGCTTGGACCCCGACCAGTTGGCGGCCGCAACCGCTTTGGAGGGGCCGGTGCGCATCATCGCCGGAGCCGGAGCCGGCAAGACCAGGACGGTCACCCGACGGATCGCTTACGGCTGTGCCACTGGCCTGTGGGAACCCTCGCAGGTGTTGGCGGTCACCTTCTCGGTAAAGGCGGCCACCGAGATGCGCTTGCGCCTGCAGAGCCTGGGAGTCAAGGAGGGGGTCAGGGCATCGACCTTCCATTCCGCTGCCCTCCACCAGCTGCGTCGGGTCTGGCCAGACATCAGCGGTGGCCGCTTTCCCCGTGTGTCAGAGAACACGCGCGAACTGGTAGCCCGCTCCCTGCAGATGGTCACCAACAGCGACCAATACAGTGACGTGCAGGTCAGAGACTTGGAGGAGGAGATCAACTGGGCCAAGGTCTCCCTGCTGGCACCCGATGACTACGGGCGTGTCTGCGCCGCTTCGGGCCGGCAGCCACCAGCAGGCCTGGACGTGGACCAGTTCACCGCCTGCTACAAGGTCTATGAACAGGAGAAGTCCTACCGGGGGCGGATTGACTTTAACGACATACTGCTCATGACCTGCCATGTCCTGGATGACTTCGAGGACGCGGCCAGGCTCATCCGCTCATCCATATCGGCCCTGACCGTGGACGAGTACCAGGATGTCTCCCCCCTGCAACACCGGCTCATGACCTTGTGGATGAAGGACAACCCCAACATCTGCGTGGTGGGGGACCCGGCCCAGACCATCTACTCATTCGCGGGAGCCAGCGCCTATGACCTGCTCAACTTCGACAAGGAGTTCAGGCCCCTAACCGCCGACATCAGTCTGAAGACCGACTACAGGTCCAGCCAGCAGGTGGTCCACTACGCCAACCGGGTGCTGGCGGCCTCCCCAGTGCGCCAGGACTATCTTAAGCTGCTGTCGGCCAGGGAGCAGGGTCCCCGGGTCAGTCGTACCGTCTACGCCGACGACATGGAGGAGGCCAGGGGGGTGGCCAGCAGGATCCTTTACTGGAAGGCCCGGGGGCAGAGCCCGGCCGACTGCGCGGTTCTGGTCCGTATCAACGCCCAGCTCCAGCCCATCCGCCAGGCCTTGAAGGCTGCCGGCCTGAGCTGCAGGATGCGCAAGGACGCCATCTGGCAGGACGCGGCCCTGTCCGAGGCGGGGGAGAATCATCAGGATCTGATCGAACAGCAGGAGGCGCGCAGGGCCAAGGTCGAGGAACCGGTGACCCTATCAACCATCCATGCCGCCAAGGGGCTGGAGTTCAAGCATGTCTTCATTGTTGGCTGCTCGGAAGGTCTCCTGCCTTACGGATCGCCCGAGGAGGGTGACCAGTTGGAGGAGGAGCGCCGGCTCATGTATGTGGGCGTGACCCGTGCCGAGGACCGTCTGGATCTGTCCTATGCCCGTAGCAAGGACGGTATGGGGTCCCTGCAAAGGACCCCCAGCCGTTTCCTGGTCTGATGCCGGTCAGTGCCCGTTGGACGTGGTATCCTCCGGTGGGTCATCGGGCTTGCGGTCGCTGTCGTCGGTATTTGGCGAGGTCGGGCTGGAAGGGGAGTCTGATTCACTCCCGGAATCCTGAGCGTCGTCGGCTGCCTCGGACGCGGGGCCTTGGGAGCCCGTGGCTGCTTCGGGAGCGGCGTCAGTTTGAGTATCGGCGATGTAACGCGCATCCTCGTCAAGGAGCTTGCTGAGTTCGGCATCCCAGTCAATACTCGAAGAGGACCGGGACCCGGCAGCTGATGAGGCCTCAGGACTGTTGGAGGGGTGCTGGCCGTCCTGATCGCCGTCCTCATCATGCCCCTGTGAGGCCTTGCCACCGGCGGAGTCGGCACTCGAGGCGGTATCAGCTGCTGAGGTGCTGGCTTCGGGGAGTGTGGGCAGGAGGTCAGGATGAGACCATTTGGCGTCCCTGGACTCGTGGCCTTCACTGCTATCAATCTGCTCCCAGATGTTGGCCGCCTCACGGATGCGCTTGGGCCGTAGGTGCATGCCCAACAAGGACTCAAAGGTTACCTCAGCGGGGCCTCCCACAGCCCGTTCGCGCCGCATCATCTCCCGCAACTGCTCGATGTGGGGGATGTGGGCCATGCCCGCCTTCCATGTGACGCAATCCACCCAGCCTTCAACCAGGGCCAGGAGGTTCTCCAGGCTGGTGATGGCCTCCTCCTGCTCGGGGGTGTCGGCAATGCCGACCTTCGAGAGATTGACGGCCCCGGAAATGGATTCAGGGTCCATGGTGATTGCCTCCCGCAGCTGCTCCTCCATGGCATCGAGGTCGATGTCGACGCCCCTGGCGTACTTGCCGATCAGGGCCTCGAAGCGGGGCATGAGCCAGCGGACATGGGCGAAGAGCCGGGCGTGGGCCACCTCCTGCAGGGCCAGGAAAGCCAGGACCTCGCCCTGGTCGATCTCCAGGGCCTTGCCATACTCCAGGCAGTTCTGAGCTATGAGGGCGCCAGCCTGATTGCTATGGAGGGCTATGCCCTGGTCGAAGCTGCCACGCACCTCGTGGGACATGGCGCCGGCCGCCTGCCCCAACTGCATGGCGAAGGAGGTGTTGCCCAGCAGTCGGATGAGTTGCATGGGGTCCTTCATACCCTCCGGGATGGGGATGGGCACGGGGCCAGCGAACATACCGGAGATCTCGCCTTCAAAGGCGCCTCCGAGACGGTCGGAGAGCACGGCGGTGAGGGCATCGCCCATGGACTGGGCCACTGGCGAGGCGAAGGAGGCCCAGGAGTCCAGGGTGGCCTCCACCCAACCCGCCCGGGTCAGGACCTGGGATTGGCCGGGGGAGGGATCGATATCGCATACCGTATCCAGCCAGAGGTTGGCCTCAATCATGGCCTGGCGGACCGCCTGACCCTCCTCTGCCGTGACCTCCCGCTCCGATCCGACCTCATTGGCCTTCTGCAGGGCCAGGGATTTGGCGAGCTTGACATTGATGGGACCCGACTGGACGCTTTCCTGCATGTCGGCAGGCGTGTTGAGGCCACCAGCGGTGAGGGCCTGCATGAGGGCCTGGACCTCACCGGGTTTGGGAAGACTGTTGGGATCCTGGCTCATGAGTTGCTGACGGACCTCGGCAGGCAGCTGTGAAAGCTGGGACCAGGCCATTTCTCCCTGGACCTGACCGAAGCAATCAATCAGCCACTGGTGCAATGCATTCTCGTCCATGATTCCTCATCCTTATATGGGCCGGTTAGGGCTGCGAAGATACGTATCCACTATTATTGCCCATTGAGGTCTACATTTCGCTTCTGGGGTATAGGCCGGCATGGTCGGTCGCCGCCGGCGAGGTGGGCCATCTGAATTACCATGGGAATCATGCCTAATAATCAGGAAGCGCCGGCACAGTTCGCAGCCCCACGGAATACTGCCATCATGGCCCTGGCAGACACGCGGTCCACCGAGGCTGCGCTGCCTGTAGGGGGCCCCTTCCCATCAGGCGATGTCAAGGGTGACGAGTCCGGTCCGGCAACGGTGGCGCCGGGTGGCGGTCAGGTGCCTGCAAGGGGTAAGGTCTCCTCGCTGTTCGCTTATGTGCGTGGACACTCCTTACCTTACCTGACCGGCCTGGTCTGCCTGCTCCTATCCGCCGTGGTGCTGCTCCTGCCCAGTGCCTACGTGGTTGAAAGCGCTGGCCCTACCCAGGATGTTCTGGGAGAGTCAAAGAGCAGGGACGTCATCAGTCTGACAGGCGCCAGAAGTCATAAGGACTCGGGCAAATTGCTGCTATTGACGGTTAACGCGGCCGGCACCCCTGATTACCCCGTTCCCAACATGGCTGCCCTCCTGGCCTGGCTTGATCCTCACCAGCAGATTACCCCCAGCGAGGCGGTCTTCCCCGTTGGGCAAAGCTCCGAGGAATACACACGTGAGGCCCGGGGGCAGATGTCCAGCTCCCAGAAGGCGGCCAGCAAGGCGGCTTTGGCTTACGCCAGCAAGGAGCTGGGCCTGGATACCGCCCATGTCAAGGTCTCTCTGCATCTGGAAGACATTGGTGGCCCCTCGGCGGGCATGATGTATTCCCTGGGTATTATCGACATGCTGACACCCCAGGAAGAGAGCGGGGGGCGGACCATCGCAGGTACAGGCACCATCGACCCCAAGGGCAAGGTGGGGGCCATAGGCGGCATCCAACTGAAGATGCTCGGTGCCAAGCGGGATGGTGCAAGCTGGTTCCTGGCTCCCAAAGCCAATTGTAAGGAGGTCGTGGGCCATGTGCCTTCAGGCCTTCGTGATGTGGAGGTCTCCAATCTGGACGAGGCCTACAGGTCTCTGGTGGCCATCGGGCAGGGCAAGGGAGAGGGCCTGCCTCATTGCACCCAGTCCTGAATCGCCGTGCGGCTCAGGGTCAGTTCGGCTACTAGTCCGCTGCCCGCCATCAGGCCGTGGGCCGCAAGAGACCGCTGGAGGCAGCATATCATCCTTCTGCCACGCCCGGAATGCATGGTGTCCGTGAGTCGTTGACATAAGGGCCATGGATGACGAATGGGGGTTGGAAGACCTGCAAAGCAAGGGCTTTCGCCGCTGCCCAGAGTTCTGAGATGGATCAAGACTACAGCTTCCACCGCCGTCCGTCGTCCCTATCTTCGTGCTGTCTTGCTATATTGGTCTTGTGAAGGAAACAGCATTTCAAGAGGCTGAGGAATTCGGCTTCCACACAGCCGACATCGTACAAGAGTGGATGTGGGATGACGACGTGAGTGAGGCGATTCGTAGGAATATCCAGCGGTTGACTGGTGAGGATCTGGTTGATGAGGACTTTGACTCCTCGGTTGATGGTGTCATCGTATGGTGGCGCGATGGTGATGACGAGGAGACCTTGGGCAACACTCTGGTCGATGCCTATTCGGTGCTTGGCGATGATGGCCCCATGTGGATACTGACCCCCAAGCCAGGTCGCAAAGGTGCCGCAAGCTCCAGCACCATACAGGCAGCCGCCAACTCGGTCGGTATGAATGCCGCCATGCCGTTGACCGCCGATGATGATTGGAACGCCATCCGGCTGAGTTCCTTCGGCAAAGGCCGTTGAACCAAGACCTAGACTGTTCGGCAGGTTCCGGCTGACCGTGGGCGATGAGGGATTCGAACCCCCGACATCCACCGTGTAAAGGTGGCGCTCTAACCAGCTGAGCTAATCGCCCGTGGGACACCACTGTAGCGCATGACCTGCACAGGCCGGACCATTCGGCCGCCAATGTGGCTATGTCGTAAGGGTTCCGGAGTGTTGCCGTTGATTGTGCCTGGAGCGTCCGAACAATCGCGTATCGTTGTCCAAACGGACAATATCCATGAGGAGGCAAAGGTCCAATGACTCGGAAGACCAAGACTGAGCGTAACGCGTCAGGCATGGAGCGCGTGAGCAAACGTAAACTGGGCTACGACGTAGGTCAGGTGGATGCCTTTCTGGAACGTGCCCACACCCTCTATGACAGTGGTGATGATCAGCTGACCCAGAAGGACATCCAGGATATCTCCTTCGACTGGGCCAAGGGGGGCTATGTGGTCTCCCAGGTCGATGCGGCCTTGTCCAGGCTTGAACAGGCAGTGGTCGACCGGCAGACCCATTGGGAGCTGACTCATCAGGGCCGCATCGCTTGGAAGGCCCGGACCGAGGAGCTGTACCAGGCCCTGCAGCAGCACGCTGACCGTGCACCCAAAGCCCGTTTCGCTTCCGGTGAGCCCAAGAAGGCCTCCTACGAGCGCAAGCAGGTCGACCGGCTGGTGGACCAGGTTCTGGCCAAGATCGCCGACCAACTGGGCCACGAACCCAAGGCCAAGGTCAACATGAAGCATCTGGTGGACCTCAATGCCAAGACCGTCTCCAACATCATCTTCACTCAGCGCCGGGGCAAGCATGGCTACGACGAGCGGCAGGTGGACTACTTCCTGAACTCCTGTGTCCATGTCCTGGCCCGTTTTGAATCCTTCACCCGCTTGGCGGATTACGAGGAGATAGCTCCTGAAGCCGAGCAGGATGCCGGCAGGCAGGCTCAGCCCATCGTCGATGAGCAGACTTCGTCCGATGGCGTCGCCCCCCTCTTCTCCTTCCATAACCCGCAGCCTGCTCAGAGTCCACTGGGAGACTCGGCGGCCGTGGAGAGGGAGCCGGAGTCCTTCGCCCCCACCATCGCACAGCCCGCTGCGCCCCCGGCAGCCGGTCTTGAATCCACCGGAGATTCGGCAGGTCAGGAATCCCGGCGATCCACTGATGCCCAAGACTCGGACTCCTTCAATTTCCTGCAGGAGACCGAGGAAAAGCTCTTCAGCGCTCAGACGCCAGCTAGTGCGTCCCAGATGACCGAGGGTGCCGTCCCTTCCTCCGCGCTGGCCAATACGGCCTCCGAGGCACAGACCCAGACCTTCGCACCCGTGGCTTCCCCTGAGCCATCCCTGGCACCAGCAGGCCCAGGCCTGGCAGAGGACTCGCCGGACCGGTCCGCCGATAAGTCCCAGCAGGATTCCTCACTGGCATCTCTGGCGCATCTGGCTGAGATGACAGAGGCCCAAGCCGATGACTCCCCGTCCGAATTCGGTGCCCAGCTGCCGCCGTTGCAGACCCCGATCGTGCCGGAGATTCCTGATCTTCCCCAGAGAGACTCGGCTGCGACTGAAGGGGCTTCAGGCGCTGCCACAGCCGCTTCTGGTCCCTCCGACTGGCCGGTCTTCCCGGCTGACAACCTCAGCTCTCAGGCAGGCCATACCGATATGGGTATTCCTGACCTCTCCTTTCCCAACTTCAACCAAGGGGAGGAAAGCCAGGCCGCTGCCGACAGGGGCGAGGACAGCCAGGACGATAAGGGCAAGGACCGACTCTAAGGCATGGCCCTCTATCGGGATGAGGGAGTGGTCCTCAAAACCGTTAAACTCGGTGAGGCCGACCGCATCGTTACCTTGCTGACCAAGCGTCATGGCAAGGTCCGGGCTGTGGCCAAAGGCGTGCGAAGAACCAAATCCCGTTTCGGGGCACGTCTGGAGCCCTTCATGCGAGATGACCTATTGATCGCCCAGGGTCGGTCCCTGGATGTGGTTTCCCAGGCGGCCTCCCTATCGGCCTATGCGGGAGGAATCTCCATGGATTATGAAGCCTATACGGCCGCGAGCATCATGGCAGAGATCGTGGATAGAATCGTATCCGCCGAACAGGAGCCCGCACCTGACCAATACCGTCTGCTCATCGGGGCCCTGGCGGCCCTGTCCAAAGGCAGACACAAACCGGGCCTGATTAGTGCCTCCTATACCCTGCGGGCCTTGTCCCTGGCCGGTTGGACCCCCCGGCTAGACTCTTGCGTGGTCTGCGGACGAAGGGACGACCTGAACTACTTTTCCATTCCGGCCGGTGGCAGCATGTGTTCCAAGGACCGGACTCCAGAGGCCAGGCCAGTGGAGCTGGACCGCAGGGAGGAGCTGGAAGCCCTGGTCGAAGGCGACTGGCCCATTCTTGACCGGGGAGCTCTGGATGCGACAACCCGGCAGATTGTTGAAGATTGGGGGGAGTATTACCTGGAACGGCGCATACGGTCCCTGCACTTGCTAGATTCGTGATATGAGCTTTGACCAGGTTGACTACCAATCGCTGAACGTGCCTGCCGCACCCTTCTCCGACCCCTCCATCATTCCCGACTTCCCCGACGGCAAGGTGCCACGGCACGTGGGTGTCATCATGGATGGCAACGGGCGTTGGGCCAAGGAGCGGGGCATGGTCCGCACCAACGGCCACCAGGCTGCGGAGCCGGTGGTCTTCGACACCATCGCTGGGGCCATCGAGGCCGGGGTCCGTTATCTGAGTCTCTACACCTTCTCGACCGAGAACTGGAAGCGGAGCCCCAGTGAGGTCCGTTTTCTCATGGGCTTCTCCAGGGACATCATTCACCGGAGGGTGGCCCAGATGGACGAATGGGGGGTCAGAGTCCGCTGGTCCGGCCGCCGGCCACGCCTGTGGAAGTCAGTCATCGACGAGCTTGAGGTGGCCATGGATCGCACCAAGCACAACAAGGTCATCGATGTGGTCTTCTGCATCAACTACGGGGGGCGTGCGGAGCTGGCCGACGCCTGCGCCGAGATTGCCCGGGAGGTCCGGGATGGGCGGATCTCGGGGGACAGGGTGACCGAGAAGATGATTGCCGAGCACCTCTACAACCCCGACATCCCGGACTGCGACCTGGTCATCCGCACCTCAGGGGAGCAACGGATCAGCAACTTCCTTCCTTGGGAGGCCGCCTATGCGGAGTTGGACTTCGTCCCCGAGCTTTTCCCAGAATACGGACGGCGGGCCCTCTGGCGGTCCATCGACCACTATATCCACCGGGACCGGCGGTTCGGCGGGGCCAAGTAGGACTGCTCCTAGGCAGCCCCGGATAGTGAGGATTGACGAATTACGGGATTCGTCCAATGGTCTGCCCCGTCATGGTGTAATCTTGCCATGTATAGGAGTTGTTGCCACTGCCGACAGAGGAGTCTCCCTATGCGACGTACACGAGCATCGAAGTCAACCAGCGGGGCGCTGGTATTCTCCCTCATGGCCGGCTACACCATGATTTACGTGGACAAGGCCATGATCTCCACAGCGGTTATCCCCATCGCCAAGCAGTACCATCTGGATACCAGCCAGACTGGTCTGATCATGTCTTTCTTCTTTCTGGGCTATTCCCTCATGCAGATCCCCTCTGGCTGGCTGGCGGACAGGTTTGGAGCTAAACGGGTGCTGATGGCATCTATGGCCTTCATCGGTGTGTTCACATACTGCTTTGGTATGGCAAACGGGCTGATCTTCTTCGTGGCCGCCCGGCTCTTTGCCGGCATGGGGCACGGGGGCTACCCACCCAGCTGCTCCAAGTCCGTTGCCGAGAACTTCCCCAAGGAGCAGCGTACCTTTGTGCAGTCGCTCATCCTGTCAACCTCGGGCATCGGCAGTGTGCTCTTCTACACCATCGGTGCCGCCCTGATCTCCGTGGACTGGCGCATCGCCTACCTGGTGCTGGGCAGCTGCTTCCTGGTCTCCTGCCTGCTGATCTTCCTCTTCGTACCCAAGGAGTCGGAGGGGACCCTGGAGGAGGATCGGGCCGTGGATGGTGCCAAGCCCAAGGTCAGTCTGGGACGGCTCTTGCGTGACCGCAACGTCCTGGCCCTTTTCGCTGCCATGCTCCTGATCAACATACTGATCTATGGCAATGGCTCGTGGCTGCCCACCTTCATCACCTCCAAGTTCGGCCTGTCCATCCAACAGATGGGATGGATCCTGGCGTTCAATGCCATCATCCAGACGGTTTTCACCATCTACGGGGGTTCCTTGCTTTCCGGAGTTTTCCTCGGCAAGGAGCGGCTGGTCATACTTTCCTGCACAGTCATCAGCTCCCTGTCCCTGGTCGCCTTCGCCTTCGCCGACAACCTATGGCTGGCAATGGCCTGCCTGGTGGTCTTCAGCAACATCGTGATCCTGGCCTTCATCTGCCTCTTCACCTGGCCCCACAAGATCATGGACGAGCATCTGATCGGCTCTGCAATCGGCATCATCAACACTGGCGGCACCATCGGCGGCTTTTTGGCCCCCTTCATCGGTGGGACCATCATCAAGGCGGCGCACGGGTCCTTCATGCCCGCCTTCGTTTTTCTTGCCGTCGTGGGCATCATCAGCGGTTTGACCAGTCTCCTGGTCAAGGTCAAGGACTAGCTGAGGCGGCATTCCCCGGGGGCGCGAACATGGCCCCAGACATCCATTTGGGCAGATATACAGCCTACCGGCAAAGCAGAAGGAGTGTGACATGGATGACAAACAGCGCATCATGCAGATCATAGAGGACAAGCGAGGGGAATTCATCGAAGCCGCCGACCGGATCTGGCGGACCCCGGAGACCCGATTCGACGTCGGAGAATCCGTCAAACCCCACTATGAGATTCTCGAGCGTGAGGGCTTCTCCATCGACAAGGGCGTGGCCCACATGGACCATGCCTATGTGGCCAGCTGGGGGAGCGGCCGGCCGGTCATCGGCATCACCGGCGAATACGATGCCCTGGACGGGCTGAGCCAGGTGGCCGATCTAGGAGAGCACCAGCCCTTGGTTCCCGGTGGGGCAGGGCAGGGCTGCGGCCACAACATCCTGGGAATGGGGGCCGTAGCGGCCGGCGTGGGCATCAAGACCTTCATGGAAGAGTGGGGCCTCCATGGGACTATCAAGGTCTTTGGCTGCCCGGCTGAGGAATCGGGCTATGGCAAGGCCTTCATGGCCCGTGATGGGGTTTTTGACGGTCTTGATGCCGCCTTCTCCTGGCATCCTATGGATGTGACCTCGGCCTGGGGGAGCTCCAGCCTGGCCGTGATTCAGTCATACTTCGAGTTCAAAGGGACCCCGGCCCACGCGGCCGCGGCTCCGGAGCTGGGTAGAAGCGCCTTGGATGCCGCAGAACTCATGAACACCGGTGTTCAGTACCTTCGGGAGCACATGATCGACGAGGCCCGCATCCATTACGCCTTCATAGATGCCGGCGGTGAGTCGGCCAATGTGGTCCAATCCAGGGCCAAGCTCTACTACTTCGTACGAGCTCCCCGAATGGAACAAGCCCAGGCACTCTACGAGCGGGTCAAGAAGGTCGGCCATGGCGCCGCCATGATGACCGAGACCGAGCTCAACATCGAGCTCAATGCCGCCTGCTACAACTACATGCCCAACAAGCCGTTGACCAGGGCTATAGATAGGAACCTGGACCTTGTGGGACCCCTGCCCCTGACCCAGGATGAGCTGGACTACGAACGCCGCTACACCGATACTGTCTCGGGTGCAGGCAAGCAGTCGGTCTGGGCCCGGAACCGGGCAGCCTTCCCTGACTTGACCGACCAGGAGGTCACGGAGCTGTCCGAGTCGAGCATGATGTTGCGGAAGATGCCTCTGGTCTTCAGCCCCAAGGCTTCGGGTTCCACTGATGTCGGTGATGTCAGCTGGCAGACGCCGACCGCCCAATTCACTGGTGGCTTCGAGCCACAGGGCACCTCACCCCATAGCTGGCAGTGGGTGGCCAACGGCAAATCCTCTGTGGCTCATAAGGGTCTGCTGATGGCCGGCAAAACCTTGGCCTTGAGTGTCTATGACACCCTGACAGACCCCGAACTCCTGATCCAGGCCCAGGCTGATTTCAAGGCCTCCATGGGTCAGGAGACATATCGGCCCGTGCTTCCGTCCGACTTACTGCCCAGCTGATGGACCGGGCTCCTGTGGTAGGGAGTCTGCATGATATAAGGAGGCCTCCCCACCCGAGTGGGGAGGCCTCCTCAACATAGCTGATCCGGCGGTCAGTTGCGGTCGGGATGCTCCCAAATCGTTGCCAGGCCTGCGATGGACAGGCTGTTGATGATGGCCTGACCCTCCCCGGATTCGGCGATCAATCGAATCTCGCGAGCCCCCTCAGCTGGGAAAGAGTAGGAGCTGAGCACCTCCAAGCCGTCGTTGACGAAGACTTCAATGGAGCCATGGTCCACGATGATCCGCAACTTGAGCCTCCCGTCGGACCGGTCCAGAGGGGCGGTCCGATATCCGCGGTCCCCGTAGCTGTTGCAGTGGCGGTCCAAGACGACCCGCTGCAGCTGGTCGTCGTAGCAGACCAGGGTGTGGTCGCCGTTGGCGGTCCGGTGGAGCTCCAGGCCGATTCGTTCCGCCTGGCTGTGGGCCAAATCGATCTCCAAGTCGATGTCGGCGGTTGCGGCATCTGCCAAGAGGGTCCTGCTCTCGTTGACTTCCAAGGTGATGGGGCCGAAATCTTTGCGGTTCTGATCCAGCTGGGCGTACTCGCGGATGGGTTGGGTGCGCAGGTGGTCGTCTGCAAGCTCGACCTCGCGGGGGACAGTGAACTGGCCACACCAGCCATCATTCTCCATGGGGATGGGGCTGGTGAAGGGGCTCATCCAAGCGAAGACCAGGCGGCGTCCGTCGGGCCCTTGGAAGGTCTGCGGCGCGTAGTAGTTATGGCCGTCATCCCAGAGGTGGAAGTCGGTTTCCTGGCGGAAGGGCTGGCCCGGTTCCCACGTGCCGATCACGTAACCGGCATTGTTGTGGTTGCGTGATTCGAAGCCTTTAGGCTTGAGGCCCATGGCTGAATAGCAGATGACCCACTTGTCGCCCAGAGGGAACATATCGGGGCATTCCAGCATGAAGACATCCGGATCAGGATGTTTGTAAACGGGGCCGACGAAGGTCCAGTCGACCATGTTCTCGGAGGTGTACATCCAAATCTCACCGCGGTGCTCAGGGGTGCATACACCGAAGACCATGGTCCAGGTGTCGCCCTGTTTCCAGACCTTGGGATCGCGGAAGTGGGGGATGCGGTCATCAGGGCAGGGGACCACGACGCCTTTCTTCTCGAAGTGGATGCCGTCCTCGGAGATGGCCATGCATTGCTCCTGCAGATTGCCTTCCGTGCCCTCGTCCACACCGTTGCGCCAGCGATGGCCGGTGTAGTAGATGACCAGCTTGCCATCGTCGGAGATGACCGCCGAACCTGAGAAGACACCGTCCTTCTCTGCCTCGAAGCTGGGGGCCATGGCTATGGGCTCGCGCCGCCAGGTGACCATGTCCTCGCTGGAGACGTGTCCCCAGTGCATGGGGCCCCATTGGGTGCCGTAGGGATGGAGCTGGTAGTAGGCATGGTATCGGCCCTTGAAGAAGCATAGGCCATTGGGGTCATTGATCCAGCCGCCCTTGGAGGCTATGTGGCAGGAGGGGTACCAGCGGTCATTGCGCTGGGAGAAGAGCTGGTCCACGCCAGCTTCGGCCTTGGCCAGTTGTGCGGTCTGATCGTAGCTCGGCATGTGTTCGGTGTTCATCCTCGAGCGTCCTTTCGTGTCAGGTAATTGTTTGCTGGTACTGGTCTGTCTCCCATCATGGTCGACCATCTGGATGAGAGGGACGCCATGATGGGAGACAGGGCGTGTCAGGCAGCGCTTTGTCCTTGTGCGGCCAGCTGCTTATCGGTGTAGAAGGGGTCGCCATCGACTTGCTGATCGTCCTTCTTCAGGATGAAGACGCCGTAGATCAGTGCGGCCAGGACTACAAAGGAGATTGTGAAGAAGGTCGGACGGTCGCCAAAGTGGTCGTGCAGCATGCCCAGCGGAGTGGACATGATGACCTGACCGACCTGTGAGGCGATCTGGAAACCGACCATGTAGAGGGTGGCGGACAGCTTGGGGTTGAAGTGGAGGGTGAAGTAGCGGAAGGCCGGCAGGCAGAAGAGCGGCACCTCGATGGAGTGGAAGAGCTTGACGACCGAGACCATATAGGGGTCATGGAAGACACCACACAGGCCGATGCGCAGGAACATGACCAGAGCGCCAAGCAACAGGGAATTGCGCACACCGATCTTGCGCATGATGACAGGGACCACGCCCATCATGGCCGATTCCAGGAAGACCTGGAAGGAGTTCAGGTAGCCATAGACCTGGGTTCCGAGTGCGGGGGTTGAGAAGAGGTCAGCATAATACTTGGGGAACATCTGCTGGTCGAAGACCGTGTAGAAAGTGTTGGTGAACATCATGAAGACGATGAGCAGCCAGAGGGCGGGCATGCCCAGCACCGAGACCATTTCTTTCAGGGAGGGGTTGGTCTTCTCCGCGTTGGGGTCTGCCTCCTTTCGCAGTTCCTCCTTCTGCTCCTGGGGGACCCAGAAGGCGTAGACCATGAGCATGCCGACGCCGAAGGCGGAACCCAGCCAGAAGTTGATCATGGGGTTGATATTGAAGACGATGCCGCCCACCAGGGCCACGATGGCATAGCCGAAGGAACCCCAGGCGCGGGACTGGCCGTACTCGAATCCGAATTTGCGGCTATAGCGCTCGGTGACGGCCTCGAGGAGGGAACAGCCGGACATGAATCCTGCTGACAGAACCACGGAGCCCAGGATTGCGCCGACCATCAGATGGGACTGGATTAGCGGCATGTAGATGAACTGGACGAAGGGACCGACCAGGGCGGCGATGGCCGAGATAAAGATGGTCAGGCGGCGTTTGATGCCGAGTTCGTCCTGGAGGACTCCGTAGACGAACATGATGATCAGTGTCGCCAGGGAGTTTACCGAGTAGATGTTGCCTACTTGGGTGTTGTTCATACCCAGCTTGGTGGTGAGCCACAGGGAGTAGAAGGCCCACCAGATGCCCCAGGCGCAGAAGAAGAGAAAAATGCCGGTGGAACTCTGCAGATAGGAAGGGTTCCTCCAGGCGGAAGTTTTTTTAGTCATGACTACCTCTTTCAATGACGGTGCTGTTTGGCATCTCTGCCGGCCTGAACTATGCACGTGGCCTTTGCTTCGTTGCCTGAGCATGATAGTAGAGCATCAATCGTTTTACGTCAAACGATTGATGTGATGCGGGTCGTCACTATGACCAAGGGTATGGTTCGGGAATACGCGGAAACTCAGCTGCCTACGCTTGATTGAGTAGTGAGCGAATAAAGACGCGGCACGGCTTGGGGAGAGGCTGTGCAAAGGTCCATGTGATGCTTAGCTGTTATGCGGAACCACGGAATCCTTTGACAGCAGTGTGCATCGAATCCGAACCGGCCAGGGGGCGTCCATGCTGGGCAGGGGGGCGATGGTGTCAGGCAGCCGGTCCTCTGGCACTGGTTCTCCAGTAATCATCGAGACCAGTTTGCAGACCGACCAGTAGCCGATTTCGTAATGGGGGAGTTCGATGGTCGTCAAGCGTGGCGAAATGGTCTCGGCCACCAGGCGATGGTTATCGACACCAACCACGCTGATGTCCCTGCCAACGGTCAGGCCCCGGCGGGCTGCAGCCTCGTACACATGCCATGCCCGTGCATCGTTGAAGCAGAAGAAGCCATCCGGGTGCTGGCTGTCAAAGAGGGCACCGACCTGGTCCAGGGCCGGTTGGTTAAAGCCGACATTGGCCACCAGATCCTGCACAAAGGTCCTCCCGGACTCCTCCAGGGCAGCCCGGTATCCCTGCAGGCGAATGCCTTGGGCCAGCAGGGTCTCGGCTGCACCGATATAGGCGATGCGTTCGCAACCAGCCTCGATAAGATGGCGGGTCGCATCGTAGCCGATATGGAATTCGTCAGGGGAGATGCTGGGAACGGACCCGCTCTCATCCGTGGCATCGACGAGAACCAGGGGTTGATCTTGGAGGCAGTCGGGCACCTGGGCCAGACGGTTGTACATCTTGGCGTATAGGAAGCCGTCGACACCATAGCGTTTAAGGGTGGCAACCTCCTGTTCCTCATCCTTCTTGGAGGTTCCGTCCGTGTTGACCGTGAGCATCATGTAGCCGGTCGCGCTGGCCGCATCCTGGGCCCCACGGATGATATTGCCGGCATAGGGGGTGGTGGCGATCTCCTCGCTGATGAATCCAAGGATCCTGGTCCTGCTGGTCCGCAGTGACCTAGCCAAGGGGTTGGGGTGGTAGCCCAAGGCATCGGCGGTCTTGCGCACCCTCCTAGCAAGGCCTGGATTGACCCTGCCCTTGTCCCGTTTGTTGATCACTAGGGAGACAGTGGAGACCGAGACGCCTGCCATCTCGGCGATCTGTTTCATCGTGGTCATGGTCACACGATATACCCCTGCGTGCATATGCGGTTGCTCTGCTGCATCACAAGACGGCCTGTGCTCTGGCCTTAACCAGTGGCTAGTCGAAGAAGCTACCCTCTTTGCCTCCGTTGGTCTGTCATCATGCCCCAGTAGACTCAAAAGCACGAAAATGTACCCTGAACCGTCCGAGCAGAAGGTGTAATGTGGCTGTCTCCAAACTTGATGAAGTAGTGTCCCTTGCCAAGCGTCGTGGCTTTGTCTTCCCTGCAGGCGAGATCTACGGGGGCACCCGCTCGGCTTGGGATTACGGTCCCCTGGGGGTTGCCCTCAAGGACAACATCAAGCACCAGTGGTGGCGCTCCATGGTCACCACCCGCGACGATGTGGTCGGGGTCGACACATCCGTCATCCTCCCCACTCAGGTCTGGGTGGCCTCAGGCCATGTCAACGTCTTCAACGACCCCCTGATCGAATGCCTCAACTGCCACAAGCGTCAGCGCTCCGACAAACTGGAGGAGGCCTACGCCGAGAAGCACGGCGACCAGATGCCCCCCAACGGATTGAAGGACATCGCATGCCCCTTCTGCGGAACCCGTGGCCAGTGGACCGAACCCCGCGACTTCAACATGATGCTCAAGACCCAGCTGGGCCCGGTCCAGGATGAGAACTCCCTGCACTACTTGCGTCCTGAGACCGCCCAGGGCATCTTCGTGGACTTCAAGAACGTCATGACCTCCTCGCGCTCCAAGCCTCCCTTCGGCATCGCCAATATGGGCAAGTCCTTCCGCAACGAGATCACGCCTGGCAACTTCATCTTCCGCACCCGCGAGTTCGAGCAGATGGAGATGGAGTTCTTCGTGGTCCCCGGCACCGACGAGGACTGGCACCAGTACTGGATCGACACCCGCACCCGCTGGTACACCGACCTGGGCATCAAGCCCGAGAACCTGCGCCACTACGAGCACCCCGAGGAGAAGCTCTCCCACTACTCCAAGCGCACGGTCGACATTGAATACAAGTTCGGCTTCCAGGGTTCGGACTGGGGTGAGCTGGAAGGTGTGGCCAACCGCACCGACTTCGACCTGAAGGCCCACGCCGAGCATTCGGGTGAGGACCTCTCCTACTTCGACCCGGCCTCCGGTGAGAAGTACATACCCTATGTCATCGAGCCGGCCGCTGGTCTGACCAGGTCGCTCATGGCCTTCCTGGTGGATGCCTACGACGTGGATGAGGCCCCCAACACCAAGGGCGGCGTCGACCGGCGCACCGTCCTGCGTCTGGACCCCCGCCTGTCACCCTACAAAGCAGCGGTCCTGCCCCTGTCCAAGAAGCCGGAGCTCCAGGGCATCTCCCATGACCTGGCCGCCGACCTCCGCCAGCAGGACTGGCTGATTGACTACGACGAGTCGGGTGCAATCGGCCGCCGCTACCGCCGCCAGGACGAGATCGGCACCCCTCTGTGCATCACTGTGGACTTCGACAGCCTGGACGACCATGCCGTCACCATCCGAGACCGCGACAGCATGCAGCAGGAGCGGGTGGCCCTGAACCAGGTGAGCGCCTATGTGGGCGAGCGCATCGGCCAGAAGCGCGTGCGCTACGCGGCCGGCCCCTCCTCCGTTGTCGGTAGCAAGGCCGCGGATGGCGGTCTGGATGTTTCCAAGGAGCAGGGTGAGGACGGCACGGTTCCGGTCAAGGTGGCCGAGGCCGGTGGCCTGTACTGATGAGGCCTCTCAAGGTATGAGCAGAAGGTGGGGGAAGACCGACAGGTGGAGCAGACAGCGTTGAATGAGTCCCAGAGCGCACAGCAGACTGCCGGGGAGACGGGCGTGCAGGGCTCCGGGCGGCCGCCGTACAGGGAGGAGGCGGACCAGCCTGGCCAGCCGGTCATCAAGCCGGTGGATCTGGGGCCCATCCATATCCCCACCCCAGTGGTGCTCTCGCCCATGGCGGGGGTGACCAATTGGCCCTTCCGCACCCTGTGTGAGGGATACGGTCCAGACGGCCTCTATGTGGCCGAGATGATCACGGCCCGGGCCCTCCTGGCCCGCAACCCCAAAGCCTTCCGCCTTTGTCGCTTCGCGCCCTCGGAGAAGGTACGCTCCCTGCAGCTCTACGGGGTTAACCCGGCCATCGTCGAGCAGGCGGCCCAGATGCTGGTAGACGGCGACATGGCCGACCATATCGACCTGAACTTCGGCTGCCCGGTCCCCAAGGTCACCCGTAGGGGTGGCGGATCGGCCCTGCCATGGAAGACCGACATCTTCGCCGACCTGATCGCCCGCGTGGTCAAGGTCTGCTCGGCCGCCGGCATCCCGGTGACCGCCAAGATCCGTGTGGGCATTGACCATGACCATGAGACCTTTATGGAGGCCGGGCACATAGCCCAGGAGGAGGGCTGTGCCGCCGTCACCCTCCATGCCCGGACCACCGCCGAATACTACGGGGGCCATTCGCACTGGGAGCGAATCGGCCAGCTGGTCGAGGCCCTGGACATCCCCGTCTTCGGCAACGGCGACATCTGGGGGGCCGATGATGCCCTGGACATGGTCCGGCAGACCGGTTGCGCCGGTGTGGCCGTGGGACGCGGCTGCCAGGGCCGCCCTTGGCTCTTCGGCGACATCAAGAACGCCTTCGCCGGCAGCCAGGATCGCTTAGACCCCAACCTGGGCCAAGTCTGCCAGGTCATGCTTAGGCACGGCCGGCTCCTGGTCGACTTCTACGACGGGGACGAGAGGATGGCCGTCCATGATCTGCGTAAGCACATGGCCTGGTATCTCAAGGGCTTCCCGGTCGGCGGACCCACCCGACGGTCCTTCATGGAATGCGAGAGCCTGGCCGACCTTGAGGCGCGCATCGGCGACCTGGACCTGACCCTGACCCTGCCCGAGCGGGTCAGGGACAAGCCCCGTGGCCGCATCCGCTATGCCAAGAAGGTTCATCTGCCCTATGGCTGGCTGGACTCCAGGACCAGCAGTCATGAGGAGCGGGAACAGCTCTTCGGCGACGACCCCATGGACGCCAGTTACTAGGATAGTGAGCGGTGCTGCAGACGGACCCGGGACGGGGTGGATGGAGTCCGGAGGTGTGCGAATGGGGCTGAGATTGGAAAAAGTTCGTACACACTGAGAAAATAAGTCTATTCTTATACCGGTTCTGCGATAGAGTGAGCATAACCGTGAACGAACAGGAGACTATGGTGAGCGAGATTGCCCAGACTGACAATTTCAACGACAAGACCAATATCAAGGTAGTCGGTGTCGGTGGAGCCGGTGGCAACGCCGTCAATCGCATGATTGCCGAGGGTCTGCAGAACGTTGAATTTGTCGCCATCAATACCGATGCCAAGGATTTGCTGCGCTCGGATGCGGATGTAAAGATCTCGCTGAACGACAACACCAGCAGGGGACTGGGGGCCGGCGCCGACCCTGAGAAGGGGGCCAAGGCCGCCCAAGACCACCAGTCTGACATCGAGGAGGCCCTCAAGGGAGCCGACATGGTCTTCGTTACCTGCGGTGAGGGTGGCGGCACCGGTACCGGTGCCAGCCCCATCGTCGCCCGGGCGGCCCACCAGCAGGGCGCCCTGACCATCGCCGTGGTCACCCGTCCCTTTTCCTTCGAGGGGCCACAGCGCACCGCCTCCGCCAAGCTGGGCATCGAGAACCTCCGCAAGGAGGTCGACGCCCTCATCGTCATTCCCAACGACCGTCTCCTGGAACTCTCCGACAGGACCATCGGTATCGTCGACGCCTTCAAGACCGCGGATACGGCTCTCCTGGCCGGTGTTCAGGGCATCACGGACCTGATCACCATGAACTCCTACATTCATGTGGACTTCTCGGATGTCACCGCCATCCTGCGCGGTGCGGGCACCGCCCTCTTCGGCATCGGCTCCGCCCGGGGCGAGGATCGGGCCACCCAGGCGGCCGAGATCGCCATCTCCTCCCCACTGCTGGAGGAGAGCGTTGAGGGTGCCCACGGTGCCCTGATCAACATCGCCGGCCCGACCGACCTCAAGCTCCAGGAGGCCAAGGCGGCCACCGAGCTGGTCCAGCGGGCCATCCACCCCGAGGCACAGATCATCTGGGGTCTGGCACTGGACGATGCCTATGGGGACGAGGTCCGTGTCACGGTCATCGCCGCCGGCTTCGACGCCAATTCCAAGAAGTCCGATGGTCAGGCCCCCACCCTTGAGGAAGCTTACCGCGATGTCACCCAGCCGGCCGCATCCGACCAGCTGCCAGCCGCCGCTGAGCCCCAGGACGGCCAGCCGTCACTGATCCAGCAGCTGCCGGAAAGCCCGGCTCCAGCCGCCGCCCAGGAGCAGGCCATGGATGGGACGGGTGAGCAGCAGATCTTCAGCCCGGACGACCCGGGAGACCTCGACATTCCGGATTTTTTGCGGTAGTCGAGTATAGAGAACGAGTCGAGTGAAAGGAAGATCCATGGCAGGGTTGATGAAGAGCGCGATGTCCTATCTGGGCATGACGGATGTGGTGGATGAGGATGAGGACTATCAGGCCGATGCTCCCGAACTCGAGTCCGACTTCGATAGTGACCACAGCGTGACCCCCATGGTATCCTCCGGGTCCGCCTCCTCGTCGGCTGGCGGCGCCAAGCATGAGACCAGTCCCTTTCCCACCAAGGTCAACAGGATCACGACCATCCACCCCAAATCCTATGAGGATGCCCAGCTGGTCGGCAGGGCCATCCGCGACGGGGTGCCCGTGGTGCTCAACCTGACCGGGGTCTCCGAGGCTGTGGCCTATAGGATCGTGGACTTCTCCGCAGGCGTGGTCTTCGGTGTCAGGGGCTCCATTGAACGTGTGACACCCAGGGTATTTCTGCTCAGCCCTGCCCAGGTGAACATCAAGGTCGAGGAGGCACAGAACGGCTCCTCCTCCCGTGACCTCTTCGGCGACTGATTCCTGCCGCAGCTGGTAGCCAGTCACAGGTCCGCCCAGCGGCCCGACCAGGTGTCGGCTGCTTTCACAGGCTGTCTGGGATCCCCAGCAGCCTCCTGCTGCTCTCAGCCGCTTCTTCTGAACGTATTGCTAGGCTGGTGACCATGATTCTTCTGCTCATCCACCACATCCTTCGCTGGCTTATTTCGGCCTACTTGACGGTTCTCTTCATCCGCATGATCATTGACTGGGTCCTGGTGCTTATTCCGCGCTGGCGGCCCCAGGGCGTGATCGCCGCCCTGATGTCTGTCATATACCAGCTCACCGAACCGCCCCTGCGTTGGTTGAGACGGTATATTCCCCCTATCCCGATGGGTCCCATCTCCCTGGATGTCGGCTTCCTGGTCCTGTATTTCGCCCTCCTGGTCCTCCAGTTGCTCGTGTAAATCGCTAGGAATGACTGGATTGCTCCCGGGCTGTGCTAGCATCATGGATTGATAGTTACATATGGGGCACTATGCCCGAAGCGAGGTGGAAATCCATGGCTCTGTTGACGCCGAAAGATATCAGGGAACGCAAGTTTACCCAGGTGCGCTTCAAGGAAGGCTATGACGCTGACGAGGTCGACAACTTCCTTGATGAGGTGACCCTCACTGTTGAGGCACTGAGCAAGCGGGCCATGCAGGCCGGTCAATCCACGCAGTCCCTGGGGCCGGATGTCACCAAGCTCAACCAGAAGATCTCCGAGCTGACCGCCCAGGTCAAGTCCCTGGAGGCCGACAAGGCCGAGCTGCAGAGCGCCGCCAGCAAGGGCGGTGACCAGGCCGCACAGCTGGCCGCGTCCAAGCTCAGGGAGGCCGAGGAGAGCAACAAGGCTCTGGCCAGCCAAAACGACAAGCTCAAGGAGCAGGTCTCCAGACTGAGCAGCCAGGTCGATCAGTTGACCGCCCAGGCAGCCAAGGCCTCCGGCAACGAGCAGGTCTCCCAGCAGCTGGCAGCAGTCCAGCAGGAGCGCGATCAGATTCGTGCCCAGTCCGAGCAGATCAGCAAGGAACTGGCCGCCACTCGGCAGGAGCTGGCCCAGGCCCAGCAGCAGGGCAGCCAGTCCCAGCAGCAGCTGGCCGCCGCCCAGCAGCAGGGCAGCCAGGCCCAGGAGCTCAAGAAGCGTCTGGCCGCCGCCCAGCAGCAGCTGGAGGAGTCCCGCAAGCGCGAGGAGCAGCTGCGCAACCAGATCGCCAAGGTCGAGCCCAACACCGAGACCGGCAGCCTGCAGAAGATCGCCGGCGCCGCCCAAGGGGCCAACAGCGAGCCTGAGCGCGCCACCGCCATGCTCACCCTGGCCATGCAGCTGCATGATCAGTATGTCGACAAGGGCAAGGCCCGGGCCAATGAGATCATTCAGGAGAGCCAGAACAAGTACGATGAGCTGATCACCAAGGCCAACGAGTACTCCAGCCGCACACGCACTGAGTCCGATGCCTACAGCAAGCAGACCCGGGCCGATGCGGACTCCTACTCCACCAGGATCCACCAGCAGGCCGAGGACTACTCCAAGACCACCCGCGCCAATGCTGATGCCTACTCCGAGAAGACCCACGCGGATGCCGACAAGTACTCGCAGAGGACCCGTCAGGAAGCGGACCAGTACTCCAAGACCACCCGCGCCGAGGCCGACACCTATGAGGCTGAGGTTCAGCACCGCGCAGGCGAGTACGACAACCAGACCCGTACGGCCGCAGACGCCTATGCCAAGCAGGTGCGCGACAACCTCCAGGCCAAGACCAAGGTCGTCGAGGGCAACATTCAGAGCCTCAAGCAGTTCGAGATCGAGTACCGTGCCCGCCTGACAGACTTCCTGGGTCAGCTGGTCTCCCAGGTGTCCGACAACAGCACCTACAATGACATGAACCATGGTTCCGACCGCAAGGATCAGGGCCAGGATGAATCCAAGGCCGAGAACCAGTCCAAGCACTGATGCTCCACTGACGAGTATTCACAGGTTTACGTAGATGATGAATGAACGACCAAGACGACTGCGCGACCGCGTGGTCGTCTTTGCCGTTCTGGTGGCCCTGGCCCTGGCCGTGGACCAGGTCAGCAAGGCCTGTGCCCAGATCGCCCTGGCCGACGGTCGCAGCCTCCCGCTGATCCCCGGCCTGCTCTCCTTGAAGCTCCTGCGAAATCCTGGCGCCTCCCTGGGTCTGGGGGCCTCGCAAACCTGGTTGATCAGCCTGCTGGCCCTTGCTGCCTGCATCGCCTTGGTCGGCCTGGTGATCAGGACCGACTCCATGGTCTGGACCCTGACCTTCTCGCTGGCTTTCTCTGGCGCTGCAGGCAACCTACTGGACCGTATGGCCTATGCCGACGGCTTCCTCAATGGCAGGGTCGTGGACTTTCTGGATTACGGCTGGTCCATCGGCAACATTGCCGACATCTACCTGATGCTGGCAGGCATCGCCATCGTCCTGCTCATTGCCTTGGGCAAGCCTCTGCGGGCTCCTGAGCCGACTGGGGGGAGTGGATTGGACGACCTGACTTCGGGCCGCGACCAGGCCGGTGCCGTACAGAGCACCCCGGGAAGGCAAGGCCGGGTATGAGTCACCTGCTCCCTGTCCCAGATGCCATGATTGGGCAGCGTTTTGACATGGCAGTCTCAAAAATGATGGGCCTATCACGCTCCAAGGCTGCCAGGCTGATTGAGACCGGCCAGGTGCGCGTCCTAGGCCGTATACTGGACAAGTCCGGCACCCTCCTGGCCGAGGACATGGTCGAATTCGACCTGGCCGACGAACGTAAGGGCCCTGAGCCCCTGGCTGAAGGCATGCCGGTGGTCTACGAGGATGAGGACCTGGTAGTGGTCGACAAGCCGGTAGGGGTGGCCGCCCACGCCTCCGTGGGCTGGGCCGGTCCCACGGTGCTGGGGAGCCTACTTCGGCGGGGTGTATCCATCAGCTCCCTGGGTGCCGCAGGCCGCCAGGGCATCGTCAGTCGTCTGGACGTGGGCACCAGCGGCCTCATGCTGGTCTGCAAGTCCGACCTGGCATACAAGGAGATGCGCCGGCAGTTCTCGGAGCATGAGGTCATCAAGATCTACCATGCCCTGGTCCAGGGCAACCTGACCGAGGACAAGGCGACCATCGAGGCGCCCATCGGCCGGGCAAAGGTCTCTGACTTCCGGTTCACCATCACGCCGGCGGGCAAGGAGGCCATCACCCACTGGGATGTGGTCCACCGCTATGGTTCCGCCACCCTGACCTCGGTCAGGCTGGAGACCGGCCGCACCCATCAGATCCGCGTCCACTTCTCCTCGATTGGCCACCCCCTGGTCGGCGACCACATGTACGGTGCCAATCCGGTCCTCGCGGAACAATTGGGCCTGACCCGTCAGTGGCTCCACGCCATGAGGCTGGAGTTCCGCCATCCCCGCACCCATATCTGGACCACGGTCAGCTCCCACTACCCTCCAGACCTGCAGACCGCCCTGGACCGCCTGGACCTGGAGGAGCGCAGCCGCCCGCAGGCATAGAGGGTACAGCCCTTGCCTGCGGCAAGCATGCTGGCAGTAGGCTTGCCACCCTGTTCCCCGGTCTTTCAGGCGTGTCTGGTCTCCGGAAAGCTCTGGCAAGGCTCTGCCTGGGGCGCTCGGCGTTCGCTCTGGACTTCAGTCGGATTCAGGCATTAACGTAGAGGTCATGGCATCTTCGGGAATGAATTTCGTACAACTCCACAATCACACCCACTACTCGCTGCTTGATGGCGCCTCCAAGATTCCAGACCTGGTGGCCAGGGCCAAGGAGTTGGACATGCCGGCGATCGGAATCACCGACCACGGCAACATGCACGGGGCCTACGAGATGTGGTCCACCTCCGTCAAGATGGGTGTCAAGCCCATCATCGGCATCGAGGCCTATGTGACGCCTGAGACCGCCCGCCAGGACAAGACCCGTGTTCACTGGGGCACCGAGGCGCAGAAGTCGGACGATGTCTCCGGCGGTGGTCTGATCACCCACCTGACCCTCTGGGCGGAGAACGACCAGGGCCTGATGAACCTGATGAAGGCCTCCTCGGTGGCCAATCTTGAGGGGCGGGTCCAGCGCTACCCGCGTATGGATTATGATGTGCTCAATACCTATTCCAAGGGTGTCATCGCATCGTCCGGCTGTCCCTCCGGCATCATCCAGACCAGGCTGAGGCTGGGCCAGTTCGATGAGGCCCTGCGTGCCGCCGGCCAGATGCAGGACATCTTCGGTAAGGAGAACTTCTACATCGAGCTCATGGACCATGGTCTGGAGATTGAGACCCGGGTGACCCATGACCTGCTGAAGATCGCCAAGACCCTGGACGCCCCCCTCCTGGCCACCAACGACTCCCACTATGTCCACGAGGAGGACCGAGGCTCCCAGGACGCCATGCTCTGCATCAATTCCGGCTCCCACCTGGACGACCCCAACCGCTTCAAGTTCGACGGTTCCGGCTACTACATCAAGACCGCCGAGGAGATGCGTGAGCTCTTCAGGGACCTGCCCGAGGCCTGCGACAACACCCTGGAGATCGCCGAACGCTGCAACGTCATGTTCGATGATTCAGAGGACGGGGCCTTCATGCCCCAGTTCGACTGCCCCGAAGGCTGGGATGAGACCTCCCTCTTCCTAAGGAATGTGGAGGAGGGCCTGGAACGCCGCTACGAGGGCAAGGTGCCCGAACACGTCCTCAAGCAGGCCGACTACGAGTGCGGAGTCATCTGCCAGATGCAGTTCTGCGGCTACTTCCTGGTCGTGGCCGACTACATCAACTGGGCCAAGAGCCACGGGGTCATGGTGGGGCCAGGGCGTGGTTCGGCCGCAGGTTCCATGGTCGCCTATGCCATGGGCATCACTGAACTCGACCCCCTCAAGCACGGCCTGATCTTCGAGAGGTTCCTCAACCCCGAACGTGTCTCCCTGCCTGATATCGACGTGGACTTCGACCCCGACGGCCGGGCAAAGGTCCTGGACTACGTGGGGGAGAAGTACGGGCGCGACAAGGTGGCCCAGTGCGTGATCTACGGTGTCATCAAGACCAAGAACGCCCTCAAGGACTCAGCCCGCATCATGGGCTACGAGTATGCCATGGGCGAGAAGGTCACTAAGGCTCTGCCCCCCTCCAAGAACGGCAAGGACGCCTCCCTTAAGGAGATCTTCGATTCCAACTCCAAGCACTATGCCGAGTCCAGGGAGTTCCGTGAGCTCTATGAGTCCGATCCCGACGCCCGGCGCATCACCGACCAGGCCAAGGAGATCGAGGGTCTGATCCGCCAGACCGGTGTCCACGCCTGCGCCACCATCATGGGCTCCGAACCCATCACCGACACCTCGCCCCTCCTGGAACGCACCGACGGCACTGTCACCACCACCTTCGAATACCACACCTGCGAGACCTTGGGCCTGGTCAAGATGGACTTCCTGGGCTTGTCCAACCTTACGGTCATTCGAGACACCCTCAAGAACATCGAACTCAACGGCAAGGAGCCCATCGACTACACCAAGATCCCACTAGACGACAAGGAGACCTTCGAGCTCCTCTCCCGGGGCGACACCCTGGGCGTCTTCCAGTTGGATGGCGACGGGATGCGCTCGCTGCTCCGCCAGCTCAGGCCCGACAACTTCAACGACATCTCGGCACTGATCGCCCTCTACCGGCCAGGCCCCATGGATATGGACTCCCACCTGAACTATGCCAAGCGCAAGAACGGGCTTCAGGAGAACATCCCCATCCACCCCGAGGTGGCCGAGCCGCTGGCCCCGGTGCTCGATGAGACCTATGGTCTGATCGTCTACCAGGAGCAGGTCCAATCGGCTGCCCGAATCCTGGCAGGCTATTCCCTGGGCCGAGCCGACGTGCTGCGCCGCGCCATGGGCAAGAAGAAGCCCGAGGTCCTGGCTAAGGAACAGGTGCCCTTCTTCGAGGGCATGAAGGAGCACGGCTATTCCGAGGAGGCCGCCCAGGCCGTTTGGGACATCCTCGTGCCCTTCTCCGGTTACGCTTTCAACAAGGCACACTCGGCGGCCTATGGTCTGATCTCCTACTGGACCGCCTATCTCAAGACCCACTACCCGGTGGAGTTCATGGCCGCCCTGCTCCAGGGTGAACGGACCAACAAGGACAAGACCGCCCTCTACCTGGGTGAGGCCCGGCGCATGGGCATCAAGGTCTTGCCCCCCGATGTCAATGAGTCGATCCTGGAATACTCGGCAGTGGGTGATGTGGTCCGCTTCGGCCTGGGCGCGGTCCGCAATGTGGGCGACAAGGTTGTGGCCGACATTGTGGCCGAACGCGAGGGCAAGCGGGGCAAGTATGTCAACTTCATGGACTTCGTGCGCCGGGTGCCCCTGCACTGTCTGAACCGCAGGACGGTCGAATCCCTGATCAAGGCCGGGGCCTTCGACTCCATCGACCCCAACCGCCGGGCCGTCTTCCAGATCCATGAGTCAGCCATCGAGTCGGTGGTTTCCCTCAAACGCAAGGAGGCCGAGGGCCAGTTCGACCTCTTCGCCGACTCCGATGAGTCCGAGGAGGACAGCATGGGCGATGTGCTGGTCTCCGTGCCCGACATTGACGAGTGGGACAAGAAAACCAAGCTCAACTTCGAGCGGGAGATGCTGGGACTCTATGTCTCCGACCACCCCCTGTCCGGTATGACGGCTGTGCTCAATGGCCTGAGGGAAATGTCCATAGCCCACCTGATTGATAGGGCCAAGACCATGCCTGAAGGCCAGCAGGTGACCGTGGCCGGCCTGATCACCAGCGTGGAGCGCAAGATCTCCAAGCGTGGATCGGCCTGGGCCCTGGTCACCATCGAGGATATGGAAAGCTCCATCCAGTGCATGTTCTTCGGCAAGGCCTATGAACGGTCTGCCAACGACCTGGCCGTTGACGAGATTGCCCAGATTCGTGGTTGGGTCGATATTCGTGAGGAGGAGGTCAGCCTCAAGGCCATCGAGATGCAGCTGCCCAGCCTGGATGCCGAGGACGAGCGCCCCCTGGTCATCAACTTGCCCCGCATAGCCTTGGACCAGTCCAGAATGACCCGGTTGGGACAGATTCTGTGCAGCCACCCCGGCTACTGCGAGGTCAAGATGGCCATCCTGGACCAGAAGGGCAACGCCCAGGTCCTGACCTTCGGCGACCGTTTCCGCATCAAACGCGACACCTCGCTCTTCGCTGAAATCAAGACCCTCTTCGGACCGCGCTGCCTGCCGGCGTCCTAGCTATGGGCCCGGGCCCCGTGCCCAGCCTGTCTCAGCATGTGAGTCAACGGCCAGTTTCCAAGGAATTTCGACCCCTATACCACTATGATGGGCTTATGGACGATACCAATAGAAGAATCCTGCGAACCATTGACCTGCGTGGCAAGCGCCTGACCCGTGCCGAATTGCTGGAAGCCATGCCCCGGGCCGATATGGGCACGAGCGAGGCCAGCGACCTGGTGCGGCCCATCCTTGAGGATGTCATGGCCCGTGGTGCCGCCGCCCTACGAGATTATGCGGAACGATTCGACCATATTCGTCCACAGCATCTGCGTGTTCCCGTCGAAGCCATGGAGCAGGCCCTGGAGCGTCTGGACCCGGCGGTCCGCGAGGCCATAGAGGAGTCCGTGCGCCGTAGCCGGGCCGTCTGCGCCTCCCAGGTTCCCCGGAATTTTCATACCGACCTTGCCGATGGTGCCCGTGTTGCCGAGCGTTGGATCCCCATCGAGCGGGTTGGCCTCTATGTGCCCGGGGGCAAGGCCGTCTACCCCCTCCTCCGTGATCATGAACGCGGTGCCGGCCCAGGTGGCCGGTGTCAAGTCCCTGGCCCTGGCCTCACCGCCCAGCAGCGATGCTGGCGATGGCCTGCCGAATCCGCTGATTCTGGCCACCTGCGCCATCCTTGGCATAGATGAGGTCTACGCGGTTGGCGGAGCCCAGGCCATCGGCATGTTCGCCTATGGCGCCAAGGGTTCCGAGCCCCAGGATGGGCAGGTGCTCTGCGACCCGGTCGACAAGATCACCGGCCCTGGCAACATCTTCGTGGCCACCGCCAAGCAGATGGTCTCCGGCCTAGTCGGCATTGATGCGGTCGCCGGCCCCACCGAGATCGCCATTCTGGCCGACGAGACCGCCAAGCCGGCCTGGGTCGCGGCGGACCTGATCGGCCAGGCGGAGCATGATGAGCTGGCCGGCTCCGTCCTGATCACCGACAGCAGCAGCCTGGCCGAGCAGGTCCAGGAGGAATTGGCCGTGCGGGTGCCCAGAACCAAGCATGCGCAACGGGTCACCAGCTCCTTGTCCGGCCGCCAGTCCGGCATCATCCTCACCGACGGACTCGACCAGTCGGTGGCTGCGGCAGACGCCTACGCCGCCGAGCACCTGGAGATCCAGACCGCTGACCCGGACCCGGTCGTGGCCCGTATCCACAATGCCGGCGCCATCTTCCGGGGTCCCTATTCGCCGGTTCCCCTGGGCGATTACATGTCCGGCTCCAACCATGTCCTGCCCACCGGGGGCACGGCACGCTTCGACGCAGGCCTGGGTGTCCACACCTTCATGAAGCCGGTGGAGGTCATCGAATACGACCAGGAGGGCCTCAAGGCGCTTGCGGCCAAGATCAACGCCTTCGCCGTCTCCGAGGACCTGCCTGCCCACGGAGAGAGCGTGCTCAGCCGCTTCGTCGACGACCCCTACGACAAGGCGACCCTGGAGGACCAGGAAAGGCAGGCCGGCCTGAGATGAGCCAGACCAGCGGCAGCAGACAGGTGGCCCTGGGGGAGGGGACGGCGGACAGGAGCATTCCCGCCTACCTGCCCCTGCGTGCCGACCTGATTGGTGAGACCCCCTATGGTGCCCCCCAGCTGGACTTACCGGTCTGCCTGAATGTCAACGAGAACCCCTACCCCCTGAGCGACCGGGTGGTCGATGCCATCGCCGAGAGTGTGCGCAGGGTGGGCCAAGAGCTCAACCGCTACCCGGACCGGGAGCACACCCGCCTGCGCCAGGCCTTCTGCGACTACCTGGACCAGGAATCCCAGACCAGGCTGGTCCCGCAGCAGCTATGGGCGGCCAACGGGTCCAACGAGATCATGCTCCAGCTCTTCCAGGCCTTCGGCGGCCCAGGCAGGACAGCCCTTGGCGCTGACCCTACCTACTCCATGTACCCGGAGTATGCCCGGGACACCTTCACTGGCTGGGAGCTGGTGGCACGCCGGGCTGACTTCACCATCGACCTGGAGAAGACCCTGGCCGCCATCGAGTCCCTGGGGCCATCCATGGTCCTGCTGGCCAGTCCCAACAACCCCTCAGGCACCATGCTGCCCATGGAGGAGCTGGAGACAATTCTGAAGGCCTGCCAGGGTGTCCAGGTGGCGGGCGCCCCAGAGGGGGTCCATCCGGTGGTGGTGGTCGATGAGGCCTACATCGAGTTCCGTGACCCAGGCCTGCCCTCGGCGGTCTCGCTCATTGAGGACCATCCCAACCTGGCGGTCAGCCGGACCATGAGCAAGGCCTTCGCCTTCGCCGGGGCCCGTGTCGGTTATGTCGCAGCCTCGGCCGGCATCATTGACGCTCTGCGCATCGTACGGATGCCCTGCCATCTCTCGGCCGTCACCCAGGCTGCGGCCCTGGCCGCCCTGGGCCATGCCGACGAGCAGCTGAGCCAGGTCGGCAGACTGCGGCGCACCAGGCAGGAGACGGCGGACTGGCTCAGGGGGCAGACCTACCGGGGCAAGCCCCTGGAGGTGGCCGACTCCCAGTCGAACTTCCTGTTGTTCGGCGGACATTTCGAGAACCGCCAATGGATCTTCGAGGAGCTCTGCAAGCGGGGGGTGCTGATTCGTGTGGTCGGCCCCCAGTGTTGGCTGAGGGTCTGCATGGGCACCGATGAGGAGATGGACGCCTTCCGTCAGGCCCTGGCGGAGGTTCTGGCCCAGGCATGAGCAGCAGCCAGTGGCTGGGCCTGATCCTGCTCCTGCCGGGCCAGGGGAGCGGCCCCCGCTTGGTATAGAATGCCCCTTAGTGGGCCGATCAGGCTGAATGCGGCGGTGAAGCGTACAGCAGCAAGGAAGGTATGGGAAGATGGCACGTACGGCGAGGATTGTCCGAACCACGAGTGAGTCACAGGTCGAGCTCAGCATGAACCTTGACGGCAGCGGCAGGACCAATATTGACAGTTCCGTACCCTTTTTCGACCATATGATGACCGCCTTGGGCAAGCATTCCCTGATTGACTTGGACATCAAGGCCACCGGCGACACCGACATCGACGTCCACCACACCGTGGAGGATGTCGGCATCGTCTTTGGGCAAGCCCTGAAGCAGGCCCTGGGCGATAAGCAAGGCATACGCCGCTTCGGCGATGCCATGGTGCCCCTGGATGAGGCCCTGGCCCAGGCTGTGGTCGACATATCTGGCCGTCCCTACGCGGTCTGCGGCGGTGAACCCGACGGCTTTGAGTTCGCCATGATAGGCGGCCACTTCACCGGTTCCCTGGTCCGGCACGTCATGGAATCCATAGCCCTCCACGCCGACCTCTGTCTCCATATGCGGGTGCTCTCCGGCCGCGACCCCCACCATATTGCCGAGGCCGAGTTCAAGGCCCTGGCCAGGGCCCTGCGCTCCGCTGTGGAAATCGACCCCAGGGTCGAGGGGATTCCCAGCACCAAGGGGGCCCTGTAATGGCTGATGACCACAAGCCCCAAGAGCCGGATGATGCCGGCCAGGAGCACTTCAGCGACGAGGACCTGGAAGCCGCCCTCTCCCAATTCGAGGAGGAGCTGGCCGCATCCTCTGCTCAGTCCTCGCAGGAGGATGAATCTCCCCAAGCGCCTGAATCATCGGCGGCGGCAGGGCAGCAGGGGGCGGCGGCATCGGCTGATGCCGGTCAGGACAATCCTGGTGCTCTGGCCGACCAGACCGAGGCGGATCTGGCCGCCCTGGGCTTGGCGGAGAGCAGTTTTGACGATGAGCTGCAGGGGCTGATCGGCAACAAGGCCAAGGTCGCTGCCCTGGTCACCCGTCTTGCATCAGGCCGGCTCCTGGCGGCCTTCTGCCAGCTGTCAGACATCGCCGCCGTATGCGTCGGCAGTGACCAGGGTGCCGTGGCCTTTCTTCATAACCTGGACGGCGATTCGCCCGAGGCGGCAGCCAAGGACCTGACCACCGTGGTCTCCGGCATGGCCGCGGTCCTGACCGTCAACCGGGCCGACAAGCTCGACTCCACCCTCTACCTGCACGGTGAGCCGGGGCAGACCTTCGCCCCGCCGGTCCTCTTCAGCTTCACACCGCCCTTCCTGGAGGATCTGATGCTGGGAATCGGAGCGGTCGATGACCTGAAGCAAGAGGGCTACACGCTGATCGACACGGCCAGCATGGACAGGGACCAGGCCATGCAGGTCATCGCCGAACACACCAGGTACGGACGCGGAGGGCCCAGTATTCAGTAAGGCTGACAGGCCCCGCCTGGAGGGGAGTAACCCAACTGACGGTCCTGCCGCAAGTGCCCAAGGTGGCAGTGCCGGCACGCAGTGTCGTTTCATACAGTGTTATGTCACGCAGTGTCATTTCACGCAGTGCCACTCCATGCAGTGCAGACATACACAGTGCAGACACATGGAGTGCGGATACACAGAGTGCCACTTCATACAGTGCAGACTGACGAAGCGCCCATACATACCGAGCAGACACATATAGTCGCAGAAAAGGAAGGAGAGGCCGGGTGAAGAAGATCGTGGTCTTCGATTACGGGTTCGGCAATGTTCGTTCCATGACCCGGGCCCTGGACCGCCTAGGTCTGGACGTGACCCTGACCTCCGACCATGACCAGGCCCTGGAGGCCGACGGTCTGGTGGTCCCCGGCTTGGGTGCCTTCGACGCCTGCATGGAGGGCCTGAGAACCGTGGGTGGTGACCAGGTCATCTACGAGCGTTTGGCCCAGGGGCTGCCGGTCCTGGGTGTCTGCGTGGGCCTGCAGATACTCTTCCAGGAGGGCCTGGAGAACGGCCATCGGGCGGCGGGCCTGGGGCTGATTGGCGGACAGGTGGGGCCCCTGGACGCCGATGTGGTCCCCCACATGGGTTGGGATGGGGTGCAGACCGCCGAGGGGTCCCGGCTGCTGAAGGGACTGGAGGCGGAGCGTTTCTACTTCGTCCACTCCTGTGCCGCCAGCCAGGCCCAAGCAGTGGACCTTGAACTGGACGGCCAGCGCATTGACTTCGGGGGCCAGGAGGCCCAGGTCAGCTGGTGCAGCTATGGTCGCTCCCGCTTTGTGGCGGCCTACGAGCGCGGGTCCCTCTTCGCCACACAGTTCCACCCGGAGAAGTCGGCCGAGGCGGGTTCCCAACTGCTCGCCAACTGGGTGGCTGAGCTCTGACTTCGGCGCGCCGGATCGCCCCTGTTCGCGCCATTGCGCCCTACAGGGACCCGACCTGTTCAGCATACGGTCACCTGGCCTTCCACAGGATGGGAAATTCTCGCCTAGCAGGCTTCGATGGGGGAGAATCAAAGCAATATCAGACCGGTACCCAGCAATATCTCCGACTGGAAGTTGGAGTTTGGAAAGAAGGGCAGCAATGCTGACGCTCCTACCCGCAGTAGATGTCCGAGACGGCAAGGCCGTGCGCCTCCGGCAGGGCCAATCCGGCTCCGAGACCGACTATGGCAGCCCCCTGGAAGCCGCCCGCACCTGGGCCAGGGCCGGGGCCGACTGGATTCACCTGGTCGACCTGGACGCCGCCTTCGGCACTGGAGACAACCGTGGCCAGCTCCGTGGCATCGTGGAGGAGCTGGGCTCCCAGGTCCACATCGAACTGTCCGGCGGCATTCGGGACGATGAGAGCCTGGAGGCCGCCCTTGAGGCCGGAGCGGCACGGGTCAACATCGGCACCGCCGCCCTGGAGAACCCTGACTGGACCATTTCGGTCATCCGCAAATACGGGGACAGGGTGGCCGTGGGCCTGGACGTGCGTGGCCATACCCTGGCGGCCCGGGGCTGGGTCAGGGAGGGGGGAGACCTCTTCGAGACCATGGCCCTGCTGGACCAGGCCGGCTGTTCCCGGTACGTGGTTACCGACGTGGCCAGGGACGGCATGATGACCGGTCCCAACATCGACCTTCTGCGCCAGGTGGCCCAGCGAACCCAGGCCAAGGTCACGGCATCCGGCGGGATCTCCAAGCTCGACGACCTGCGGGCCATCAAGGAATTGGAAGGTCTGGGCGTCGATTCGGTCATTTTGGGCAAGTCCCTCTACGCCCGCGCCTTCAGCCTCGAGGAGGCCCTGCGGGTCGCCCTGGACTAACGCCCCGCCATGTTAACTGAGCGTAATAATCGGATGGAAGTATGAACCCTATGGATAAGCAGCAGGAATTCGCCTTGCGCACGGTCGAGGAGCGGGACGTGCGCTTCATTCGCCTATGGTTCACCGACGTGCTGGGCACCTTGAAGTCCGTGGCCATAGCGCCTGCGGAATTGGAATCGGCCTTTGACGAGGGGCTGGGCTTCGATGGCTCGGCCATCGAGGGCATGACCCGCGTCTCCGAGGACGACATGATCGTCCACCCGGACCCGTCGACCTTCCAGCTGCTGCCCTGGCGGGGCAATTCGCAGGGGACGGCCCGCATGTTCTGCGACATCCTGACCCCCGATGGCGAACCCTCCCTGGGCGACCCCCGGCATGTGCTCAAGACCGTCCTGGCCCAGGCCAAGGAGAAGGGCTTCACCTTCTATACCCACCCGGAGATCGAGTTCTACCTCTTCGAGGCCCAGGAGGACTGGTCCAAGGCTCCGGTTCCCATCGACGAGGGTGGCTACTTCGACCAGGTGCCCCGCAGTCCTGGCCTGGACTTCCGCCGGGCCTGCGTCAACATGCTGGAGCAGATGGGCATCTCGGTGGAATACTCCCACCACGAGGGCGGACCGGGCCAGAACGAGATCGACCTGCGCTACGCCGACGCCCTGACCACCGCCGACAACATCATGACCTTCCGCACCGTGGTCAAGGAGATCTCCCTGGAACAGGGCATCTATGCCTCCTTCATGCCCAAGCCCCTGACCGACCAGCCCGGCTCCGGCATGCACACCCACCTCAGTCTCTTCGAGGGGGACGCCAACGCCTTCTACGAGGCCGGCCAGGAATTCAACATGTCCCTGATTGCCCGCCAGTTCGCCGCCGGCATCCTCCACCATGCCGCCGAAATCTGCGCCGTGACCGACCAGTTCGTGAACTCCTACAAGCGCCTCTGGGGCGGCGCTGAGGCCCCGTCCTACATCTGCTGGGGCCACAACAACCGGTCCGCCCTTCTGCGCATACCACAGTATAAACCCGGCAAGGGCAACTCGGCCCGGATGGAGTTCCGTGGCCTGGACCCGGTCGCCAACCCCTACCTGGCCTACTCGGTCCTGCTGGCCGCCGGTATGGATGGCATAGAGCAGCAGATGACCCTGGGCGAGCCCACCTCGGACGACGTTTGGGAGCTGACCGACGAGGAACGCAAGGCCATGGGCATTCCGCCCCTGCCCTCCTCACTTTCCGAGGCCCTGAAGATCATGGAGAAGTCCGACTTTGTGGCCGGAGTCCTGGGCGAGCACGCCTTCGAGTACTTCCTGCGCAACAAGCGTCAGGAATGGGAGGAGTACCGCCGCCAGGTCACCCCCTACGAGCTGGAGAAGTTCCTGCCCCGTCTCTAGCCGTGCCCGTTCCTTCCATGGGTTAGGCCGCTGATAGGAGTTCAGCGGCTTGTCGTCCTTCGAGAGCGGGTCGGCTCCCCTGCCCAGTTCATGCCTTTCTTCGACCGGCGCATCGAGATGGGTGTGCCGGTGGTGGTCTTCGATGCGGCGGTCAGCTACATCTTCTACGCCTACCTGCCCTTGATCGTGCGTGACCAGTTTACTTGCCCAAAGCCTGCCTGGCCCAGGGTCCTGCTCTTCGGCATAGCTCTGGGAACACCCGTTCGGCTGTGTGGCCAAGAGTGACCTTGCTCTGACCTGGCTTGGCCCAGCCGGCGCCATGTTCCTTCCCCTGGCCAGCATGGGTCGCATCATCCTGGGCCTCTACGCGCGGGGGTTGCCGAACCAGTCGCGGTAGATGAGGGCGAAGTTGCGGTTGCCGTAGGCGGAGCAGGAGTCGCCCTCCCCGTAGCCGGCGGCCAGGGCGGCCTGGTTGGGCTGGTAGGGGGTGTAGATGTACAGCAGGCGTGTGGCTTCGTTCTCGATGTAGACCTGGCTGCTACCGCAGGAGGTGTTGGGGTTGTAGCGGATATCGTTGAGCTGCCGGGTGCGGTAGGGGTATTCATTCTCGTGGGCCTGATAGTACTTGTAGCGTTTGGCGGCCCCGTAAACCTGGTTGAAGAAACCGGCGTAGTTTGGGTCGCAGGCGGCGTCGTCCGGGCAGCTGAGGCCCATGGCCGACTTGTACTGGAAATCCGAGGGATTGTTGGCGGAGATCAGGTGCTGCTCCTTCTGCAGCATGGCGAGCAGGACCTTCTGACTGATGCCGCAGGCCTTGGCGGACTTGTTGATCACGGCGGCAGCCGACTCGGCGCTCGCCCCCTGATAGGCCTTGCACAGCTGGTCTGCAGGCTTGGTCTGTGTGTCGAAGCTAGCGGTCTTCAAGCAGTGGCCAGCAGTACAGACCTTGCCCTTGTCGTCAAGGAAAGCCTGAATCTCCGCCTGACTCATGGCATTGGCATTGAAGAACTGCCCATCGGAAACGATCTTGCCGGGGTTGAAGTCATACTGGCTGGTGAGCTGACTCTGCCGGTCCTCGGCCTCGTGAACCTCAACCCGCCACTGGGCAAAACGAACCACGCCCATAATCAGAGCCATCAGGCAGATGAATGCCAGCAATCCGCCGGAAACCAAGGCCACCTTCCTGCCCCGACCGGCCCGCTTCCACATGGTACGTAGGGTAGATACGGGCCGCGCCCACTTGCCCAGTTTCGTCTTCTTGCCTCCTGCGCCTGAATTCGTCATCCCCCCAATTCTACGCGATGGTCTGTAATCTACGCCCCTGTGAACAGATTGATCGTACCCCTCTCCTCCGAGGAGGAACCCAGCACACCTGTCTTCATGCCTAACGTAACAAATCACGCGCGTCACACACTTTTCTGCGTAATTTGTTACTTTATGCGTGTTTACGTAACAAATTACGCATCATTGTGTGGCTAGCGTGTGTTTTGCGACATTTAGGGGGCTAGCTATTGGAGGGAGTCAGCGATGGGGAGCCCTCAGTCCAAGGCCTTGCGGATGCGTTGGAGGCTGGCGGGTTCGGTGGTGCCGAGTTCCTGGGCCCAGAGGGAGACGTAGAACTCCTCCAGCATCCAGCGGGCCCGGTCGGCCTTCTTCTGGGCCTTCTCGCGGCGGGCTCCGGCGGGCTGGCGTTCGGCCTTGGCCAAGGCCTTGTCAACAAGCTGTTTGGCCTCGTCGGCCTGCCAGGCCCAGCGTACGTCCCGGTCCTTGTCGGCTTTGGCCTTCCCCAGGCGCAAAAGATCAGCGTGCAGGTAGCGGTCTATGGAGGGCAGGGCCTTGGCTGGTACGGCGGCCACGAACCCAGGGTGGACCAGGGAGGCGATGTGCTCGCGGACGGATTGCAGTACGGACAGCATGGGCAGGTCGGCCGGGCCGGAGACTGCCTTATCGACCTGGGCGTAGCGCTTGAGTATGGCGATGAGGTCGTGGGCCACAGCATAGACCGTGTCCTCGTAGACCTGTTCGACCCCCGCTACAGCCTGGTCCAAGGCCTGGTCCGAGGGGAGCTGGTCAATGTCGGGCAGGAGCCGCTTGACGGCGGCCATCTGCAGGTCCTCGACCAGGGCCTTGGTGGACTGGTAGGGGGAAGAGGCCAGCATCAGGGCCTCGCTGCTCAGCCAGCGTGATGATATGCGCTCCGTGGGCAGGCGCAGCTTGTCCAGGGCACCCCGCCAGAGGAGTATGGCCCTGGGTTCCTTGCTGGCTCCGGCCTTGTGGAGCAGGTTGGCCTCTTCGACCAGCTTGCCTTGGGCCGCGGCCTGTTTGGCCTGGCCCTCAACCTGCTTGCGGGCCGAGGCCGTGGCTTGGGCGGCGAACTGCTCCTGGAGCTTGGTCAGGGACTTGCCCTGGCCGATCAGCTTGACCCGGGGCTTGCCTGCCCTGTGCTGACGGCCCTGGGCCCCGGGCTTGGAGGAGGCCTTGCCGGGGGTGACGGTGTCCTCGATGAGGAAGGTCATGCGCAGGTAGGGTGCCAGCGATTCCAGCCGCTCCTGGTCGAAGACGCCGGGGTGGATCTGGGCGCCGACCACGGAGATGGCCACCTGGGTGAAGACCTGGACCAGGTCGGGCCAGCGGGCCTGGCCGGTCTCCTGGTCGACGGGTGGCAGCTTGGGCCGGCCCATATCGCCGGAACCCGGCAGGTCGGGGTAGAGGTCGTCGATGGCTTCGCGGATCTTCCTGGCTGTATCAGGGGCGGGTACGAACTGGACGCGCAGGACCTTGGGAAGGGACTTGATCAGGGCCAGGATCAGTTCGTCCAGGAGTCCCGGCACCGTCCAGGTGAACTCCTCGGGGGTCAGGCGGGAGAGGGCCTTCAGTGGTATGTGGACGCTGACGCCGTCCAGGGGGTCCTTGGGATCGTAGACATAGGAGAGCCGCAGGTCCAAGGCCTGGCCGTCGGTGCCCAGGGTGTGCCAGTGGTCGGGGTAGTCGTCCAGGCTGACCGACTGGGATTCCTGGAGTCGCTCAACCTGGGAGGGGTCGAAGTCCAGGATGTTCGGCTGCTGGGAATGGATGGTCTTGAGCCACTTGGCCAGGTCGGCCACTGAGGTCACCTCGGCGGGGATCACGGCATTGTAGAAGTCGAAGAGGTCCTCGTCGGTGACGGTATCGGTCAGCTGCCTGGTGCGGCTGGCGTCGTCCACGGCATCCTCAAGAATGCGCCGGTTGCGGTCGATGAAATCGTCGTAGGAGAAGCGTTGCTGCACGTCGCCCTCCACCAGGCCCTGGCGGATCAGGAAGTCTCGGGCCTCGGGCGGGCGAATCCGGCCCCACTGGACCTGGCGGCCCTCCACTATGGGCAGTCCGTAGAGCAGCACCTTGGATTCGGCCACAGCTGAGCCGTGCGAGCCCGACCAGTGGGGTTCCGCATAGGTGGTCCGGGTCAGCTGGCCGGCTAGGGGTTCGGCCCAGGCCGGGTCGATGGCGGCCGCATAGCGGGCCCAGAGCCGCGAGGTCTCGACCAGTTCGGTGGCCATGACCCAGGGCGGGGTGGTCTTGGAGGCGGCTGAGGCCGGGAAGAGGGCGAAGCGGGTGCCACGGGCTCCCCGGTAATCGTTCTTGGACATCTTCTGAGCCCGCTTCATGGCTTTGGCCCTGGCGGCTCCCTTAAGGTGGTTGAAGTCCGAGGCCTTGGGCTCGGAGACCACCTGCATGCCCATCTGTGAGAGGAGTCCGGCCAGCATGGACCGGTGGATACCCTCGGAATCCCAGGAACAGCACAGACTATGGGCTGCCTGCTGGTTGAGGGGCAGGGCCAGGATCTTCGTATCCGGCTGTGAGATGGGCTGGGGTCTGCCGACATTGAACTTGAAGTCATGGCACATGTCGGTCAGCTGCTTGACCAGGTCCCGCCACTGGCGCAGCCTCATGAAGCTCAGGTATTCGGCCTTGCAGACCTTGCGCAGGGCCGCGTTGCCGGTATGGCCCTCGTCGCCGAAGACATGGTCCCAAAGATTCAGCGCGGTCAGGAAGTCGCTGGACTGGTCCACGTAGCGGTTATGGATCCGGTCGGCCTCCTCGCGCTTCTCCTCCGGGCGCTCGCGCGGGTCCTGGAGGCTGAGGAAGGCCACGACCACCAGGAGTGCGGCCAGGGTGTTGGGCGTGGTGGTCCGGGCGGCCTCGATGATCATACGGCCCAGGCGGATGTCAATGGGGATGCGGGCAAGCTGGCGGCCTGTGGCGGTCAGCTGCATCTCGCCATGCTTGCGGCTGATGGCCTTGAGCTCGGTCAGCTCATTGACGCCGTCGGATACCGACCGCACATCCGGCGGGTCGATGAAGCCGAAGTCGGTCACGTCCTCGATGGTGTGGGCCACGCCCACCGAGAGCATGTGCAGGACCACGGCCCCCAGGGAGGTGCGCAGGATCTCAGGCTCCGTGAAGCGAGGGCGGGTCTCGTAGTCATCACGGGCATAGAGGCGGATGGCGATGCCGTCGGCGATACGGCCGCAGCGACCGGCCCGCTGGTCGGCCGAAGCCTGGGAGATGGGCTCGATGGGCAGGCGCTGGACCTTGGCGGTCTTGGAATAGCGGGAGATGCGGGCGGTGCCGGGGTCGACCACATAGCGGATGCCGGGCACGGTCAGGGAGGTCTCGGCCACATTGGTGGCGATGACGATGCGCTGGTGGCCATGGGACTCGAAGACCTTGTGCTGGTCCTTTGAGGAGAGCCTGGCGAAGAGGGGCACGATCTCGATGGCGTCGGGCCGGTGCATATCGGAGGCCCGGGGGCCGAAGTGACGGCGCAGGGCCGTCTCGAACTCGCGTATGTCCCGCTCGCCGGAGGCGAAGACGAGGATGTCCCTGGCCCCATGGTCATGGCTGGAGTGAATGACCAGCTCGGCGCAGGCGCGGGCCACGGCCTTGGACATATCCATGGAGGAGGCATGGCCCCCATCGGAGTCATCATCATCCCCGCCGGATCCGGGCCCCTGGGTGAAGCCGGGCACATGGTTCATGAGGGCCGGGCCGGACCCCAAGGGCTCATAGACCACCTGAACGGGGTAGGTGCGGCCCGAGACCTCGATGACGGGCACCTTGGTGTGCAGAGCTTCCTCGAAGTGGTCCTTGAACTTGACCGAGTCGATGGTGGCCGAGGTGATGATCAGTTTCAGGTCCCGCCGCCGGGGCAGAAGGGAGGTCAGGTAGCCCAGGAGGAAGTCGATGTTGAGGCTGCGTTCGTGGGCCTCGTCGATGACGATGGTGTCATACTGGCGCAGTTGGGGGTCCCGCTGGATCTGGGCCAGCAGGATGCCGTCGGTCACCACCCGCATGCGGGTCTGGTCGGAGGTCCGGTCGTCGAAACGGACCTGGTAGCCGATCTCGGCCCCCAGGCTCACGTCCATCTCCGAGGCGATGCGTTCGGCCACGGTCCGGGCGGCCAGGCGCCGGGGCTGGGTGTGCACAATCTGATGACCCTTGGTGCCACGGCCCATCTCCAGCAGAATCTTGGGAATCTGGGTGGTCTTGCCCGAGCCGGTCTGGCCAGAGACGATGACCACCTGCGAGGACTCGACGGCCTGGGCTATCTCCTGCCGGGAGGCGGAAACCGGCAGCTCGCTGGGGTAGGTGAACTTCATGGCCTGGCCAACACCTCGATGACCCGATAGCCCTTGGAGGAGGCGTGTTTGGAGACGCTGAAGCGCTCGCTGAGCGTCTGATCCAGCCAGAGGATCAGGGAGTCGGCGCCCAGATTCTTCTGCACCACCAGGTAGGCCGCCCCACCGGGGTTGAGCCGGGGGAGCCAGGCCATCAGCAGCTGGTGAAGGGGCTCCTTGCCGATGCGGATGGGTGGGTTGGACCAGATCAGGTCGAAGGTCTGTTCGGCTGGCACCTGCTCGGCCACCAGGGCCCTGATGCCGTTCAGTCCATGGGAACGGGCGTTGGTCTGGGTCAGGTCCAAGGCGCGCTCGTTGACATCCAGAGCCCAGACCCTGGCTTCAGGGGAGGAAAGGCCCAGCGATAGGGCGATGGGACCCCAGCCGCAACCCAGGTCCATAAAATCACCGTTTGCCGGTGGGGTGGGAACATGTTTGAGCAGGACCGACGTACCCAGGTCCAGCCGGTTGCCGGAAAAAACCCCGGAGGAGACCTGGACGGTGAGCGGGTGCCCCTGGAGGGTCACCTTCAGCTCACGGCGGATATCGGGCGAGCTTGGTTGGGCGGAAAAATACTGCTGTACCGGTGGCTTGTCTGCGGGTCCAAGGCCCTGCTGCGGGTTCGATGCCCCGCCTAGGCTGTTGCCGACCGCCGCCTGACCGCGCCCCTGGCCGGGGCCTCCAGCCCTGCTGTCTGACCGCTCGCCAAGCCCTCGTGCCTGCTGTCCTCTACCCACCTGCGCCCTGTTCCTTAAGTTCATGCATTGTTCGGCTCTTCGCCGGCTGAGTGCCCTCCGCCGGCCGGGCCCACGACCCTCGCCTGAATCCATTGCTGCGAATGGTCTGTTTGTCTGCCAAACCCATAATAATAGGACCCATAGTTCAACTAGTGAGGTGTCATTGACCCAAGAGTCCATCCAATCCCCATCCGATGACCGCGCCGTCGCTTCCTGGGCCGGTGCGCAGGAGCCCCAAGGGGCTCAAGACCAGTCCCGTCACGAAGACCTGCTGACCAACCAATCCCAGGTGTTGCTGGACCAGGATGGCGATCCCCAGTCCTTCTTCGATGCAGATGAGACCTGGCAGGAGAGGCAGTCCCGCAACCAGCTCAAGCATGTCTCCGGTTTGGGCGAACTGGAGGATGTCTCCGAGGTCGAGTACCGCAAGGTCCGTCTGGAGCGGGTCGTTCTGGTCGGGGTCTGGTCCTCGGCCACCGGCAGCCAGGAGGAGGCCGAGGAGTCCCTGCGGGAGCTGGCCGCCCTGGCCCAGACCGCTGGCGCCAAGGTCTGCGACGGCCTCCTGCAACAGCGCTCCAAAGCTGATGCGGCCACCTATGTGGGATCAGGCAAGGCCAAGGAGCTGGCCGGCATAGTCCAGGCCCAGGAGGCCGACACCATCATCGTCGACGACGACTTGGCCCCCAGCCAGCGCCGCGCCCTGGAGGACGCCACCAAAGTCAAGGTGGTGGACCGCACGGCCGTCATTTTGGACATCTTCGCCCAACATGCCACCAGCCGTGAGGGCAAGGCCCAGGTGGAGCTGGCCCAGTTGGAATACATGCTACCCAGGCTGCGTGGCTGGGGAGGTTCCCTCTCCCGCCAGGCCGGTGGTCAGGCGGCCGGCGCCGACGGCGGCATTGGCTCCCGTGGCCCCGGTGAGACCCAGATAGAGCTGGACCGGCGGGTCATCCGCAAGCGCATGGCCAGGCTCCGCCGACAGATCGCCCAGATGGCGCCGGCCCGCCAGGTCAAGCGTGGCTCGCGGCAGCGCTACGGTCTGCCCACCATCGCCGTGGTCGGCTACACCAATGCCGGCAAGTCCTCGCTCATCAACCGTCTGACCGGCTCCAAGGAGCTGGTCGAGAACGCCCTCTTCGCTACCCTGGACACGGCTGTGCGCCGGGCCAAGGCTCAGAATGGGCGCCTCTACGCCTTGGTCGACACGGTCGGCTTCGTCCGCCGACTGCCCACCCAGTTGGTCGAAGCCTTCAAATCCACCCTGGAGGAGGTGGCCCAGGCCGACCTGATCGTGCATGTGGTCGACGCCTCCTACCCTGATCCCTTCGCCCAGATCGACGCCGTCAACCAAGTGCTGGCCGACATAGACGGGGTCCAGAGCATCCCACGCCTCCTGGTCTTCAACAAGACGGACCTGGCCGACCAGGACATCCTGGCGCGGCTGGCGGCCCTGGCCCCCGAGGCCCATCAGGTCTCCGCATACAGCGGCAAGGGGCTTGACGACCTCCGCCAGGCCATAGAGCGGCTTCTGCCGGTCCCCGGCGTTCATATCAGTGCGCTCCTGCCCTACACGACTGGTGGTCTCATCTCCCGTGTCCGCCAATATGGCAACCTCATCTCCCTGGACTACCGGGACGATGGGGTCAAGCTCGAGGCCCAGGTCGACAGCCATCTTGCCTCTCAGCTTATGGATGCCGCCCTTGATGAGGATCAAAGGCCAGTCGGTTGAGCCCCCTGCGTCCTTCTCCTTACGCCTGGCCAGGCTGGCTTTGATTGCCTGGGCCGTGGCTGTTAGAGTGGATGGACGGATGTTCCTGGCCTGCCCGCTTGTGCCGGAGGCTGGCTGCCTTACCATGGCTTAGGTTCCGGTTGATGCCTGGATCGCGGCATGGAAGACCGGCTCGTCGGCTAGTATGATGAGGCCTACGGATTACTCCGCCAGAGGTTAAAGGGCTATATGCTCACGCAAGCAATGCAGAGAGGACCAACAGATGGTTGATTCAAGAATCAAGCCCACAAAGCTTGCCATAATCGGAGCTGGTGCCGTCGGATCGACGCTGGCCTTCACGGCTGCACAACGAGGCTTGGCTCGAGAAATCGTCCTGCAGGACATCGCCAAGGAACGGGTGGAGGCTGAGGTGCTCGATATGCAGCACGGCTCCAGCTTCTTCCCGACCGTCTCCATCGACGGCTCCGATGATGTGGAGATCTGCAGGAACGCCGATGTGGTGGTCATCACCGCCGGCGCTCGTCAGAAGCCCGGCCAGACCCGACTGGACCTGGCTGCCGCCACCATCAACATGATGAAGTCCATCATCCCCTCGGTCATCAATGTGGCACCCAACGCCATCTACATGCTGGTCACCAATCCCGTAGACATCGTCACCTATGTGTCCTTGAAGCTTTCCGGGCTGCCCTCCAACCAGATGTTCGGCTCGGGCACCAACCTGGACTCGGCCCGCCTGCGCTACCTGATCGGCCAGCAGACCGGGGTCAACGTCAAGAACGTGCACGCCTATATCGCCGGCGAGCACGGGGATTCCGAAGTGGCCCTCTGGTCATCGGCCACCATTGGCGGCGTGCCCATGTGCGACTGGAAGGAACTACCCGGCCACCAGCCCCTGGATGGGGCCATGCGCGAGGAGATCCACCAGGAGGTCAAGAATGCGGCCTACCGGATCATCAACGGCAAGGGTTCCACCAACTACGCCATCGCCATGTCCTCGGCGGACATCATCGAGGCCATCCTGCGCGACAGCAACCGGATTCTGCCCGTCTCCTCCCTCCTGGAGGACTTCTATGGCATCTCCGACGTCTGCATGTCGGTGCCCACGCTCCTGAACCAGACCGGTGTCAACTCCCAGGTCAACACCCCCGTTTCCGACAAGGAGCTGGCCGCCCTCAAGCGTTCGGCCGATACCTTGCGGCAGACCGCTGCCAGTTTCGGTTTCTAAGCACAACTGACAGGCCCTGACCGGCTCTCGTCATAGCACTCAGCCGCCGGCTTCCAGAGATAGGGGCCGGCGCTTGTGTTTCCAGAGTCAGTTGCGAAACCGCACATGAGGCGGTCGCAAGGGCAGTGACCTGTGCTGCCATGGGCATGGGGCTGCTGTCTATCCCTTGTCTCAATATCTGGACGTTCATGTCGCTTCTGGCTATGTCGTCGCGGGCTCATCGAAGGGCCTGAGGGCTAAGATTCCCCGGTATGTTACAGGCAATTGCTCCATTCGTTACTTCCCATACATGCAAGCCGCCTTGACATGAAACAAATTCGCCCCATGCTGACTGGCAGATGGCAAGACGTCGGCTGAAGGGGAGAATCTCATAGGTGAAGCGCAGTGGATCGGGAAACTGGGGCGGCACAGTTATGTGGACCTGCCAGCTGTATGCGAGCGGGCCGGACTTGACCTGCCAACCCTGCCCTACACCATCAGGGTCCTGCTCGAGAATGTGGTCCGCAGGGCCAAGGGCGATTTGGGCGACCAGAACGTGCTTAGGCTGCTGGATTGGCAGGGGCACATCGGGGAGCCCATGGACTTCTACCCGGCCAGGGTCATTCTGCAGGACTGTACGGAAGTTCCCTGCGTGGTCGGCCTGGCCTCCATGCGGGATGCCGCCAGGTGTATGGGCATAGACCCTAGCAAGGTCAACCCTGAGATTCCCGTGGACCTGGTGGTCGACTATTCCGTGCAGATCGACCAGGCCGGCAACCCCGGCGCCATGGCCTACAACATCAAGCGGGTGTATGGGCGCAATGCGGAGCGCTACAAACTGCTTAAATTGGCCCACAAGTCCTTCGACAACTTCCGAGCCATCCCTCCCGACGCCGGCATCATACACCAGATCAACATCGAGCACCTCTCACCGGTGGTCCAGCTTGACCCCAAGACCGGTATGCTCTACCCCGGCACAGTATTCGGCACCGACTCACACACCACCATGATCGTGGCCTGGCCGTGATGGACTGGGGTGTTGGCAGCCTGGAGGCCGAGGCCTGCATGCTGGGCGCCCAATCCGTCTTCTCCATCCCCGAGGTCATCGGAGTCAGGCTCACCGGCAAGCTATCCTCCGCCGTGGTGACCACGGACCTGGCCCTGGCCTTGGCCATCACTAACCTGCGCCGGCAGCAGCTGGTGGGCAAGTTCGTCGAATGCTTCGACCCCGGCTACCAAGCCTGAGGTTGGCCGACAGGCCGAACCTGGCCCAACATGGCGCCTGAATACGGCTCGACCTGCGGCTTCTCACCCTTCGACCAGAAGACCGTCAGATACATGGAACTGACCGGCCGTCCGCAGGAGATCATCGACCGGGCTCAGGCCTATATGGCAGCCAACGCCTGTGCTTCGAGGCTGGGTCCGCCGACCATCTGGCCTACAGCCAGGTGATCGACTTCGACCTGTTCTCGGTGATGACCAGCCTGGCCGGCCCCCAAAGCCCCCAGGGCCTCATCCGCCTCCAGAACATGAGCCAGACCTTCGACCGGGAGGTCCCGGTCCCCTGGGCAACCAAGGCTTCGGCATGAAGCCGGAGGCCCTGGGCCTATCGGTGCCGGTCGAGATCGGCTGCCAGCAGGAGACCATCAAGGCCGGAGACATACTGATCGCCGCCCTGACCGGCTGCATCAACACCTGCAATCCCACCGCGCTCATCAGCGCCGGGCTGCTGGCCAAGCGGGCCGTGGAGCGGGGGCTTGACCATCTCAGGCAAGATCAAGACCTCCTTCGCGCCCGGCTCCCAAGCCGTGACCAGCTACCTGACCGACACCGAGCTCATGCCCTACCTGGACAGACTGGGGTTCAATGTCCTGGTCTATGGTTGTGCCACCTGCATCGGCAACTACGGACCCTGCACCCGGCCATCGAGGAGGCCATAGGGGCTAGCGGCATTCCCACAGTGGCCTTCCTGAGTGGCAACCGCAACTTTGAAAGCAGAATCCACCCGCTGATCACCGGCAACTACCTGGCCTCACCCTTCCTGGTCGTGGCCTATGCCCTGGTAGGCAACATGCGGGTCGACCTGCAGACCCAGCCCCTGGGCCATGACCAGGCCGGCCAGCTGGTCTACCTGCGTGACATCTGGACCAGCAGCTAAAAGATCGACGAATACATGCGCCGCTGTGTCAGCTCCGACACCTATAGGCAGGCCTACCGCAACATCTATGACGGCCGCAAGGAGTTGGACGGGTTGGAGGTCACCGAGTCCCAGACCTTCGCGTGGAACCCCGAATCAACCTACATCTCCAACCCCCCTATTTCGACCGGCAGAGCAAGGGGCAGCCGACCCAAGCCGAATTGAACGGGCTGCGGGTACTGGCCAAGCTGGGCGACTAGGTGACCACCGACCACATCTCGCCGGCTGGTGTCATCCCCAACCTCTCGTCGGCCGGCCGCTACCTGAGCGAGCGGGGAGTGGCCCAGAGGGACTTCAACTCATACGGGTCGCGGCGGGGCAACCACCATATCATGGTCCGAGGCACCCTGGCCAACACCCAGCTTCACAATGCCCTTGGCCAGGGCAGACAGGGGTGGGTATACGACCTATCTTCCCATTGGCGAGCTCGCCAGCATCTTCAAGTCCTCCCAGCAGTACCAGGCGGCGGCCACAGGGCTGATCATTCTGGCTGGCAAGGAATACGGGATGGGCTCCTCCAGGGACTGGGCGGCCAAGGGGGTCAAGATCCTGGGCATCAGGGCCGTCATCGCCGAATCCTATGAGCGAATCCATCGCTCCAACCTGGCCATGATGGGCCTGGTGCCCCTGAATTACCTGGACGGGCAGAACGCCGAGACCCTTGGCCTGGACGGTAGCGAGAGCTTTTACATCCAGCTGCCCAACCAGCCACAGCCCAGGCAGCGGGTAAGGGTGAGGACAAGTCGGTCCGATGGCGGCTGACTTGAATTTGAAAGCCTGCTCCGTCTGGAATCGCAAGCCAGATCTCCTATCTGAGCCTGGGCGGCATTCTCGACCAGACGCTGGAGGCTAAGAAGGAGTAGGTAGAAGACTGGGAATGTGTAGGGGGCCTGCGGGACTGGAAACCAAGCCACCCACCTCGCATGTGTGGCCGGTCATCGTTGCTGTTGTGTCTTACCGCTCAGTCATACCCTTGGTTGTTGCCGTTGGGTCTTGCCGGTGGGTTACCGCTGGTCGATGGGCATGTAGCGCCGCTGACCCTCGCCCGTGTAGACCTGGCGGACCCGCCCGATCCTGGTCATGGGGTCGGCCAGTATCTCACGGTACTGGGCGAACCAACCGGGTATGCCCTCCAAGGCGAAGAGGGTCGTGAACATCTCTGGGGCAAATCCTATGCCCCGGTAGATCAGTCCCGTATAAAAGTCGACGTTGGGTAGAGCTGGGGGGGGGGGGGAGACGAAATACTCGTCATGCAGAGCCAGGTCCTCCAATTCCAGGGCAACATCAATCAGGGAGCGGATATTGTCGTTGAAGGTCGCCTCGCCGTGTGACGTCAGCTGATGGAGTTGGTCTTTGACCACGGCTGCCAGGGGGTCGTAGGACTTGTAGACCCGGTGGCACAGCCCTGCGATCTTGCTGTCCTGGTCCTTGGCCTGCTGGACGAATTGACGCACGGGCATATGCGAGTCCCGTATCTCCATGAGTTGCCTGAGCGCGGCCTCGTTGGCCCTTCCGTGCAGGGGGCCGGACAGGGCGTTGATGCCGGCGGCCACGGCCGAATAAGAGGTTGGCATGGGCGGAGCCGGTGATGCGCACTACGGAGGTCGAACAGTTCTGCTCATGGTCGGCGTGAATAATGAGAAGCTTGTCCAGGGCATCAATCGTGGCTGGGGCCGCAGTGTGGGGCTCGTAGGGCACGGCAAAGCTCATGCGCAGAAAATCCTCCACGTAGCCTCTGGTTTTGTCGGGGTACAGGAGGGGTTCGTCACGCCGGCGGCGGTGGATCAGGGAGACAATGGTGCGCACCTCGGCCATGATGATGGCACGGGCCTTCTCCAGTTGCTGGGGGTCGCTGATGTCGCGGGTGCCGGGGTGGAAGCTGGCCAGGGCGTTGACCGCCGAGGCCAGGACGCTCATGGGGTGGGCCTTGCGGGGAAAGGCCCCCAGGAGGCTGCGGAAGTCCTCGCCCACAAAGGTGTGGTGAAGGATCCTGCTCCGGAATTCCTCATATTCCTGCTGGCTGGGGAGTTGGCCGCGCATGAGCAGCCAGGCCACCTCCAAGAAGCTGGAATGGGCGGTCAGGTCCTCGATGCCATAGCCTCGATAGCGCAGGATTGACCGCTTGTCGTCAATGAAGGTGATGGCGGATTCGCACTGGGCGGTGGTCAGAAAGTCCGGGTCCATGGTCACCCAACCGTCATTGCGCAGACCCGAGACCACGATGCCGTTGGGGCCGCAGGTGGCCTGGACCAGAGGTAGGTCAACTACGTTGGAATCGACGGTAAGCCGCGCCTGGGCTGTCATGGTCACCTCCTGGTAGGTGGGTCCGACACTGGTCTGACCAGGAATGGGAATGCATGCCCGACAGGCCGCTGCTGCGGGGGCGGGCCATACCTGAGCGCTCATGGGGTTCGGTGTCCCGGCTGATTAGACGAACACAAGGGGTATAGGTTTCTCCCCGATTTCCCGTGCATTTCCAAGGTGCGTGCAATGGCTTTCTGCAAGCGAAAGACCCTGCGGGCATGGTCACGATATGCCTCGGCACGTCCTTTCCATGCGAATCCGGGGCTTAAAGCTTCGCGCTGACTGCTGTGCGGGGAGAATACATAAGATGGACAACTCTTCTCGGCTAGCTTGATTCAACCATTGATTCTCGCGGCCGCCTCCTCTACGCTTGTTCGGGGCGAGGCCCGTGTCCGTGACTCTGGCTGGCGGACTGCCGGGAAGTCCTGCGGGGGTCTTGGTGAAGTTGAGGGTAGGCATATGGAGGGGATGATTCGATGAGTCTGCAGGCTGGAGGCAAGAGGGATGATGGAAAGCGGGCGGGAGCCGTCCAAGGCAACCATCAGATCGCCTTGGAGGCAGACAGCCGGCGGCACCAACAGCGACTGAGTCTGACCCTGACCTTGACCGGCCTGGTGTTCCTGGCTGAGGTGGCTGGCGCCATCACCACCGGTTCCCTGGCCCTGCTGGTCGACGCTGGTCATATGCTCACGGACATGTCCGTGCTCATCGCATCCACCATCACAGCCGTGCTCATGCGCCGCAAGCCTTCCAACCGCCGCACCTGGGGTTGGGCCCGGTTGGAGGTCATCACGGCCGCCGCCGGAGCCCTGGTGCTGCTGCTGGTTGGCATATACGCCCTGGTTGAGGCCGCCATGCGACTCTTCGGCCATGGCGGGGGAGAGGTCCAGGACATCAAGCTCCTGCTGTGCTTCGGCCTGCTGGGTCTGGCGGCCAATGCTGGTTCCATCTTCATTCTGGCCTCACAGAGCGAGGACAACATGAACATGCGGGCGGCCTTCCTGGAGGTCATGAACGACGCCCTGGGTTCGGTGGCCGTGGTCGTCTCGGCCATCGTGATCCTGACCACGGGCTGGACCTCATTCGATGCGGTGGCCGGTGGCCTGATTGCCTTGCTGATGATTCCCCGGGCCATCGGACTCCTCCGCAAGGCAGTCAAGGTGCTCCTGGAGGAGACCCCTGATGGGCTGGACCTGGACAAGGTCCGTGAGCACATGGAGCAGCTGCCACGTGTGCTGGCCGTCCATGACCTTCACGCCTCCACGGTCTCCACCGGTATGCCCATCCTCATGGCCCATGTGGTGGTCGATCCCAGCATGACCATGCAGGAGGCTGGAGAGGTCATCAGACAGCTGCAGCACTGCCTGCGTGAGCACTTCCCGGTCTCGGTGCCCCACACCACCTTCCAGCTGGAGCCCGAGGGCTTCAGCGCGCCTGATGTCGAGGCCATGCATCGCTAGTGGCCGTGGTCGCTGCCCCAGGGGCCGGCCGTGGTCATCGGTGTGCGGATATAGAGAAGCGGTGGACCCAATCAGTAGGGTGGTCCACCGCTTGTCTATGTGGTTTGTCTGTGAATGGTCTCTATTGAAGTCCTGCCGTACTATGGGTCATGGCTTGCCAGGTATGAGACTGGTTGTCAGTCTGCCTGACCCAGGAAAGGGCATCCTGGGAGGAATGGCTACCTTCAGATCTTGCGCAGGACCGTGACGACCTTGCCCATGATGCTGGCATAGGTTCCATCAATTGGCGAGTAGGACGGATTGTGGGGCATCAGCCAGACCTGGTCCTTTTCCTTGCGGAAGGTCTTGACCGTGGCCTCATCGTCAAGCAGGGCGGCCACTATGTCACCGTTGGACGCCGTGTTCTGTTCTCGGACCACTACGAAGTCACCGTCGCAGATGGCGGCATCAATCATGGAGTCGCCATGGACCTCCAGCATGAATAGGTTGCCGGTGCCCGTCAGGCGTTCCGGTAGACGCATGACGTCGTCGACGTGCTGCTCTGCGGTGATGGGGGTGCCAGCTGCGATGCGGCCGACCAAGGGCACATCCCTGGACTCAAGAATGGACTCACGATCCTGCTCAGCCGGGAAGGGCAGTATGGTGGCGGTCTCCGTATGGGTAGCCTTGGCGGATTCGCCTGGCTCCTCGACCAATTCAATGGCGCGCCCCTTGTTGGCGTTCATGCGGATCAGGCCCTTCTCCTCCAGGACCTGCAACTGGTGTTTGACGGAGGAGGGGCTTTTCAGGCCTACAGCCTGGCCTATCTCCCGGAAGGAAGGGGCAAAGCCACACTCTGCAACGTGTGAGCGAATTGCCTCCAACACCTTGCACTGACGCTCGGTCAGCTGGTTGTTGGAGGTTCCCGCCCCATCTGCTGGGGGGGTAAAGGCAATGGTGCTCACAGCTCTTCCTTTCGTCTTGCTTGCTTACAGCATAACGTGACCATCGTGTGAAATCAAACATCTGTTCGAAAAACAGCTTGCTTTTTTTGGGCTCCTGTGCCAATCTAGAACATACGTTCGATAGAACATGTGTTCGAAATGACTTGAGGAAGTCAGATGCGGTACCGGAAGAGTTGGTCGGTGTCGGCGGGTCTGATCGGCATCAAGCGAGCTGATTGGTCCTGGGAGGATAGAAGGAGAGGTGGTCGTGATGGCCAGTGCAGTCGTCGCCAGGGGATTCGCGCCCCATGCAGTGCGGTATGGAAATGGGCGTGGCCGGGCAGTAAAGCCAGCTACGGCACCGTCGGCGAAGGGTGCGGCTTCCAGGGGGAAGGGCACTTCCTGTGCTTCCAAGACCACTTTGACCCTACGGGGGAAACTGGTGGGTCTGGCCCTTGTTGCCCTCCTGACCTGGACCGGCTGGAGCTTTGTCGCTCCTCAGATTGCTCAATCCTCCACTGGCACTGTTCGTGTGGTCAACTACACGGTCCAACCCGGTGACACCCTCTGGGGCTATGCTGCCGGCATTACCCCGGATGGTCAGAATGTTTCCCGGACTGTGGACCAGCTGATGAGGATCAACCAGTTGGACGACGCCGCCCTGGAGCCCGGCCAGCACATCCGTGTGCCCGCAGAATAGCTGCCTGCTTTATACATACTTGGCGGTGGTGGGGAATTGATCCTTCCGGGCAAGTGTGAGCTAGGTATCGGTGCTGGTGTGTGACAAATGTCCACATAGTGGTTATTCTTATGACCATGCACTGTCCTTTTTGCCAGAATACAGACACCAAAGTCATTGATACCCGTATCAGTGAGGATGGCCATGCCATCAGGCGCAGGAGGGAATGCCCCAAGTGCGGCAATCGTTTCACCACCTTGGAGACCACCATGCTGTTGGTCACCAAGCACTCGGGTAATGTGGAACCTTTCGACCGGGCAAAGGTGGTCTCGGGTGTCCGTAAGGCGTGCCAAGGCAGGCCCATCAAGGAAGAGGACCTGAAAATGCTGGGCCAGCAGGTGGAGGAGGACCTTCGGGCCCGGGGTCTGGCACAGGTGGATTCCGAAGAGGTGGGCAGGGCCATCCTCAAACCCCTCAAGGATCTGGATCTGGTGGCTTACCTACGCTTCGCCAGTGTGTATCAGAACTTCAGCGACCTGGATGACTTCCAGGATGCCATCAATGCATTGAGGGCTGAGGAGGGCGAATCCCATCAGCGGTGAGTTGGGGGGCTGTCGGGGTGGATGTTTTGGCGGCCGGCCAATCTCTGCGGGGGCCTCGGATGACTGGCCACGCCGCTGATAACTGTCGGCGGGGGAGACTCGGCTGGGGCATTTGAATTTTTCGTGCTTGAGTAGACTACAGCTCAGAGATGCAATTGTTGCTGGGGCCAGGTTGTTCATTTGGCCCCAGCCCCATACCTATGTGATTAGCTGCCAATTCAAGGTCTCATGTTTGGCGGCCGGCGGTCATATCGGCTCTGGTCGCTGGCTCAGGCCATGGTCCGAAGGCGAATGGTGCCCTCAATGTTCTGGAGGGATTGGAGTGTCTGCTGGTCCGGTTTGCGGTCCACGTCCGTGACCACATAACCCAAGGAGCCCTCGGTGCCCAAGGACTGGGCGGTGATGTTGATGCCGGACTGACCCAGGATGTGGTTGAGCTTGCCCAAGACCCCAGGCAGGTTCACATGCAGATGTCCGATGCGGATGCCCGTGGGGTTGCCGGAGACCGTCACCTGGGGGAGGTTGACCGAAAGCATGGTCGACCCTCCGAACCAGTAATCCTCCAAGCGCTGGGGCACGAAGTGGCCGATGGCCTCCTGGGCCTCAAGGGTGGACCCGCCGATGTGGGGGGTCAGGATCATGTTGTCCTCGGTGGCCAGGTCGGTGGCGAAGGGGTCACCGCTCTTGCTGGGTTCGGAGGGGAAGACATCCACCGCAGCGCCGGAGAGGTGGCCCGAAGCCAGCTGATCCTTGAGGGCGTCCAGGTCCGCCACGAATCCCCGGGAGAGATTGATAAAGATGGCGTCCTGCTTCATCTGCTCAAACTGCTCCCGACCGAAGAAGCCGGTGTTGGACTTGCGGCCGTCGACATGCAGGGTCACGGCATCGCTGCATGCAAGCAGGTCCTGGAGGCTGTCCATGCGCTGGGCGTTGCCCATGGCCATCTTCTCGTCCAGGTCGTAGAAGACCACCTTCATGCCCAGGGCCTCCGCTACGACCGACAGCTGCATGCCGATATGCCCGTAGCCGACGATGCCCAAGGTCTTGCCCCTCACCTCATGGGAACCGGAGGCTGTCTTGTCCCAGATGCCCTGCTTGATGTGGTGGGTGTGGGCCGGAATGCGCCGTAGCAGGCAGATGATGTCGGCGATGACCAGCTCCACGACTGACCGGGTGTTGGAATAGGGGGCGTTAAAGACCGCGATGCCATGCTGGCCGGCATAGTCCAAATCAACCTGGTTGGTGCCGATGCAGAAGCAGCCGACTGCTGTCAGTTGCGGGCAGGCATCGACCACGGCAGCAGTGACCTTGGTCTTGGAGCGAATGCCCAGCAGATCCACACCTGCCAGGGCCTCGATGAGTTCGTGTTCGGATAGGGCTCCCTTGCGGGTTGCGACTTCGAAGCCTTGTTGGCGCAAGCTTTGGGCGGCGTAGGGGTGAATGTTTTCCAACAATAGTGCTGTGGGCATGGCCCCAGTCTATAGCTCTAAGGCCCCAGAGTCCTGCGGTGTCCGAATAATAACCAGCCGTTGGGTCGGGCGGGTCATGGCCACATAGAGGTCCGATGCCGCGGTGAGGCGGGAGGGGGCCTCCAGTTCGATCTGGCCGGGCTGGACCAGGATCACCGCGTCGTATTCCAGACCCTTGACCATATTGGTGTCGCAGATGGAGAGCTGCTCCCTCCAGTCATATCGCTGGCCCTGCCCCTTGTTGTCCAGGTCCAATTGCTTGCGGATGGGGCCCTCCAACATGGTGAGCAGGCTTCCTGGCAGGATGATGGCCAGGCGACCGCTGCCATCTGTTGATAGGAACTCCTTGGCCAGGGCCAGGGTTTGACGCAACACCGCTTGCGGCAACTGGTCCATATGCTGGACTGTGATCCGATGGACAGCGCCCTCCATCTCCCTGACAGAGGAGCTGGTGGAGACATAGAGGCCTTCGGTCTTGGCAAACTTGACCGCCAGCTCCGAGACCTCCTTAGGGTTGCGGTAGTCGGTGGTCAGTTCGGCCAGGTCCCAGCGGTCGGGGCCGAAGAGGGGGTCCATGGTCTTGGCCCAATCCCGGCTTCCGCCCAGGGCTGCGGTCTGCCCCAGGTCGCCCACGATGGTGAGGGACCGGGAGGGGCAACGGCGGATGAGCATACGCCAGTCCATGGCGGTCAGTTCCTGGGCCTCGTCAACCACGATATGGCCGTAGGTCCATTCCCTGTCCGCGCCGGCCTTCTGGGCCAGGGCCTCCGGGTCGTCTCCTGCCATGTTGTCCAGCAACATGCGGGCGTTGACAATGCCCGTCCCTATGCCGGCCTGGGCCAGGGTGTCCTTGGCATACTGCTCCTCCTCGGCCTGCTGGCGCCGGGCTGCGGCCTGGCCTGCGGACAACTTCGGGTCTGGACCCAGAAGCTCCATGGCCTCGTCGACCAGGGGTATGTCGGCAATGGTCAGGGGCGAGCCCTTGGGGCGGATGAGGCTGTGGACGTCCTGGTCACTGAGCCAGGGGGCGAAACGGCGCAGCTGGTTGGGTTTGGAGAAGAGTTGGTCGACCAGCCAGGTGCCGGTCATGGGCAGCCATGCCAGGTTGAGGGTCTTGCGGATCTCGTCGCTCATGCGCAGTTGCATGGCCACATCGCTGATCTCGGCCTGTTCGGGAGTGTAGTCCAGCTGGTCCAGGTAGCGCCGTCGCATGGCGGAAAGGACCGAGGATATGAAGCTTTCGCGGGCCTGGTTGTGGGGCTTGCGGGTCCGCTTGGCGTCCTGAATGGCCTCCTGGACGTCCACTGGCAGCATGGGTACGGAGAATCCGTTGATCTTGATGGTGGGAAGATGGGCCGGAATGCGTTCGCGGTGGGCCACTGCCGAGGCGATGGCACGGGCCATGCGCTGGTCGCCCTTGAGCTTGGCCTGATGGGGTTCGTCCTGGGTCTGGGCGCTGATGCCGGGGATCAGGTCGCCGATGGTGCGGCTGACTACTCCGGTTTCGCCCAAGGAGGGCAGCACCTGGTCGATGTAATGCAGGAAAGCGGAGCTGGGGCCGACCACCAGAACGCCGGATCCGGCCAGCTTGCGGCGGTAGGTGTAGAGCAGGTAGGCCGCCCGGTGCAGGGCCACGGCTGTCTTGCCGGTGCCCGGCCCGCCCTGGACCACGATGGTCCTGTCCAGGGGAGCCCTGATGATTCTGTCCTGCTCGGCCTGGATGGTGGCGACGATATCGGTCATCTTGCCGACCCTGCGCGAACCCAGGGATGCCAGGAGGGCGCCCTCGCCGGTCAGGGTGCCTGCGTCCACAGCCTGGTCCACCTGGTCGGAGTCCATGTCCAGGACCTCGTCCTCGATGGCGGTGACTTGGCGGAAATGCAGGCTGATATGCCGGCGCATGACGATGTTGCCATGGTTGGACGGGGTGGCCTCGTAGAAGGCCCGTGCGGCGTCGGCGCGCCAATCGGTCAGGATGGGGTCATGGTTCTCGCTGGACAGGCCGATGCGCCCAATGTAGCGGCGGTCATGGCTGTTGTCGTCGATTCGTCCAAAGACCAGCCGGTCTTCAACTGCGCGTAGCTGGGTGAGCCTGTCCTCATACATATTGGCGAAGGAATCGCGTTCGGTCCTTTGTGTGGGGGACCCGTGGGAGCCAGCCGCCCGAACTGTGTCCAGGCGTGATTTGATCTGGGTGCGCAGGGAGTCCAGGCGACCGTAGGCCCTATCCACGGCCGCTTGTTCTTCCAGGAGCTGTGCGCTGTACTTCGACATAGAACATGGATCCTTTGGCTGCGAAATCTTCGGCACTCAATTTTATCGCCGGGTCTCTACCGCCCGGGGGTTTTGGAGGGTGGTGGAGCAAAAATGCAAAAAAACTGCGACTCGGTGGGGGAAAATGGGGTTCAGTGGGGTAAAGTGGTGAAATGTTTGCGCGACAAATCCTGGATCGATGACGGGGAAGGAGGTGGAAGCTTGGTTTCTCAAGGCAAGCAGGAGGCTGGGGCCAGCGGTCAGAGCGACCTCAATGAAAGCCAGAATCAGGCCTCCGCCTTACCCACGTCCATGCCGGCCCTGCTGCTGGGCACCTACAATCCCAAGGTCGATGCCAAGGGCCGTATGGCCCTGCCGGCCAAGTTCCGCAGCCAGTTGGGTTCGGGCATGGTCATGGCCCGCGGCCAGGAACGATGCATCTACCTCCTGCCCCAAGAGGAGTTCCGGCGCATAGCCATGCAGATTCAGCGCACCTCCATGGGTAACAAGGCCGCCCGTGAGTACCTCCGTGTCTTCCTCTCAGGCGCCGTGGACCAGGATCCCGACAAGCAGGGGCGTATCCTCCTGCCGCAGATGCTGCGCGATTACGCCCACCTGGGCAAGGACATCGTGGTGATCGGCGTCGGCACCCGGGCCGAGATCTGGGACCGTGAAAGCTGGGAGTCCTACCTCTCCGAGAAGGAAGAGGGCTATTCGGACATCGCCGATGACGTGCTGCCGGAGGTGGAGTTCTGATGACCGACATCGCCGACATCCACCAGCCAGTCCTCCTGGAAGACTGCGTGGATCTGCTCACCCCGGCCCTCCAAGACCAGGGCTCACTGATTGTGGATTGCACCCTGGGGCTGGCCGGCCATGCCGCCGCCGTCCTCAAGGCCGCCCCCAAGGCCCGGCTGATCGGCATCGACCGGGACGCCCAGGCTCTGGCCTTGGCCAGTAAACGTATGGAATCAGAAGGGCTGGCAGACCGGTTCATACCCGTGCATGCAGCCTTTGACCGCTTGGACCAGGTGCTGTCCGACCTCAAGATCGACCAAGTCCAGGCCGTCTTCATGGACCTGGGGCTCTCCAGCTTGCAGATCGATGAGACCGACAGGGGTTTCTCATACTCCCGCAACGCCCCGCTGGACATGCGCATGGATACTGACCAAGAGCTGACGGCGCAGAAGGTCCTGGCTGAATATTCCGGCGACCAGCTGTCCCATATCTTCCGTGAGTACGGCGAGGAACGCTTCGCCGGCCCCATCGCCCGGGCCATCGTCCAGGAGCGAGCGGCCGCCCCCGTGGTCACTTCCGCCCAGCTCAACGACCTGGTCGATCGGGTGGTGCCCAAGGCCCACCGTCCCGCCGGCAATCCGGCCAAGCGGGTCTTCCAGGCCCTGCGGGTCGAGGTCAACGGGGAGCTGGACAAGTTGGCCCGAACCCTGCCACAGGCGGCAAACCACCTGACCCTGGGTGGAAGGCTTGTGGTCGAGTCCTACCAGTCACTGGAGGACAAGACCGTCAAATCCTTTATGAACCAAGGTATTCAGGTTCATGTTCCCGCGGGGCTGCCGGTGGTTCCCGACCAGGCCCAACCATTCTTCCGCCCCCTGCTTCGGGGCGCTCGCAAGGCCGACCAGGCCGAGATCGACAACAACCCTCGTTCGGCCTCTGTGCGCTTGAGGGCCATTGAGCTATGTAGGCCGATCCCGGATTCATGGCGGCAGGAATTCGACCGTATGGCAGCCGGCCGGGAGCTTGGGGGGGACGGCCTGGCAGGCAAGGCAAGAGGAGGAAAGCGTTGGCACTGACAGCACGAAGCGTACGATCCAGTTCGGCTCCGGCAGGTCGTCGTAAGGTTCACGAGACGGCACAGGCCGCCGCCGGGCGCCCCCAGCTCAGGGTCATCAGCGGCAAGGGTAGCCAAGACAAACCCATGGCCGGTGGCTGGGACCGTCTGGTCACCTGGACCAAGTCCCGTACCATTCCGCTGATCCACGTGGTCGTCGCTGTGATCTTCCTCCTGTCCACCCTGGTCACCTCCCTGGTGCTGCGCACCGTAATGGTCCAGAGCTCCTTCGAGGAGTCCCAGCTGGAGAGCAGCATCGCTAACCTCAAGCAGGACTTGCTGGATGACGAGGCCACGCTTGATGGCCTCCAGGCCTCCCTGCCCGACAAGGCCCAGCAGATGGGTATGGTACCCCAGCAGGGGTCCATCTCCATCGATCTCAACGGCTATCAAGCACCTTCCGGAGGGCAGCAGTGATGGGATTCATGGCATCCACCATCAGGTTCGCGCGCAAGCGGCGTTTCGCCTTCAAATGCATGGCCGTGGGGGTGGTCCTGGCCCTGCTGGCCGTGATGTGCCTGGGCCAGTTGGCCTCCATCCAGCTGCTCAACGGTCGCACCACAGCCCAAGCCGCCACCGCCCAGCGGACCCTGAAGGTCGACATCCAGGCCAAGCGGGGGAAGATTCTGGACACCAACGGGGTCGTCCTGGCCCAAAGCGTGGAACGCTACACCATCATCGGCAACCCAGAACTGGCCCAGGAGTTTGAGCCCACACCCTGCGGCAAGCAGACCAAGGGCCGCTGTCATCAGATCGACGGCAAGCCCGTGGGCACCACCGGAGCTGCGGCCGTGGCGAGGCTGTTGGCACCGGTCCTGGACATGAACCCCATGGAATTGGGCGCCAAGTTCAGCGGCACCGGCCAGTACGTGGTCATCAAGAAGGACGTGACGCCCGAAGTCAAACGCAACATCGACAAGCTCAACCTGGGCTGGATCGTCTACGCCGAACTCAGCAGCCAACGCTACTATTCGACCGGCACCATGATGGGAACCCTGCTGGGCGGAGTGGACGACAAAGGCAAGGGTGTGGCTGGTCTCGAACAGGTCGAGAACAAGAACCTGACCGGAACGGACGGCTACAGGATCTACCAGCGCGGCAATGGCGGTGAGGAGATTCCCGGAACCGTCACCGATGCCAAGGATGCCCTGGACGGATCCGATGTCAAACTGACCCTCAACTCCGATGTGGACTGGTATGTCAAGAAGGTCATCAGGGAAGGCATGGAGAAATACAAGGCCGGCTGGGTGACCGTGGTGGTCCAGGACGCCAAGTCGGGGGAGATAATAGCCCTGGAGGATTCGGACGAGTACGCGGCCGGTAGTTCTGACGCCAAGCTCAACGTTTCCCGGGCCGTCAGCCAGACCTTCGAGCCGGGATCCATCGGCAAGGTCCTGTCTGTCGCCGGCATGCTCCAGTCCGGGGCCAGCCACCTGACCGACCAGTACACGGTGCCCGACCACCTGAGCCATAACAATCAGAACTACAAGGATGCCGTCATGCACGGGGCTGCCCACTGGACCCTGGCCGGCATCCTCGAGCAGTCGTCAAACGTGGGCATGATCATGGCGGCCGACGGCAAATACAATTCCGACCAGCGCTACGACAACCTGGTCAAGTTCGGCATCGGCCAGGACGATGGCCTGGGGTTGCCCGGTGAGTCACCCGGTCGCTTGACCAACCCGCAGGCCTGGGACGTGCGCACCAAGGAGACGGTCCTCTTCGGCCAGGGTTATTCGACCAATGCCCTGCAGATAACCAACGCTGTGGCCACTGTGGCCAACAAGGGCGTCAAGCAGCAGCAGTCGATTGTCAAGGAGGTCGTGAACGCGGACGGCCAGGCCAGTCAGGTCCCCCGTGGGGAGCCGGTCCGGGTAGTCGACGAGCAGGTGGCCAACCAGGTGATGAACGCCATGGAATCCTCGGCTGAACACTATGCGCAATTCTCTGGGGTCGACGGCTACCGGGTCGCCGCCAAGAGCGGCACTGCGGAGGTTGCCGGCGCCAATGGCCGATTGACCTCCATCATCAGCGATTGGTCCGGGGCCCTGCCTGCCGAGGATCCCCGCTTCGTCGTCACCGTGGTCATGAAGGACCCCCAGGGTTCCTTGGGCGGTGTCACCGCAGGCCCCCTCTTCAAGCAGATTGGTGAATTCCTTATGCAGAAGTACCAGATACCCCCCTCCCAGCCCCGGACAGATGCTATTCCGGTACAGTGGTGATTGCCATCCAGGCCGTCGGGGCCACTCGTGGGCCATGGGCCTGAGAAAGGTAAAAACGAGGGTATGCGGGAAGGGGCCACAATGAGAGGGGGTTGGCAGTGAGCATGGTGAGTGAGGCGTCCTCACGGCGGCTGACCCTGGGATACCTGGTCAGCCATTACGGTTTTGAGCTTGCTCCTGGCTTCGCTTCGGGTGTGACCATCACCTCCTTGGCAGATCGGCTGGAATCAGTCAGGCCAGGTGCCCTGTACATCCCTGCTGGCCAGGTTGATTTGGCCCAGATTGAGCAGGCCCAGGCCCAGGGTGCCTATGCGGCCCTGGTGCCACCCGCAATGCGTGGGCACGTCGGCAACCCCGAATTGCCTATCCTCTTCGGCCAGCCCTCCGCCCAGCAGATGGGAGCCATGGCGGCTGAGATGGCCGGTTCGGCCTCCGACACCCTGGCCATCTTCGCCATCTGCGGGCATGACCCCGATGAGGTCCAGGCCAATGCCCTGCGCCTGTCTGACTTCCTGCACATGCTCGGCAACCCGGTGGGCCTGATCAGCGCCGCCGGCTCCTCCTCCTTGGAACGCAAGCTCGAGCTCAACTACCCCCTGGGAATCCTTGATATTCAGGGGCTGATGTCAGTGTGTGCCGAGGATGGCGCCTCAGCTGTGGTGGTGGCCCTGGACCAGCAGACCTTGCGGCCTAACTCCCTGCAATCCGTGACCATTGACGTGCTGGGCTGCCAAGGCAGGCCGGTGATGTACAAGCGTCGGGAGCTGGTCTCCAAGACGGCCGCCCACTACGGATTCGAGGCGGACAAGGACCTGTCGCTGACACTGCGGACGGACGAGTCCGACGCCATGGCGGACCAGACAACTGTCGTCTATGACGCCGACAGCCGTGGTCACCTGTCCCTCTCCATAGCCATGGTCCTTGCGGCGGGGGTGCGTAAGAGCAGCATCAAGGGCGCCTTGCGGGTCTCCCGCGATTTGGGCTGAGGGGGTCAAGGCGTTGACGAGGAATCAATGGGCAGCTGGAGGCTTCACCCGCGGTGTGGGCTGTGAGACCTATCGTCCAAGCAACCAGGCACGGGCCATCAGGCCAGGAAATAGCATACAGGAAAGCGTGGCGAGCCGAGAAGAGATGGGACTGTGATGCCGGGAGCTGACAAGATCATGATGCCTATGACCATTGATGAGCTGGTGCGGGCAGTGGGTGGACGGTTGATAGAAACCGGCCAGTTCACGGATGCCCCCAAGGTGGGGCAGACAGGGCAAGCCCAATCGCAGCGTGTCTTCTCCCAGGTGCTCAGTGACTCGCGCGACCTATGCCTCGACAGCCTGTTCGTGGCCATAGCGGGCGAGCGGGTGGACGGCCATGACTTTGTGGCCGGTGCCGGCAGTGCCGGCGCTTTGGCGGCTCTGGTGGACCACCCGGTTCCCGGGGCCGACCTGCCTCAGATACAGGTGGATGATACGGTGCTGGCTCTGGGTCGCCTGGCCCAGTACAACCTTGAGCGCCGTCGCCGGGCCTCTGGGGATTTTGACATCATCGGCATCACCGGATCGGTCGGCAAGACTACCACCAAGGATCTGCTGGCTGCCCTGCTGGGGCATCTGGGGCCTACCGTGGCACCGGTTGGGTCCTTCAACAATGAGATAGGCCTGCCGCTGACCGCCCTGCGTGTGGGCCCTGACACCCGCTTCCTGGTGGCAGAGATGGGCGCCAATCATGTGGGGGAGATAGCGAATCTCACCCGCATCGCACCTCCGGACGTGTCTGTGGTCCTCAAGGTGGGCACGGCCCATGTGGGGGAGTTCGGTTCCGTGGACCGCATAGCCCAGGCCAAAAGCGAGATCATCCAGGGGCTGCGCCCGGGTGGGGTCGCCGTGCTCAATGCCCATGACCCCAGGGTTGCGGCCATGGCCGACCTGGCCCCCGGGCAGGTGCTCTGGTTTGGCATGGATGGGTCCGATGCCGCCGTTGGACCTGGGGCAGGCGACGGCAAGGGGCCAATCGCCCAATCGATGACCAAGGCCAGCGACCTGGAGGTCGACCAGTATGATCGGCCGGTCTTCACCCTGAGCAATCCCCAGGGTGAGCGCGCCCAGGTCCATCTAGGCATCAGCGGCCGTCACAATGTCATGAACGCCCTGGCTTCGGCGACTGTGGCCGCCCACTACGGCATGCCCCTTGAAGCCATCACCAGCTGCTTGACACAGGTCAAGGGCATCAGTCCCCACCGGATGGATGTCTCCAGGGTCACTGTGGGTAGGCACGGCTTCACCCTGATCGACGACTCCTTCAACGCCAACCCTGACTCCATGAGGGCCGGTCTGGATGCTGTAAGGGACTGGGCCTCGGAGTTGGACCATCAACCCTTCCGGGTGGCCGTACTGGGTGCCATGCTGGAACTGGGCGGGGACGAGCTGGGCCTGCACCGACAGATCGGCGCCTACGCGGCGATGACGGGCATCAATGCCCTGATCGCCGTGGGTAGCCAGCAGGATACCCATCTGGACACCCTTGCCGCAGCCTTGGCCCAGGGGGCCAGGGAGGCCTTGGCAAGCGAGAGCGCCGACACCGGCGGGCCGGGATCCGGCGAGGACCTTGAAGCCTCACGTGTCCGCTGCAGGTGTTCGGTACACTTGCTTCATGGGCCTGAAGGGGTCGGAGCCCTCTTGGACACCATGCTGGAGGGCCATCCTGCAGCAGTGGTCCTGCTCAAAGGTTCCCATGCCTCGGGCCTCAGTGGTCTGGCTGGGGAGTGGGGGTCACAGGCCAAGTCCCTGGCAGGGGATCAGGCTGGTGAGGCAAGTGGGAAAGGCGAATAGCATGAGAGCGGTAGACATGGGCTCCTATGAGACAGAAGCGGAGCGGGTAGATTGATTTCACTCATCATTGGCATAGCGGTCTCCCTGATCGTAGTCATCGTCGGCACCCCCCTGCTCATCCGTCTGGTCAACAAGCTGCACTACGGCCAGTACATCCGCCAGGACGGGCCCCGATCCCATATGATCAAGCGTGGCACCCCCACCATGGGAGGTCTGGTCATCATCCTGGCCATCGTGTTGGGTTGGCTGTCTTCGGCGCTCTACCGTCTGTTCACCCGAGGTGTGGCTCCCTCGAACTCTGCCCTGCTGATCCTCTTCGCCACCGTGTCCATGGGGCTCTTGGGCTTCATCGACGACTTTGCCAAGGTCAGCAAGAAGCAGAACACCGGCCTATCGGTCAGGGCAAAATTCATCGGGCAGTTCATCCTGGCCGCCATCTTCGCGGTCCTGGCCCTCATCGTACCCACCAAGTCGGGCTTCCCCAGCGCCCAGGCCGGCATGAGCTTCATCGAGACCCCCTTCTTCAATTTCGATTTCGCCGGCCGTGTTCTGGCCATGGTCATCTTCATCCTCTGGGTCACCTTCCTGATGACGGCATGGACCAACGCTGTCAACCTGACTGATGGCTTGGACGGCCTGGCCTCCGGCACCACCATGATCGCCTTCTGCGGCTACGCCCTGATCGCTTTTTGGGAGAGCTACCACCTGCGGGGGTCCGGCCACGCGGGCTTCACCTATGCCGTCTCCGACCCTCTGGACACCACCATCATCGCTCTGTGCGCGGCGATTTCATGCTTCGGCTTCCTCTGGTACAACTCCAACCCGGCCACCATCTTCATGGGCGACACGGGCTCCCTGGCCCTGGGTGGTCTCTTCGCGGCCCTGTCCATCACGACCCATACGGAGTTCCTGGCTGTAATCATCGGCGGCCTGTTCGTGATTGAATCGGCCTCTGATGTCATCCAGGTGGGTTGCTTCAAACTCACCCACAAGCGGGTTTTCAGAATGGCTCCCATCCACCACCATTTCGAGCTCCTGGGTTGGAGTGAGGGCAAGGTGGTGGTCCGCTTCTGGATGGTCGAATTCATCTTTGTGCTCATTGGGCTCATGATCTTCTACGGGGATTGGGTAGGCCGGTCAGGCACGCTCTTCTGAGTGGGGGAGTGCAGGCCGGACAAGGCATGTAGCGGTGCCGGCCTCAAGGAGGTCAGGCTGTGGACGAGATACGGGAGGACGGAAGCACTATGGTGGGCAAGACCGTACTGGTGGCGGGTCTGGGCATATCCGGGCGCAGCGCAGCCCAGCTCCTGACCGAGCGTGGCCACCAGGTCATCACTCTTGACCAGGGCCAGGCCCGGGCCGACCTGCACTCCTTTGAAGAGATTGATTGGTCAGCCATCGACACGGTGGTCACCTCGCCGGTATTCAACCCCCGGACCCCCTTCATCCACGAGGCCCAGTCACGGGGCATAGAGGTCATCAGTGAGGTGGAGCTGGCCTGGCGGCTACGGGTCGGCAACGCACGCACCGGTCTGCCCGCCCCATGGCTGGGTATCACCGGAACCAACGGCAAGACCACCACGACTGAGATGACGGCCTCCATGCTGACGGCAGCCGGCCTGCGGGCACCCGCCGTCGGCAATATCGGCAAACCCCTGTCCCAGGCCGCTGTGGACCCCTACAACGATGCCCTGTGTGTGGAGCTCAGCTCCTTCCAGCTCCACTTCACCAAGTCCCTGGCCCTGGATTGTGCGGCCATCACCAACATCGCCGACGACCATCTGGACTGGCATGGTGGATTCGAACAGTATGCCGCCGATAAGGCCAAGGTCTTCCAGGGAGTCAGGCACACCCTGGTCTACAACGCCCAGGACGCCCTGGTGACCTCCCTGGCCCATAAGGTGCAGCTGGCGGATGGCTGCCGGAAGGTGGGCCTGACCCTCCAGGAACCCGCCGCCGGGCAGATGGGAGTGGCTCAGGGGTGGCTGGTTGATATGAGCGGATTAACCGCCGAAGTTGGGCAGGCCCGTCGCGTGGCACAGGTCAGCGGCTTCCCGCGACTGTGCCGCACAGACGGGCAGCCCTACCCCCACCTTCTGGCCGATGCCATGACAGCCCTGTCCTTGTGCCTGGGGCTGGGAGCCGACCTGGATCCCTGTCTGGAGGCCCTTCGGGCCTTCGCCCCAGATGGCCATCGGATCCAGACCGTGGCGAGCACCCATGGAGCCAAGGGGGCTGGCATTGATTTTGTTGATGACTCCAAGGCGACCAACACCCTGGCGGCCCAGGCCTCGCTCAGCAGCTTCGGCCCCAAATCCGTGGTGTGGATCGCGGGAGGGCTGGCCAAGGGCAGCCGGTTCGAGGACCTGATCAGCAGCCAGGCGGCCACCATCAAGGCCGCAGTGGTCATTGGCGTCGACCAGGAACCCTTCCGTCAGGCCTTCGCCAGCCAGGCCCCTGAGATTCCAGTCAGTTTCATTGATCCCCAGGAGCCCGATACGGTCATGGCCAGGGCCGTGGCGGCTGCGGGCTCCTATGCCCAGGCGGGTGACGTGGTGCTCCTGGCACCGGCCTGCGCCTCCATGGACCAGTTCGGCTCCTATGCCGATAGGGGTGACCAGTTTGCCAACCAGGCGCGACAGTGGGTGAGTCAGCATGACTGAGGGCAAGCAGACAGGGCGTAGGGCCTCGTCCGGGGCAGGGGCGCGCAAGTCGACATCCAGCCCCTCGGGCAGGGCGGCTGCGGGCCGGGCCGGCAGGACCCCCAATCCGCCGGTAGGTCGTAAAGGACCCAAGGCTGGGGTGGGGACCAAGACCGCCGGCAGGAGGAAAGCCCCTGCCGCATCGGTCGGTTCGGATCTGTTCCAGAGCCTGATTGGGGCCGCCAGGAGCGCCGCCAGGTCCACGGGCCGGGGTGGGCAAGCCGCCGGCGGCGGTGCTCGTCGGGACCCGGTTGTCAAGTTCGCTGACTACCAAGGCATCCGCAGCATCTTCAACCCCCTCTGGTGCTATCACGGCTTCAGGGTGGCGGTGGCCATACTCACCTGCTTTGGCGTGATCATGGTCTTTTCCAGCTCATCTGTGACCATGATCTCCCAGGATCTCTCTCCCTGGAAGCAGGCCTTCACCCAAGGCATATACTGCGTTCTTGGCATCCTCCTGGGGCTGGGGGCTATGGCCGTGCCGGTGGCGGTCTACCGAAAACTGGCACCATGGCTGGTGGTCGGGTCCATATGCCTGCAGTTGCTGACCCTGACGCCACTGGGTGTGCAGGTCAACGGCAACACCGGTTGGATCGGCATCCGGGGTGTCTTCACCATGCAACCCGCCGAGGTGGTCAAACTCTCCCTATGCGTATGGTTGCCGGCCTCCCTGAGCATCGCCGGCCGCCACTATGAGGAGGAGGGCATCAAGGCCTATACGCGGCCGATCGTTGGCTATGCCGCCAGCCTCCTGGCGATTATGCTGGGCAAGGATCTGGGTACGGCCATGATCGTGGTGATCATCGGAGCTGTGGCCTTCATAATCGGCGGTTTTCCAGGCAAGTGGCTGGCCGGTGGGGCGGCCGCTCTGCTTGTGGTCGTGGCCCTCACGGTGGTGACCAGCCCCAACCGTATGAAGCGCATCATGGCCGCCTACCAGGGCTGCTCCGGCAAGGCGCAGCAGAATGTATGCTACCAGGCCCTGCATGCCAAGTACGCCATGGGGTCCGGTGGGCTCTTCGGTGTCGGCATCGGCAACTCTCGTGAGAAGTGGAACTACCTGCCCGAGGCCCATAACGACTTCATCTTCGCCATCATCGGCGAGGAGACCGGCTTCATCGGTGCCGCCCTGGTCATCATCATCTTCGCCATCCTGGGCTGGTGCATGATCTGCGTGGCCTTGCAGACCGGCAACCGGTACGTGTCCATGGTCCTGGTGTGCATCACTGTCTGGATTGTGGGCCAGGCCCTGATCAACATCATGGTCGTGGTCGGGCTCCTGCCGGTCATGGGAGTGCCCCTGCCCTTCGTCTCGGCGGGCGGCTCCTCGCTGGTCATGTGCCTGATCGCTGCCGGTGTGGCGGCCAGCATGATGCGGCAGCAGCCCGAGATTCGGGCGGATGCGGTGGCGTTACACTCGTAAGCTGGAAGAGCCATGAGTTGATTGTGACAACGAGGGGAGCGAGCATGGGCGAGTCGGGCCAGGTCAGTGGGTCGGTGGTTGCAGGTCAGGTCCAGCAGGCCGGACCCAGCCACCGCATCGTACTGGCCGGGGGAGGGACCGCCGGTCATGTTAATCCTCTGCTGGCGGTAGCCGCGGCCATCAGGGAACTGGAACCACAGGCCCAGATCAGTGTCATAGGCACCAATGCGGGACTTGAACACGAGCTGGTCCCGGCGGCCGGCTTTGAACTTGACCCCATCGAGAAGCTCCCCTTTCCCCGGCGGCCCAATGCAGCAGCTTTGCGTTTCCCCGGCCGATGGCTGAGGACGAACCGGAAGGTACGGGCCATCCTTGAGAGCCGTCAAGCGCAGATAGTGGCGGGATTCGGCGGATACGCCTCCGCGCCGGTCTACCAGGCCGCCCACCGGATGAAGCTTCCCATAGTCGTCCATGAGCAGAATGCCCGGGCCGGCATGGCCAATAGGCTGGGTGCCCGCTGGGCCTCCTTCGTTGGAACCGCCTTTGAGGGAACCGGCCTCAAGGTCGGCTCAGGCGGCCGCTTGCAGCGGGTAGGGCTGCCTTTGCGGCCGACCATAGCCCAGTTGTGCCTGGACCTTCAGACGGACCGCTCAAGCAGCAGGCAGCGGGCTGCGGCGGCCCTGGGGGTGGACCCCGAACGGCCCGTTGTCCTGGTGACTGGTGGCTCCCTGGGGGCTCTGAGCATCAACAGGGCGGTCGCCGGGTCGGCATCAGAACTGCTGGAGCATGCCCAGCTGGTCCACCTGACCGGCAAAGGCAAGATGGACGAGGTCCGCCAGCAGGTCTCGGCCACTGCAGGGCCGGATGTCATGAATGACCTGGACCCCGGCCATAAGGGCCAGGGTGACTATCATCTGGCTGAATACCTGGAACGGATCGACCTGGCCTTCGCTTGCGCCGACCTGGTCATCTGCCGGTCGGGTGCCGGATCGGTGTGCGAACTGGCCGCCCTTGGCTTGCCGGCCATATACGTGCCCCTTCCCATCGGCAACGGGGAACAGCGTTTCAACGCCGAACCCGTGGTCCGGGCCGGCGGAGGTCTGCTGGTGGACGACGGGGACTTCAACCCGGACTGGATACGGAGCACAGTGCCCGAACTTCTGAGTGACCCTGACCGCTTGAAGACCATGGGTGGCAAGGCCTGGACCTACGGCATCCGGGATGCGGCCCAGGTCATGGCCGGTAAGATACTGGACCTGGCCGCTGGCGCGGGCAACTAGGGAAGGTCGATCAGGTAACCCGGGTTACCGGTAGACACAGCCGGTCTGGGGTTTGCTTTGGTTGGTGCTGTGGTTCGTGCGTTGCTGTAGTTTGGTCGAAACTGTGTGAGTTGGGTCAGCCGCCGCCGACCCATGGCCTGTAGCTATTAGTATTGCCTCCAGTGACGCTGGTGGCGGCAGTGCCCGCGCCGATCGGCCCCAGGTCCGTGCAGGTCCCCTGTCATGCTTTTGGTGGCGGAGCAACAATCCCAAGGAGAACGTGGTGTCTGAACGCAAGACGGCAAGCAAGGATGGTCTCTTGGTCCCGGAGCAACCGGCCTTTGGGCCGGGGGAGAGCCTCAAGGACCTGGGCCCCACCCACTTCATCGGCATCGGTGGGGCTGGCATGAGTGTGCTGGCGGAGATGCTCCATGAGGAGGGCATCGTCGTCAGTGGATCCGACAGCCAGGCCAGCGCCCGCACGGACCGGCTCCAGGCCCTGGGCATCACCGTGAACTGCCCCCAGCAGGCCCGTAACGTGGCCGGTGCGCATACCGTGGTCTATTCCAGCGCGATCAAGGCCGACAATCCGGAGATACAGGCGGCCCTTCAAGCCGGTGCGCGGATTGTTCACCGCAGTGACATTTTGGCCCTGCTTATGGCCGGCCACCGTTCCGTCAGCGTGGCCGGGGCCCATGGCAAGACCACGACCAGCTCCCTCCTGGCCCATATCCTGATCCATGGCGGCCAGGGGCAGCTGGCCGACCCCAGCTACGCCATCGGCGCTTCCATCCAAGGGCCCGACGGGAGGAGTCTGGATGGCGGCCACGCCGGCAAGGGAACGGTGCTGGTGGCCGAGGCTGACGAATCAGACGGCAGCTTCCTCAAATATCACCCCTCCATCGCCATCGTGACCAACGCCCAGGCCGACCATCTGGACCATTACGGAACGGCAGAGCACTACCGGCAGGCCTTCGTGGACCACCTGGGCCATGCCCGGGACTGGATTATCATGGGAGCCGACGACCAAGGTTCCCTGGATGTGCTGCAGGACCTGGACCAGAGGGCACTCTCCCATACCATCTTGTACTCCACCGGCACTGTGGCCGATCTGCCCCAAGGCTTGGCGGACCAGGTGGCCGGTCTGGTCGGCATCCGCTCCGAGCGTGAGAGCCAGGGGAGCGGCAGGGAGAGCTTCACCCTGGAGATTCCCGGCAAGCTGCTGGCTGCTGCTTCAGAGGTTGGGGACGTGTCCTTGGGCTCACAGTCGCCCGCTGGCACTCGGCCGGAAGACCCGCTGCTGCCGGTCAGCCTGGCCATTCCTGGCTTGCACAACGCCCGCAATGCCAGCGAGGCCATCATGGCCGCCATACTCTTGGGAATGGATCCTGCACAGGCGGCAGGGGCGGCCGAATCCTTCCTGGGCGCCTCGCGCCGCTTTGACCTCAAGGGTCAGCGTGGCGGTGTGAGTGTGGTGGACGACTACGCCCATCACCCCACGGAAATCTCGGCCCTGCTGGATGCGGCCAGGCGGCGCTACCCCAACAGCAGCATCCGGGTCCTCTTCCAGCCCCATCTCTTCTCCCGGACGCAGATCTTCGCCCGGGACTTCGCCAAGGCTTTGGCCAAGGCCGATGATGTGATAGTCACCGGCATCTACCCGGCCCGCGAACGGCAGGAGGATTTCCCTGGCGTAGGCCCCAGGACCATAGTCGACCAGGCACTCGCCTTGAAGGACTCCCACACGACTCCTGGAAAGGCCTCTGGCTCGGCTGGAGGGGAAGCATGGATCAGCGCCGTTGACGACATGACCAAGGCTGCCGGCATCCTGGCGGGCCGGGCCAGGCCGGGCGACCTCCTGCTCACGGTGGGCGCCGGTAGCATCACCGCCATGGGCCCGGTGTTGCTGGACCTGTTGCAGGAAGATGGCGGCGGCCATGGCCGGCAGGGGTCAGAAGGCGAGGGGCACTGATGGCCGGTCGTATCACGCGCAGCTCCAGGGGAGCTGGTCAAGAGGGCAATGATTCGCGCAAGGACGGTCAGCCAAGCGGTCGCCGAATCGTAGGCGGGCAGGCTGCTGGCCGCCAGCGGACGGCTGCCAGGAAGATCGATGCCGTGGTGGGGGAAAAACCCAAGGACTCCACAGGGGCCGGGGCTGGTAAGTCCTCCCTCAAGAACCTTCTTTGCCGTCATCGGTCCACGAAGGCACAGGGGTGCAAGACAGGGTGCTCCGCCTCACGGCAATCAGGCAAGCGGCAGGATCGTCCGGCCCAGGCCGCGGCGTCAGGCCCCCAGCGGCAGGGCAGGGTGGTGGCCGCCAGCAGTTCGGGAGATTTTGTCGATGCCCGCCAGCTGCGCAGCGAGGATCTCATAGGGCGGACCTTGGAGGAGACAGCCGGTCCGCTAGGAGTGACAGCCCGGCCCAAGGTCGTGGATTTCAACGCCCGGCGCAGGGAGAAGCAGAAGGTCAACGTCCGTGCCGTCGCCGTCAAGGTCCTGGTCGGCCTGGTCGCCGCGGCTCTGCTGTCTGGTCTGGTCTGGTTGCTCTTCTTCTCGACCGTCTTCCGGCTGGAAAGCTCGGCTATCAGTGTTTCGGGCGACAACGGCTGGGTCAGCAAGGAACGGATACTGAGCATCGCCGACCAGCAGGCCGGCAAGTCGCTCTTTTTGGTCTCCTCCCAGGATGTCTCCAAGGAATTGGTGGAGATTCCTGGTGTGACCAAGGCGCAGATCGACAAGAAGTTCCCCCGTAGCCTGAGTGTCACCGTGCAATCCCAAAAGCCCGCTGCCATGCTCAAGACGGAGGATGGGTCCATGACCGCCGTCGACATCAAGGGGCGGACCCTGAACTCGGTCGGCGCTGGCTCGCCCGAAGGCATCCCAGTCATCGAAGTGCCCAAGCTGAAGCCGGCCCTGGACTCCCGTGCCGTCAAGGAGGCCGTCAAGATCATCGGCAGCCTGCCGGAAACCATGCGCCAGAGGATCAGCAAGGTGACGGCCGAGACCCAGGACTCCATCACCACCGAACTGGACTCCGGCAGCCTGACCGTGATTTGGGGCGACTCGTCTGACCTGAAACTCAAGCAGGCCGTGACCGACAAGATCATCAACGATCCCAGCAAGATCGGTGACAAGCAACAGGTGGATGTCTCCGCACCCCTACGACCCATCATCAAATAGGCGGTGTTCGGGCCTTTTGGCTCCCTGCGGCTCGGCTTGTGTTGTGCTGGGCTACGCGGCAGTGCCTTGGGCCACAAGGCTGTGCGCTGGGGTGCGGCCTCCTCCTACGAGGCGCTTGGGTTCTAATGCCCCATCAGCTGTTCGGTGTCCATACATATGGTCATAGGGCCATCATTGACCAGGTCCAGTCGCATGTGGGCGCCGAACCTGCCACGCTTCACCGTCAGTCCATCCGTCTCCAAAGCCTTGTTGAACCCCTCCCAGACCATCTTGGCATGGTCGGGTTTGCCTGCAGCAATGAAACTGGGGCGGTTGCCTTTGCGAACGTCGGCATAGAGGGTGAACTGGGAGATTGACAGGACCTGACCGCCAATCTGGCCGATGGAGAGGTTGGTCTTGCCTTGCTCGTCCTCGAAGAGACGGAGCCTGGCTATCTTATGGGCCAGCCAGTCAATCTGCTCCTGGCCGTCATCGTCACTGACTCCCACCAGCAGTAGGTAGCCCTGAGTGATGTGCTGGGGCGTGAAAGTCTCATCAAGCCTGCCGGTCTGCTCGCCAAGGACATCGACCGAAGCCCTGCTGACCCGTTGTAGGACAATTCTCATAGCTTCAGCCTAGCTCCCGCGCCTTACCTGGGTCTGTGCGCCAGCCTGGTGGAGGCCGGCGCCATGTTTTCCCTGGGGTTGCCCGCTATGCCTGCGGCTGAGAGGTGGGGTCTGGGGGCAGGCAGGTGTATATTGAGGAGTCCGGTCGAAAGATCGGAAGCTTGATAATTCAAGATTGGGGCTGATCGGTTTCGACGGTGACCTGTTCGTCGCAGGGAAGCGTGCCGAGAACGCGGGGGTCCACTCGTTAACGTGCTCCCGTAAAAGAACAAGTGCTAAATCTAACCGCACTGAGTTCGCTCTCGCTGCCTGAGCTTTAAGCCAGGATTAACCAGCGAGCTGCGGCTCCGCCCACTCCCTCACGTCTTCGGGGGGATGTTGGACGTCATGAGAGGACTTGCTTGAGTCATTGGACCGCAGGGTGACTTGGGGACTTTTACTGTAGATATGCCCGCCATCGGTTGTCTGCGACACAGGTGGGGGCAGAAAAACTGCCATTAGGCCAGCAGACTACGCACGTAGAAGACTGTGGGTACGGTTACCGGACCGGGGTTCAATTCCCCGCAGCTCCACCAATCATCAAGCGCCATCCCGTAAGGGGTGGCGCTTTTTTGTATTTCTGCTTATCGTCTGTGCTTCTTGCCTGGTTCCCTGACTGTTTTCGTGCGTTCAGATTACGTCGTGGTGTTTGCCCATTGCCGCCAATCTTCGGCTGCGGCTGTCTAGCTGATCCTACTTGTTTCTGCTGTCGAGCCTGGCTGTCTTGAAACCTAGTGATTGGGTGTGTTGGAGTTTGCGGAGAGATGAGAGGGGCAAGTGGACCTATGGTGGAGGTAGGCCGTAGCGGTTTGAGATGCTGTAGAAAGGACGGCGAACGATTATGGCTGAACCATCGGATGAGCGTAGCGGGCGTGGCAAGGATGCCAAGACTGGACGGCAAGGCCGGCGGCAGGATACCGGCAAGGAAGCACGGCAAGGCAAGGGGACCGTAGCCCAGCGGCAGCTTGAACCTGACAAGGCTGATGAAACACGCCGGCAGGGCGAACAGGGAGCCGGGCATGACGAGAGCTCGCCGAGCATGGCGAACAAGAAAAGCGGTGAGCGAACAGCAGACAACCAGCACAAGCGGGTCGAGAAGATCGAAGCGGACGAAGCGGCACAGGGAAGCAACGTGGATCCCGCAGACAAGGCAGTCCGCCAGGATGTCGAAAGTGTCCACCACAAGCAGCGCAAGGGACTCTGGGGGAGTGTCAAGAGCCTGGTAGCCTCGGTCGTCAGACTGCTGGTAAGCATTGCCCTATGGGTCTGGCAGTTCCTGAAGGGGGCTTGGCGTTGGCTTCTTGCTCGGCTGCGGAGCGTGTTCCGTTGGGTTTGTGTGCATTCCAATAGCCTCAAGGTCTGGTTCGGGTTCGGTCGCGGCTTCTCGCAGAACCGTTTCGTCCGGTTGGTGGCGGCACTCGCGTCTCTGGTCAGCATCGTTCTGGGAATAGGACTCCTGCACTGGAGGGACCAATACCAAGGTGAGCAGGACATCAGCCTTCCCCTGTCTTTGCTGATTGTTGGCGGGTTCCTGCTCGTGTATTGTTCCATAACCGGCTCCACCCTGCAGAGCCTGGGTGCGAAGGGTGCGTTGTTGAGGGAGAACGCGAGGCTTCGCTACCGTCTGGATGCCATGGCGGGGGTGCGGTCTCAAACGGCAAACAATCCCCATGACGGGCAGTCGCAGAGGCAAGAGGAGCAGCCCCATACTGCCGAGCCTGCGGCGCAAGGGTAGTAGGAAGCTTCCCTGAATACGGACGTATAAGACTGTCAACGATAGAGGTGCTGGCAAGCAGTATTCGGGCCAATGCCGTGGCTGGACCGACCGTGGGAATCGGCGGCCAATTTGACAAGTGGTCATCAAGAAGGCAGAATACAACTAAAGCGTTTTAGTTCCACTGAAGCGGGGCACGGGCTGGCGAGGATGTCATATTCCCGTCACCCAGTGAATCGGTACTGTAGCGGAGCTGAGGAAGGGTCATCCTCAGCTTGGGCGGCAACCGAGGGTAGAGGGCAAGAGAAGGAAACGGATCATGTTCCTGAAGGCAGAGCAGCAGCTCGAACGGTGCAAGCGAGTCATGCGGCAGCGTGTCTCGCCACGCATCCATCCGGTGCTGTCGGCTTGCAAGGTCCGGTCCTTCGACATTCCTGGCGAGCCTATGCCCAGTGACATGTTCTTCCAGGAGCTGGGGCGGGGGGACATAGTCTTTCAGGACTTCACCATCGGCGATCCCTGGGGAACCACCTGGGGTACGGTATGGTTCGAGATCTCCGGCAAGATACCCACTGAAGCCAATGAGCCGGCCAATGCCGGCCATCCTTTGGAACTCATTCTTGACCTTGGCTGGTATGACCACTCGGTGGGCGGCCATATCGAAGGCATGGTCTATCGGCCCGATGGCACCGTCATCAAGTCCGTCCATCCACGCAATTTCTGGGTGCCCCTGCTCTCTGACCAAGCTGTCGCCCAGCTGCCGATCGCCCACGACGGTTCCTTCACCGTCTACCTGGAGGCAGCCAGCAACCCACTGCTGCTTGGTGTCCCTCCCTTCATCGAGACGGAGCTGGGCGACCATGCCACCGGCAAGCCGGATGAGCCCTATGTGTTCCGTGCCGCGAACCTGTGCGGCTATGACCAGCAGATGGAGGACTACTGGTTGGATCTGGATACCGTCAGCAGCCTGATGGCCCAAGTGGACAAGGACTCACCCCGGTACTGGAAGATGGCCAAGGCCCTTCAGTACTCCTTGAACGCCTTCGATGAAATGGACCACGAGACCTTGCCTGCAGCCAGACAGGCTCTTGCTGGGGTACTGAGCCAACCCGCCAACGCCTCGGCTATGAAGGTGACGGCGGTGGGCCATGCCCACATCGACTCGGCCTGGATCTGGCCTGTGCGCGAGACCAAGCGCAAGGTGGCCCGCACCGTCTCCAACGCCTTGGCGCTCATGGATGAGAACCCTGATTTCACATACGCCATGAGCTCCGCCCAACAGTACGCCTGGCTGGAGGAGGGGCACCCGGACCTCTTCAAGCGGATGTTGCAGCGGGTGCGCGAGGGGCGGTTCATTCCCGTCGGTGGCATGTGGGTGGAATCCGATGGCATGCTCCCCACGGGCGAGTCCCTGGTCCGGCAGATCAGCTTCGGCCGGCGCTATTTCAAGGAGCACCTGGGAGTTGAGCCCAAGGGCATCTGGCTTCCCGATAGCTTCGGTTATACAGGCGCCTGGCCGCAAATCGCACGCCGGGCGGGCTACGAGTGGTTCCTGACCCAGAAGATCTCCTGGAACGACACCAGCAAGTTCCCCCATCATTCCTTCATGTGGGAGGGCATTGACGGCAGTCGAATCTTCACCCACTTCCCGCCCTCTGACACCTACGCCGCTTCCGTCACGGCGCAGGAACTGGCCTATGCCGAGCGCAATTTCCAGGACAAGGACCTGGCCGATCGTTCCATCATGCTCTACGGCTATGGCGACGGCGGTGGTGGCCCAACGCGTGAGATGTTGGGGCGCGCCCGTCGCTTCAACAACCTGGAGGGCATCTCCAGGGTGACCTTGGATGGTCCCGATGAGTTCTTCCAGGCTGCCTACGACCAGCTCAGGGAGAGTGCCGGTGATGAAATGCCGGTCTGGAAGGGTGAGCTCTATCTTGAGCTCCACCGTGGAACCCTGACCTCGCAACAGCAGATGAAATACGGTTGCCGCAAGGAGGAGTCCCTGCTGCGCACTGTGGAATACCTATGTGCGGCCGCCAGTCTCTACAGTGCCGATTACCGCTATCCCAGCGACCAGCTCGATCATATCTGGAAGACCCTGCTCCTGAATCAGTTCCACGATATTCTGCCTGGTTCCGGCATCTCCTGGGTCCACCGTGAGGCCCGGGAGCAGTACGCGCGAGACCTGGTACGGCTCAAGGAGATCGCCCAGGAGGCCTGCCAGGCCATCGGCTTGGCTGATAGCTCCATACCACTACTGCCACAAGGGCGTATCAGCCAGTATCGTCTGGATGGGCAGTCCTGGAAGGCCAAGGCCGCCAGCTCCCTTCCCAGCAGCTTCGACAGTCAGCTGAACCCCCATACCGGCGACAGCGCAGCCCCAGAGACAACTGCCAGGTCATCGGACGAGGGGACAGGCCTGGAACTGAGGCAGACCGATTCCGGTTCCTGGATAATGAGCAATGGCATAGTCGAGCTTCGGGTTGACCCGGACGGGGGGATTTCCTCCCTGGTGGATCTGCGTCTCCAGCGCCAGTTGGTGGCTGAGGGCCATCGGCTGGGCATCTATGAGCTGATGAAGGATGAGCCGTCCGTATATGATGCTTGGGAAATCGAGCGTGATGCCCTCCTGCAGGCCAAGCCCCTTGAGGGAGGTCGGGTGCTTGCCACCAGCAGGTTCCAGGATCGAATCAGCCTGACGGTCGGGAACCGGTTTGGCAAGAGCTCCATCGAAACGGTCATCTCCCTGAGGGCCCAGGCCGATCATGTCGATGTTCACGCCAGCATTGATTGGCAGGAGCGAGAGCGGTTCCTCAAAGTCGGTCTGCCTCTGGCCCTGGTGGCCGACTGGGCTGAGTACGACAGCCAGTACGGCACCGTCCGGCGGCCCATCGTCAAGAACACCCCGTCTGACGAGGCTAAATTTGAAAGCTCCACCAACCGCTTCGCCCGCATTGCGGATGGCACATACGCGGTTGCTGTGGTCAACGATTCCATCTACGGGTCGGACACCACCCAGCTCTTGGAGCTGACGGGACGAGGCCGCACCGTGGGCACCCTCTTCAGGCTTTCGCTCCTATCGGCCCCCGTCTACCCCGACCCTCGCACTGACTTGGGCCAGCATGAGTTCACCTGGTCCCTGCAGCTTGGAGCCAGTCGGGAAGATGCCCTCGCCCTGGCTGCGGAACTCAATGCCCCAACAATTGGCAACCTGCCCGCCCTAGAACCCCTGGTAAGCCTGGAGAATCTGGAGGGACTGGCCATCATCGACTGGGTAAAGCTGGCGGACGATGGCTCAGGAGATGTGATCGTGCGTCTCTATGAGGCCCTGGGTGGCAAGGCCGAGGCCAGACTCAACCTGTCGGGTCCCCTTTCCGGTGCCAAGGTCTATGAGACTGATTTGCTTGAGCAGCTGAGCCAGCCCCAATCCGCCTCGTATCCAGCATCAGAGGATCTTCCCCGTGGCTTGGCGCAGGCTGATGGCGAACCAGCCGACGGGGCGCCCCTCAGCCTCCAGCAGTTCCAGCTGACGACATTGCGTCTGCGCAGGGAGGAGCGTCAGCGACATGGGTAGACGTCGCACCGCTACGGCCCTTTTCCCCTGTGAACAGCCAGGATTGAGACGGTCCCACAGGCAAGCGCGGAAGAGGCGCAGCAACCAGCACAAGCCCAAGCAACCTAAACCCAGAACAGCACAACAGGAGTTCACCATCATGTTCCTTGTCGCAGATCAGCAGCTCAGCCGCTGCGAGCGTGTCATGCAGCAGCGTGTCGAACCGCACGTCTACACCCCGGCCGGTAGCTGCACACTTCGCTCCTTCGACAATCCCGGAGAGCCAGAGCCCTCGTCCGCGTTTCTTGAGAGGGTCCGCCAGGGCCAGGTCGACTTCAAGCCCTTTTCCATTCCCGGCCTGTGGGGCACCACCTGGGGCACCACCTGGTTTGAGGTCAGCGGTCACGTCGATCTGGAGGCCGTCGCCGGCAAACAGGTGGAACTGGTCATCGACCTGGGCTGGTTGGGGCACCGTGGACCAGGATTCCAGGCGGAGGGCCTGGTCTACCGGGCCGATGGGACAGCCATCAAGTCCGCCAACCCACGAAACCATTGGATTCCGCTCATATCGGCCGACGGCAAGCCGACCTGCGATATTGACGGACACGGTGACTTCACGGTGTATATTGAAGCGGCCGCCAACCCCTTTGTTGAGGGTCCCACACCATACGCACCCACCAATCTGGGCGAGCGCGCCACCGGCAAGGTGGAGGAGCCGTACACCTTCCGCAAGATTGACGTGTCGGTCTTCGACAGCGACGTCTATGGCTATCTCATGGACCTGGAGACCGTCTCCTCCTTGATTCGCGAACTCAAGGACGACGACCCCAGGTACTGGCAGTTGGCCAAGGCCCTGCAGCGCTCGCTCAACGCCTATGACGAGCGCGATCTGAGCACGGTTGCCCAGGCGCGGCATGAGCTGGAAGGCGTGCTTGCGGAGCCCGCGTCCTCCTCGGTGATCCGGCATGTGGCCATTGGCCATGCCCACATTGATTCCGCCTGGCTCTGGCCTGTGCGTGAGACCCAGCGCAAGGTGGCCCGCACCGTCTCCAATGTGCTGGCCCTCATGGACGACGATCCTGAGTTCAAGTACGCCATGAGTTCCGCCCAGCAGTACGCCTGGCTGGAGGAGGGGCACCCTGACCTCTTCAAGCGGATGCTGGAGCGTGTCAAGGAGGGGCGGTTCATTCCGGTCGGCGGCATGTGGGTCGAATCCGATGGCATGATACCTGCGGGCGAGTCCCTGGTCAGGCAGATCAGCTTTGGGCGTCGCTACTTCAAGGAGCACCTGGGTGTGGAGCCACGGGGCATCTGGCTGCCGGACAGCTTCGGCTACAACGGTTCCTGGCCGCAGATAGCCCGCCGGGCGGGTTACGACTGGTTCCTGACCCAGAAGATCTCCTGGAACGACACCACGAAGTTCCCCCATCATTCCTTCATGTGGGAGGGCATAGACGGCACCCCCATCCTGACCCATTTCCCGCCCTCCGACACCTATGGCGCGTCGGTGAGCATGCATGAGGTCATGTATTCCCAGAAGAACTTCCTTGACAAGGACCTCTCCCGTAACGCCATCATGCTCTACGGCTATGGCGACGGCGGTGGTGGCCCCACCCGGGAGATGAACAGCCGAATCCATCGGCTCCAGAATCTCAATGGGGCCCCGCGGGTCGACTTCGGCAGCCCCGACGAGCTCTTCGACATGGTTCGTGAGGACATTGTGGACCATGCCCAGGGGGAGACGCCCGTATACCAGGGCGAATTCTACCTGGAGCTCCATCGCGGCACGCTCACGGCCCAGCAGGACATGAAGCGGGGCTGCCGTTTGGAGGAGTCGCTCCTGCGCACCGTCGAATACCTGTGCGCCGCGGCCTCCATCAAGGACCCCGCCTACAGCTACCCGCGGCAGGACTTGGATTCCATATGGAAGACCATGTTGCTCAACCAATTCCATGACATCCTGCCTGGCTCGGCCATCGCCTGGGTCCATCGCCAGGCCCGGGAGGAATACCTTCGTGATCTGGGCAGGTTGGAGGCCATCGCACAGGAGGCGGCACAGGCCATCGGCAAGACCCAGCCGCAGATCGCCCGTGTTGGCAACGCGATGATCCCGGCCTATGACGGAGTCGATTCCTGGAGGGTGCGTCAGGCCGACGGTTTCGCCGCCGAATGCAAGACCGTGGCTGTCTCCATTGAGTCGGCGGAGCAGTGTGAGCCCCGGGGTGGAGAGACCCGCATTCAAGGGCGGCCCGTCGCCGTTGACAGTAACCCTGACGGTTCGGTCATATTGGGCAACGACATGCTCAGGGTCCGCGTGGAACCCGACGGCACGGTCTCCTCGGTCATCGACAAGAGCGCGGACTGTCGGGAACTTGTTCCTAAAGGCACGCGCATGGGCCGCTACGAGCTGATGAAGGACGAACCCTACAACTGGGATGCCTGGGACATCCAGCGTGATGCCTTCCTGACCGCCCGTGGCCTGGAGGAGTCCAGGATCGAATCGTCCGAAAGCCTGCCCGACGGCAGCGCCAAGGTACGGGTGCTGACCCAGGCCAAGGGTGTCCGCATTCTCACCGAGATCAGTCTGCTTCCCCAGTCCCATAGCCTTGATTTCAAGGCCCAGGTGGATTGGAGGGCTTGCGAGCAGTTCCTCAAGGTCGACATGCCTGTGGCCATCCAGGCCGTCAATGCCCAGTATGAATGCCAGTACGGCCTGATTGAACGGCCCATCCAGAAGAACTCCCGCAGCGAGGAGGCCAAGTTTGAGAGCTGCACCCATCGGTTCGTGCGTATAGCCGATGCCTCCTACGCCGCGGCCGTGGTCAACGCCACTACCTACGGGTCCGATGTGCTGCCCATCCGTGGCAGGTCGGCCGATACGGCGACTCTTGGCAGCATGGTGAGGCTTTCACTCCTGTCGGCCCCCCTATACCCCGATCCCCATACCGATCAGGGCATGCATGCCTTCGCATGGTCCCTGGTCGCCGATGCCGGCATGGATCGGGTGCTTTCCTCGGTCTCACGGCTCAACACCCCCGTTCTGCCGGAACTGCCGGCCTTCGAGCCCCTGGCCCAGGTGGAAAGCATCAAGGGGCTGATTGTTCTCGACTGGGTCAAGCTGGCCGACGACGGTTCCGGAGACCTGATCCTGCGCCTCTACGAGGCAGCCGGTGGCCAGGCTTCCGGGCGGCTGCACCTAACTGATGAGCTCAAGGATTGCACCCTTGAGGAGGTTGACCTTATGGAGGGGGGTGAACTACCCGCCGATCTGAATAGGGCGCTGGCTCCTGACCATGTGGATACAGCCGAAGGTGCGGTACTGACTTTTGAGCCCTTCCAGTTGGCGACGCTGAGAATACGACGGTGAGATCGGCCGCCCGGCTGCAGTCTTTTCTGTTCGCAGGAATGGAAGCACGGGCCGGGATTCTGAACACAGGCAAGACCCGGCGCTTACCGCACGCAATGCTTACCTGTCCATGGCGGACAGGGCGAGATGGGAACAACTCACAAGTAAGTAAAGAAAGGGAAACAATATGTTCTCGACTAAGAAGGCAGTGGCTCTGAGCGCTGCCACGGCAATACTGGTTTCACTCGCCGCATGTGGCGGGTCTGATGACAGTGGCAACTCGGCTTCCAAGGATGGCAAGCTGAGCGGCAGCATCACCTTCCAGACCTGGAACCTGAAGAACGACAAGTACACCCCCTACTTCAACGATCTGATCAAGCAGTTCGAGAAGGAGAATCCGGGGACCACCATCAAGTGGATTGACCAGCCCTCCGATGGCTATGAGCAGAAGCTTTCAGCCGATGCCGCCGCCGGGCAGCTGCCCGACATCGTCGACGCCGGCGCCTCCATGATGTACATGCTGGCCAAGGCTGGCATCCTCATGGATGTCTCCAAGGAAGCGCCCAAAGCCGCGAAGAACTACACCCCCGGTGGTTGGAAGGCTGCAACCTTCAGTGGCAACGGCGTCGAGAAAGGCGTCTATGCCTTCCCCTGGTATGTCAATGACGGCCCGCAGTATTACAACACCGAGGTCCTGAAGAAGTGCGGTGTCAGCACGGACAAGCTGCCCAAGACCTGGGATGAGTATTTTGACGCCGCCAACACCCTGACCGACAACTGCAAGGGCGACTACATGTCGACCATGATGGCCAACGACATGGGTGATCTGGCTTCCGCAGGCATCAAGATCATCAATGATGACCACACCAAGTATGTCTTCAACTCCCCGAAGGCCGTCGCCTTCCTGCAGCGTTTCGTCGACCTCTACAAGAAGGGTGGTATCCCTCCGGAGGCTCTTGACGCCAAGTGGAGCCAGCAGTCCGATTTCTTCCAGCGCGGCACCATCGCCTCCATGGGTGGTTCGGCCTACTCCGCTGACGGCTTCAAGCTCAATGCCCCCGACCTGTACAAGAACCTGGCCGTCGGCCCCAAGATCAACGACACCCCCCACTCGGTGACTGTTGGATACGAGATGCTGGGCGTCAACGCCACCACGAAGAACAAGCCGCTGGCCCTGGCCTTCGCACAGTATGTCACCAACTCGAAGAACCAGTTGGAGTTCGACAAGAAGGCCGCTGTCTTTCCCTCCAGCGCCGGCACGATCGACGATCCCTACTTCGCCGAGGCCGCCAGTGAGGATTCGGTCAAGGGTCAGGCTCTGAAGATCACCTTGGATGCCGTCAAGAACGGCAGCGCCTCCCGTCCTGCCGAATTCACCGATTCCAATGGCAACGATTACTACGGTGAGCAGGTCGCCATGGCCCTCCAGGGCAAGCAGACCGCCAAGCAGGCCCTGGATAAGGCCGTTGCCTTCGCCAACAAGAAGCTGCAGCAAAAGTAACGAACATGACAAGCAAACACGCATCTCCAGAAGGGGTGGTGAGTATGTCCGCCACCCCTGATGGGGGGCCTTCACATCAGGAGTCACGCCCGGCTCGGGTCCATCGCAGCCTGGGTACGACCCTCGCCCCCTATCTCTTCGTCCTCCCGGCTATGTGCATAGTGGTGGTATTCGTGTTCATAGCCGCCTTGAACACCTTCCGTCTGGCTTTCACCGACTCGACTCTGCTCAAACCCGGCAAGTTCGTCGGCCTGCAGAACTTTGTGGAACTGTTCCATGATGAGTATTTCCTGACGGCTCTGCTCAACTCAACCCTCTACGTGGTTTGTGTTGTTCCCTTCATGGTGATTCTGCCGCTGATTCTGGCGAATCTGGTGGCCGGCAATTCCCGGGTCATGGGTTTCTTCAGAACATCCTTCTACACCCCTGTGGTGATGTCCGCAGTGGTGGTCGGCATGATCTGGTCCAATCTTCTCGATCCCAAGGGGCTGGTCAACTCTTTGCTGGAATCACTACATATCAGCAAGGAACCCATACCCTTCCTCTCCGACCGTTGGCTCATTCTCTTCAGCTCGATGTTCGTCACCATCTGGCTGGGATTGGGCTATTACATGGTCATCTATCTGACAGCCTTGGCCAACATCGACGACTCCCTCTACGAGGCCGCCGAGCTCGATGGAGCCGGCCCCATCAGGCAATTCGTGTCCGTCACCATGCCGGGGGTGCGGTCCACCATGCTCCTCATTCTCATGCTGTCGACCATCGCGGCCTTCCGGGTCTTCAATGAGGTCTACGTGCTGACCAACAGCACGGCCGGGCCGGGAGCCCAGGACATCACCATGTCCATGTTGATCCAGCGTGAAGGCACCGGAATCATGGCAAGGACGGGCTATGCCAGTGCTATCAGCCTGGTGGTGCTGGTCATCGTGGGAGCCATGCTCATCCTGCAGTCTGTGGTGGAGCGTTGGGTAGGAGGAGACAATGCATAGGAACAAGATAACCGTTGGCAAAGTAGTGCAGTATACGATTCTCATACTGATGTTCCTTCTCCTGGTGGGGCCCTTCGTCTGGGAGATTTCCCTGGCTCTGAAGGGGCCGGGAGATAACGTCTATGCTGTTCCGCCGTATCTGGTGCCCAAGACCCCGACCTTGGAGAATTTCAAGCAAGTCTTCCGCCAGGTGCCAATCATGCACTACGTGTTGAACACCCTGATTGTCGCTTGCATCTCCATCGTGGGCAATGTCGCCTTGTCGACCATGGCTGGATATGCCCTGGGAAGGCTGAAGTGGAAGGGTCGGGATACGATATTCACCATCCTCATGCTCACCATGGTCATCCCGGTCGAGGGCATCATCATCTCCCAGTTCCTGATTATTAAGAGCATCCATCTGCAGAACACCCTGCTCGGCATCGCCCTTCCGGGTTTGGTGGGGGCCATCAATATCATCCTGATGACCAACGCCTTCAAGTCCATACCCAAGGAGTTGGAGGAGGCGGCCCAGATGGATGGGGCCAATGTCTGGCAACAGTTCTTCCATATCTGCGTACCCCAGGTCAAGGGCACCATGACGGTCGTCGGCATCTTTGCCTTCGTCGGCGCATGGAATGACTTCCTCTGGCCCCTGATTGTGATATCGGATGAGAAGAACTACACACTGACCATCGGCCTGAACAGGCTTAAGGGCATGTTCATCCAGGACCCCCGTCTGATTGCCGCGGGAGCCATAGTCTCCCTGCTGCCCATCGTGATCTTCTTCGCCTGCTTCCAGAAGTACTTCTTCCAAGGATTGGAACAGGGCGGGATCAAGGAATAGGAGGTATCCATGCGTTTTGGAGTCAACTACACCCCTTCCAAAGGCTGGTTTCACTCCTGGCTGGAGCCCGACTGGGATTGCGTGGCTCATGATCTCGCGCAGATCGCCGACTTGGGGCTGGACCATGTCCGTGTCTTCCCTCTCTGGCCCATCCTCCAGCCCAACCGGACCTGGATCAACCAGCGGGGACTGGCGGACCTGCGCCATATGGTACAGCTTGCCGGTGAGCAGGGACTCGATGTCTATTCCGATGTCCTGCAAGGGCACATGTCGAGCTTCGATTTCGTTCCCTCCTGGTTGGTCTCCTGGCATGAGACCAGTATGTTTTCGGATGCGGATGCAGTGCAGGCACAGGCTGATCTGGTCAAAGCGGTTTATGATTGCCTCAAGGATGTGCCTCATTTCAAGGGGCTGACCATCGGCAACGAGTGCAACCAGTTCGCGGACCCCTCCCATCCCCGGCGCATGAAGGCCGATGCCTCCGATGTCGAGGGTTGGCTGCGGGCCTTGCTTGACCCGGTGCGGCAGGAGGCGGCCAACCGTGGGCAGATCATGCTGCATAGCGAGAATGATGCTGTCTGGTATGAGGATGGCCATGCCTTCCTGCCTCGCCAGGCCTCGAATACGGGCGATCTTACCGCCATCCACTCCTGGGTCTTCAACGGGACGGCTCAGGCATACGGATCCCTATCTCAGGAGACGACCCGACATGCCGAATACCTTGTCGAGCTCTCCAAGGCCTTCGCGGATGATCCCCGGCGTCAGGTCTGGCTTCAGGAGATTGGCGCTCCGGAAAATGTGATTGATCCGGCAGACACCTCACGCTTCTGCACAGAGAGTCTTGAGCATGCTCTTGATTGCGCCGATCTGTATGGCCTGACATGGTGGTGTTCCCATGATGTCGACAGATCCATGGGCGATTTCCCGCCTTTTGAACATGACTTGGGCCTATTCGACCAGGAAGGTCAGGTCAAGCACATCGGGAAGGCCTTCAGTGATTTGGTCAGGGAACATAGATCGGATCCTGTGGCTCCGGCTCGCAGCACCGCTGTGGTGGTGCAGTGTGACCATGAGGGCAACCCGACCATGAGGGCCGCCTGTGCCCCCACCGGATCGGTCTTCGAGGCATGGATGGAATTGAGCAAGGCAGGGGAGCGCCCCGCCCTGGTCTCTTCCATTGTCGCCGCTGACCCCCAGGCCTTGGCCGCCCGTGGTATCAGTCGCTGTATTGAAGTGGGACTGCGCCCAGGCACGGTATATAACACAGTTTCGGACCCAAGCATCGAACAAGGCTGAACGGATTGGGCGAATCCGCCCGGGTAGTTTACCCACCCCTCGGTCTTCGCCCAGTCATTGAACAACAAGGAATCGCTGTAGCAAAGGGATGTCGCGGCTAGGGCGATTCCTTATGTGCTATACGAACCGGTATATACAAGAACCCAAAGGAAACACATGCTTCTCAAAGTCGAGCGAGAAACCGAAAGGTGCAAGCGCGTCATGCGCGAACGGGTGCAGCCGCACATTCATCAGGTATTGGGGGAGTGCACGGTCTCGGCCTTCATGAATCCGGGAGAGCCGGAGGACTCCCGCGAGTTTCTGGCCAGGGTGGGCCAGGGGATGGTTGATTTTCAGCCCCTCGAACCAGGTGAGCCCTGGGGAACATCCTGGGGGACCACTTGGATGAAGGTTGAGGGGCAACTGCCCATGAGACTTCCTGAAGGTCGTCCCATTGAGCTGATATTCAATCTCGGATGGTTGCAGTGGCCGGTCGGGGGCCATATCGAAGCCATGGTATACCGCCCAGACGGTACCGTCATCAAGGCTCTGCACCCACGGAACTTCTGGATGCCACTGGTCGATACCGAAGGCAATCCTGATTCGGTGGTTCAGGATGATGGTTCCTTCACCATATATGTGGAGGGTGCCTATAACCCCAACATCCCATCCTTCACCGTCACGGAGCTGGGTACCAAGCCCACCGGCAAGGCCGACGAGCGGTATGAGTTCCGTTCTATCGACATCACCGCCTTGGACCGGAAGATGCAGGACTATTGGGTTGACCTTGATGTGGTCAGTTCGGCTGTGGAAAGCCTGAATTCCGATGACTCCAGGCGAATCAAGCTGGCCAAGGCCATGCAGCGGTCCATCAACCTATGGGATGAGAGGGATTACTCCACACTGGAACCCGCCATGCAGGCCTTGTCCAAGGTGCTCCCCATCCCAGCCAATCACTCGGCCATGACTCTGGGGGCCATGGGCCACGCCCATATTGATTCGGCCTGGCTTTGGCCGGTCCGTGAGACCAAGCGTAAGGTGGCTCGAACGGTCTCCAATGTGTTGGCGCTCATGGACCAGGACCCTGATTTCACCTTTGCCATGAGTTCGGCCCAACAGTATGAATGGCTGGAACAATGCCATCCTGATCTCTTTGAAAGGGTCAGGCAGCGGGTGGCCGAAGGGCGGTTCGTGCCGGTCGGAGGCATGTGGGTTGAAGCCGATGGCATGGTTCCTTCGGGCGAATCGCTCATCCGCCAGATATCCTTCGGCAAACGGTATTTCAAGGAGAAGTTCAATGTGGTGCCCCAGGGGGTCTGGCTTCCTGACAGTTTCGGCTATACCGGGGCGTGGCCCCAGATCGCCAAGCGGTCTGGATACAGCTGGTTCCTGACCCAAAAACTCAATTGGAACGACACCACCCGCTTGCCCCACCAGTCATTCATGTGGGAGGGTGTGGACGGTTCGCAGATTTTCACCCATTTCCCGCCCGCCGATAAGTATGATTCGGATATGTCGGCCAAGGACCTTGCCTATGTGCAACGTAACTATAAGGACAAGGACCTGTCTGATAGAGGCATACTCCTCTTCGGCTATGGCGATGGAGGTGGCGGTCCCACTCGGGACATGGCTCTGCGGGAGCGCCGGTTCAGGGATTTTGAAGGCTTGCCCAAGGTCGAGTACGACAACCCCGACTCCTTCTTCCGGAAGCTGGAAAGCGAGATGCGGGAAGAGGCTGGCCAGGAGATGCCATCATGGAAGGGGGAGCTCTACCTGGAACTCCACCGCAAGACCTTGACCAGCCAACAGGACATGAAGCGCGGCTGCCGTATGGAGGAGTCTTGGCTCAGGACCGTTGAGTATCTGGGGCTGCTGGCCTCCCTATACTCGGAAGACTATCAGTATCCGACCGAAGAGCTCAATTCCATCTGGAAAACCCTCCTGCTCAACCAGTTCCATGATATTCTCCCGGGGTCATCCATCGAATGGGTCTATACCGTGGCACGCAAGGAGTACCAGCGGGACCTGGTGCGACTCAGGGAACTGGCCGATGCCGCCATCGAGGCCATAGCACAGGCCAACCCCGAAGCCAAGCGGGTGGACCATGCCCGTATCTGCCAATTCTCCCTGCAGGCAGGCCAGGCCTGGAGACCTGTGGCCGAAAGTTCCTTGTCTGCGGGACGCGATCAGGCGGCCGTGGATTCACGCAGTAATGAGGACGGATCCGTGGAACTCGACAACGGCTTGCTGAAGGTCCGTATCGAACCCGATGGAACAGTCTCCTCTCTGCGCGATGTGCGGCAGAATCGTGAGTTGGTTGCCGAAGGGGCCAGACTGGGCTGCTACGAGATACTCAAGGATGAGCCTGGGATGTTCGACGCCTGGGATGTTGAGCGAGATGCTTTCCTGTGTGCCAGCGGCTTGAACCAAGGCAGCATTAGCTCCTTGTCGCAGGAAGCCGGTGGTGCCGTGGTCGTTGTCGCCGAGCATCGCTATAGGGAGACCTCCATCAGGACCTCCATCCGGCTCAGGCCCGGGGTCTGTAGTCTGGACTTCCACGCCGATGTCGATTGGAGGGTCCCCGAGAAGCTTCTCAAGGTCGACCTGCCCCTGGCGGTAGAGGCTTCCAGGGCCCAGTATGAATGCCAGTACGGTCTGATCTCGCGGCCCATCGCCAAGAACACCGCCGGTGACGAGGCTATGTTCGAGAGCTGCACCCACCGGTTTGTGCGTATAGCAGACTCCTCCTACGGAGTGGGTGTGGTCAATGGATCGACCTATGGGTCCGATGTGGCCCCGCTGCGTACTGCCTCAGGCCTGAATTCGGGCACCATGCTCCGCCTGTCATTGCTGGCGGCTCCCACGGCTCCAGACCCACGGGCTGATTTGGGCGCCCACGAGTTTGACTGGTCTGTGGTCCCCAGTATAGAAACCGCCCAGTCCTTGGCCGCGGCGGCGTGGATCAACGCCCCCGAGCTGGATGGTCTGCCGGATTTGCCGGCCCCCGTCAGCCTCGACCTTATTCAGGGAACCGCTCAGATCGACTGGATGAAGCTGGCCGACGACGACTCTGGAGACATCATCGTTCGTCTCTATGAGGCCGCGGGATCCCAGGCCAGGGCGAAACTTCGTGTGGGCGACTCTCTCGCATCGGCCACTGTTCAGGAGACCAATACTCTGGAGATGGATGAGCACTACGAGGATGAGCCCAATGCCCTTAGTGCTTCGGGTCGTTCGCCTGCTCAAGCCGCTGTAATCACCTTGGAACCCTTCCAGCTCTGCACCCTGAGGATTGAGCGGGACTGAGGGCTGTGACTATTCTGGTCGGCTGTGCCCATTGTGGCGGCCTTCCGTGTCTTCAACGAGATATATATGCTGACAGGTGGCACTGGTGGCTTGGGGGGAATGGACATCACCATGACCATGCTGATCATGCGTGAGGGTACCGGCTTGACCGCCCGTACCGGCTATGCCAGTGCCCTGAGCATCATTATGTTCTTCATCCTGGGCATCATCACCTCTATTGAGTTCTATGTGCAGAGGAAGGCTAATCAGTGATGAACACTACAAGAATCACGGCTGGTACGGTCATACGCTACTTGGCGTGCACCGTACTCTTCATCCTTCTGGTGGGGCCCATCATCTGGCAGGTCTCCCTGGCCTTCAAAGGAAGCGGCAACAATATCTATGCGGTGTCGCCCTACTTCATGCCCAAGGACTTCAGCTGGAACAATTTCGCCCAGGTCTTCCAGCGCATACCCGTATTCCGCTATGCCCTCAACTCGCTGATCGTCACCGCCATCAACGTGCTGGGCAATCTGCTGACCGCGACCTTGGCCGGTTATGCCCTGGGGCGTCTGCAATTCCGTGGTAAGCGGCTGGTGGCCGGCTTCATTTTCGGCTGCATGCTGATTCCCGGCGAGACGGTGCTGGTTTCCCAGTTCCTGACCATTCGTGGTCTGCATCTGAACAACACCCTTACGGGTGTGGTGCTGCCGGGCCTGTGCGGGGCCATGAACATACTGTTGATGATGACGGCTTTCGCGTCCATTCCTCATGAGCTGGAAGAGGCGGCCGAGGTAGACGGGGCCAATGTCTGGCAACGCTTCCTGCATATCTGCCTGCCACAGGTGAGGGGTACGGCCATGGTTGTGGCCATCTTCTCCTTTGTGGGTGCCTGGAACGATTTCATGTGGCCCCTGGTGGTCATCAGTGACGAATCCAAATACACGCTGACCATTGGACTGAACAAGCTCAAGGGTGCCTTTGTCACTGATCCCAGGCTCATCGCCGCAGGAGCCGTCCTTGCCCTGGTTCCCATCATCATCTTTTTCGTGACCTGCCAGCGTTACTTCTTTGGCGGGGTCCAGGCTGGCGGAGTCAAGGAATAGGAAGGCGCATACCATGAGGTTCGGTGTCAATTACACCCCCTCCCACGGGTGGTTCCATGCCTGGCTGAACCCGGATTGGGGAGCCATAGCCAGGGATTTCGCTAGGGGTCGATCATGTCAGAATCTTCCCCCTCTGGCCCCTGCTGCAGCCCAACCGCACCTTCATCAACCATCAAGGCCTAGATGACCTCCACCATATGGTTTCCCTCGCAGCCTCGGCGGGTCTGGATTCCTATGTGGATGTGATTCAAGGCCACCTGTCCAGCTTCGACTTCCTGCCGTCCTGGGTATCCACCTGGCATGGTCGCAATATCATCAGCGATGGCCCAACGGTTCAGGCTGAGGCGGTGCTAGTGCGGGAGCTGTATGGAGCACTGAGGGATTTGCCATCATTCAAGGGATTGACTGTCGGCAATGAGTGCAATCAGTTTCTAGGAGGGGCCCATCCTTTGGGAATGAAGGACAGCAGCAAGGATGTGGATAGCTGGCTCCAATCCCCGATTGGACCACTCGCATCCCAGGTCGATCAGGATGGCCGGATTATTGTCCACAGCGAGGATGATGCGGTATGGTACCTACCCGGACATGCCTTCACCCCCTCTCATCAGGGAAGGATCGGCTCGTTGAGTGTCATCCATGCCTGGGTCTTTAACGGAGTCGCCCAGAAGTACGGACCGCTCAGTCAGGAGGCGGTACGGCATGGGCAATACTCGGCAGAGTTGGCCAAGGCCTATGAGAACCACCCGCACAGGCCCGTATGGGTGCAGGAGATAGGTGCGCCCCTCAATGTCATGCGTAGGGAGGAAGCGCCGGCTTTCATGCGGCAGTCCGTGGAGAATCTCATGCTTGTCTCGGACCTGTACGGCATCACCTGGTGGTGTTCCCATGATGTCAGCCGCTCCCTTGCTGATTTTCCTCCACTTGAGTACGACCTTGGCCTGTTCGACCAAGAAGGGAAGCTCAAGGAGCTGGGGAGGGGTTTTGCTGATGTGGTGGCGGTCTATGGCAGCAGGCAGTCGGGTCCAGAAGCCAATCAGGGAAGGTCGGCATTCATCCTTCCTGATGATCCTGACGGCATTCCTGGAATGCGGGAGGCCTGCGCACCTGGTGGTAATGTCTTTGAGGAATGGATGCGAAGGGCGTCCTCTGGGGATTTTCCTGCTTTTGTGAGCCAGGGAAATGCCGAAGACCAGGTCTATCGGAGCGAGCGAGACCTTGAGGAAGCCCGATTCCTGCCAGCCGTGCAGTTCATGGATGGGCAGAGGCTTGGCTCTTGCTGATGGTGCTTCCCGCCAGAGGAAGAGCTAGGAGCTAGACTCATGGGAGAACGAGACGTGGTTTCAAAGGCACTTCCTGCTGAGGCCAGGACCTATAGTAGGTCGGCTGTGCTCCGGTTGCTTTACCTCTCGCGGGAGATGACCAGGGCCGATTTGGCGCGGGCCACCGGGCTGACTCGTGTGGCCATTTCGGAAATCATCCAACAGCTCATTGATGATGGCTTCGTCCTTGAACTGGGCCTGGACCAATCCACCCGCCCCGGTAAGCGTGGCCGGTTGCTGAGGCTGGATGAAAACAGCAGAAGCATTGTGGTGCTTGACCTGTCTCAACCCTATGTCTTTCGCGGGACCGTCATGAACCTGCAGGGCCATGTCCAGGTCCGGGCGGAACGTGATATTTCCCAGGATGGAAGCGTCTCCCTGGATTTGTTGGCGGATCTGACCCAGGAACTTGTGGCTGCTGCTGCCGCCCCCATATTGGGACTTGGAATATCAAGTCCCGGTATAGTCACACCTGAGGGTGTGGTCAGCAACTCAACCTATTTGGGTTGGAAGGATGTGGATCTGAGATCCTACATGGGTGGATTGGTCGATTGCCCGGTCTTGGTGTCCAACGACGCCAATGCTGAGGCCGTGGCGGAGGGGCGCTTCGGTGGCGATACCTCCGATTTGGTTTTGGTCCAGATGACCCGGGGTGTGGGTCTTGGCATTGTCTTGGGCGGCCAGCTTGTCAGCGGCTGGAGCATGGCGGCCTGCGAGATTGGGCATGTGGTGATTGACCAGGAGGGGGAGCTCTGCGCCTGTGGTAAACGCGGCTGCCTGGAGACTATCATCTCCGTGCCGCGACTTCGGGCACGCATAGAGGATAATCCCGACAGGAAAGACGACATATTGGTCGAGTCGGGCCGGTTGCTGGGCCGCGTGCTTTCGCTTCCATCGGCCATGCTCGACTTGCCGGAGATGGTGATTCTTGGTGACCCTCAAGTGGTCAATACCGTCTTCATGCAGGCCATGGAAGACGAGATCAATATCAACACCAGTGTTGAGTTCGGAGACGGAATCAGGGTGCGCCGTTCCCTGCTGGGTGAGGATTCCAACCTTTTGGGAGTATGCGCCCTGGTGCTTGACAAGTGCCTGATTCTGGCAGGCTTGGCTGCTAGGCCGTCAGGGTCTCGCCTTGAATGACTGCCGGACGAGACCCTGACCGTGTTGCATTACCGGGCGTTCTTGACCGCCGTGCAGATGGACACCGCCGGGTCGTTGAAGGGGATCAGGGTGGATTGGAAGGCGTGGTAGAGGTCTGACTTGCCCGGCCAGACCGTGCCGATCACCTGGTTGTTCTCGTCCAACTGGTGGAACCAGGAGCCGCCATCGTGGTCGATGAGGTGCTCGTCCACATACTGGGCGAAGCTGGCGTACCAGTCCTTGTATTCGGCCTTGCCTGTGGCCGCGAAGAGGGTGGCGGCCGTGTTGAGGCCCTCCGCCAGGGTCCAATGCATCCGGTCGGTCACCACCGGCTTGCCGGCCCAGTCGGTTGTGTAGGCCAGTCCGGCGGGACCCTGGGTGGTCCAGGCATCGGCTACGGCCTGCTTGAACAGCTGCTCGGCGGCGTCGATATAGGGCTGGGAGCCCTCCCTGTTGGCAAAGGAGCTCAGGGCCCACTGGGTGATCAGTCGCGCCCATTCGATGCCATGGCCGGGGGTGGCCCCGTAGGGCTTGAACTGGTCGTCCTTCTTGTCGGCGTTGTACTCCAGGTCGGGCTGCCACTGGTCGTTGAAGTGCTCGGGGATGCGCCAGTTGTTGCTGGAGGCCCATTCGATGACATGGTCGATGATGCGGCCGGCCCGCTGCCGGTAGCGGTTGTCGCCAGTGGCGTCCGCCACGGCCAGGAAGGCCTCGGTGGTGTGCATGTTGGCGTTGAGGCCCCGGTAGGGGTCCAGCTCGGTGAATTCAGTGTTCCAGGTGTCGACGGCCAGCCCGATCCGCTCATCCCAGAAGTACTGGTCGAAGGTGTCCAGTGCCTCCTTGAGCAGGGCGGCGGCGGCAGGACGGCCGGCCAGCAAGGCGGAGGAGGCGGCCAGGATCACGAAGGCGTGGGTGTAGCAGATCTTGCCTGTCTCGGGCTTGCCGTCCACCTGGATGGAGGGGTACCAACCGCCGTTCCTGTCATCGTGGAGGATGCCGGTGAGTCCTGTGAGCCCGGCGTCCACGAGGGCATCGGACCCGGGGTAGCCCAGTAGGGCGCCGATGGAGTAGACGTGGGTCATGCGGCCGGTGATCCATGTGTGGATGCCTTGGCTCTGGTCGATGCCTCCCTGGTCGTCCAGCCAGCCGGAACCGCCTTGGGGCGCCGGGAAACCGGTGCCGAAGTCCAGGAGCTCATAGCTTTCGGACGCCATGAAGATACGGTTGGCTTCGCTGCCAAGCTCATATTTGGGATTGGTGGTCATTGCTGATCCTCGCCTTTCTTGGGTGCTGCTGATCGGTGTTGCGGCGGTTCGGGCTCGTGGTGGGCAGGAACCACTGAAACGGTTTAGTTATGGGGTATGACAGATGCCTGGCCATGGTGTGCCAGGCTTCTAGCGCCTCACTCTGATATCGAAGTAGTCCATGGCAAGCTCGCAGAACATCATGTTGGCCCAGCTGAACCAGGGCCTGGTGTACTGGCTGGGGTCATTGACGTCGAAGCCCTCATGCATGAGGTGGGTGCCGGCGTCCGTGGCCACCAGGGTGTTGAGGATCTCCTCCTGCTCCGCCTTGCTGCCGGTCGTCAAGCCCTGCATGGCAAGGGCGATGGGCCAGACGTAATTCGGGGGAGTGTGGGATGAGCCGATGCCCTTGGCGTGGCTGCCCTCGTAATAATAGGGATTCTCCGGGCTGAGCAGGGTCCGCCGGGTCTCCTGGTAGATGGGGTCGTCAATGCCGCAGAAACCCAGGTATGGGGCGGAAATCAGGTTGGGAATGTTGGAGTCGTCCATAAGGCTGGCCTCGCCCAGACCGTCCACCTCATAGGCGTAGACATGGTTCCCGGCGCTGTTGCGCGTCACCCCGTAGCGGCTGATCCCCTCGCCGATGGCCTCCTTGAGCTGGCGGGCGCGACCTGCCAATTCCGGATCCTTGAGCGGGCCTTGGAAGACCTCCTCCAAGTAGCCCAGGGCCACCACGGTGAACATGTTGGAGGGCACCAGGTAGTTGTAGGTGCAGGAATCGTCGCTGGGCCTGAACCCCGACCAGGTCATGCCGGTGGGTGCCACAGGGTTGCCGCGGCCCTCCATGGGCAGGGTATCGGTGGGCAGGTCGGTGTCGCGGATGAAGAAGTAGGGCGAGCGCGAGTGGTCCTGCTCCAGCTCGAAGACATCGAGAACCTTCCGGGCGCCCTCGTGGAAGTCATTGTTGAACTGGTCGGTCCTGCCGGTGTTGCGGTAGAGCAGCCAGGCCAGTTGGATGGGGTAGCAGAGCGAATCGACCTCATACTTGCGTTCCCAGAGCCAGGGGCTGTGGAAGTCGGACTTGTCGTCTGGGTCCCAGGAGGCTCCCGATGGGGTCTCGTTGAAGGCGTTGGCGTAGGGGTCGATGCAGATGTATGCGAACTGCCGCTTGACCAGTCCCGCGATCATGTCCGCCAGGTCGTCGTCGTCTTGGGCGATGACGAGGTAGGGCCGGACTTGGGCGGTGGAGTCGCGCAGCCACATGGCCGGTATGTCTCCGGTCAGCAGAAAGGTGGTCCCGTCGTCCTGCCGCTTGACGGTGGTCAGCAGCGTATTGGCGAAGGCCTCCTGGAAGACCTGGGCCCAAGCCCGGTGGCCGCTGCCGCAGAGGTCGTCCATGCGCTGCATGAATGCCGATACGGAGGCGGGTATGTCCTGGTATGTCATCTTCGACTCCTTGCCAATCATGGGTCTGATTGGACTCCTCGCCGGCTGAAGGCCCTGCCCTGCATGTGGTCCACCGCTGGTGGCTGTGCCATGGGGTCGGCATTGCCGCCAGCGGTGGGCGGGTGCCGGCGAGGGGCCGTGGGGTTCCGGCCTGTCCTACTTGGCCGACTGGGCCAGGTAGTCGGGGATGGCGGCGGGGTAGGTGGGCCAGGCGCCATCCTGGGTGCACACGAAGGCGGCGGTGTTGACGGCGGCCTTGTGGGCCTCGGCCAGGTTCGACCCGGTCAGGATCTTTGCCGCGAAGGTTCCTGAGAAGGAGTCGCCGGCTCCTACGGTGTCGGCGACCTTGACGTGGGGGGTGTCCAGGGTGGAGCTTTCGCCGGTCTTGGAGACGACGGTGGAGAAGGTGGATCCGCCGGTCAGGATCACGTAGTCCAGGCCGAACTGGCTGATGAACCAGCGGCAGGCGTCGTCATCGTTCTCTCCGCGGATGTCGAACATGTCGCGCAGGAGCAGGAGTTCCGCATCGTTGAGCTTGAAGACCGTGGCGGCGTTGAGCAGCTCCTCGATCAGGACCTTGGAGTAGTGGTCGGCGCGGATGTTGATGTCGAAGAATTTCATGGCCCCGGTCTTGGCGTGCTTGAGGAGCTCCATGATGGTGTCGTGGGACTCCTGGGAGCGCAGGCCCAGGGTGCCGAAGCATAGGGCGTCGGCCTGCTCCACCAGCTCGACCAGGTCGCGCGTGAGCACGATATGGTCCCAGGCCACACCCTTGACGATGGTGTATTCGGGTATGCCGTTGGTCAGGGTCACATCCACGGTGCCGGTGGGCCAGGCGTTGCGTTGGATGATGGACTTGATGCCGGCCTTGTCGGTGGCCCCCACCAGTTCGTCGCCCAGGGGGTCCTGGCCCACGGCGGAGATGCCGTAGCCGTCGGCCCCGTTCATGGTGGCGTGGTAGGCGAAGTTGACGGGGGCGCCGCCGGCCCGCTTGCCGCCGGGGAGCATGTCCCAGAGGAGTTCGCCGAGGGAGACCATGATTGGCTTGGACATGTTGAATCCTTTCACTGCTGTTGGTACTGCTCTGCTGGTTGCTTGGAGTGCGAGGTGGACGAATGCGAGGGCGGCCCTGATGATAGGTCGCCCCTGGCGAAGAGCGATGGATGGTTGAGGAACTGGGTGATGGCCACAGCCGCTGCTCCCGAGATGATGGCATCCGTGGGTAGGCAGGAGAGGCTGATGGAGGTGGAATCGTTGAGTTCGGGGATGACTCGCTCGTCGACCACGTCCTGGATGGCCCTCAGCAGCGGTTTGCCTGCCGCCGAGACAATGTCGCCGATGACGATGCGTTCGGGATTGAAGGCGTTGATGATGGTTACGCAGCCATAGCCCACATATCTGCCGATTTCCTTGACGGCCTGCAAGGAGGGCGCATCACCCGCTGCTGCCTGGTCGAAGAGTGCCTGGCAGGCCTGCCGGTGGGTCATGGCCTGCGCGCCTGGTACCAGCTGCCGGTCGGCAATCAGCTGATGGACCGCTATGGCCGAGCAGTAGCCTTCCAGGCAGCCGAGGTTGCCGCAGTCGCAAGGGCGTCCGTTGATGTCTATGGAGATGTGGCCCAGTTCGCTGGCGGCGCCCAAGGCTCCGTTGACGAGCCGTCCCTGGTCGACCACACCCAGGCCAATGCCTTCGCCCAGTAAGTAGTAAGCCATGTTCTGGCTCTTGAGTCCCTGGCTGAAGAGGTGCTCGGCCAGGGCGCCCGCCCGGGCATCCTGCTCGATGAACACGGGTACGGAGAAGCTGCGCCCGAATTCCCTGATGAGGTTGATCCTGCGCCAGCCCTGCATGGATGAGACCAGGGCGGTGCGGCCCACGGTGCGCAGGTAGGGGCCGGGCACTGCCATGCCGATGGCGATGATAAGCCGGTCGCCGGCCAGCAGCTCTTCGATCTGCTGGTGGATCAGGTGGATGGTCCGCTGGATGGTCGATTCATCCACGGTCGGGAGTTCATGTAGGCTTATCCGCTTTCCGGCCAGGTCGAAGACACCGATCTGGACCAGACTCCGGGCGAATTTGACGCCCACCACATGGAAGCGGCCCTTGTCGAGCCTAAGCCCGATGGGACGGCCACGGCGGTTGGCTTCGGTCTGCTGGCTCTCGGCGATGAGCCCGCCATCAATCAGGTGGGCGGTGATCTTGGTGATGGCTGCGGGAGTCAGGTCCAGGGCCTTGGCGATCTGGGCGCGGGAGCTGACCCCATGATGATAGAGGTGGGAGAGGATACGGGACCGGTTGGATTCGGAGACCGATGCCTGGGAGATGGTGGAGCCTGGGCTTGCCATTGATACCTCCTTGCATCCTGTGCAGGGCCGGGCTGGTCATCGTCCGTCCTTGCGTTCGCTGTTCGCCGTAGTCGCAACTCGCTGACCCGCTAATGTTAACTGAGTTAATACTCAAAGACAAATGCGGTGTGTTGACTGGTGCCCAGCCCCTGGCCCTTGCCTGGTTCCTGTGTAGGATGAGGGGAGAAGTCGGTCCGATATCAAAGGGGAATCAGATGACGGTAGAAATAGCGGTCCAGGACCTGGCCGGTGCACGCATAGCCAAGGCAGAGGGAGCCGACCGGGTCGAGCTGTGCCAGGCCCTGGGTGCGACCGGCGGCCTCACCCCAAGCCATGGCCTGATCCAAGCCGTATCCGCCCAGAACCTGCCACAGGGGGCCCAGGTGCTTATCAGACCCCGTGGCGGCTCCTTCATTTTCGACGACGATGAGAAGGCCGTGCAATTGGCTGACGTCCAGGCAGCCGTCGCCGCTGGGGCAGGGGGAGTGGTGGTCGGAGGCATGTCCCAGTCCGGTGGCCTGGACCTACCCTTCATGGAGGCCTTGGCCGACGTGGCCAACGAGGAGGCTGAAGGTCTTGGCCGGCGGGTCCAACTGACCTGCCACCGCGTTTTCGATGTGCTCCCCGACCTTACCAAAGCCTTGGAATCCCTCATCGACCTGGGCTACACCCGGGTGCTCACCTCCGGCGGAGCCCCCAAGGTGCAGCTGGGGCTGGAGTCCCTGCGCTCGCTGGCCTCCCAGGCCGCGGGCCGCATTCAGATCCAAGCGGGCGGCGGTGTCCAGATTGAGTCCATCCCCAGCATCCTTGCCACCGGCGTCGATGCCATTCACCTCTCCGCCAAGCACCAGGTCCCCTCCGCCGGTGGGCCCGGAGGCGGCGGCCCCAACTCCCTCATCGAACAAACCGACCGCCCCACCGTCCAAGCCGCCATAGCCGCCGTCCGCCAATATGAGACCTCGTGATCTTGACTGGTTGGTGCATCCAGAAGCCCACGCGTCGCAAGCATGTGCTTACGTCTTACAGAGGTGGAATATGCGAGTTTCGGTTTGTCGAGGTTAATGTCTGAGGAGTCGGTAGGGGCGCAGAGTGTTGCTTGTGGGCGCGCATCTATGGCAATAGAGGTTTGGGCTCATCTGTTGCGCTTGGTCTTGGCTGTCCGGCGATAAGGCAGGGGGAGGGTGTTGATTGCCTATGTGCTTGTGTGCCTTTCCGGTCGCATAGCAGTACTATACTATAATTTGTAATTATTATTAACTAAATATCTGTGGTCACTGCAGCAGCGCAGTTGGCTTGTTGACAGGCCACTAGGGCAGTTGGAATGACAAGGAAGTCGCCGGAACGGTCCGGCAGCAGAGAAAAGAAAGGTGATTGAGATGCCTGAAATCATCATCGTCAAGAATGAGGATGAGGCCGGAGAGCTCTACGCCCAGCGTGTGGCCGACCTCATCAAGGCCAACCCCAAGACCGTGCTTGGTCTGGCCACCGGTTCCAGCCCCCTGGCGGCCTACCAGCATCTGGCCAAGAAGGTCGAGGACGAGCACATTGACGTCAGCCAGGTGCGCGGTTTCGCCCTGGACGAGTACGCCGGCCTGGACCCCCAGCACCCCCAGTCCTACAGTTCCACCATCACCCGTACGGTGGTCGAGCCCCTGGGGCTCGACCCCGATCTGGTCCACGTGCCCAACGGCAACCTGGACACCATCAAGGATGCCGGCCGTGAGTACGACGAGGCTATCGAGGCCGCCGGCGGAGTAGACCTGCAGATCCTGGGCATCGGCACCGACGGGCACATCGGCTTCAACGAACCGGGCTCCTCCCTGGCATCCGGCACACGTATCAAGACCCTGGCCGAGCAGACCCGTATCGACAATGCCCGCTTCTTCGATGGCGACATCAACCAGGTGCCCACCCATTGCATCACCCAGGGTATCGGCACGATTCTCAAGGCCCGCCAACTGGTTCTGCTGGCCTTCGGCGCCAACAAGGCCGAGGCCATCGAGGAGACCTGCGAGGGCGGCATCTCCGCCTTCTGCCCGGCCTCCGCCCTCCAGCTCCACCCTCATGCCACCGTCATCATCGACGAGGCAGCGGCCTCACGCCTGCGCCACAAGGACTACTACAAGTACGCCTTCGCTCACAAGCCGGCCTGGCAGGGCATCTGAGCGACAGCATTGCTGATTGGTGAGTGCTGACAGCTCGGGTGCCTGGGCGGATTTAGGTTCCGCGGGTATTGGGCCTGTCATCTCACCAGGCAGCAGATAGGGCAGTGGGCGGAGCTGTCGGCAGGGCGGTGGCCTGACTGCTGTCGCTGCCAGTAATGTAGGTCATAGTCATAGGGGGCTTGCTGGAAGTCTGGCGGAGTGCCAGGGCTGGCTCTTCTTGCCAACCCGCCCACGTCGATGCTTCAACGGCGACACAAGGAAGGTATGCAGATGTGTGAGGATAGTCAGTCGCGGGCCCAAACCGTTGCCCAAGTAACAGGTGCCTTGGAGGGGCGGCCCGGCAGGTTCGCCATCACCAATGCGCGCAAGGTCGATGCCCAGGGCATCGAGGACGACTTCTGGCTCATATCCCTGGGGGGGCGGATAGAGGCAACCGGCTGTGGGCTGGCTGAGTTCGAGGCCACCTGCCGGAAGCTTGGCATGGACCCGGCTGACGGTTCGCTGGTCCGCGACGCCCAAGGGAGGGTGCTGACCCCAGGCTACATTGACATTCACTCCCACGGATCCTGGGAATACTCCTTTGATGACGGTCCCCAAGCCATTGACACGGCCAGGGCAGGCCACGCCGTCCACGGGACCACCCGCCAGGTGCTCTCGCTGATAACCAACCCCATGAATGATATCTGCGACAACCTACGTACGGTTCGCTCCAAGATGGACACCCGGCCCGATATTCTCGGTGCCCACCTTGAGGGGCCCTTCCTGGCCCTCACACGTAAGGGGGCCCATGACCCCCAGTGCCTGCGGGACCCTGAACCGGCCCTGGTTGACCAGCTGCTGGAGGCCGCCGATGGCTGCATCCGGCAGATCACCATTGCCCCAGAGTTGCCCCATGGTCTCTCTGCCATCCGTCAGTTCGCCGATGCCGGAGTGGTTCCCGCCGTAGGCCACAGTGATGCCGGCTACGAGATCGCCCAGAAGGCCTTCAACGCCGGCGCCGGCATCATGACCCACATGTTCAACGCCATGAACGGCCTCCACCACCGCAAGCCAGGCCCCATCCCGGCGGCTGTCGAGGACCCCCGCGTGGTCATTGAGCTGATCAACGACGGCTTCCATGTGCAGGACCCCATGCTGAAGCTGGGCTTCGACTTCGCCCCCCACCGGGTCGCCTTCATCACCGACTCCATGGCCGCCACCGGCTGCCCTGACGGCGCCTACAAGCTTGGTGCCCTGGATGTCGATGTCGAGGACGGCCACGCACGCCTGGTCTCCAACGGGGCCATCGCCGGTTCCACCCTGCTGCTGGAGGTCGCCATCCAGCGGGCCGTGCTGGAGTTGGGCATCGCCCCGGCCCTAGCCATCGAAGCGGCCACCCTTACCCCGGCCAAGGCCTTCGGCTTCGACCGCCCCAACCCGGTCACCGGAGTCCCCCTGGGCCTCCTGGCCCCCGGCTACGCCGCCGACATCCTCCTGACCGACCCCGCCAGCTGGGCCGTCCAGGATGTCTGGTGCGCCGGCCGCAAACTCCGCTAAGCCGCCCAATCAGCAAGCGGGACCGTCCATCTTCCTCCAGACGGCCCCGCTTCCTTGTTTGTTGAGGTTTCTACATGTGGTCGGAAAGGACCAAATCCATGCTGCGCCGTGTGGCTTTGAGATTGCGGAGGGCTAGTTCGGGGGAGGCTACCGGTAGTTCGCGGCCGGTGGTGGTGATGAGATTTGGGAGAATTTGGGCTGGAGACCCATTGGTGTGTGTAAATTCAATGGTGCCTTAGGGGGTTGTATATTCGCCGGATCGTCCTGTTGTCATGTAGGTGCGTCGGTCAATTGGTATCTGACTGATAATGCCGTAGGAACTGAGTGCACTTTCCAGGCTCTCGTAGGTGAGAAATCCGCGACGCAGGTTTCGCGCAATCAAATCCAGTGTTCCCTCGCCGATGTGCTTGCTGAGAGCGTATATGTAAACCCCTCGGGCCGCTCGAACCAGTAGTCCGTTGAACACCAGTCGTTTCAGGCCATCTTTGAAAGCATTGTCGTTCTCTGGGAACAGCTTACGAAGGTCTCTGTTAAGGAAGACATAGCGTCCAGCATCATCCCATCGAGACAGTGTTTGAATGGCTATGCTTTGCTTCATAGTCATTACTATACGCAATTAGTGTAAAAACACACCATTCGCGTATAGTGAATAGCAATTCTATCTAGTTGTACTGCTGATTTTCAACTGTCCTTGAGGTATTTAATGATGTGCTCATTTCTGTACTCTGAATACTTAATAATCAAAGTATTGTAAAAGCTTGGTTCGATTTCCTTGACATAGGCCAAATACCCGAGTATTTTCGTCGGATCACCTTTTCCGTGCATTAAATACTCGTATAACATCCCTTTGATCATTTTCTTGTTTCGCGTACCAATAGTGAGTCTTCCGCTGCCTGCGAGTACATTGACGCCAGTTACTTTCAGATGCGATGAGCCATTCCAAAAGCTTGTTTTCTTGTAATTTGGGGAGAATCCGAATTTATGCATTTCAGCGAAGATATCTTCTTTTATTTGCTTAGGCAATAAGCTTTTGGAAGAAATGTAAATATCGTCAGCATATCTGGTATAAACATACCCAGAAATCAAACAGTAATTGGTTAGTGACTGATCGAAATCGTGCATAACTGCATTAGATATTGCTGGCGAAGAGACGGCCCCTATAGTTAGTTTATCTTTGCGGAAGAGTATTTTATGCAGTACGCTATTAGTGTCGCCAAACGAAAAACCAGTCTCTTCCAGAATACTGCTAAAACGGTTTAAACATTGTTTGTCAAACAAACTGGAAGTGATTGAGGGGAAGAAATTATGTATATCTGTGTGAAACAGGTATTTTGACTGGCGATGAGCTTTTGCATTGGATGCGATCGAACGACCTTTGACATAGGCAAAAGCTCTATCTGATACCGGGAATAGGCTGATAATGTTATCCAGCGTCCAGTATTGAATAGCTTTAAGCTGTGATGATGGTTGGTATATTAACCGATTCCCCCCGGAATGTTTGGGGATGCTATATATTTTATACAGCTTGTCAGCATTGATAATTATCTCTTGCGTACGTTCGGTTGAAATGCGGAGCGAGGCGGATATTTCTTCTACAAGAGATTTACTCATAAGCACATCTCCTTTTTGTGTTTACGTATTCTTGAGAGCATACTTAACCGCTGATTCTCAAGTTTCTTGTGAATTCTCTCTTCTTCTTGGAATAGAAAAAGATTCTCGTTGCTAAGTGGTTCACAGGAGGAGTATAAGTCTTCTTCGACTTGACGGATAATGCCCGCATCTTTTAACAGTTTAAATATCATTTGTTGTGTTATCTGTTTATGGAATTGCTCGCCATTGCTTTTTACGAATTGAAGGCGTGAATCAATATCCTTGATTTTTTTGTAAAGTTTGAAAGCATTGCCTTGAGAGATTGGAGAAGCGACTTGCATGAGTTCGATTAGCTCATGTATAAAAGAGTTTAGATATAGGGTATTGGTACCTATATTTGAAGGATTCAGTCTGTGAAAATTGTCTTGTCGCCGAGGTTGTTTGAATACAGCCAATCTTTCATCTATGAATGCGGTTAACTCGCTTGTTAATATCGTTCCAGCGTTTACCGGCGCATATATCACCTTTGCCTTACTGTTGGCGACCTTTCTGACTGGTCCTTGGACTATGAAAGAATCGGCATCCTTGTACTCGTTATCAACAATGACAAGTAATTTTTTTGTTAATAAACCTTCAGAATGAGCAAAGGCTCCTAGCTCACATATAGTCCCAGCGCTTTCAATAGGCAGTATTATCAAATCGCTAATTTCAGCAAGAAACTCCTCAAAGGTGAGTAAATCCACTTTGCTGTTCTGCTCGAATAAACGTTCCGAATAAACGACGTGAATAGTGGGGTTTTTGCTAAGAATATACCTACGTATAAAACCCCTGTTATCCGATGTTAGATAACTGCCTTTGAGAGATTCGTTTGCAAAACTGTTCAGCATACTTCCGCAGACAAAAACGAATTTGTGACTAACGACCGCCTTCGATTGATCTTTTCGTTTGTCTAGGCAACTTTTCAACGCCGTGATGCAATCATCATTGTATATTTTGTCGAAAAGCAAATCTTTATTATTCATCAATGATCCCTTTAATAAAGTGAGCACCTACTTGAGTGATGTTTGTCATCACCGGAGTCGACCGCTCGTTCCGTTGAGGACAAACATCACTCAAAGGACCAGCAATCTTTCGTCCATGCTTACGCATAGAGGTAATTGAATTCACGAACCAATTACCCAAAAAACTAGGTGCTCAATTTGAAGTTTATCATCCCTGTGCCGGTTTTTAATAATCCAATGCTTTTCATATAGCTTGCGGCTGAACAGTTTTGCGGCAAGGCCTGCTCGATCATTTGTCATCTAATAAATAAAGATAGCAGTACATGAGTCTATTGATGCTTGCTCTGTTTAATACAATCGTACGCGGACATAATTTTGATGTATTGCGTATCACGAAGGTCGGTGTGCCCTGAAAAGTTGACGAGTTGCTGTTTAAGTTCTTATTGCCAGCAGTCTCAGTTCTACGAGTACCTAAAGAATCTGTTCGTGGCTTAGGGGAAGGTGAGATGGTGCTCATAGTTATGTTCTGGTGGCTAGTGGAGTTGGCCTTGGCTTATGAAGAAGGTGTGGGGGTGGCCGGTGGCCTTGTCGGCTAGGTAGTGGTTGAAGAGTGTGATGCGCTCGGAGGTGCTGGCGGCCAGGGGCTGGGGGAGGTCGGCCGGGTCGAACCAACCGACCTCCAGGTTCTCGCCGTCAACGGGTTTGGGCTCCCGGGGCGAGTCGGGCAGCAGTCGGCAGAGGAAGGAATGGTCCATGTACTGGGCCTGGTCCCCATTGGCGTAGGTGAGCATGCGGTCGTCGGATATGACCGAGACCAGGTCGGTCACTTCGGCCTCGATGCCTGTCTCCGCGGCGATTTCGCGCACCAGCGTGTCAGCGGGCTGCTCGCCGGGCTCGTTGATTCCGTAGACCAGGGCCCATTCACCAGTGTCGGAACGCCGCCCCAGGAGTAGGCGCTCATGGTCATCGAGAGCATAGCCGGTCACTCCCGTCAGCCAGAGTGGGTCGTGGCCAACTTTCTGCCGTAGGTCGAGAATGAAGCTTGGAGTGGTCATGTTCTTCCTTGAAACCGCCGGGTGAGGCTCTTGTGGTTTGGGTACCAAGCCCCAGTCACCGCCAGGGCCGCTGGAATGATGGCGGTGACTGGGGCAGTTGCCGAGGCTTGGGTTTGGTGCTGTCAGGAGGTGGGATGGCTGGCCCGGTCGGCCATCCAGGCCTCAACGTCTTCGATCTGCTTGGGGATGTCCTTGGAGATCCATTCGGGGCCGGACTCGGTCATGAGCACGTCGTCCTCGATGCGGATGCCGATGCCGCGCATCTCCGGAGGCAGGAGCAAGTCGTTCTTGGCGAAGTAGAGACCGGGTTCGATGGTGAAGATCATCCCGGGGCGAATCTGGGCGCCCTGGTAGGACTCATAACGGGCCTGGGCGCAGTCGTGCACGTCCAAACCAAGGTGATGGGCCACGCCGCAGGCCAGCCACCGCCGGTGCTGCTGCCCCTCGGGAGACAGGGAGGTCTCCACGTCGACCGGCAGAATGCCCCACTCGTGCAGGCGTTCCGCGATGACCCTCATGCAGGCGTGGTGGATGTCCGAGTAGGTGGCCCCGGGCTGTGCCGCCTCGAAGCCGGCCTGCTGGGAGTCCAGGACCGCCTGGTAGAGCTTGCGCTGCAGGGGCGTGAACTTGCCGCCGACGGGGAAGGTGCGGGTGATGTCGGCCGTATAGAGGCTGTCTACCTCCACGCCAGCGTCGACCAGGAGCATATCTCCCTGGCGGACCACGCCCGTGTTGCGCATCCAGTGCAGGATCGGCGCGTGCTCACCCGAGGCCACGATGGTGTCATAGCCGACCTCGTTACCCTCCTCGCGGGCCACGGAGTTGAAGGCCCCCTCAAGCATCCGTTCGGACCGGGGCCTATCCATGGCCTGGGGCAGGCGGCTGAGCAGCCGGTCGAAGCCATCCTTGGTGGCGGCAACGGCCTTGCGCATCTCCTGCACCTCAAAGGTGTCCTTGACCATGCGGGCCTCGGAGGTGAACTCATGCAGTTTGTCGTCAGCCGCGTTGTTCTTGGCTGGGTCAGGGAAGCCATTGGCCTTGCGGGTCTCCTCGACCAGGGTGGTCACCTGGCTGTCGGCATCGCTGATGACCCGAAGACGGACGGAACCGGCCTGGGCGCCCACATCCTTACCCAGGGCGTCGGCAAGCTGGGCGAGGTCGTGGGTCTCGATACCGGTCATGGCCGCCAACTCGCGAAGGCCTGCCCGGGGGCCGACCCAGTACTCACCGTAATGCGGGTCACGGTAGTAGTCCTCGGTGGAGTTGTCGGCGCGAGGGGCCACGAAAAGCTGTGCCGTATGGGTCTGCCCGGCCTTGGCCTCGGTGCTCTGCGGATCTAGGGGGTCCAGGACCAGCACGGCGCCGGCCTCATAATCCTGCCCCAGACCGGTGTAGTAGGAGAAGGCCGAGTCAGGTCGGAAGGCATAGTCGCAGTCGTTGTTGCGCACCTTGGGCTGGCCCGCCGGAATGACCAGGCGCTCGCCGGGGAAGGCGCGACCCAAGGTCTTGAGGCGGGCAGGAATGTACTTGCTGGATTCCAAAGGTTCGATGGTCGGTTCCTGGTTGTCCCAGCCGGTGGTCATGAACTCCTTGAAATCATGGCTGTTGGGGCGCAGGGAACGGTTGTTGACCCGTTCCGTTATGGGCTGGTTGGCCCCCGGTGCCTTGGCGGCCTCCTGGCGTTCATATTCCCTGTCCTTGTCGGTCACTACCTGACTCATGGCACCTCACCCGTCTGCTACTCGCTGGTTTGCTTACTCTTTCCTGCCATCATAGTCAGCGGCCGGCCCGGGTTCGCTGTTCAACGCTGACGCCCTGTGGGATTTGTCTCCGCAGCTGGCACCGGACCTTCTGGACAGCATCCACGAACGGGCTCACCCTAAGTCGATATAGGGAAAGTCCACGCCAGTCTTTTCATGGGTTGTGAGCGAGTAAGCGGCTTTGTGGTGAGTCGGTATGCGGGGGTGGGGTGGGACTACCGGAGCGGGGCTCACTCGGCTGTGCGACGAATGGAGTGCTTCTGTTGGCTCCCTCTCATAGAATGTGAGCAGTCAGTATGCCGAGGAACAGGGGTCACATGTCATTTGAGCATCCGAACGAAGCAGGGCAGGACATCCGGCTGGTCGAGCGCGATATCATGAGTCGACCGTCCGAGCACAACAAGACCAACCTGGACTTGGACCGGATGAATCTGATCCTGGACCTCCTGGGCCATCCCGAGGAGAGCTTCCGGGTCATCCACATCACCGGCACCAATGGCAAGGGCTCCACCGCCCGCATGGCCGAAGCCATCTGCCGGGCCTACGGCATGAGGACTGGCCTTTACACCTCGCCCCACCTGGAGAAGGTCAATGAGCGGATCGCCATCGACGGCCAGCAGCTGAACGACGACGACTTTGTGGATGCCTGGGAGCAAATCAGGGACTTCGTGGACCTGGTCGATGCCAGGATGGACCAGGAGGGCCACCCCAAGATGAGCTTCTTCGAGGTCCTGACCGCCATGGCCATCTGGAAGTTCGCCGATGCGCCGGTCGATGTGGCCATCGTTGAGGTCGGCTTGGGCGGACTTTGGGATGCCACCAATGTGCTTGATGCCGACGCGGCCATCATCGGCCCGGTCGACATGGACCATATGGAATGGCTGGGCGACACCGTCGAACAGATAGCCACCGAGAAGGCAGGCATCATCAAGCCCGGCTCCACCGCCATCATCGGCCCCCAGCCCCATGGCGAGGAGGTCATGCCCATTCTGGAGGTAGCCGCTGCCAAGGCCCAGGCCCCCATGATTCGTGACGGCCAGGAGATGGAGATTGTCAGCCGCATGCCGGCCGTCGGCGGACAGCTGGCCACCCTGCGCACCCCCAACGGCACCTACGAGGACGTGCCCATCGCCAAGTTCGGCCTTCACCAGGCCCATAACGCGCTCGCGGCCCTGGCTGCGGCCGAGACCGTCATGCCGGTCAACGGTGTGCTGGATGGCGATCTGGTGGGCGAGGCCCTCGGCGGTGTCAGAATCCCAGGCCGCATCGAGCAGATCCGTACCTCACCCACCATCATCCTTGATGGCGGCCACAACCTCAATGCCGCCGAATCCCTGCGCGAGGCCCTGGAGGAGAACTACGGCTTCAGCCAGCTGGTCGGTGTGGTCTCCATGATGAAGGACAAGCAGGTGGAGGAGTACCTGGGGGAGCTGGAGCCCATCCTCAGCCAGATTGTGGTGACCGAGAATTCCTGGCGGGAGCGGGTCATGCCTGCCCAGGAGCTGGAGGCGATCGCCAAGGACGTCTTCGGTCCCGACCGGGTGACCCGGGTGGATGCCCTCCCTGACGCCATACAGGCCGCCGTGAACATGGTCGATGCCGATGACGACCTGGGTGTGGGCTACGGCCATGGTGTCCTGATCTGCGGCTCCTTCGTGACGGCCGGTGATGCCCGGGCCATGTTGGCCGAGCATGTCGACCCTGACCTGAAGAAGACCAAGGCCCAGCGGGTCGCCGGCACTGAGTCTGCGGGGGAGACCAAGGGCGAAGCATAGGGACAGACCAGGGGCGGAAGACTGGGCCTGAATCCGGCTCGACCGTAAGTGGACTGTCGGCGGATGACGTCATCGAGACCTCGCTGGCGGTCTAAGAAGGATGACGAGGAGTGTTGCTTCCCCAGTTGGCACCCGAACAGGATGACTGTGAGGATTATCAGCTCGACCGATAGAATGGTCGGGTATGCCGGTTGATGGGTGACAGTGCCTGCCTGCTTGCCTGTTACCGGGAGTGAACGGACTGTCCGAAGGAATCGAAGCCGCATGTATCTGAAAGAACTGACCCTCCGGGGTTTCAAATCCTTCGCCTCGGCCACCACACTGCGCTTCGAGCCCGGCATCACCGCCGTGGTGGGTCCCAACGGCTCCGGCAAGTCCAATATCGTCGACGCCCTGACCTGGGTCATGGGTGAGCAGGGAGCCAAGAACCTGCGTGGCACCTCCATGGAGGACGTGATCTTTGCCGGCACCTCCAGCCGGCCGCCCCTGGGCCGGGCCCAGGTCACCCTGACCATCGACAACTCCGACCATACCCTGGACATCGACTACAGCGAAGTCACCATCTCACGCACCATCTTCCGCAACGGGGGTTCTGAGTATGCCATCAACGGCAGCCAATGCCGGCTGCTGGACATACAGGAGCTCCTGTCCGACACCGGCCTGGGCCAACAGATGCACGTGATTGTGGGCCAGGGTAGGCTTGACGCCATTCTGCGGGCCGACTCCAGCGGCCACAGGGCCTTCATCGAGGAGGCCGCCGGCATCCTCAAACACCGCAAGCGCAAGGAGCGGGCCCAGCGCAAGCTCGCCAACACGGAGGCCAACCTTTCCCGCCTGGACGACCTCCTGGGCGAGATCCACCGGCAGCTGGGCCCCCTGGGCCGTCAGGCCCGCATCTCCCGCAAGGCCGAGAACATTCAGGTGGCCCTGCGCGACGCCCAGTCCCGCATCTACGCCGAGGATGCCAGCAAGTCCCTCAAGCAGCGCGAGGAGACCCGGCGGGAACTGACCCAGGTCCGGGGGCAACTCATGGAGCTGCAGAAGGAGCTCTCCCAGGTCAAGGTTCGCATCAACCAGGTGGAGGGCCTAAGCTCGGCATCCAGCCCGGCCATGAGCAAGATCAACCAGACCTGGCATGACCTTTCCCGGATTCAGGAACGGCTCAACTCCTTGTCTTCCTTGGCCAAGGAGCGGGCCGGATCCCTGCGGGGGCAGATGGTCGAGAACTTCGGCGAGGACCCGGATATGCTGGAGCAGCGGGCCCAGGAGTTGGATGGCCAGGCCAGGGAGCAGCAGACCCTGGTCTCCCAGGCCAGACTTGAGCTCGACAAGGCCGTTGAGGAGCGTGCCAGCCGCGAGAAGCAGCTGGCTTCGGTGCGACAGACCCTGACCGAGCTACGGACCAGCGAGCAGGAGCGTGATGCCCAGATAGCCAATCTCCGCGAGCTGGTGGCCCGTGAGGAGTCCGCTGTGCAGCTGGCCACGAGCCGGTCCGGGGACTTTGCCAATCAGCGCAAGGGGCTGGAAGGTCAGCGCGACCAGGCCCGGGCCCAGTTGGAGACCTTGGATGGCCAGGTGCAAGACTTGGCTGACGATGACGGCAAGGCCCTGGACCAGGCCCGCCAGGCCCTGCAGGAGGCGCAGGAGGACTTGAACCAGGCCCAGGACCAGCAGCGCAAGGCCGATGCCCAGCGCATCTCCCTCAAGGCCAAGGCCGACGCCCTGACCGACACCCTGGAGAGCCGCAATGCCTCCGGTGCCTTGGAGCGGGACGGGCAGGTCGGGGCTATGGGTCGCTTGACCGACTTCATCCATGTGCAGGAGGGCTGGGAGGAGGCCGTGGCCCATGCCCTGGACGCCTTCGCCTCGGCCATGGTCGTGCCCGACACCGATGCCATGCTGCATGCGCTGGAACGCGCCGCCAGCGACAAGTTGGGCAAGGCAGTGCTCCTCCATCCCTGGATGGCCGGGCAGGAGCCCTCGCAGGAGAAGGATTTCCGGGACCCTTGCGCCGCAGCCCTCCTGTCGGTCAATCCCGCCGCCGAGGACCAGCCCCTGGCCCAGGAAGTGGTCCAGGCCGTCCAGGCCCTGCTTGCCGACACCTTCGCGGCCCGTGACCGCAAGGAAGCCCTGGAGGCCATAGGTCAGAAGCCCTGGAAGCTGGCCGTTACCCTCCAGGGTGAAATCATCAACCCGGTGGGGGCCATCGGCGGCTCCTCCCTGTCACAGAGCGACCTGTCCCTGGCTGCCAGGCGAGACAAGGCCCTGCAGGAGATCAGGGGGCTTGATGAGGAGATGGCCAAGCTGGACCAGGCCATCAGCCAGGCCCAGTCCGCCCGGGACCAGGCCAGGGCCACGGTGGATCAGGAGGCCCAGAAGCGCACCGAGGCCAGGGTCAAGGCCCAGCAGGCCCAGCAGTCGCTCGCATCGGCCCGTCAGCGTCTGGATGCTGTGGAAGACCAACTTAAGGCCCTGGATGCCAAGATCGAGCAGGTCCAGGATGAAGGCCAGTCCCACGCCATCAAGCTCAAGGACCTGCAGACGGCCCTGGCCCAAGCCCAGGAGTCGACGGCCGACCATGCCGACTTCTCCGACCTGACCGAACGTGAACATGGGCTGGAAGCTGGCCTCAGCCAGTCCAGGGAGCGGGAGGTCACGGCCAATATCGCCTGGAAGGACGCCAGCCGCAAGGCAGAATCCCTGGAACGGCAGGCAGGTCTCCTTCACGACCAGGCCAAGGAGGCTGTGGCCAGGCGGACCAGGCTTCAGGAACTGAACGAACGCAGGTCCACCCAGGCCCGGACGGTCGAGCAGATCGCCGCTGATGCCCTGGCTGTGGCCGCCCTGGTGGAAGCCAGCCTGGCGCAGGTGGTCAAGGAGCGTGAGGCCCTGCAGGCCGCCGCCTCCAGCCATGACCAGGAGTTGAGGACCCTGCGTGGCCAGCGAGACCAGTTGGAACCGAAGGTCCAGGCCCTGCAGACCCGTGAGCATGAGCTTGACGTCGACCGTGAGCGTCTGGCGGCCTCCTATGGTCAGCTGACCCAGAAGGTCTCCGACGACCTGGGCCTGAGCCTGGAGGAGTTGCTGGACCACTACGGGCCCGACCAGCCGGTTCCTGTGCTGGACGACCAGGGCAAGCCCATTCCCCTGGAGGGTGCCGAGTCCGCCCAGGCTGAGGCTGCGACTGAGACTGAGGGCTCTGCTTCAACCGGCGACGCTGAAGCTGAGCGGGCAAGCGAAGAGGACCAGAGCGTAGATGAATCCAGGCCGGGGGAGGAGACCGATGGCCGGCAGCCGGCGATCGCCTACCAAACGGTCCCCTACGACCGCCAGGAGCAGATCAAGCGCCTGAAGAAGGCCCAGCGTGACCTGGAGGCCCTGGGCAAGATCAACCCCCTGGCCACCGAGGAATACGACGCCCTCCAGTCCCGCAACCAATACCTCAACGACCAGCGCAAGGACGTGGCCAAGAGCCGCGATGACCTCATGCAGTTGATCCGGGACCTGGATTCCACCATGATTCAGGTCTTCAAATCGGCCTTCGATGACACGGCCGAGGCCTTCCAGACCGTCTTCGGCACCCTCTTCCCCGGAGGCACCGGCCGCCTGCGCCTGGAGAACCCGGACGATCTGCTGACCACCGGCGTACTGGTCGAGGCCAGCCCCGCCGGCAAACGGGTCAAGCAGCTGGGCCTGCTCTCCGGTGGCGAGCGCTCCCTGACCGCCCTGGCCCTGCTCTTCGCCATCTTCACGGCCCGCCCCAGCCCCTTCTATGTCATGGATGAGGTCGAGGCCGCGCTCGATGACCTGAACCTGACCAGGCTCATCAACGCCTTCAACCAGCTGCGGGAGCATGCCCAGCTCATCATCATCACCCACCAGCAGCGGACCATGAGCATCGCGGACGCCCTCTACGGCATCACCATGCGGGGGGACGGCGTCACCTCGGTGATCAGCCAAAAGCTGGAGTACCGGTCGGCCGAGGATGGGCAGCAGACTGAAGGTCAGCAGTAGCTGGCCCAGGCCTCCAGGTAGGCTACAGTAGCTGCGCCCTCGGGCACAGTGGTCTTGCGGCTGTGCCGGGCACGCTAGTCTCCCATGGCCTCCAACAACGCGGCCCGATCGCCCCGGTAGGCTTTCTTGCGGCCCTTGAGGACCATGTACTGGTCGCTGCCCTTGCCGATGGCCAGGATGACGTTGAGCCGGTCAGCGTGGGCCCGTGCCCCCTGAACTGCGGCCGCCAGGGCCGCCTCCCTGTCCAAGATGATCTGGCTGCTGGCCTTGGGGTCGGTCACGTAGGAGCGCATCTCCTCGGCTATGGCCTGGGGGTTCTCATCATTGGGGTCATCCATGGTGAAGATGAAGGATTCGACACGACCCAGGCCACCCTTGACGATGCCCTCGCGCCGGTCCAGGGCCTTGCCGCCGGTTGACCCGCAGACCATGGTGATACGGGGGTTGCGGTTGCCGTAGAGGGCCTCCACCTCATCGACCAGGGTCTTGGAGCTGAGATAGTTGTGGGCAAAGTCGATATAGACGACAATGCCGTCCTTGCTGATGAAATGCTCCATGCGCCCGGGGACCTGGACCTGGTCGACTGCATGAAGGCTGGGGTCGTCCGCTGGGATCCCGCAGGCCAGGGCCATGGCCTGGGCTCCAACCGCGTTGAGGATGTTGACATCGCCGTCCATGGAAAGGTGGAATGTCCCCAAGCGATGACCCGCCTTGAGGAGTTCGTAGCCTTGGGTCGGTTGCTCGCCGATCAGGGCTGTCAGATCCCCCGGCTGGCTTGTGGTCAGCGGGTCCTTTCCTCCCCGCCTGGCGGCGGCGAAGCGGCTGACGGCTATGCCGGCCCGGCGCGCATCCTCCTTAAGCAGGTCCTCATGGTCGCAGCCCGCCCCCAGCACCAGGGTCCTGCTGTTGGCTATGAGCCTGCGCTTACAGTAGAGGTAGTCCTCGAAGGTCGGGTGCTCGATGGGGCTGATATGGTCGGGGCTGATGTTGAGGAAGGCTCCGACATCGAAGGTCAGCCCGTAGACGCGGTTGACCTTGTATGCCTGGGAGGAGACCTCCATGACGAAATAGTCCATGCCCTGGTCGGCCGCCTGCCGCAGCATGGCAAACAGATCAAGGGACTCCGGCGTGGTCAGCTCGGCGTGCTGGTAGCTCCTGCCATCCAGGCAGATGCCGGCTGACGATGACATGGCCGCCCTGCCATGGGAATAGTCGTTCAGTATGGCGTGGAGTAGATAAGTGCTGGTGGTCTTGCCCTTGGTTCCGGTGATGCCCACGAGGGTCATCCGGCGCTCGGGGTGGCCATGAAACTCGGCAGCAAGCAGGCACATGGCCTGGTGGACGTCTGAGACGATTAGTCCGGCCGCTGTGGTCATGGCGGAATATTCGGTCTCGGCCACGTAGCAGGTCAGGCCTTTGGTGTCCAGTCCCTGCAGGTAGTGGGCCTTGAAGTTGCCTTTGACAAAGAGCATGGTCCCCGTCGTCACCTGCCGGCTGTCATAGCTGATGCTGGCGATCGGCAGGTCAAGTCCCTGGATACGGTCGGGGTTCAGGGTCCACAGATCTCCTTGGATGATCTCCCGCAGGAGACCGTGCTCCTGGAGGATGCGTGCCGCGTCGGCATAGGTGAGACCCTGGCGGTGTACGGGCCCTTTCTGTGTTGGGGCCTGCGGTGCTGTCATGGCCATGGTCCTATCCGATTCGTTGTGCCTGTGGTTCCCGGTAGCGCTCTGGGGGGGGGCAATGCCTTGACCGTCTGGAGTCTACCGTCTCTGCTCACGACTAATACTCCTGACCGCCGACGGGCAGACCTCGCCTTACAGCATAGCCAAGGCTAGACACCGGGGAGGGAATATGGTAATGGGTCCAGATCCCAACATTGCCCGGGCATCTCAAGGTTGGGCAGGCAGCTTAGAGCCAGGTGTCCGTCACCGGCCGCCGTCCTTTGGAGGACAGCCATTCGTTGAAGGATTCCTTCCAGGTCTCGAAGGCCGAACGCTGCCATTGCATCAGTTCATCCAAGCTGATCTTCCCCACCTGCGGGTAGAGGGTGCTCATGGGCTTGATCAGGTCTACTGCCGCCACGGTGTCGGCCCGGGCATCGTGGAAGTCCCCGTGCGGTTCCACTCCGTAGTACTGGGTGGTGTATTCCAGGGTCCTGCGGCCGGAACGCTTGGAGATGGCCCGGTCGATGACCAGGGGGTCGACCACCAACGGCTCGGCCAGCGGAGCCAGGCCCCAGCGTTTGAGGTCGGCCGACAGCATGTCGATATCGAAGCAGGCGTTATAGGCCAGGAGGGGTATGCGCTTGGTCTGGGCCGCGTCGATGATTCGAGCCACCTGGTCCACAGCCTCGGTCGGTTCCTCGCCATGCTGGGCCAGGAATTCGTCGGTGAAGCCGTTGACCTGGCTGGCCTTGGGGTTCATGGCGCAGTGGGGGTTGATGATCCACTCGCCGACCACGTCCCCCTGGTAGCCTGCCGCCGGGTCGCGCAGGACCAAGGAGGCGGAGACGATGGCATCCTTGCCTGCGCGTGTTCCCGTGGTTTCGGTGTCGAAACCAAGGAGCTGGGAGTCGCACAGGAGGGTGTCGCTGCCTTGCGCAGGGGCTTTGTCAATTGCTTGCATGAGTTGTTTGAACACAGGGGTCATACCTGACATGGTAGTGAGTGGTGTCTGTAAATTCGCTGGGTTATTCCTGTCGTTTTTCAGGGAATGGTCTGAAGACAATGGGTCTGTAGGTCTTCTCCCGACTTATCTCAGGCGGGTTACCGGCATGTCTGCCGTATATGAGACCGTCTGACATACTCTGGCTGACTTGGCCGACGACTAGTATGGAGGTCGTGATGACAACAGAGCAGACCGAGCATCTCGAGATCAAGGATGAGACCCTGGCTCAGAAGCGCAAGCGTTTTGAAGAGCTGGCCATGCCTGCAGTGAATGTGCTCTACCGTCAGGCCATGAAGCTGACCAACAACCCCGAGGATGCCCAGGATTTGGTCCAGGACACCTTTGAGCGTGGCTTCAAGGCCTTCGATTCCTTCCGTCCCGGCAGTAATTTCGAGGCCTGGATGGTCACCATTGAGCGCAACGCCTACTTCAACCAGTACGCTAAAGCCAAGCGCCGCCCCCGCAGGGCCAACGACTCCACCGGCGAATACGACGACTGGGACATATACTCAGCGGCTGAGCACTCCTCTGAGGGGCTGAGGTCAGCCGAGCAGGAGTATTTGGAGGCCTTTGCCCCCCAGGAGGTCATGGCCGCTCTGGCCAAGCTCAGCCCGGAACGCCGGCAGGTCTTCATCGACGCCGCCATTGATGGCAAGTCCTACCAGCAGGTCGCCGATGAGCAAGGCATCAAGATCGGTACGGTCATGAGTCGGCTCAACCGGGCACGTACCCAGTTGAAGGAGGAGCTTTCGGGTTTTGCCCGTGAGCGCGGTTATGGCAGGCCCAAGGACCTGGCAGGAACCGCCAGGGTTCCACCGGCTGGCAGTCACGAGGCCGGGTCTTTGCCTGATGGCGCAGAGGGTCAGGCAAAGCCATCTACCAGTAGTGACAAGACAGACACGCAGAAGAAGTATTCTCTGAGCGCGAACCCCGACAAGCACTCGGGTGTACATAATAGTGGGAAGCGTCAGTGAGTAAGGCTGAAGTGAGTGGGCGATCAATCAAGGAGGGTGACCAGTATGAGTGACACTGTGGAATACCATAGCCACATGTCTGTGACCAGTCATAGTTCGACCGGTGCGATGCATGCCGAAGTCCACCTGACCCATGTTCATACTCCCCAGGAGGAGTCGTCCATCGTTTCGCTGGGGGCCAACGAGGCAGCCGATGTGGCTGACCACTTTGACATAGAGATTTCCTGTGATGCCAAGGAGAGGGCCCTGATTGCCTCCCTGCGCCGCTACCTGCGCCCTCCCTCGGCTCCGCAGTGCCTCTTCACCAGGCTTTCCGCCACCTTGGACCAGTGCTGTCTCTACGATGCGGACGACGAGCAGTAGTCTGGTCCATGCCCTGCCCCAGACGGCACACCGGTCTGGGGAACACTGAGGCGGCTGGGCCTGCCGCCTAGTTCCCTGGGTACGGCCGGCAGATGGCGTGTTGATGGTTGCCTCATCTTATACTGTTGGGCTATACGGATTGGAATACAGCCCTTATTGCGGTGCGGCCGAATCATGCTGCTGTGACTTGTGAGGCTGACCAGCTGGGCATCGCCAGGGGAGAGCATGGTCCTTGCTGCCCCAAGGGCCGGCAGTGTGACGACTGGCAAGTGAGGGCGAGTCTGAAGGAAAGTGGATGGATATGGCATTGAGCAAGAAGCAGGTCAAGCAGTTGCGGGCACTGGCCAACGGAATCAACCCCATGCTGTGGATCGGCAAAAGCGGGGTGACTGAGGCCACCCTGGCCCAAGCTGCCGAGACCTTGGATGCCCACGAGCTCATCAAATGTGTGGTGCAGGACGGCAGCCCGGTGGATGCCCGTGAAGCCGGGGAGGAACTGGCAGGCAGGCTTGGCGCCGACCTGGTCCAGGTCATCGGCCACAGGTTCGTGCTCTACCGCCACAGCAGCAAGGACGGGGTCAAGCAGATTCAGCTGATACGCCAATAGCCTGTCACTCTGCCCCCCCCCTGGCCTGTCGTGACGGGAGCTAGCTGTTTGGGGTCCCCTGTGGTGTGGGCTGAAGCCTAAGATGAAGGAAGCCGCATCCTGGAAGGATCCATCTATGAAGTCGATATATGCCTGCGGGGTCAATGCCCAGGACCCCTTGTCCGTATTGGCTGTCGGCGAGCAGCCTGAACCCGCCAAACGGGAATTCTGGTCCACCTTGCGTGTCAAGGCCGCCAGTGTCAACCACCATGACCTGTGGAGTCTGGCCGGCGTTGGCCTGAGCCAGGAGGCCACCCCTATGATTCTGGGCACCGATGCGGCCGGAACCCTCCTGGAGGATGTGGTCGGCTATGGCGGCCACACCCTGGGGGCAGGTAGTGCGGTGGTTCCCTATACGGTGGTCGGCGCGGACCTGGCCGGTCTTCCGGCGGGGGAAGGCCGCAGCATCCTCTCCGAGCACTACCCGGGTACGATGGCCGCCCTGACTTCGGTGCCCTCGGCTCATATCCTTCCCATGCCGGCCAATCTCAGCTATGCCGAGGCCTCAGTCCTGGGGACCAGCTGGCTGACGGCCTATTCCATGCTCTTCAGCGCGGCGGGTCTCAAACCCGGAGATAGCGTGCTCATCCAGGGTGCCGGTGGCGGCCTGTCGACAGCCGCCCTCCAACTGGGCCATGCCGCCGGCTTGGAGGTCTTCGTTTCCTCCCGGTCCAAGGCCAAGCGTGAGCGGGCAATGGGACTTGGCGCTTCCTCGAGCGTTGCCAGTGGTGCCAGGCTGCCCCATAAGGTTGATGCTGTCATCGAGTCGGTCGGTGCGGCCACCTGGTCCCATTCGGTCAAGGCGGTGCGCCCCGGCGGCACCATCGCCATCTGTGGGGCCACCAGCGGCGACCAGCCTGGAGCCGAGCTGACCCGCATCTTCTTCCAGGACATACGGGTGGTCGGCAACACCATGGGATCCATCGAGGACTTCGCCCGCCTGCTGCGCCTGGTTGAGCTGGCTGACATCCACCCGGTCATAGACGCGACCTACCCCTTTGAAGAGGCGTTCCAGGCCTTCTCACGGCTTGATTCCGGGGATGTCTTCGGCAAGGTTGTATTGACCTTCGGGCAGGAGTGATCCATTGGCTGGAACTTCGCCCAAGGGGCAGGGGCCTGTGTTGTTGGCCTGCCATCGGCTAGAGTGAAGGGCAGTTGCTGGTGCATGCAGTGGTGAAGGGTGGTTTGCGATGAGTGGTCAGACGGCGGGTGCCGGTTCGCTTGCCCGGCGAACCAGGCAGACCCGGCAGAAGGAAGCGATTCTTGAACAGCTTCAACGCTGCCCTGACTTCATGTCGGCCCATGACCTCCACCGTCTCCTGACCGAGGCTGATGCGCACATCGGCCTGGCCACGGTCTACCGGCAGCTGAATACCCTGGTCGAGGCCGGTCTGGTTGATACCGTTCGCCTCAATGACCAGCAGGTTTTCCGCCTGTGCAAGGACAACGCCCACCACCACCATCTCATCTGCCGTCATTGTGGCAAGACGGTCGAGATAGAGCCGCCAGAGCGCTGGGTGCAGGGCATAGCCCAGGAGCACGGGTTCATCGTAAGCTCCCACACCGTAGAGGTCTTTGGCCTGTGCCCTGATTGCCAATAGCTGCGGTGCACCCTGGTCGGAGTGATGAGGCAGGGGTAGTGTAGCTGAAGGCGGTAGTTCGGCGCGAAAGACTTGTCGGGTGGCTCAGTAATGCGCTGTGCCTGCCTTACTGGTCATCGCGGTCAGTCAAGACTCTGTGCTGTAGCAAGACTCTGTTATGATTATTGAGAACAAATATCGGTAAGCGAGTACCGGTATGTGACGGTGCCTGCGACCCTGCAACCGCCAGGCTGGTGTGAAAGAGTGACGATGCACATGGAGAAGCTGAAGCAGTTAGGTCAACCGGGCGGCTCCGCCTGCCGTAAGGGTCTGGGGGAGGGCCTGCGACGGGTAGCGGCTCTGCTGCTGGCTCTGGGGCTTTCTGTTGGACTGGCGGCCTGCGGCGACCCTGTAGGGCAGAGGGCCGGCAAGCTCAAGGTGGTGTCCAGTGTCAATCAGTGGTCATCCCTGGCCCGGGACCTGGGTGCTGATCGGGTGGAGGTGACCAGCATCGTGGGCAGGGTCAGTGTCGATGCCCACGACTATGAGCCCACCACCCAGGATATGGCCAAGATCTCCCAGGCCGATGTCCTCATCGTCAACGGTGCGGGTTATGACTCCTGGGCATCCAAGAGCGTGGATTCCTCCAAGACCAAGCTGGTCGACCTGGCACAGGTCAGCGGCATCAAGGAGGGTGCCAACCCCCACCTCTGGTTCTCGGCCCACGCCCGCAAGCAGGCGGCCCAGGCCATCAGCAAGGCTTACGAGTCTGCTGATGCGGCAGGCAAGGAGACCTTTGCCCAGGGGCTGAAGTCCTGGCAGGCCAAGGAGCAGAAGCTGGAAGACCGTATTGCGCGCACCAGAAGCAGGACCAATGCCCTGACCTACGCCGCCACCGAGTCCGTGGCAGATTATCTGGCTGAGGATCTGGGGATGAAGGACCTGACCCCGCGCGGCTACCGGCAGGCTGCCGCCAACGAGAGCGAGCCCACCCCCAATGACATCAAGGATTTCCAAGGGCTTGTGGGGCAAGGCAAGGTAGCCGTGCTGGTGGTCAACACCCAGGAGACCAACTCCATGACTGAGCAGATCATCGTCAGTGCCAAGGTGGGCCAGGTTCCTCAGGTGGATCTCAGTGAGCAGATGCCTGTTGGCTACCAGGACCTGTTGGCATGGATCGGCGACCTCCAGGAGGACTTCGCCAAGGCCCTCAAGTAGGGGACCTGACCGGCTTCTGGCCCGGTCCTCGCTTGTGTTGGCGGGGGCTGCTGGTCCTTGCAAGGCCGCACAGGAGTTATCCCATAGGCATAGTGGACAAACGCAGGGGCCTCACCCATCTATGGGTGAGGCCCCTGCGTTCTGCCTTCAGACCTTACGAGTGGTTGGTGTCCGCGGTGTCGGCGGGGTTGTTCCGGCTGCCTAGATTCTTGTCGATCGGGGACTTCTGGTCCTTCTCGGCCTTGTCGTGCCGGGGAGCCTGCTTATCCTCCCCGACTTTGGCATCGTGCTCACCTTGTGCAGGTTTCCCAGCCTTCTTGCCCGGTGCCGGTTTCTCGTTTTTGGAGGGCTGCTCTGCCGCTGCCGCATTCCCGACCTTCCCGTCCTTGGCGGGCTTGAGGGTCTTCAGCATCTCGGCGATTTGCGAGGCCTTGAGCTCGGGCAGGTAGGCGCCAACCACCGCCAGGCCGATTTGTGCCATCTTGGCCGAGTCTGGGTATGACATGTAGATCGGGGCAGGTGCGGGCTGGAACTTCTTCTTGAAGAAGAAGAGGGATTTGAAACCATAGGCCGGTTCCAGAAGGTCAGCGACGATGGAGAGCCCATGCTCGATGATTTGCGCTCCCACACTGTCCCGTTCCTCCTCGCTCTCGCCGATGCCGGCCAGAGGGGCTGCGGACAGGCTCATGAACTCCACGGCCTGGGCGGGATTCTCCTGGCCCATGTCCCTGAGACGTTCGGCCATGCGGGCGATGAGGAACTCCATGATGCCGTTGGGGCTGTCGGTCCGGTGGCGCATGAAGTCCAGGGTCCAGCCCACCACGCGGCCATCTCGGTAGGTGGGCAGCCAGGAGGTCACGCCCAGCACCTTGCCCTGCTCATCCTGGCAGTATAGGAGCATGACTCTGGGGTCGCGCAGTTCCTCAACGCCGCCCAGGGTGAACTTCATCTCTGGCAGGGCCTTGAGCTGGGCCCACTCTTCGGAGATGTCGACGATCTGCTGCTGGACCTGCCAGCCGGCCTTGTCGTAGGAGGTCAGCACATCGGTGAAGCCGTCACGCTTGGCCTTGTTGATGGCCGTGCGGATGTCCTGCCACTTCTTGCCACGGGTCTGCCAGCTGTTGGGGTCCACCACCATCTCGGTGCCCACCTGAATGGAGGAGCAGCCCAGCTTCTCCAGCTCCTTGCGCTGGTCCTCATGGACGGCGTAGAAGGCCGGGGACCAGGAGTGGTCGTTGCAGAAGCGGATGAATTCGCGCAGGTCGCCCATGTATTCGCTGGGATCGCCGAAGGGGCCGGTGACGGTCAGGGCCACCCCATGCATGATGCGGTAGGCGATGGCGGAACGGCCGGTGGGGGAGAACCAGTAGTGGTTGTCCTCCCAGGTGGTCATGAAGCTCATGGAGGAGCCGCCGGCCTGAACCAGGAGGTTGGCCCGTTGACGGTCACGTTCGTCCACGGAGACCACATCCTTGAACCAGAAGATGAAGACCATGAGCACCACAATCCAGAAGAGCACCACGAATCCCTGGGTCACCACTGAGGAGATCGGTGAGACCGATTTGATGGCTGCTCTGCCGCCGGCGAACCCGGTGGGCATGACCAGGTGGAGGAGGTTGAGGAGGAGGGCCGGTGCGGTTGCCCGGGGGCGGAAGAGTTGCGGCAGGGACAGGCCGAAGATCAGATAACCGCAGGAGGAGACCATGGCTGCCCCCAGAATCGCCGTAATGCCGGTCACCACACGCTTGGATGAGGTGTGGATGGAGAAATGCGGCAGATTCTTCAAGAGCAGGAGCACCAGTAGCAGGGGCGGTATGACGGTTGATACAAAGGCGGGCGAAAAGCCGAACTGGTCGCCGTAGGTGTCAATGGGTAGGGCCACCAGCAAGGGGGAGAGCAGATAGTAGATGATGGCGAACACCACCGTCGCGCCATTCAGGGCAATGCTGACCCAGGCTGCCAGCCTACGGCCCCGGTAGAGTCCCCAGGCCACGATGGCCAGGGCGGCGATGGGCAGGATGGCGCGGACCCAGACCCCAGCCAGGGCGAAGTGGTGCAGGCCGGTCAGCAGGGTGCAGGAGCTGGTGGAGTGGCCATCCAGGCAATTGCTGATGGCGGAATTGTCGCCAAATGCCGGTGTGGTGAAGAGGGCCAGGTTGGTCAGGATGCCGGCGTGGGAGCGGGAGGTCATGGCCAGAATCGGTCCGACGGCCAGCACCAGCTGGATGGCTGCGAACAGCCGGCGGATCTCATAATCCGTACCCTGCCACCACTGGACATGGTCGCGGGCCTTGCCGTGGATGATGAGACCTGTCAGGTGTCCAACCACCGCCGCTGCCAGGGTGCAGTAGCTGCCAGGATTCCCGCCGAAGAGGAGCACGGCACAGACGACGCTGTAGCCAAGGAGCACAATACGCCGCCTCCAGAGCACGTCCTCGTAGGCGCTGGCTGCCATAAGGGGGCCGATGACCAGGGTCAACGGCGATAGGGCGAGGGGAACGCCACGCATCCAGTGCCAGTCGTTCAGTCCCATATTGATGGCGCAGCAGATCAAGAGGCCCAGAATGATGCCGGAGAGCGTCGATAGGAGGGTGACCACAATGGTCTTGAGGGTGCCCAGTCGCGTTTGGGCTACGGAGAGGGCCACCATGAGCACCACGGCATAGATAACCAGCGCGATGACACCATGAACGAAGACCAAAGACCGCAACAGATGCAGGAATTGCTTCATCAGGTCTATATGCATGATGGGTGGCAGGCCTTGTTTGCCCGGCCGGCCGGTCAGTGAGGGCCCGGAGAGCATCTGGGCCAGGGTGACGCTGAGACTGTTGGGTGAGTTGGCGATATGGCGGAAGGCCAGGAAGACCCAGCGGGCAATGTTGGCAACCAGGAAGATGGCGGTGGCCGCAACCGCCAAGGTGTGTTCCCTGATCCATTGGATGATGTCCCTGCCCAGGGGAAGCCATGAGTTGTGTGAGGAAGCGCCCTTCTTGACCGATTCTCTAACCAGGCGGGTGGCGGCGGTCTTGAGGACCTTGGGCTGGGCACCGGTCCGCTCCTTCAGGCGTTGAACATCTGTGGCCCCGTCTGCATCGCTGGGCTTTGCCTGAACGGTGTGCGTGCCCTCGCCTGGGTTCGGTGCTGCCGCCGTACTGCCATGGCCCTCAGGCTTGGGGGTCGGTGGAAGCTGATTCCCCGCCTCGTCTTCCTTGCTGGGCTGCCTGTTGTCTGCCATCTTGTCAAAGTCCTTTGTCATCTTGCAGTCTCATCAATCACTATAGGTCACAGCCAATGGATGATCCGCGTGCGGGCCGGTTTCTGTTGGCCGCGAGTCTTCCCGAGCTCAGGGAGTGTCAATCCTCACTGATGATGCGCACCTTCGGGTAGTTGGCCAGGGCTTTCGTGGACTTGCCCAGTCCTGTCTCCTGGCAGAACCTGTCGATCTGTGGCAGTAGGCCAGTGTTGACCGTATGCCAGTCATGACCGGAGTCCTGGGCCACGATGGTGGTTACCGACATGCCGGACGCCCTGGCGGATTTGCCGATGGCCAGCTGGTCCTTCTGGGATTTGGGGTCCCAATCGCCGGCGGCTGTGAAGACTGTCTGGTGGAGGGGGGCCTTGCCTTTCATGATGTTGGCGGGCACATGCTTGAGGTATTCGCGCTCCGAACCATCGAAATACCGGTCGATGGTCCTCTTGCGGGTGTGGTCTACCGGGGCGACCTGGCCCGAAGCCGAATAGATGTGTCCGTAAATGTCCGGGTGGGCCGGTCCCAGTTGCGTGCTGCAGGTGGCTCCTTGCGAGAAACCGCCGATAAGCCAGGCCTGCGGGCTTTTTTTGACCGGTAGGTAGGTCTTGACCCACTTGGTCACGTCCTTGGTCAGGTAACTTTCGGCGTTGCCATAGACCTTGGTGTCGGCGCAAAGGGTGTTGTGGGTGTTGGACCCATTCTGGTCGGGGGAGACCACAATGGGGGCCAGGCCGTCATGCTTCCGGGCATAGGAGTCCAGGCTGGCGGCGATGTTGCTGGCGCCGAAGAAGCGGTCTGGTGAGCCGGGTTGGCCGGCCAGCATGATCATGACGGGCAGCCGTGGGGGAGTCTTGCTGAGGGCTGCCGGCGGTAGGTAGACGTTGGCCTTGCGGGCCTTGAAGCCGGATTCCGTGGCCGGGATGGTGACGGACCGGATGATGCCCTTGTCGGGCAGCTGGGGCAGCTGGCCTTGGTCGGCCTTGGTCTTCCATGACTTGACATCGCTGCTGGCGGGGCTGACCTGCTCCAAGTCCAGATTCGGATAATCGGAGATGCCGAGCACTGAGGCCACGGTGGCGTACTCGCCGTAAATCTGGTCAATGCGCAGGGCGCAGCTCAGTATGACCAGGAGCACTGTGACCATGCTGATGATACGTCTGAGTCCTTTGGATTGCACGGCTGCGGCCAGCAGAAAGAAGGCCAGACCAAAGCCAATGGCCACCGCCAGCATGACGGCCCATCCCAGACTGACCTCAAAGACCAGGAAGACATCGGACAGGAGCCAGACGGCCAGGTACCCGATAAGAAATCCTCCAAGTCCGATCGCCAGTTGGGTGAGCAGGGGTTTGCGTCTGCTCTTGCTTGAGGCGAGTATTACCACCAGCAGCAGCCCGACCGCCGTCAGGCTATACAATCCAACGGGGAGCCAACCGCTGGTCAGATGGATCTTGGTGAAGAAGCTCATTCATCCCTCTTTCACGGGCTACCAGTATTGCCCATTGATAATATAGCCCACACCCTTCCACCGGAATCATCCATAGGTATGACCGGTCGGGGCATAATTCATCCGAGAATATCCCTGCCAGGGTCGCTCACGCTGTAGTTGTGGGAGTTGTTGACCGACCCCGCACTCCGCCCGTGCTTCGGTGAGGTTGGGATGGGCAGGTTCGATAGTAAATTATTGAGATTGTGTATCAATAGTGTAGTTTTGGCTATGGCTCGAAAGATATGACTAGACTGGGGCGTGAATCAAGGAAGGCATTGGGCCGGCAGGCAAAGAGCCGGGTGGCCCAAGGCTGCTGGACATGAGACCTGACCGTGGGCGCCATGCTGATTACTGTGCGTGCATGTGAGCGGAGGCGCAGACCAGTGAATCTGCCTGCCGGTGCGCAGAGCTGAATACTGAAACGGGAATGGCAATACCAATTCATGAGACCAGAGGAAGTGCATACAATGACTACAAGTACCGCAGTTGAAGGCATGGGGGAGCCCAAGGACGAGCCGGAGCGGCTGGATGCCCAAAGCGCCGATAATGGCCTTGACCATGGGGATTCGGATGGCCTGGCCAAGGGCACGGTTTGCGCGCGCAAGCCTTTCGCCTCCTGGCTCTATGCCCTGCTCTTCCTGGTCTTCGACATCATCGCGGTGCTCACGCTCCAGTGGGGTGTGACCCAGAACTCCACCAGGGTCGAGCTGTCCAGCCCCCTGACCGGCGTTTGGGACATGGTTGCCAAAATGTGGACCAAGCAGAATTTCGTCTTCGTCCTCAACCTGCTGCTCCTGGGCCTGATCTATGCCATGCTGCTCTTCCTGATCAACCGGTTCTGGGTTGTCTCACCGCTCCTGCTTTCGGCCGCCGCCATCGTGGCCCTGATCGAGCACTTCAAGGTCTCCGTTCGCTATGAGACCGTCCTGCCCTCGGATGTGAAGCTCTTCGGCTCCAACACCGGCAATATCATGAGCTTCCTACCCTCGGGCGCCTTCTGGTTGATTGCGGGGGTCTTGCTCTATGTGGCTGTTCTGATAGGCATCTTCGTCTACCTCAACCATATCGATGGGCGCCACGGCAGGCTGATTCGGCCCATGGACCGGACCGGATTGGCCGCTGCCGTCAGGTTGCTGCTGCTGGCGCTTTCGGTCACGGTGTTCGGGGCCTTTACCGCTCAGGTCTCAACGGTCGGTTCCTGGGCTGATGGCTTGTCCAAGTCCATGGGAGACATTCCCTCCATGTGGGATTCGGTCTACGACGCCCAGCGCAACGGACCCCTGGTCTCCTTCATCCGCCAGTGCAATCCCAAGATCATGGACAAACCCCAGGATTATTCTCAGGAATCCATGAAGGCCCTGGCCAAGCGCTACCAGTCCGAGGCCAAGAACATCAATACCGGCCGGACCACCGAGATGAAGGACAACACGGTGGTCTACATCCTCTCCGAGTCTTACTCGGACCCCAACCGTGTGCCCGGGGTGGAGATCAACAAGGACCCCATGCCCAGGATTCGCTCCATCAAGGACCAGACCACCAGTGGCTACATGCTCTCATCCGGTTACGGCGGCGGCACAGCCAACCTGGAATATATGAGCCTGACAGGTCTGTCCATGGCCAACTTCGACTCATCGCTGACCAGCCCCTACCAGCAGCTGGTGCCTGGAGAGCAATGGACGCCGACCATCAACCAGCTGTGGGGGCAGGTGGGCAATTCCTTGGCCTTCCACCCCTATGAGCCCTCCATGTATTCCAGGGCCCAGGATTATAAGAAATTCGGCATCTCCCACTTCTACACCCTGGAGGAGCCGGATGTGATTGCCCACCAGCAGAAGCTGGGAAGCTCTCCCTATGTCTCCGACGAGGCCACTTACCAGAGCGCTTTCGAGAAGATCAGCGCCACGAGTAAGAGCCAGTTCATCCAGATGGCCACCATGCAGAACCACATGCCCTATCACTCCTGGTATGCAAACAACGAGTTCAAGGCCAGCAACAAGCCCGGCAGCCCCAAGCTGGAAGCTGACGAGAAGACCTCCATTGACACCTATGCCAAGGGGGTCGAACTGACCGACCGGGCCACCAAGCAGTTCCTGGACCAGCTCGATGGCCTGAGCAAGCCGGTCACCGTGGTCTTCTACGGGGATCACCTCCCGGGCATATACTCCACGGCGGGAGCGGACTCCAACAACTCCCTGGATCTGCACCTGACCGACTACTTCATCTGGTCCAACAAGGCCTCGGCCAGTCGCGGCCAGCGCAACGAGAACAGCGACTACACCTCGCCCAACTACTTCGCCGCCCAGACGGCCGAGCATATGGGCGCCAAGGTCTCGCCCTATCTGGCCTTCCTGACTCGCATGCACGACGCGATTCCAGCCATGGAACCGCCAGTGGTCAACAATATCCAGGGTTGGGACCGGATTCCCGAGGGCCAGCCCAATTATCTGGACGCCCATGGCAAGCCCATGGCTGCCAAGGACTTCGACGCCAGGACCAATCAGCTCATGGATGACTACAAGCTCATCCAATATGACATCACCGCCGGCAAGGGCTACCTCAAGGACCTGCACTTCATGGAGGTGGGCAGGTAGGGGCGGCCGCCATACGCTTTCTTGTGGGCCCATCCAGCCGGGAATCGGTTGGGTGGGCCCTCTGGTGTGCCTCACGGCCGTGAGACGGCGGAGAGGGGAATCCCCTGACCTTCATGGTGTCGTGCTGCCTGGGCGCCGATGGGAGGACGGGTCCTTGGATTCACCTCGGAGGCGTGGCGCTCGCCACCTCGCCATGGAAGGGTTGGGGCCAGGCGGGCCTGATTCATGCTTGCGGGCTGTGCCTGCGGCAACCTGAAATGTCCCAGGACTGGAGCCTCCCACGCTGTTGGGAGGTTCCACTTCCTGTGTGCCGCCAGTCCTGACTGCCGGCAGCTGTGGCTGTTTGCATGCCGCCAAGTCCCCCACAGGAACCAGGGCGAGAAGATACTGCCGCCCCAATCTCAGGTCCATGTCGGGTCATGGGGGAGGGCATGCTGGAGCTGAGGCCGCTGGCAGGGGCGGCGATAGGATAAGAACATGGTTGAAGACAGTAAGGCAGGTCCTTGGGAAGACCGTAAGCGTATGGATTCGGGGCCTGGACGAATGGCTGATGGTGGAGCCCAGCAGCCCCTGACCATCGTGCTGGTGGTTGACACCATCGGCAACCAGGGCAACGGTACCTCAAATTCCGCCCTCCAATATGCCCGGGAACTCAGCAAGCAGGGCCATGAGGTGCGTTTGGTCGGTGTCGGCGCCCCCGAATACCCGGCCGAGATCAATCGGGTGCCCCTTGTCTCATGGGTGGCGGCCAAGCAGCAGATGCAATTCGCCCGCCCCTCCAGCGTCCTCTTCCGCCGGGCCTTCAAGGGGGCCGATGTGGTCCACATATACATGCCCTTCGCCTTCGGCCGCAAGGCCTATGCTGTGGCACGGTCCATGGGGATTCCTGTTACGGCCGGTTTCCACCTGCAGCCGGAGAACATCACCTACTCGGCGGGGCCGCTCAAATATCTGCCCGGCCTGTCCTCCTTCATCTACTGGCTCTTCAAACACTGGCTTTATGGGAAGGTGGAGCATATCCACACCCCCACTCAGATGATGGCCGACGAATTGGCCAGACATGGGTACAGGGCCCGGATCCATGTGATCTCAAATGGCTATTCGCCACGCTTCTCCCCCAAGGAGGCGGCCCGGGACAAGGCCTCCTCCAGGGTTGGGGCCGGCGGACACTTCCGCATCATCGCTTCCGGCAGGCTCACCAACGAGAAGGACCATGCGACCCTGATTCGTGCCGTCTCCCTGTGCCGCCATGCCAGGCAGATTGAATTGACCATCTGCGGCACCGGTCCTCTCAAACGTCAGCTGCAGGCCTCGGCCAAGAAGCTGTTGACTTGTCCTGCCAGCATCGGTTTCCACAAGAATGAGAACATGCCGCGCTTGCTGCGGTCCTGCGACCTCCTGGCCCACCCCTCCATCGCCGACAGTGAATCCTTGAGTGTGATCGAGGGCATGGCCTCGGGCCTGGTCCCGATCATCGCCGACTCACCCCTGTCCGCGGCCAAGCAATTCGCCTTGACCCCCTCCTCCCTCTTTCCCGTAAGGGATGCCCAAGCGCTGGCCAATCGCATCGACTGGTGGATCGACCACCCCGAGGAATTGGCGGCCTGGGGCATGCGCTACGCCCGCAGTGCCCGGGACCAATACTCGGTAAAGGCGTGCGTCCGTAAGTTCGTGGCCATGGAACGCCAGGCCATAGAGAACGAGCAGGATGGATCTCAACCGATGGCAGGTTGCTAAGCTCCACCACAGGCTGCCGCGCTTGCGGTGGTATTGCGCCCTCCCCCCCCCCACCCGGCGTAGACCGGATGAGTGCCCAGTCAGAGCAGGCCGACGAGTTGGTCCACCTGCTCGCTGCTGGTGGCCCAGCTGGTGCAGATGCGCATCACGGCATGGGACTCATCAACCGGGTACATGTAGCCTAGCTTGACCTGGGCGCTGAGCCGGTCGATGGTCGCCTGATCCATGGTCACCAGAATCTGGTTGGTTGGATTGTCCAAGGTCAGTTGGTAGCCTTTGGCGCGCAAGGCCTGACGGATGCGGTCAGCGGCCTGGTTGGCCTGGTAGGCGATGACACTGTACCGGTCCTCGGAGAAGAGGGTGTCGAACTGGACGCCAAGGAGCCAGCCCTTGGCCAGCAAGGCGCCGTGCTGCTTGATCAGGGTCAGAAAGTGCTTGGGGGAGTCGCCCCGGGGGAAGACCACGGCCTCGCCAAAGAGGGCCCCCTGCTTGGTGCCGCCAATGTAGATGACATCGGCCAAGCGGGCAAGGTCGACCAGGCTGACGTCGTTGCCCTGGGCGCTCAACGCGTATCCCAGCCGGGCACCGTCGACGAACAAGCGCATGTCATAACGCTTGCAGACCTGGGAGATGGCCTTCAACTCATCCAGGGAGTATATGGTCCCGTACTCTGTGGACTGGGAGATGTAGACCGTGCCGGGGAAGACCATGTGTTCATAGTTGCCGTCCTGGTAGAAGTCCCCACAGTAGGCATCCAGTTCTTTGGCGTCAATCTTGCCGTCATGCTCGGGAAGGGTCAGCACCTTGTGACCTGTGGCCTCGATGGCCCCGGCTTCATGGACGTTGATATGCCCGGACTCGGCGGCCGCCACCCCGGCATATTGGGGTGTGATGGCATCAATGACCGTCTGGTTGGTCTGGGTGCCACCCACCAGGAACCAGACATCAGCCCGGGGACTCTCGCAAGCCTGCCGGATCTTGTCCCTGGCCGCCTGGCAGTAACCATCAGCACCGTAGCCAGGGTTCTTCTCCAGGTTGATCTGCTTCAGGCGCTCCAAAATGGCCGGGTGGCAACCCTCACTGTAATCATTCTCAAAAGACAGCATGCGCTCGCTCCTTATTCGACTATCAGCAGTCTAAACCACCAACCCCGGTCGTGCCCTCCTTCTTCTCGGCCTAATGCAGTCATCGATCATATGTGCCCAAAGCGTTGAGACCTCGGAAACTGGGCGCCCAGGTGGTTTTCTCCTGGGCGCATTCCTGCTGGGGGACCTACAGTGAGAGCGTTGGAAGCCAAGAATATCTAAAGGAGTCGGCTATGAAGGTCATTGTTGTGGGCGCTACGGGGCGGGTCGGTCAGCTGACCTGTGAGGCATTGAGGGATAAGGGGTATGAGGTGGTGGCCTTCGCCCGGCACCCTGAGTCCCTGGAAGCCAGAGAGCACATGGAGGCCAGAAAACTTGACCTCCATGAGTCCATCTCGCAGATCGCCAAGGCCTTTGCCCAAGCCAAGGCCGACGCCATCGTCTTCACTGCCGGATCGCGGGGCAAGGACATTGTTCAGGTGGATGCCTTCGGCGCCATCAAGACCATAGATGCCGCCAAGAAGGCCGGCATCAAGCGCTATGTGATGCTGGGTGCCATGTATGCCGCCGACATCTCCCGCTGGGAGGACCCCAAGGTGAAGTCGGCCATCGACGGGCTGCCGGATTATTATGTGACCAAGTTCGTGGCCGACGAGCACCTGCTCAACTCCGGCTTGGACTACACCATCATAGAGCCGGGCACCCTGGTCGAGACCCCGGCAACCGGTCACATCAACGCCCAACCGGGCCAGTCGGGTTCCATTTCCATCGCGGATGTGGCCCAGGCCCTGGCGCAAAGCCTGGAGCTTGCGCAGAGTGTCGGCCGGGTCTACGACATTATCGGTGGTGATGAGCCTATCGCCCAAGCGCTTCGTTCCTAATGACAGGGAGGGGGCTGTGGCCGCTGAGACATCGTCAGTGGCCACAGCCCCCTCCCTGCATACTGCCGGAAGCGTTAGGCTTCTGCGACAACGCCCCGCTCGTCGTTCATGGTGGCGAAGTTCAGGCCGATGAGGATACCGCCGCCCACAAAGTTGCCCAGCATGGCGATGACGACCACGGCGATGGCCTGCCAGGCGTTCACGGCCCCATAGGTGCCCAGGATCAGGAAGAGTGCCGAGTCGGCCACCGAATGCTCGAAGCCACAGAAGGCGAAGACGAACACTGCCACCACCATGATGGTGCACTTGGTGAAGTCATTGGTCAGCTTGCCGTTATAGACCATGAGCATGGCTATGTTGATGCAGAAGTTGCAGAGGACGCCGCGTACGAAGAGGTCGGCCCAACCGGTCCAGCCAGAACTGATGTAGCCGGTCTTGGTCGCTGCTGCGGCCAGCATCTGATCCATGGTGGGGCCGGAGACGATGGTGGAGCAGCGCAGGATCAGGGCCACGACCAGGGCGCCAAGCAGGTTGCCCAGCAGGCAGAGTCCAAGGATTCGCAGGGAATGGAGCCAACCCAGACGCTTGTGGTAGCTGCCCACGGCGACCACCATCATATTGGAGGTCAGCAGCTCCGAATTGGTGTAGTAGATCAGCACCAGGGCCCAGCCAAAGGTGAAGGAGGCCAGCACGCGCCCGAAGAGCTTGAGGCCAGGGTCGCCCGGGTCTGTGCTGAACTGGCCGATGATAATAAAGAAAGCGGTGAAGAAGATGCCGACGAAGAGGCCGGCCATAACAGCGCGCTGCAGGTACTTGCCGGTCATCTGGTCGGTCATGGTGTCCTTGTTGCCGGCCACGTCAAGCACGTTGGATATGAAGGTGCGGCCGGGGAAGAGGGGTTTGGTGTCCACAGGTGTCTTATTCCCGCTGCCGGCCTTTTCTCCTGTCGCCGCTGTGGAGGCGTCGGTTTCCTTGCTGTCCTTCATGCTGTGGTCCTCTCGTTCCTACTCATGACCTTGTACGCTGCTGCTCGTCCGAATGCCCAGACTGAGCAAGTACAGCTACTCATTATGGCAGCTTGCCGGGTTCGGCGGGGCTGTGTCCGCCTGCCCCACGCAAACTGTAAGCAAACGTACAGTCTAGAGAGTCTTGGGATTTGCTGCGGGGCCATGTAGCGTGCCTTCGATCCGGGCGCTGATAAGCGTCCATAAGTTTCCTCTATAACCACCTCCTCGTGTCCGTGCCGGGTTGCCGTACTCTTGACAGAGCGTTCGGAGGCGGGCAGCAGCTGTGTACCTCCGAGCATTGGAACGAATGGAAGGGGAACGGGACATGGCAAGCGCCATTGATGCTGGGACTCCGGTGGTGCAGATCAGTGATCTGACCAAGACCTACCGCACTGAGGACGAAGGCGACAAGACAGCCTTGGAGAATGTGAACCTGACCATTGATCGGGGCGACATTTACGGCATCATTGGTCTGAGCGGTGCAGGCAAAAGCACCCTGGTCCGTTGCATCAACGGTCTGGAAGGCTACGATGCGGGTAGCATCAAGGTCCGGGGCCAGGAGGTCAAGGACCTGGACCACTCCGGCATGCGTGACCTCCGCCAGCGCACCGGTATGATCTTTCAGCACTTCAACCTCATGCCCTCACGGACCTTGGTGGGCAACGTCGAGCTGCCCCTGCACAACTCGACCATGAGCCGCAGGCAGCGGACCAGTAGGGCCATGGAACTGCTGGACCTGGTCGGTTTGGGCGAGCTGTCCGAAGCCTACCCCGGTGAGCTGTCAGGTGGCCAACAGCAGCGGGTGGCCATCGCCCGTGCCCTGGCCAACCACCCTGACATCCTCCTGAGCGACGAGGCCACCTCCGCCCTGGACCCCAACACCACCAAGTCTATTCTGGGGCTCTTGGAGCAGCTGCATCATGATCTGGGGCTGACCATCGTGATGATCACCCATGAAATGTCGGTGGTCAGGCAGATCTGCAACAAGATCGCCGTCATCGACCAGGGCACCATAGTCGAGCAGGGCCGGGTCTTCGACGTCTTCGCCAAGCCCCAGGCCAGCCTGACCAAGTCCTTTGTGGCCACGACCTCCAACCTGGACAAGGTCAACGATCTGATCGACCAGGATTCGCCGATCGTGCATCTCGAAGCCGGGCAGGTGCTCCTGAAGATGAGCTATGTCTCCAAGGAGGTCTCGGAGGCCCTGGTCTCCAACATGTCCCGGCGTTTCGACCTGGATGTCAATATCATTTTCGGTGATGTCGACGTGGTCCAGGGGGCGCCCCTGGGTGGTCTGGTGGTCAAGCTTGAGGGCAGCGACGAGAACATCGCGCAGGCCTTGGAATATCTGAAATCCCGTAATATCGGAAGAGAGGTTCTGAGCCGTGGTTGATCTGCTGAACCGTTGGTTTCCTGATGTCATGAGCCGTCTGCCGGAGTTCTTCGACTCCTTCGTGCAGACCCTGATCATGGTAGGCGCGGCCGGGGTCATCTCCTTCATTTGCTCCTTGGTCATCGGTGTGGCGCTGATCGTCAGCCGGCGTGGCGGTATTCGTCACAATGGCCTGATCTTCAACATTCTGGACAAGCTCATCGACTTGTTTCGCTCCATCCCCTTCATCATTCTGGCGGCGGCCCTGGTGCCGCTGACCCGTCTGCTCATGGGTACGGCCATAGGCCCCAAGGGTGCCATCTTCCCCCTGGTCGTCGGCATCACGCCCTTCTTCTCCCGGCAGATCGAATCCGCCCTGGAATCGGTGGATCCCGGCTATATCGAAGCTGCGGAGTCCATGGGTATGTCCACCTGGCAGATCATCTGGCATGTCTACCTACGTGAGGGAGTCCCCTCCATCATCCGGGTGACCACCATCACGCTCATCTCGCTGATCGGCGAGACCGCCACGGTCGGCATCGTCGGTGGCGGCGGACTCGGTGACTTCGCCATCCGCCTGGGCTACCAGCGCTACATGTACGACGTGACCATCGCAACAGTCATAGTGTTGGTGCTGCTGGTGGCCATCATCGAACTCTTCGGACGGCTTCTGGCCGAGGTCGTCGAGCACTAGGCAGCGCTGGGAAGCACTGAGGAAACATGTAGACAGAGAGTCGGGAAAGGGCCTGATGGTCCGCCAGCCAAGTCGGTAGGTGGGTATCCCGGCTGGAATTAGTTAGATAAATAAGGAGAGCACCATGGCTACAGGGCGCAGTTCCAACAGAAAACGCAGGGCCAAGATCGAGCTGACCATACTGAGCGCCTTCATGGTGGTGGCCCTTGTCGTCATCTGTGGCATCTCCTGGAGACTCCATGCCGCAGACAGGGGCGAGACCAAGGTCGCCGTGTCGGTGATCGGCAGTTCCGACGACCAGATCTGGGACGCCGTCCAGCAGGAGCTGGACCGCCGTGGCGACAACATCCATATTGTCCTCAAGCCCTTCCAGGAAGCCAACTATGTTGACCAGGTCCTGGCCAACCATGAGGTCGACATCTCCGCCGCCGTCACCTACGCCTACCTGGCCAACGACGTCAAAATCAACCACTACAAGCTGGCGGTCATCGGCGACACCTACATCTCACCCATGAACCTTTACTCCAAGCGTTATAAGAGCCCCAAGAACTTTCCCGACGGCAGCAAGGTGGCCATTCCCAACAACGCCATCAACATGGGCCGGGCCCTGAAGGTCCTCCAGCAGGCTGGCCTGATAGAGCTCAAGGACCCCAACGCCATGACGCCCAACCCCGAGGACATCATCTCCAACCCCAAGAATCTCGACATCGTCCAGACCGACCCGGCAGGTATCATCAACCTACTGCCAGACTATGCCGGAGGAGTGGTCAACGCCAACTTCGTCATCGACGCCGGTATGAGCGTGCACGAGGCGATCTTCACCGCCCCCGGTGACCTGACCAGCCCCGCCAACCACCCCTACGTCAACATTCTGGTGGCGCGCGAGGAGGACAAGAACAATCCAACCTACAAGAAGGTGGTGGACGCCTACCACACCAAGGCCGTGGCGGACATGACGACCAAGATCTACAAGGGCGCCAACGTGCCGGTCTTCAAGTACTGATGAGACGGGGCCTTCGCCTGATATGCCTTGGTGGTTGCCGGCCCCTTCCATCCTGCCCTCCTTCCTACGGAAGGAGGGCATTGTCTGATACGGGGGTCGGCAGCGGCTGTGAGCTTTGTGATGGTGTGCTAGGCCCTAGTCTCCTAGACTCCCAGCCCTGTTCTTGCGGACAGTGACGGGGCATAGGGGAATGGGTATCAGTATGATCCTGTGCCCCTGAGCACCACCACAACGGTATTCAGAAGAATGGCGATGTCTCCAGGCAGTGACCAATCCTGAATATAGGAGATGTCGGCGAATTCGGACTCAGCCTGGTTGAGGTTGCTTCGGCCTGAAATCTGCCAGAGGCCGGTGATGCCCGGTTTGGCCAGCAGGCGGGAGGAGTACAGGAAGTCATATCTGGCCACCTCTTCAGCCAGTGCAGGGCGAGGACCAACCAGGCTCATGTCCCCCTTGATCACATTGAAGAGCTGCTGGAGCTCATCCAGGGAGGTGCGGCGGATGAAATGCCCGATGGAGGTGACCCGGGGATCCTCCTTGAGCTTGAATATGAAGCGGTCCTCCATATTGTGCTTTTTGGCCAAGAGAGTCTTGGCCTTGTGGGCATCGGGTCTCATGGATCGGAACTTATACATGGTGAAGGGCTTACCGTAGAGGCCGATCCGCTCCTGCTTGAAGATAATGGGACCCTTGTTCTCACGCTTGACCAGGAAAGCCACCCCCAGCATGATAGGAGAGGCCACCGCCACTAGGCACAGGGATAGAAGCAAATCGAAGAGGCGCTTCAAGATCAGGGTCGTCCTAAAATATTGAGGGAGTTGGGCGGTCAAAACCGGCATGGTGGGGTCATTGTGAAGGCAGAGGGAAGAGCCGCCTATGTCCGCCACCGAGGTGGGGATGTCCAGTTCCATGCCCAAGGCCTCTACGGCAAGTGCCAGAGTCTTCATAGTTTCGGAATCACGATTGATGACATCAGTGACCAAGACGGTATGGGCCTGTAGGGACTATGCATTCTTCGGCAGGTCTGCGTCGAGGGGCAGGAGGGGCAGATTCCGTTCCCGCTCCGTACTGGCTTGGAAGTCGGCGCTTGTCGGAGTGCCCGGCTCCTGTCCGGGGTCGTCCTTAATGGCGCACAGGGCTATGGGTTCATAACCCACACTCGTGTTGGTTTCCATCCGTTTCAGTGTTAGACGAATTTTCTCGGGGGAGCCTATCAGCAGGGTCGGATAGGTGCATTTGCCCTTCCTGCGTTGGCGGTGGAGTTCCCTTCGCATGAGCCAGCGTTCCAAGAGAGCAAGCACAGTGGTGAGGAAGGGCACAAGGAATATGAGTCTGTGGGGGATGGCAAGATCCAGGAGATTATCGACGGTGCTGAGGATGAGGAAGTCATAGAAGAAGGCGGTAATCACCTTGCCATACATCTCCGGACCTGCATCCATGCTGTGCTGGGCATAGATGTGGGTGGCCCCCAGGCTGATAATCCAAGCAATGCTTGCGGCCCCAGGAAGAAGACCAGCCCGTTGGAGGAGTACTCCCCTGGTGGAATGGGATGGCTATGGGTGGACAGGAGAGGAAGGGATATAAGCGTGGCGCCCCAAGGCATCAGGGAATCCATGAGCAGGAGGCCGGCGGTGTAGCCAAGATTCCAGCGAGGAAACGAATAGGCAGGAAACTGGCGGTTTCTGTCTTCTTCTGCTGTGTCCTCCGGACTCCTCAGCCCTATCCGGCTGCCTCCATGCGAAGGTTTACGAGAAGATGGTTGCCCGCATACCGGACATTCGTCCTCAGTTCGTATGCTGTCGCCAATGAACACCCTTCCTTACCTCCCCCAAGATAGGCAATCAGGATGGCGTGGGACCGGCCGAGCGCACTGCCATTGAATGGCGTTCCCTCGAGAATTCCCATGCCCTCTCAGGGCAGGAGTATACGCTACCTGCGAACGCTAAGACACCGCTCGTGTCGGATCTTTCGGTATGGGCATGGACTGTCTTCTTGTTTCAAGGCGTTCATATGAAACTCCCCGGGCGTGATGTGGTGGGCTGGTCCTGCTAGGCTAAGCGGGTTGACTAGGGTTTGGGGGAATCCGTGAGTAGACATGATGCTATCAGTGTTGACAAGGATGGGCGTACCCGTTCGATTGGTCGTCTCATTGTCCGGTGGACAGCAATGGCATTCCTCTTTCTGCTGACCTTTTGCCTGGCCCTCTTCTATGGGCAGGTTCAGGAGGTCAAAAAAGATCTCAACATATCAATGGCCAGCATCTCCCAGATCGATTCCAGCCTCGATGTTGAGGGCATGTCCCAGGTTCTCAGGCAACTTGAGCCTCAGCGGCAGAACACCCAACAGGCCCGGGAGATTACCCAGGGATTTATTTGGAAGCTTTTGGTCGGAGTGCCGGTGGTGGGTGACGATGTCCGTACCATGCAGGGTATGGCATCCACCATGGATTCCCTCATGGCCGACGCGCTGCCGGAGCTTTCCAGTGCCTTAGGGCACTTGCAGGGGGCACCCTTGAGCACGGTTGATGGCCAGATCAATCTGACCCCGCTGCTTGATGCGGGAAAGTCGCTGTCGAAGGCGAACACCATCACCCAGGAACAGAACAGAGCCCTCAAGGCCTTGCCCCGACCGCGTCTCAGCAAGTTCAGACAGAGTTACGAGGAGGCAGCCAAACGACTGGACTATGTATCCACAGTTCTTGACGATTACGCATATGGCCTGCAGGTTCTCCCGGGACTCTTGGGCCAATCCGGTCCACGAACTTATGCGATTGTGGCCATGACGCCTGCGGAGGCCCGTTCTGCCGGAGGCCTGGTTGGTGCAGTCGGTACGGCCGATATCGACACGGGCAGGGTCAGTTTCGGTGACTTCCGGTCCAACACCGAATACATCAGTGCCGGGCAGGGCGCTCCCACCGAGGATGAGAAACGTATCTTTTCGCAATGGGGTCCCCTGAAGATGTCTTTGGACGTGAGGGATATTGCTGCTGTTCCTGATACCCAACGGACAGCTGAGCAGATGAGGAATATATGGGGTAAGACTCCTTGGGGGAAGCAGAAGCAACTGGACGGTGTCATCCTGGTCGATCCGGTATGCCTGCAGGAAATGATCAAGGTCAGTGGCAGCGTCACCATGCCCGATGGCCAGGTGTTGACGGGCATCGACACAGCGGAGTTTCTGCTCAACACCATATACAAGAAATACACGCCTGAGCAGCAGGACGTATATTTTGGACAAGTGGCCCGCCAGTCCATGACCCAGGTCTTCTCGGGGCTGGACGCGGGCAAGGTCAGCCGGATTCTGAGGAATTGGCGAGATTTGTCACTGCAACGACACTTCGCCATCTATATGTTTGACCGGCAGGAGGAATCGGTCATGGAGAAGGCGAATTTGACCGCTCATACTCCCGACGATGCGAGAAAGCCCACGGTGGGCGTATACGTGACCGAGCAGAATTCCTCGAAAATGGACTGGTATGTCCACCGTTCCGCAAAAATCGTCAGCAGTGACTGCCAGCAGCGCGGCCCTAAGCGGTATCACTTTGAGTACACCATGACCAACACGTTGAAGGACTGGCAGGCGGACCTGGTGCCAACCTATGTGACCGGCCAGGGGCAGGCTGGGCAGCCCAGACGCACGGCGGTGGAGAAGACGCTGATCTACGCGCCGGCTGGAGGACAACTGTCCAACATCTCTGTCAAGGGCGATGCCGACCCTGTCAGCAAACAACGGATGGACGGGAAGAACCTCTATGCCACGGTTGCCCGGTTGGCCCCAGGAGAGTCGGTGGTCCTGTCCTTTGACGTCACTACTTCTCCACAGGCGCAGCAGGACCTTGCCCTTGATCAGACCCCGATGGGGTGGATGGATCCGGGGCCTGGAGTTATCAATCAATGTTTCGCGTCAAGCAAGTGACCGGCCAATCCGAATGAGCTGTGGATACTGGCGGGATTGATTCGCTGAAGCTGCGGTCTTGCGCAGTTTCGTATGCATGAAATGAAGGGGGCAGAGACAGATATGGAAGAAGGGAAGCATCCGCTGGTATCAGCGATTATGACCACCTATAGGAGGCCGGAGGCAGTGGTGCGCCGAGCCTTGGACAGCATTATGGCGCAGGACTACCCCCAATTGGAGGTCTTCCTGGTCAACGATTGCCCGGAGGAGGCCGGGCTGGTCGAATCCCTAAGGCATCTCTGCCTGTCCTATTCTTCCTCTCGGCCGGTCAACTATATAGTGGTCGACCATAATGGAGGGGCTTGCAAGGCCAGGAATCTGGCCATCAGGCAGGCTCGAGGCACCTATGTGGCCTGTCTGGACGATGACGATGAATGGTTGCCCGACAAGATTGGCGCTCAGGTGGCGGTGGCAGAAAACGGGGACGCGATTGACCTGGTCTACTGTGAGGCGGAGCTGCTCTATGATCAGGAGCCTTCACGCAGGGGAAGCCTGCTGGGGGAACGGCCCCTTCCTTCTGGGAACATCTTTTCGCAGCTTCTGTCGGAGAATTTCATCGGTTCCTGCTCCTTCCCTCTGATCAGACGACAGGCTCTTTTGGCTGTAGGTGGCTTTGATGAGGCCATGCCTGCCCTTCAGGATTGGGAGCTGTACCTGCGTCTGGCCAAGAGGGGTTCAGCGGCCTGCTGTTCTCAGCCTTTGGCCCGATATCATTTTCACGCCGGAGACCGGATCTCAGCCCATCCTCAAGGAAGGACCGATGCCTATGAACGAATTCACCGTGAATTCGCCGAGGATCTGGACGGCGATCCATCAGCGGCGGCCGGTTTCTACCGTATGGGTACCTACTTCTACAGCATTCTGGGAGATGGTCATCAGGCCATGGCCTACTACAGGAGGTCGGTGAGACTGAAACCTTTTGATTTGAAACGGAATATCAAGGATTTCTTTCGTATGACGCTCAGGCCTCTGGTCAGAAAGCGGATTGTCTGAAGCGTGAGGGCTGAGTAGGCCATAAGTCAAGGATAACCGATGGGGGAATGTATGAGTCAGCCAGAGGATGGACGGACCAAGAATCCGCTTCTGACGGTATCGGTTGCGGCATATGAGGTTGAGGACACCATAGAGAGTGCCCTGGCCTCATTGACGGATCCACGGGTGGTGGACGACATCGAGGTTCTGGTCGTCGACGATGGTGGCAGGGACGGTACGATGGCGCGGGTCGAGCGCTACGCCGCCAGCTTCCCATCCATTCATCCCGTCTACAAGGAGAACGGTGGCTACGGGTCCGTCATCAATCGGACCATAGGCCTGGCCCGGGGAAAATATTTCAAACAGTTGGATGGTGACGACTGGTACAAGACCGACCACCTAGCCTCTTTGGTCGCCATGCTGGGGAGCTGTGATGCCGATTGCATCATCACACCTCGGCTGAACGTAGACCAAAGCCGCCGGCGCGAGCATCTGGTGGACTGTCTGGAAGACTATCCCGAAGGCCTCTATACCTTCGATCAGGTGACTTTCCGCCCAGCCATGGGCATGCATGAGATCTGCTATCGGACACGGATCCTGCAGGCCATGGACAAGTCCCTCAGTGAGCATTGCTTCTACACGGATGTGGAACTGGTCTACTTGCCGCTGCCGTTGTTGGAGACATTGTATGTATCCCACCAGCCCATTTACTGCCATAGGGTCGGTGTGGACGGGCAGAGCATCAGCAAACGGGGGGTGAGGGCCCATTACCGGGAGCACGAACGTGTCTTGTGGAGGCTCCTGGATACATATCAGTCACTCCCTGATTCCGATTCCGGCAAGAGAAGGGTGTTGGGGCAACGGCTGGTGGATGAGATCTGCGGGCAATTCCACTGGTTCTGCTACCTGAGCCCCACCCCGGCCCACATGCATGAGCTCATCGCCTTTGACCGGCGCCTGCGTGGCCGGTGCCCGGAGCTGGTGGACCAGGCCAGCCGGGCTTCCCGGCGTGTGTCCATCTTGAGGAAGAGCCGGTTCCTGGCTTATCCCATCCTATGCGCCATAGAGGCAACTCGTTGAGTAGGAATGGGAATCGTGGAATGGGGGATGATGGTATGAAGATTTGCCTGGTGGGTTCCAGTGGTGGGCATCTGACACACATGATGATGCTGAGACCATTCTGGAGCAAACATGAGCGTTTCTGGGTTACCTTCGACAAGGAGGATGCCCGCAGCCGATTGGAGGGGGAGCATGTTTACCATTGCTATTACCCGACCAACCGCAATCTGCTGAATCTGCTGAGGAATACCGGATTGGCCTGGAAGATCCTTCGCAGGGAAAGGCCGGACCTCATCATTTCCAGTGGGGCGGCCGTGGCGGTTCCTTTCTTCTACCTGGGTAAGCTCTTCGGAGCCAAGTTGGTCTATCTGGAGGTTTTCGACCGCTTTGATTCCCCCACATTGACAGGCAAACTGGTCCACTCGGTGAGCGACCTCTTCATAGTGCAGTGGGAGGAGATGACAAAGGTCTATAGGAATGCCGTTAATCTCGGATCAATCTTCTAGGAGGGGGAACAGATGATTTTCGTGACGGTGGGCACTCATGAGCAGCCTTTCAACAGACTGATGGAAGCTGTGGCCGAGCTCGTGGCCCAGGAGACCATCAAGGAGGAGTTGGTGGTCCAATATGGTTTTTCGACACTGGTGCCCCGGGGTTGCCAGGCAGAAGACTTTCTGGATGCTGATGCCATGCAGGGGTATATGAATCGGGCACATATCATCATCACCCATGGAGGGCCGGCCAGCTTCATGGCGGCCATGCAGATGGGGAAGGTTCCCCTGGTCGTGCCCCGTCGCTTTGAGTTCGGTGAGCACGTCAATGATCACCAGGTCAGGTTCGTCAACATGGTCGACCAGCGCATGGGCGGCATGATCCCCATCTATCAGATGGATGACCTGGGTGATGCCATTGAGAACTTCGACCATCTGGTCGAATCCAGGCACTTGCACTTCAAGAGCAATCAGGAACAATTCACGGGCAGATTTGAGGAGCTATGCAAAGAGGTCTTAGGGCGATAAAGCGGGACAGGCCATTGGAGGTGGTCATGGTGGCCGACAACCTGGAACGCAACGGCATCTCCTCCTTCATCATGGAATCCTGCCGGCATATGGACCGAGAACGGGTGCGATCCACTGTCTTGGTTGGCGGAGAAGTCGACCGGCAATATGCGGACCTTGCCATGAAGGCCCGGATTCCCATCGAACAGTTGCCGAATCGCAAGCACAATCCCCTGGCATATTACCGGCAACTGGGGCTTTACCTGCAGGAGCATCAGGTCGACATGGTCCATATCCACGGCAACAGCCGGACCATGACCATGGAGTTGCTTATAGCCCGGCATCATGGCATTGCCGTACGTATTGCCCATAGCCACAACACCACCTGCACCCACAAGATCCTACATACTCTCCTCAAACCGGCATTCAACCATGCCTATACCAGTGGCTTCGCCTGTAGTGATTCAGCGGGGAGATGGCTCTTTGACGACCGACCCTTCACTGTGATCCCCAATGGTGTGCAGATAGAGCATTTCCTCTACGACAGTGATGTACGACGGTCGGAGCGCTCGCGTCTGGGACTTGACGGCAGGTTTGTGCTGGGGCATGTAGGCGGTCTGAACACCCAGAAGAACCAGGTCTTCCTGATTGAGGTTTTTGAGGAGCTGGCCCAGCACAGGCCGGATGCCGTCTTGCTCATGGTCGGGGATGGGCCGGACCGCCAGATGCTGGCTGAACGCATCTCCCGCAGTCCCCATCGTGACCGGATCATGCTCTATGGCCAATCATCGGATCCCCGAGACCTTTATATGGTCATGGATGTCTTGGTCTTCCCCTCCCTTTTTGAAGGATTGCCGATCACTTTGTTGGAGGCGCAGATATCCGGTCTGCCTTGTCTGGTATCCGACCGGGTGGATGGTCAGGCCTTCCTCTCCGATATGGTTGCCAGTCTGCCCTTGGAGGGCTCGGCCCATAGGTGGGCCCAGCAGTTGGCGACGATGGAGATGAACAGGAACCGCTCCGCATTTCTGAGGGATCATGCCGCCCAATGTGCCCGGGTCGACATCACTGCCAGCTCCCAATTGCTGACCAGGGAATATGGGAATTTTGCAAGCCAATGACAGGGTCGTTAGGCGAGCGTTGGAGCTTTGGTGATTGTGGGGCCGGGAAGGCTTCCAGTCTTCCCGGAGTGAGCAGGCGTACCGATTTGCTTTCCAGCCTTACTATAGTGAGCGTCTGCTGGCATGGCTAGGCATGAATCCGAGTTTCCTGCGGATGTGCTGCAGTCTATGTTCCACCCATTCAGTCCCGGACCATCGTTCCAGGTCTTGGACCAGCCAGATGGCGCAGAGCCAGAGGCTGTTGAAACATAGACGAAGGAAAAGGTCGTCCGCGGTGGCATGCAGGGCCAGGATCAGAAATATCGGAATCACGATGTATTGCCTGCGTCTGACGCTTCTGATCATGAGCAGAGTCCATATAGCCAGAGCCAGGCCCATGAATATGATTCCATAATCAAGTGCCCCCTTGATGTAGCTGGAGTCCACATAGTTGTAATCGGCGATGTTGTTGGCCTGGCCCTTGGGTGTTATCCCTCCGCCGGACCAGGATATATGGTCACCAAAGAGGTGCAGGTCATGGGACTGCAGGGCATCCTTGGCCAGGGACAGACGATAGCCTAATGCCCGGTTGAGTTGTGCCATCATCCCGTTTCCAGCCGTGTACTGCAGGGGGATATAGAAAGACAGGACAGCCAGGATGGGGAAGGTGAGTATGGCGGGAATCAGATGAATCCAGTACTGGACCGAGGACTGTCTGATCCTACGGTAGAAGAGGGTATAGAGGCCCGCCATCACAGCGGCCAGGAGGGACATGAAGGTCAGTGACCGTGAATTGGTCAGAAGATAACCTCCCAGTGACAGCAGGACCAGGGAGAGTAAGGGCAGGGGCCTGATTTTCTCTTGTTTGGCCACGATGTAGGAGAGCATGCAGTTGAAGATGACCTGAGGGCCATGAAGGGCATAGAGAAAGCCCAGAAAGTGCCGTCGTCGTTCATCGGTGACCTGTATGTAATCGGTGATCATTCCGGCCTGGGAGCTGAGAACGATGACTGCGGCGGTAAGCAGGCTGACGGCGATGGCCACCTCCAGCACCCTTGTCAGGTTCAGACGCCGACCTCCATAGACAAAGAAGAGTATGGCCAGGGTCATGGGGTTGCCGGTGTTGATGGTGACCAGGGAACATGTCAGCATGAGGGGCAGGAAGACCAGGGTGCCAAGGAAACTGTACTTCGGTTCGTTCAGGCACTCATTGATGATGATCAACACGATGCAGAGGATAAGCACCCGCTTGCTGTCGCCACATAGAAGATGGATGATCGGCCTGCTGATGAAGAAGCTGTATGAGAGCAGTGTGGCAGCGGTGTAATAAGCCAAGGCCAGATAGTAACAGCTGTTGGTGAGGCTAGGGCGGTGGATACGTCCGATTCCCCTCCTGGCCGCATGGGCCGGCTGCCTACTTGCTTGTGTCTGGAGGCGCTTGCCGGTGGGTGGCGGTGGAACTGGGCCAGGGTCGATCCCGTTTCTGGACATGGTCATCGGGCTCCTTTGCTGTACCTGAAGAAGAGCGATTTCAGGAGACTTAGTTCGCCGGTGATGGCGGTATACGGCAGAAGGACCAGGACCGAGGTCAGGGCTGTCAGAAGGAGTCTCACCAGGGGAGGCATCGGAGGTATCAATACTCGTACCAGCACCAGGGTTGCTGCAAGCAGCAGGCCGGCACCCAAGGGTTTCACGATGCATTCATGGGCGAAGTCAAGCACGGTTGATTCCAGGAGCCTATATATCATCAGGAAGAAGATGATGATGAAGTTGATGAGGAAACTGACCGACAAGGTCAGGGCAAGGGAGGTTATGGAGCCCATCAGACAGCCGATGACAATGCCCGACACCATCACGATGGCCGTGATGCAGCCATTCCAGAAGAGGTAGCCGGTTTGACCAAGGGCCTGGAAGATGGCGCCGGTGGACGAAAGGGACATCTGAATCCAGACGGTCAGCGCCAGGATGGAAAAAGGTAGCACGGCCCCACCCCACTGGTTGCCGAAGAGGACGCGGATGATGTCCCCGCTTTCCCAGGACATGAAGACCGAAAGAGGGAAGCCGATGAGCAGGAGCAGATGGACGATCTTGAAGTAGACGGTCCGGATGTAGACGATATCGTCTTGATAATCGGAAAGAACAGGGAGAAGCACCGGGTTGATGACCTCAAGCAGGACCTGGTTGGGCATGAGCAGGAGTTGGTAGGACTTGGAGTAGTTTCCTAAAGCCGTGGGTCCCATCATCTTCCCCACCAGTATCTTGTCCACGTTCCGTGAAAAGTAGTTGATGAAGTTGAAGCCGAACTGGTGTTTGGCAAAATTCCACACCTTGGACAGGCTGGAGCGGTCGAAGCGCCGAGCTGGAGCAATGCGTAAGAGGAGCATGTTCATGACAAAGGCGAAGATGGCTGGAACGGTGAAACTGAGGACCAGCGCGTAGACTCCCCAGCCCGCCAGAGCACCGCAGATACCTGCGAGACCGCCACAGAGGTTGCTGAAGACCAGCCGCATGTTGACCTCTTTGAAGCGTTTGTCCTTGTTCATCAGCGCATTCGGCACCATGTTGATTCCCTGAAAGAACAAGGTCGATGCCATGGATATGGACAAGGGGATGTAAGTCCCGTCATCGTAGAAGCGGGCTATGCCTGGTCCCAGGAGCATAAAGGCCAGTGACAGCAAGAGGGAGAAGAGGATGGAGTACCGGAACAGCACCCGGTTGTCATGTTCTGTCAGACTCTTGTTCTGAATGAGCGCCGGTCCCAGTCCTGCATCGACCAGGGTGGTGAAAAACAGCAGGAAGACCTGGGCGACTGCCACGACCCCGTAATCGTGGGGCGAAAGCAGTCGTGACAGGACTATGTTCACCAGAAGTTGGATGATGACATTGCTGTATTTGCCCAGGGCCGTGTATAGGATGCCGCTGCGCAGATGGTTCGTCATAGGAAAGTAGACCCCTTGTTTGGTAAGAAGGCGCAGCGGAGACGGAGGATGTTCGCCATCCGTCCCCGCTGATTCGGTAGAGGATCAGTCGAGTCCGAAGAGGTCTCTGGTGTAGACCTTGTCCTTCGCGGGGCTGAGTTCCTTGTTCCAACGGTTGGCCAGGATGATGTCGGAAGCTTCCAGGAACTCTTCCAGATCACTTACCACCTTGCAGCCCAGGAATTCCTGACCATCAAAGGTCGGCTCGAAAATAGTGATCGGCACGCCGGCTTCCGTAATCCTGCGGATGACATCCTGGATGGCGGATTCGCGGAAGTTATCTGAATCCTGCTTCATGATGAGCCGGTAGACCCCCACCTTGGGGTCGGTGCGATGCCGGGCACGCTCGATGATTTCCTGGGCGATGAAATCTTTGCGGGTCTGATTGGACTCGACAATGGCAGAAATGAGCTTTTGCGGCACCTGATCGTAGTTGGCCAGGAGCTGTTTGCTGTCCTTGGGCAGGCAGTACCCGCCGTAGCCGAAGCTGGGGTTGTTGTAATGCGACCCGATGCGTGGATCCATACCCACACCTCTGATGATGTCCCGACTGTTCAGATGCCGTGACAAGGCGTAGGTGTCAAGTTCGTTGAAGTACGAGATGCGCATGGCCAGGTATGAGTTGGAAAAGAGCTTGATGGCTTCCGCCTCGGTGGTTCCCACCAAAAGAATGGGTATGCCCTGGGAGCCATCGGGGTTGGTGCGATCCTGCTCGGCGGGGTCGGCCCCCTGAGTCAGAAGCTGCCCGAAGACACGTGCCGCTTCATGTGCCTCTGAATCATCCTCAGGAGTTCCTATTACTATCCTGCTGGGATGGAGATTGTCATAGAGGGCCTTGCTCTCCCTCAGGAATTCGGGGGAGAATATGATGTGGTCATCATGCATGGCATGTCTGATGTGATTGGTGTAGCCAACAGGCACTGTCGACTTGATGACGATCCATGCCTGGGTGTTTACCGAACGTATGGAGCGGATGGCATCTTCGACGCTTGAGGTGTCGAAATAGTTGCGTGAGGGATCGTAATTGGTAGGTGTGGAGATGACCACGAATGAGGCATCTCGATAAGCATGCTCCATGTCTGTGGTTGCGTGGAGGTTCAATGGTTTTCGGCCGGATTTGTCGTTGGCCAGGAAGGTCGAAATCTCCGTATCTCTGATGGGACTTACATCATCGTTGATGAGTGCCACCTTTTCCTGCACTATATCTACTGCATGGACTTCGTTGTTCTGTGCTAGCAATACCGCCACCGATAGGCCGACATACCCTGTTCCTGCTACAGCTATTTTCATGGTTCCCCCCTAAATAAACCACAATATTTCACCAGCCATGTGCTGATTGAAATCAGACATGACTCTTCGACTATAGCCCAGGGGGCAACTTTGGTGCCCTTCCCTGTCATGGGTGGATGAGTGTGTACAGTGGTGAGGCTTGCAGCCCACGCCTTGGGTTTTTGGGCGCTGGGCGTGAGTCGGGTGAGCGCTTGGTCTATGTCGGGGAGGTACGTGCCTGTGTCCTTGGATATACTGGGGCCACTTTCGGCACGATGCTTGTTGGCATGCCGACGGTCCAGGAGAGCGACCGGCTTGTGGCCGATGACGATGGGCCCAATGCTGGAGAGCGTGCAGGCAAGGCCTTCAGCGCTCGCGGTCTTCTCGCACGGTTCCTGGTCCCACTTTCGGTCTTCTGCGCCAGTGATGCTCTGGAGGTCCTCTACGAGATCAAGGAGATGAGGATCAAAGGTACTGAACTGTGGTTCCGGGCGCCGATGGGCATATACAAGGACAACGTGTATATGAACAGTGACGCGGGCTTCTCATTTTTCCAACACCCGCCCTGGCCATGGTGGCCTGCCTCATTCTGGTCCAGGTTTCCAAGCGAAACCTCCTCCTCAACTTTCTCAGCACCTACTTCATCATCTAGTTTGGAGCCTTCCTCAGCTCGGCCCTGACCAACCCCATACTGTTCGCCCTCACCCACAGGTCCGGCGTGATCTTTGTGAACATGGTCGATCAGGTTTTCCTCTATTCCTGGAGGGTCTTCTGGCCCCGGTGGGTCTTGGCCTTGCTGATCCTGGCCTGGGTGATGATCTGCCAGCCGGTCCTGGTCGGCCGGGTGGGCGGCGGGCTCTGGGGGAGGGCCCTGACCTGGCTGTCTGCCATCGTGCCGCTCATCATCCTTGGAACGGTCGCCTGCCGTTTCCTGATCTTCAATCTTTACCAATCCTTGGATTCGAATGTCACCGCTCTGGTCTTGTTGGCGCTGATGATGTATATGCTGCCGGTGGACATTCGGAGGGTGGTCACGTTCATAAAAATCGGCAAGGACGCGGCCTGGCAGTGGTTCTCCGCCGTCATCCTCCTATCTGAGGCGGCCGTCCTGGGGGCGGTCGTGGCCCAACTCAATATCGAGGTGTGATCCCAATGGGTGCATGAAAGAAGGCAAGACGGGGTTCCTGCCAGCAGACCGGGATGGCAGGGCAGGTGCCCGGCAAGAAGGACGGTGGTAAAGGGTCTTCCGCGGATGGCTCACGCCGTCAAGTCCCCGCAGTCTTGAGGTTCTCCAGCCTGGCTGGAAGATCACCGCAGGTGAGGCGGGCTTGCTGCCGGTTCTGGTCGTGCTGCTTCTGTCCGTGGGGTTGCTCGCCTACCTGTTGACAGCCACCATACACATGGGAGATAGTGATGGCCCTCGCATCGAGGATCGGACCATTCCCGATCCCGTCCTCTCTCCGGAGCTGCCCATCAGGATCTACGCTGACCACGATGGCGACCTGCGGGGGCACCGATTCGACCTGATCAGGCTTGGGCAGTACACCAAGGTCAGCGTATCCGCAGGCAAAAGCTATGCCGATACACGTCTGATCGATGACCGGCTGGGGGATATGCTGGTCTCCGCCTTCCTCAATCCCCATGTGGGCGGTAAACCGGATGACATGATTCTGGGAGGCAAGCACAGGAAGTCCGGTGATCCCGATAAGCCCTTTGATTGCCGGCGGCTGGCCCGGTTCGTCTATGGTGCCCTGGCCAGCGGTTCCTACAGGTCTTCCTTGGGGTCCTGCTACGAAAGCCAGCAGCAGGAGAACTTTCAGTCCCTGATGGGGTAGATCGACTGGGATTTCAAGAAGGCCATCCAGGCTGACCACACCCTCAAGCCGTTCATGTCGGGTCTGCAGGGGCAGGGCGGAAGGATAACCCTCATGGTCCCTGCTGGGGTCTATCTGATAGTGGATGATGCCGGCGGTCCCATGGTGGTGGCGACCGGTCCCCGGCAGATTGGCAGAGGCGATGACTATGCCCGCATGGGTCAGGGGCAGGTGACCCCCAGCCTCTATGCCCCTGCGTCGGCGGCCGACCTCGAGGACCCCACCCGGGGCAGTGTGTTGAAATCGCATGTTCGGGCCTCCAAGAGGCGATTATTAGGCCTAAGGTTCGGGGGGATTCCGGACCTGGAGCCTACTATGCCGAGATATACAAGGAGGTGCCCAGCTCCGCCCCTATGGGTGGGTTGGCATATGACCTGACATCGGCCGCCTTCGCAAAAGTCAACGGTTCGGTCCCCGTCCAGATCGTGCGTGACCCCGATGATGATCCAGCCTCTTCCGACCGCGAGGTCGTCAAGACCGCCAAGCTGGTCCCCGGTCGGTCCGGGGTGCTCAGGATCGATATGGCACCCTATCTGGAGTACATGGAAGGCAGGAAGATCGCCGTCCGCGTGCCCCTGACCCAGGCCGCGGGCGAGGCCGGGCAGACCCCCTTGAGGTCAAAGTGTGGGACCTCGTCGGGGGCTCCTACACAGGCCAAGGCCAGGCGAGGACAATTCCCGACAGGCCGATCAATGCCTTCGTGGAGACCAATGTGGAGGGACTTCAGAAGTATCCTCCCAGCCATTTCCGCGTTCGGACCAAGGGCGGCGACTGGCCGTCGCCCGATTTGGCGGCGGGTGAGTGGAAGAAGGTGTCCGATGATCGGCAGGCCGGTTTCATGGCCATACCGGCGCAAGAGAGCAATCGCAAGGCCAGGACGGTGATCGGCCGCCTGCCCCCGGTTGACTATCTGGTCGAGCAGAGCATGGACATGGCGGATATGGAACCCCTCGGCCTGCGTATAGGGAAGGATGGCCGGGTTTGTCGGTCCATAAAGTCTCCGGCAAAGGCACGGTGATCCTGGGTGGAAACAACAGCACCATCGTCCTGGTCAACGAGTGGAACCACTGGCAAAGCGGCTGGGTCCGTGCCCTCTACCTCGTCACCCTTGTGGCCATGGCCGCCACATGCCTAGGTATCATCGCCTGGCCCCTCATCCGTCGCTGGATGAGGGGCCAGGTTCCGCTGTTGCGGGTTTGTGCCGGTGAATGACCCTGCTGGCTGAGGGCCATCCTCACCCATCACCTATGCCAAGGCCTCGCCGAAGCGGGGCCGGGAGAGGTCGTCGTCAGCCTCTGGTGCCGTAGCAGAAGATGGCATGGTTAACGACTTCGGGAATGCATGCTTAGCTATGTGCAAAAGGACCTGTCGTATCCTATTCGCAGGCTATGCCATCGTGATCACGATCGAGGGCTGGGCGGTAGCCAGGTTGCCCGGCTTATAGAGGAGCCTTGCCTGTGGCACGGACGGCGGTGCAATTTTGATAGTAGACATTGCCATCTGGCGCTGGCGCGGGTGCGGGTGCGGGTGCTGGTGCTGGAGCAGGGGTCGGTGCTGGTGCCGGAGCGGGAGCCGGTGCCGGAGTAGGTGCGGGTGCGGGAGTGGTGTTTTGCTTTTCGACGTCAGTGTCTTGGGGGATTGACTGTGACGGGCAGAATTCCAGAGTGCTGCTCATGGCTTTTTTCTCTGCCTTGGTGACCCACAGATCATACTTCTTTTTCACGCCGATCTGCCGGGCCACATAGTCGCAACGGTATTGCTTGTTCTTCGGCAGCCAGGTTGCCGCATCGCCGTCTTTCTTCTTTTGGTTGGATGGCCCGTCCACCGCCAGAAGATTGTAGGGATCATTGGCGAATTGTTCGCGCCGCTCGCTTGAAAGCTTCTGCCCTCCGGTCTGCCAGGCGTTCGACAAGGCAACTACATGGTCGATCTGAACTGCGCTGGAGGTCTTCTTCCCCTGCTTGAAGGTGATGGTCTTACCCGTGTAAGGGTCGGCGAGTGTTCCGGATATGACTTTGCAGTCATGCGTGCCGGGCTTGAATTTCTTATCAGTCAGTTCCCTGTTGAGAATATCGTTGCGTGTGTCACAGCCGTTCTTGTCGACATCTTTCCATGCCTGACCGAACTGGGAACGGGCGTATCCCGTTTTGGGGGCCCGTCCCTTGACCGGAATCGTTTGCAGGATCTTTTCAGCCGTGTCGGCATCGGCGGCTTGTGCCGAGGGGCCTGTGGGCAGTACGAGCAGGATGGTTGCCAGACATGGCAGCAGCGTAAAGCGTACGAACGCTTTCCTCTTCATTGTTTCTCCTTGAACTTCAACGTGTACCTGGGCATGCTACCGCCGGGTGGGGTCAGTCCATCGGATGGAGGGTTGTACTATCTGAGTGTGAAGCTTGAGGGTGGGAGAGGGCCACAGAGTGGCCATTGACGGGGTTGCCGGTCCTGTTCATCCTGGTCTATGCCTGGCAGATACTGGGGAATCAACGGGAATATGGGATGTTCTGGCCAATGGGATGATGAATGTCCTCTGGGCGTGTTCGCGGTCGACTATCTTGTACCCACTCTGCTGGCTCCCAGGAAGTGGGATTGGTTCAAGCGTCATCTTTTCGATTTGGCGGTCGTGCAGCTTCCCATGATCCGACCGATTCTGGTGCTTCGGGTTTTGACGGCTTTGAACGCCCTCCGCCGGACGGGTGGCATTGCTTTAAGGGGCCGCATTGTTATGTATGTGGCCGCTTCCGTGGTCATGCTGGTGCTGATCGGCGCCTTGGCGGTCATGGATGCACCCCTGGGCAACCAGATGATCAGGGACACGAAGGCCCTGGCCGAGCTCCTCAGGGGCACCCCCATGAAGGCAGGGGATGATGTGCGGGAGGCCGAGCGGCGCTTCTTCGACACGTTGGGGAAGGATCGTGGCAGATGAAGGAACCGCCACGGCGTTCATTGAAGGGTAAAGTCCCGGCTATCGTGCTCATCCTGGCACTGGTGCTGGGGGTGGCCCATCATTGGTCGCTGCCCATCCACCAGCTTCATGACCGGGACCAGTGCTCACAGCTCGATGTGCTCTTCAAGGCCGGCCCCGACCAGGTCGAGCACGTCTTCGACGGGGCCGGTGACAAGCTCATCACCGTGCTTGCAGACCATGAACAGGGAAACATGAAGTTTCCGATTCTGATCAGGTTCAGAGGACTCGTGTTCATGGTCAAGGCCCCCTATAATCATGATGAAGGAATCTCATCGGATGCATTCATCGGTCAAGCCGCCGATGTGGGAGTAAGCGATGGCACAAGCACATCGGTAACCACGGTCTATTTGTGCAACAGGCAGCCATCCGTGGTAGCAGACAGCGATCATGTGCTTCGTAAGGATCTCGGCATGGATAGCACACAGCTCATCAATGCGACCGAGCAGGCGGTGCGTATGATGCTGGACACGGCCGCCGCCAATTGGTGACGGTGCAGGCCACTGCCGTGCCGGGCGGTTGGCCTGGTTAGTTCCGCCTGACCTGCCGCCATCGCCCAATTTGTGCTTCCACAGCCTCTCCGATTCAAGCCGGTGCAGGTTGGTCCTTCGGATTGATGGGGCCGCAAGTGCAGGTGCATGTGACACACTGCGGATTTGGTTTTGGGAATTATGGCACACAAATGGCACACAAGTCTTGGGCTGAGTGCTCTGATTCCAGCTTTGCAAAACCCCTGCTCGCCTTGTGGGAGTAGGGGTTTGGTCTGGGGTGGCTAACGCGGCTCGAACGCGCGACCTCCTGAACCACAATTATGTGAACCGTGTTTTTCCTGCTAGGATGTATATGTCAGGAATGGCTTGATTCCAACGTTTACAGCCTTATCGGCATCCGATAGGAACCCTATCAATACGCGATAGGATGGGTCACACATGGGTCACACATTTTTGTTCAGGAGGTAGCGATGCCGAAGCGGAGGGCGACCGGTGCGGCCAAGCCATACACGTACTGGCACACCTACAAGGTCAAAGGCAAGGACGGGCGGACCGTCACCAAGCGCAGCCAACGCTGGATGGCCCGGGTCGACCTCGGCTACGACTCGGCGGGCAGACGCATCCGCAAGACCCTCACCGGCACGACCAGCGCCGAGGTGAAGGCCAAGCTCAAGGCCGCCCGTGAGGAGTACGCGGCCACCGGAGCTGTCGGCCAGGCTGACGTGAGACTGGGTGAGTACGCCCATCAGTGGTTGGAGCACAAGGCGCACGAGGCGGACCCCAAGACCATCGAGATGTACCGCACCGTCATCGACCGCCACCTGGACCGGTACGCAGGCACCAGCCTGGCCAAGATCGTGCCCAGCACCGTACGCCGCATCCTCGAAAACGCCCAGGCCTACGACCAGAAAGGCAACCCCAAGGGTCCGGCGGGCCTGAGCCTGAAACGGCAGATCCGCACCTGTTTGAACCAGATCATGCAGGCCGCCTGGGCCGACCGTCTCATACCCTCCAACCCCGTCCTGGCCGTCAGGACCCCAAGCCGCAAGGACCAGGGGGAGGGGCGCAGCGCGTTCAGCGTGCCCGAGCTGAGGGCCATGCTCGACGTGTCCTCACATATGCCGGTTGTGGAGGGCACCATCTGGTGGTGGCGGCTCCTGACGGGCATGAGGCAGGGCGAGATACTTGGGGCGACCTGGGACAGCCTCAACATGAGGACTGGCGTGTACGCGGTCGACTGGAAGCTGCAGACCGTGACCAAGGTCCACGGCTGCGGGACCCCCACGGGCGGCGGGTACCCGTGCGGCAGGAGGAAGGCGGCCATGTGCCCGGACGCCCAGTGGCTGACACCGGACGGCTACGACATGCGCCCCCTGTGCGGCCCCTATGCGTTGACCCGGCCCAAGTCCAGGACCGGCAGGATTGTGCCCATCGTGCCACCATTGATGGAGGCCATGCGCCGATACAAGGAGGCCTCCAAGGCCATACCCAACCCCTACGGCCTCATCTTCAGGCGTGCGGACGGCACACCCATTCCCAAGAGGGATGATGCCGAGGCCTTCCGCGCCCTGATGAGGGCCTCCGGCATAGACCCCGACGCGCACACCGGGCACGAGACCCGCTACAGCGCCGTCACCCTCCTCGCCTCCCAAGGCGTCGACCTCCAACTCATCCAAGAGATTGTGGGCCACTCCAGCGAGGCCATGACCATGCACTACCGGACCGCCGGCCTGGATGAACGCAAGCAGGCCATGCTTAAATTGGACTCAGCCCTCGGCATCGAATGACGGTTTCCAATTACGAGCATTTTCATGCGGAAGGAATACGGAGAATAGGGTGTTATATGCGGGTGTGAAAAAGATTCACCTTGTCACACATTCGCTCAGGTCACGTTGGGAAAAGGACCGATTTGGGCATATGCTTATTCATCGTATTCCTGAAGCCGATTGGATTTCGCAGAAAAGGGAAGTTGATGGGTTCTGTATTACAGTTCTTCAAAGACAACTGGGAGAATATTTGCAAGACTGCCGCTGTTGTCCTTCCGGCTGTGACCGCTATTTTGGGTTTTGTGAAATTCTTGCGCCAGGAAAGCGGCATTCCCGGATTCCATCTCAAAATCACCACAAGCGCACTGATCAAGCAATCGAATCTGTTGGATGAGCAGCAGGGCAAAACAACTGATGACTTGCTGCGTCATGAGATCAATGCGAGAAAGAATGCGTGCAATCGCAAACTTGCGAGACGACGTTTCATACGGCTACTGGGCAACTGGAGAGTGAACGATCAAATAGGAAATGAACGAGTATCACAGGTTGGATGTTTGGTTACGTGGTGTGTAGCTGTTTGGCCGGCAAGTGCAGTCATGTGCATCGTGTTGTTTACGATGTCGAATAAGGGGATTAGAGGTTTCTTTACACAATTATTATGCGTATATGCGGATTTACTTGGTATGATTCTATTCATTTTAATCTGTACGAATATCTGTTGTTATTGTCGTCGCCGTATGGGATTTAAAGTATTTGTCGATCCCGTTTTCCTGCAGAATGAGCTTCCTGTGGGAATCGAGCATGAGATAGAGAAAGGGATGAAGGCCTTCAAAGAAGTCTACGACAACGCAGACTTGAGAAAAAAGTCGTATATTGCCTCTGCCATATTCGCTGCACCATCTATTGCAGTCTCGGTTGCCGGGGTATTACTTGTATTGATTTTTTTCCCAGGATCCTCCCCATATCACTTGGACTCGGGATTTTTGAATCTTGCTATTGGCTTGATATTACTAGCGGTGTTCCTTCTCATTCCATATTGGATATCTTACAAAAGATATGTGCGTCAGATTGTCTCACTCCAGAACGAAGCAAGAAAGCAGATGTCCTGGTACATCCCTGAAAGGGACGACATCAAACAGAGCAGACGGTTTCGGCGCATTAGGAAAGCGCTACGGCGAATTAGCCACAGATTTTCCGAGAGGCGCGGATCAGAAGACACTATGGCGGATGCTGGTCATGCGACGCATGATGAAGACGAGAAGCCAAACGATTTATAGTCATGTCCCGCATACGCGAAGGCCCCGCCGAAACGGGGCCAGTGGGAACTGTGTTGTCACTGCAGTGTAACTCATAATCCGTCGGTCCTTGGTTCAAGCCCGAGAGGCCCCACCAGAGGGAAGCCCTGCAGCCACAACGGCTGTGGGGCTTCTTCCTTATCTCTGGCGAATCATGCTGACCGGGAAATGTATACTATATGTATACTAAAATGCAATCCGGATGCCTCAGGTCAGGTATCGTGGCGGACGGCCTACCGACCAGGGGAATCGGGGGATTCTGGATTCCGAGGAAGCTGGATGACTTGTGGTGACACGCCAACACACTTCCATTAGGACCGTTCGGGAATCTGTGATAGGAGGATTTGTTATACTGAATGTAAAGAGCGCCGATGCGTGTCTATTGTGACTCAATCGGGGCAAAAGTTAATCGAGCGGGCAGGAGGTGGCTGAAGTGTCGGACGACAAGGTAATGACCTATGGTGACGCGCGGAAGATAGCCAGGAAACTTGCCTCTGATGCATTGAAGAACTATTGGACGCCTGGCAAATTTCCCGTCGACCCTATCAAGATCGCCACTGCGGCAGGTGTTGAAGTATATGATTCGCAACTTGGCACGGATCGCTGGGGAATGCTCGTCGGTGGAGACAATTCGGCGACCATGTATTTGGACATAGACCAGCCACCGAGCAGAAAGCGATTCTCCGCAGCGCACGAGCTTGGGCATTACATGACGCATGCGTCCACGGACAGCTTCGATGGGTTCAAGGTAAAACCCATCGGGTCGGGTGAGGGATACGTCGACGCTAGATCGGACGAGAACCGTGGGAACGTATTCGAGGTCATAGCCAACGAATTCGCGGGAAGTCTCCTCATGCCTGAGATGAAGTTCCGTGAGCTGAAAGAGAATGGCAATTCGGATATCGACATCGCCAATTATTTCAAGGTTTCCGTGGATGCGGTCTCATATAGGTCAAGGCTCTTGGGACTGTCGTGAGCTTCATGACCGATAGTGAAGGAAATGAAATCCTCGACGGTGATGGGAATGTTATATTCGGCGATGACCAGCCCCTGAATGGCGGGGAGATTTCCTCATCTCCCAAGGAAGTGGGGTCTAAGCCTGTGGAGGGCAACCATCGCACGGATATGGTGGAGGACATGAGTCCCGAAAACGGGCCATTCGGCAGCGCTTCTGATGCAGCTCCACTGCTGGCGGCATCAGGTTGGCATCCGTTCATGCACTTCTTCGTCAAGGTGGCCAACATGATGCACGGCGACGCTGACCCGTGTGACAGGGCCGGTAAGCTCAAGGAGGAGCATCCCGGTTTCTTCCGGTTCTCATGGATCATGGATGAGGCCTTGGAGACGGTGGTGGTCATCCTGTCTGTCGTGTTCATATCGATGGTCGTGGAGAAGGCCATTGGTGTGAGCTTTCCCATTCCTTATAAGTGGTAGGTGGCCTTTCCCAGATATGCGAAGGCCCCGCCGAAACGGGGCCTGGAAGTGAAGGCTGTATCTGATTACTTGTTGAGGTTGTCGATTGCGTACTGCGCCTCTTCCGGTGTGAACTTCTCTCCGTATTCGCTGGTGAGCTGGTCGCGGATCGCCTCGGGGCTCATGTTCATCGACTGCTGGTAGGTCTTGGCCTTGGCCAGGGCGTTGGCGTTGTAGTCGGCCTTGATGTTGTCGACGGCGTACTGGGCGGCCTCGGGGGAGAACTTCTCTCCGTATTCGCTGGTGAGCTGGTCGTATATGCCGGCTTTGGACATGTGCATCATTGTCGAGTAGCTTTGGGCCTTTGAAAGAGCAGATTGATAATCGACAGGGACAGACTGACTTGGCTGTTGGGCCTCTGTGCTCTTCGCTGATGCCTGATCCGCGTTCTGCTTTATCTTCGCTGCCTGTGGGTGGTCAGGGCAGAAGGCTAGTACCTTGTATCCGTCCTTTGCATCATCCGCGTTTTTGAAAGGGTTTTGGTTGGGGTCGGTGCTGGTGTCGCTTCTTCCATCGATCGGGTATCCGGTGGTGCTGGCACATTCGGCCAGAACCCGCGTGAACCCGTTATCCTTGTCGCTCTCATCATTTTTTGCGGTTATTTTGGACAGAGCCGCCTTCTGCTCCGCGGTTGGGTCTGGTGTGACTCCTTGGGCCATGCAATCGAGCGGTGCGGGGTATTCCCATGAATCCTTATAGTTGTGAATGGTCACTAGTTTTGCTTCGCCGTTGCTGTCCTTGACATCGTTCCCGCTGGCATCCTTCTCTCGGCACGAAAAGAAAAGAGGGCGTTTTTCATACAGCGAATCCAAGGAATCATCTGACGATTTCCCTGCTGAATTCGGGCTTTTGTTTCCACATCCTGCCATGCTGACCATCAGTCCGCAGCATACGATCAGGGCCAGTGCTTTCCTCTTCATCTCTTACCTTTCAGCTTCGGTGCTTACCTGGGAAGGTTACCGCCTGGCGGGGTCAAACATAAGGAAGCCCCGCCGAAACGGGGCCAAATGGAAGTTGTGAGCGGCTACTTATTGAGGTTGTCCACGGCGTACTGCGCCTCTTCCGGTGTGAACTTCTCACCCGCGTCGCTGGTCAGCTGGTCACGGATCGCGTCGGGACTCATGCTCATGGTCTTCTGGTAGACCTTGGCCTTGGCGAGGGCATTGGCGTTGTAATCGGCCTTGAGGTTGTCCACCGCGTACTGGGCTGCCTCGGGCTTGAACTTATCCCCGGCCTCGCTGGTCAACTGGTCATAGATGCCCTTCTTCGACATGTGCATCATATCGGAATAGGTCTTGGCCTTGTTCAGTGCGGACGTGTACTCGGCGGGAACGCTCTCCTTCTTGGGTTCCTCCGGCTTCTGCTGCTGTGTCTGGCTTGAGCTTGTGGCGCTGGTCGCGGAGGTGTCGGTCTTGGTCTTGTTGCCATTCATGGTTGCCGAATAGATGACGATGATGGCGAGGACCACGATGATCCAGAACCATGCACGCTTGAAGATCGGCTTCTTCGTTCCGGCGTTGTCTTGCTTTGACATCTTCTCTCTTTCCTTTGTAGCTGCTGCGCTTACATGGGTAGGATACCGTCAGGTGGGGTCAAACATAAGGAAGCCCCGCCGAAACGGGGCCAAAGGTAGCTGGTATCAGTCTTTTTGGATAACGAGATCCAGACCGTTGCTGCCGCTGTACGACCATGTGGCCTTGTATCCGTCCCATGAATCCGATTGCGAACCAGAGAACCCTGTTGTGGCACCTATCTTGGTTTGGGTGGCTTTGGGGATCGGAAGCTTGGAGGCTACGCAGTCGTATGCGTCCAGTTTGCCACTCTCGCTAACCGTCAGTGTGGAATTATTGTCGCCAAGCGATATTGCGCCCAAATCCGTTGACATGCAAGCGTCATATACCTTAACTAGAGCATTATTGTTTTGTTCGATGGTCATGACCAGGGCAGTGCCCACGATGCCGCCGAAAACAAGGGTTGTCACTGACAGGATGCAAGTGGATACCGTTAAAACCGTTGCTCTTTTCTTGTATTTCTGCAGCTCGCGATAGAGGGGATTTAGGTTTTGCTGCTGCGGTGAGTTTTGCATGTAATCGTCTTGTGGCGGCTGTGGCTGGAATCCTTGCGGCGCTGTCATGTCTGCTCTCCTTGGCTACGGTGCGTTGCTATAGGTAGCCTACCGCCAGGCGGCGTCAAGCGCTCACAAGCACGTCATCGCCCCAGTCGTGGCGGAAGGTGACGAGCCTGCGCTGCTCGTCCAGTATGGCCCTGTAGTCGTCAATGACTTGCAGGGTCACGTCGAGCTCGTTGGCGATTTGGTAGGGGTCTGCGTCGTACATGGCCTCGGCGGCCTGGTATTCGATAGTGTCTATGAGGGTGAGGGCGGTGTGCCTGCGTGTCCTGGTCTCGGCTCGTGATTGTCCGATGGTCTCGCAGGCATCGTCACCATAAGACCAGTGGAAGAGCTCGTGGACCAGGGTGCATCGTTTCTGTCGGTAGGTGAGTCTTCGGTCGATGATAATGGTTTGGATTTCCTCGTCGTACAACCCTTTGAGGCTTCCGGGGAGGGGATCGCTGAAAACTGTCACGTTTAACGAGCTGGCATAGTTGCGCATCTGCGCGTATGTCATATGGGCCAGTAGTGCAGTGTCAAGCGCTCTCGTCTTCGTGTTCCATTTCGATGAACTTGTTTGGGTCGTCGTTGGCTGCAAGTCCAAGTCCCTTCTCTGCAATTTTTTTCTTCATGATGCGATGCTTCTCGTCTTCAGACAGTTGTGATGGATCCAGTTTCTCGTCTCGAGCCTTTTGTGCTGTATCGAAGGCCGCTGCCGTTATATTGGCTGCGCTGACTCCGAGGGCGTTGCACAGGTCTCCGAACACGTCTATGGGAATTTGGCGTTGGCCGCGTAGGTACCGTAGTACGGTCACGGCACTGACTCCGACGGCTTCCGCCAATTCGTCATTGGTTTTTCCGGTGCGAGCCTTCTGGGCGCGCAATTCTTCTGCTATCGCTTTGGCGAAGTGGTCTCCATATTCAGTCATGGTTTTTATGATAGCACTATACGGGGGATATATTAACCAAATAGACCGTTATTTAACTTGACAGTATATCCAAACGGTGATTAGATTAACCGTATGGTTAATCAAGAAAGCGTCACAAAGCAGGCGGCATGCAAGATAATCGCCGCTCTGAAAGCCTCTTGCCGCTCAGTCAAGTGGCTTTCAGACCAATCAGGTACCCCCTACGTGACTCTCCGCAGGCAGTTGGAAGGAAAGTCCTCAATCTCAATCGGACAGGTTGCAACCTACGCGGATTGTCTGCAAGTAAGCCCGCTTTCTATGCTTCCTGACTCATTTTGTGTTTCTGACCACCAGTTGACGGCGTGAGAGGAGGTGTGGATATGAGTGATTTGAAGTTGGTGGTGGTCGTGCTGGTGTTTGTGGTTGTCGGCACTGCGCCGTTGTACTGCGCCTTCTACAGGCTATGGAACCTGTATTGGGAGTTGAAGGCGAGGATTGGCAGCAGGTCTAGTCGTCCACCTCAAGATTCTCCAGAAGCCAATGGTGGGATTTCCGATGTCTCCAGAGGGGAGGCTGGGTCCAAGTGACTTCCACGGTGGTGTCGGAAGCGAATTGCACAGGAGCTAAGGGGTTCTTCGGGTCGATGGGAACGCCTTCGATCTCCAGCTCGATGGATTCACCGGGATCGACTCGTGCCAGCTTGTCCTGCAGTTTCCTGCGGAACTTGTATTCGCTCTTGTGGTTGGAGCCGGTGCGCACGTTGTATGCCGTGCCGCTGCCGACATTGTCGATGCGCACGAAGATGCGTGGGTTGCTCTGCATCAACGGCTGCGTGGACACGGTGAACGCTTCCCAACGGGGTCGCTTTCGCATCAAGAAGCCCGCTATCGCAGTGGATCCAGTGAACAGGGCGGTGAGACCTTGCAGCACGTAACCCACCAATTCCATGGGAAGCCTTTCTCCGAACCAATAGAAGTGCCCGGCTGCAACCTGGCTTATCAAACCAGCTTGAAAGGAGCTGAAATGACTGAATCAACATTATCACTGGTCCCATTCAAGGGGCAGGTAATCGAGGCGCAAAAGGACGGTGAGAGCGTCCGAGTGGCCCTCAAGCCAGTATGCGAGAACCTGGGCCTTGACGTAAATGGTCAGATACAACGGTTGAAGAGGCAGCCTTGGGCAGTTACGTGTGTCATACACGCAACTGGTTCTGATGGCAAGACTTACGAGATGGTTGCTCTTGATCGTCGTACGTTCACGATGTGGTTGGCTACGATTGACACCTCCCGTGTGAAGTCGCAGGCGGCGCGTGACCTGATCGTGGCCTACCAGCAGGAGGCCGCGGACGCTTTGGATGCCTACTTCTCCACTGGTGTGGCGGTCAACGAGCATCTGTTGAAGGCGCAGCATCTGCGCCGGTTGGAGCAGGTGGAATTGCTCAAGGCCGTGGAGGGGCTGGTGCATCCGGATTTCCTGGAAGCCAAGACCCGTATCGTCATTGCCCGTGAGATGGGTGAGACCCCCGAACTGGACCCGAAGACCCGCCCCTTGTATGTGCAGGACTATCTGCGGGAGAAGGGCCTGGGCCGTACTGGGTTGAAGCGTCATGCCGGACCGTTCGGCAAGGACTTGAAGAAGCTGTACGTCAAGGAGCATGGCAGGGATCCGCAGCGTGCGGACATCACCACCGGGTCCGGTCAGATACGCAAGGTCAACGCGTACACGGAGGCCGACCGTCCCCTCTTCGACAGGGTGTGGGCCGACCGGTTCGACGGCTCCTACCAGTTGACGGCGTGAGGGGGGAGAGATGGCAAAGCTGAATCTAGCCAAGTATCAGGGTGATCAGTTCACCTCTGCTGCAGATGTCTTCTTCGCCTTGACTGCCGATCTGGAGGAATTGTTCAGCCGGAAAGCCATGAATGGCGAGTCTAATCGTCTGTCCCTTGAAGAGTTTGGGGAGTATCGGACAGGGATTATTGAGCGGACGTTTGCTGACTTACGGGAGCAATCCGGGGAGCAAAGAACTGATAGGTCTCAATCCCGGTATAGCCAATGTCCGCAAAGAGACTCACAGCCATGAGGCAGGGGATGAGTTTATTGTTCAGGAATGTAATGAACTTTCCTTGCTCCTCTTCTGGTTTTGGAACAACTGCCACGGTGTTAAGACACGTTTGCAGCCTGGAGAATGCGAGATCGAGCTTGAAGTCGCTCGTCACCGCATACTCTTCCAAAGCGGTTTCTACTTCTCGTGTGAGGCGTAGTACATACAGCTTCAACTCTTGCGGCAAAGTCATTTCGCTAAGCAGTTCCGGTATGCCTTCGATGAGTTTCTTGATGCTGTCGCGTCTCTCGGGAGAATATTCGCCGACTTTTGCGGCAAGTATGCGTTCAGCTATGCGTAGCGCCATTTGGCTTTCGGTGTTCAGGGAGAATCTCGCGGTTATGAATCCGGTGCTTGGATGTTGGGAGAACTCGGTGGTTATAGAGTCCCATAAGCCGTTGATGCACTGTATGGCTAGCTTTGCTTCTTCGTCGCCATTTGCGGCTGCTGTGGTCAGAGAGTTGTCGACATCGGCAAGGGCGGTTACCAGATCGGAGTATTTGAACTGTTCCCCCTCGCTCCCGTCGAAGCCATTTAAGAAAAAGTTCAGAACGAAAGCTGCTGAGTTCATCAGGTGATTGCTCCACTCTTTGCATGTTTCCACAAAAGTAAATGCCGCAGTTGCACCTGCGGCGATGACACAGAAAGGAATCTCATGTCATCAACCAGATTACCAGAGACAGCGCCCACACGGGCTGGGTCTCCCGAAACGTCCTATATGGCGGCGCAGACCGTGGATGTCTCCAAGTACAAGCGACTGACTTTGCGGGCATTGGGGCGGCTGAGCCACACCAAGGACTACCCGTCCGAGGAGTGGCGGGTCAAGCAGCAGGCCGAGGAGCTGTCCGGTGGTCCGATAGCGGACAGCACGATCAGGAGCAGGCTCAAGGAGCTTACCCGCATCGGCCATGTCGTCGAAGTGGACCGCAAGGGCAGGAGCAAGGGCGGCAACGCCTGCACCAGATACCAGCTCGCAGACATGGAGGTGGCCGCATGACCAGAAGCAAGCAAACCGTGGCGCTCGCCGTCTACGCGGTGACCCTCGTTGTGGCTGCCGTGTGGCTCCTGTCCCATGAGGCGTGCGCGCACCCTATAGGCAATCTTGTGGCCTTCGGCTGGCTGTGGGTCTCGACCCTTGGCATGGCTACGTGGATTGGAGGTGAGTGATGAAGAAGGACGTTGATAGGTCTGAGCTGACTGCTTCGGCCATTGCCAGCGGTCACCTGCTCTACAACACGAAGCAGGCCTGTGAAGTGCTGGGTGGAATCACCGGCGAAAGGCTTGCGGAACTGGCCGGGTCGCATGCCATACGGATTGGCAAGAAAAACTACTACCGGCCTGAGGACCTCGTGGAGGTCAGGGACAGCTTGGTCTACGGGAGGCAGTCATGAGTGCTGGTTGTTTGCCGATTGAGTGTGAGCTTCTGCCACCGCGTGTGTATGCGCGTCTTCAGGCTGAGGAGGTGGAGCGGGATGAAGCCGATCACGTCCAAGCAGGTTAAAGAGGCGGAGTTCCCGCATTGCTCGAAGCGTGGCCATGACTACTACCTGGATGATGCGGTTGATGGCCTGCTGGACCGTGTGGTGGAGACGCTCAGGGACTACGAGAGCGGGTTGATGCAAGAGCGGTTGAAGAGATCTAGGGATGGTGTGGGTGATGGTTGCTGAGATTCGTGAGATGCCGGATAAGGATTATTTCGCCTTGGATGCGGTGGACCAGTCCGCTCTCAAGCGGTTCATGGTCAGTCCGTTGGCTTATGTGGATTATCTGGAGCATGGGTTGGACGTGTCCTCTGCCGCTTTGAGTTTCGGCACGTTGGCTCATGGGCTGGTGCTCGGCACTGGTGGTGAGGTGGCGCTCAAGCCCAACCTTCGTACCAAGGCCGGTAAGGAGGAGATGGCCGTCTTGCAGGCCAAGGGTGTGACGGTGGTCTCCCAGGACGACATGGACCTGGCCCGCAGGATGTCCAAGATGACGGCTCCATACTTCCAGGCCATTCCTGGCCGTGGTGAGGTCGCTGTGCTGGCCGATGACCCGGTGTCGGGGTTGGCGCTCAAGGGCAAGTATGACTGGCTGCCTGATGGGCCTGATGAGGATGGGGTGCTGCGCATCCGTGATTACAAGACCACGGCTGACGATCCCAGGGACTTCCCTCGTGTGGCTGCCCGGCTTGGCTACCACATCCAGGCCGCCTTCTACATGATGCTCTACCGGCTCACCGGCTACGAGGGTCCTATCGGTTTCGAGTTCGTGGTGCAGGAGAAGAAACGTCCATACGACTTCATGGTGTGGCGCTTCTCGGAGGGGTGTGAGGAGGTGTCCATGGCTTCGGAGCATATCGCCCAGGCGTTGGACGAGCTGGCCGCCTTCAAAAGGGACAGTCCCGACGGTTGGCGGCAGCGGATGGCGGGCTACGGGCTGGACAAGACACCCAAGGAGGTGACGTTCACGTCGTGGCAGATCGAGCGGGAATACGAGGAGATGGAAGCATGAGCGAGAAGAACATTGCTGAGGGCTCGGTCTGGGCTCGCATAGCCAAGGCCAGGGAGTCCATGAGCCTGGAGAAGTCTGGCGGCATGACGCTGGGAGGGGACAGGATCCAGTACGCCACCATCGACGACCTGTACAAGACCGTGTCCAATGCCCTGATGGGTCAGGACCTGTGGCTGAACACCCCGTTGGAAGGGGACAGGGTGCATGTGCGGGTTGTTGACGTGCGCACCGGTGAGAGCCAGGAGCTGCTGTCCTATCCATGCGTGCTGACCGGCAGGGACGTGAAGGCCGATGCTGGCATGTGGACCAGTTGCAAGCGCTACGCGATCACCTCGGCCTTCAACCTGGCCTCGGGTGACGAGGGCGGCACCGAGCAGGCGGCGGCACGGCAGGAGGAGCGGCAGACCCGTGGGTTTGTGGCCAAGCGTCGCTTCCAGGGCGTGCCGGCGGCCAAACTCACCGAGATCCGTGGCCTGCTGGTCCGTACCGGGGTCACCGACCCCAAGGCGCAGCGTGAGACGGTCGGCTCGATCATAGGCCGTGAGGTCCAGGGGCGTCTCGATGACGCGAACCTGACCCCTGCCGAGGCCGACAGGCTGGTCGAGGAGCTATCTGGTCGACCCCAGACAGGGGAGGCGCAGCAGTGATGGGTGTGATGCCTGATGCCCATGGCTGTCCGTGCCGGCGATGCTCGCATGGTGACGGCTGGTGTGAGGAGTGCGAGCGTACCGCAGGACAGGACGAGCCGCATGGCCGCGTGTACGGGTATCCCCATGCCGAATGGCATGGCTTCTCCTGCAATGACCTGACGGTCATGGATGCGAAACAGCGCAAGCGCAGGAAACCATTGAATCTTTACCTGAAAACGACGTTTAAGGAGGGCCAGGCATGAGGCTGGTCAAAGTGCTGAAGCAGGTCAGAAACGACTATCAGGGTGTCTATGAGTGCGAGAAGTGCCATGGCATCCGCATCGACAAGGGGCTGGACTCCTATTCCGACCGCAACTACAGGGAGAACGTGATCCCGAAGATGCCGTGCTATCTGTGTGACGATGCGGCACCGCTGTCCAAGCGCTACTGGATGGCGCTCTGCACGGTAGTTTGGGCCTGCCAGCCCCATGGTGAGTTCACACCAACGGAAGAGCACGGGTTCCCGTCCTTCACCAAGGCATACACCGACAAGAACAACATCTGCTACATCACCCTGTCATTCGACTCCTTGGGTTATGAGTGTGAGGCCGGTGAGGTCTGGGCGAATCCCAAAATCAGTTGGAACAAAGGACTGTTCGATTTGATTGTCGACGGGAAGGCCAAGGGGTTCGATCAGATGTCGTTGGCCCAGCAGGTGGTGGACATGTGCCTGAGGGACTTGAGGGCGAAATATGAGGATAAGGAGGCCGAGTGATGGCCGGAGAGACTGTACTGACGATTATCGGCAATCTGACCGCCGACCCTGAGTTGAGGACGGTGGGCAATGGCAGCCAGGTGGCGAGCTTCACCATCGCCAGCACACCACGCACCTATAACCGCAACACGAACCAGTGGGAGGACGGGCAGGCTCTGTTCATGCGCTGCTCCGTCTGGCGTGACATGGCCGCCCATGTGGCGCGGAGCATGTCCAAGGGCATGAGGGTCATCGCCCAGGGACGTCTCTCCCAGCGTTCCTATCAGGACAAGAACGGTGCCAACCGGACCGTGGTGGAGATGACCGTGGACGAGATCGGGCCCAGTCTCAGGTATGCGGTCGCCCAGGTGCAAAGGCAGACCCAAAACGGTGGCGGCAATGGCTTCCAGCAGCAGTCCCAGCAGTCGTCCGCTTGGGGCCAGCAGAACGCCCAGGCTCCAGCAGGAGACCCGTGGGGAGGCAATGCTGGCAGCAACGCCGAGTTCGGTGAGGGGGACCCCAATGACGCATTCTGAGCCGCCAGTGGACCCGCCGAACCTTGAGGCGATCGAGGCGGCGATCGAATACCTGCAGGCCACATGGGACAAGCAGGAGGAGGACGAAGTGGCGATTTGGAAGGGGGAGACCCTATGAGCATGGATAAGAGGCAGATCGAGGCGTATTGCCGGTGGCTGTCGACGCATCCGGGGGAGTGGAACATCTTCCCGCATGCCTTCCGTGGTCGTGCAGTCGCTGTGGCGATTGCCGAGAGCTTGGCCGCTGGCGAGGTGGATGCCTTCCGTGTGGACCGGTCTTTGCTGCGGTGGCGCGTGGTCACATCCCCGTTGGGTGATTGGTCGATTGAGATGCAGGTGGTCGCATGAGCCGTCAGAAAGCCAAGGGCACGGCCTTCGAGACCCAGACGGTCCGGTACTTTCGGGACCGTATCGACGACCCCGAGGGCATGATCCACCGCGAGGCCCTGCATGGCACCAAGGACGAGGGCGACATCAAGGGCCTGTACATCGGAGGCAGGAGCGTGGTCCTGGAGTGCAAGGCCCACAGGCGTTTCGCCCTGGCTGACTGGCTGGAGCAGGCCCACCAGGAGGCCGCCAATGCGGGAGCGGACTACGGGATGGTGGTCTTCAAGCGTCCCGGTGCGGGAGAGAAGAGCATGGGCGACCAGTACGTGCTCATGGACCTGAACACCCTCGCCAGACTGGCCGGGGCAGTGGAAGGAGACGGCGATGAGTAGGCAGCATGGGACCTTGAGGCTGTTCCGTGGCCCCATTACGGGAGAGTGGATGGCCGTCAAGGTCGGCAAGGACGGGAAGACCATCACCGACAAATGGCACCTGGATGGCGTGGACGAGCTCCTGGATTCCATCGCAGGCCAAAAGGACAGGCCGGAGGAGGAGTCATGAGCTGGCTTGTGGTGGTGCTGCTCGTGGCGACCGTGGGCATCGCATGGATCGGAGGCAAAAGATGAGGTTTTACCTGGTTGCAACCCGTTTCTTGCCCAGATCCCATGATCCTGGAAGGTACCCATCGGCCAGTGAGCATAGTGGATGGATATGGCTTCCAGAGAGAGGAGATAACGATGGCTAGGCGTGGATATGCGAAGTTCAAGAACGACTTCTACCTCAACGGCAAGGCTCGTGAACTCAGGTCCATCTGCCCGTCGGCTTTGGGCGCGTTCGTTTTCGCGGTCACGTATTGTTCGGACAATCTCACCGATGGTCGGATCAGTGACCGTGACCTGCACTATGTGCTCGGCATCGGCGACGAGGAGATTGATGCCTTGTGTGCGGTAGACATGCTGGAGCCTGACGGCAACGGCGGTTATGTCATCCATGACTACACCGAACACAACAGTCGGCGCGCTCAAGTGGAGAAGAAACGCGAGCAAAGTTCTAAAAACTACAGAAAACGCCGATTCAGTTCACTTTCATCCGACATTCATCCGGATGAAAGTGAACTGAATCGGACTAAACACAAGAACACAAGAACACAAGAAGATTCATCTAAAGATGAATCCCCCTATAGCCCCCCAGGGGGCGGTGAGTTCGACGAGTACACCCAGGAGTTCGAGCAGTGCTGGACGGCCTACCCGAAGAAGACCGACAAGCGGGAAGCGTTCAAAGCCTTCAAGGCTGCCAAGCGACGCACCTCGTTCGCGGTCATCTACGCAGGTGTTCAGAAGTACGCGACTGACCCCAACCTGCCCTCTGACCTGACCTACGTCAAGAGCATGGCGAATTGGCTGCGGGGTGACTGCTGGTCCAACCCGCCCTTACCTGAGCGCAGGGCCGGCGGCGGGGGAGGACCGGGACCGAGCCGCAGTCAGCAGAACCTGGACCACAACCGGAAGGTCGTCGAAAGGGCGCTGGCGCTGGAGCGGGCAGAGGAGCAAGCAGCGAGGAAGGAGATCGGATCATGAAGCTATCGGAGGCCACGCTGGTGTTCGCCAACATCCGCAGCCATCACGGCAACGCCCCGTTCGATGACTTCGAGGCCCAGAACTTCCACAGCGAACTCAACCCGTCCATCACCTTCCAGGAGGCCATCGAGGCGGTCCGACGCTTCTACTCGAGCGTTTCGGGCAGGTGGATGGGGGCGGCTGACGTGAACGCCATGGTCCGCAGTATGCATGCCGAACGCATACCCTCAGAGGCCGAGATAGGCAGGCTCATGGACCGATCGGGTCTTGACCTGGGGGAGTGCGGCAGATACCTGGCCTACCGCAGGACGCTGATCTCCTCCATCAAGCGGGGCATGAGCGTGGAGCAGGCGGCAATGCTGGCGGTGGAGGCCGCCAGCACCCTGTCCATCGAGCCGGCACCGGCCAAGCCGCGCAAGCCCGTCGTCCACCACTTCATCGGTAGGGGACAAACACGAGCCGGGGCCGGGAGCCTCGCAGACGTACTGGGACGGGAGGCAGGACAGTGAGCAAGACGTTGCAGGAGCGTATCCGCCGGTGGCACTCCGCCGGCTACACGGTCGAGGAGATTGCCCCGCTGGTCAGCGCCAGCGAGGACGAGATACGGGCGGTAATCAGCAAGGAGGAGTCATGAGATGTTGGTTCGGGTATCTGCTGGGCGTGCTCACCATACCAGCCTGCTCGCTGCTGACTGTGGCGGTGCTGGCCAAGGCTGGGCGCGGAAGAGTCTCTGAGAGGCACATAGAGGGCCTCTACAAAGCCGTTGACGACCGACTCCTACCCGAGTGCCGGTCGGACGGTTTCAGGCCCGGAGAGGGCATCTACAGGCTCGGCGACTACGGTGCCGTGACCGTGGACCAATGGGACCAGGCCATGGAGCAGTCGGGAGCACCCAAGGACTTCGCCCTGGCCTACATGCTCATCGGCAATGGTGACTTGTCCTGCGGGGAGCTCAGCCGTATCCCGGTGGCCGACTGGACCAGTGAGCTGACCCGGCTGCTGGACGACTCCGACCTGGAGTACGTGTACTACACCGAGGCTGACGAGGAGGGATGCGCCTAGATGGCGAGAGAGACAAGCAACTGCCAGACCTGCGGTGCCGAGCTCAACCCAGGCTGGCACATATGCCACAAGTGCCGCAAGGAGTACGCCAGACAGCTGCACGACCTGAGAATCAACCTGCGCAAGCTGGAGTCGAAAAAGTTGCGCAAGTACAAGCTGGGCGAAGGTGGAGGGTCCGGCGACGGCTTTGCACCCGCCGGTATCGACCTTGGGGCCGGAGACCTGGAGGACGAGATCCAGCGCAGGGTCTACGACATAGCCGCCACCATCAACCTATGGGCCGCATGGGGCAAGCTGATACCGGCCATGCTCGGCAGGATGGCCCAGCTGTGCCAGGTGGCGAGCGCGGGGGAGTCCTACCGCACCATCGTGCATCTCAACCAGCGGATCGAAGAGCGGACCGAGCGCAAACGGGTCAAGCCCTTCGTGGGCCGCTGCCTTAATTGCGGGCATGACGTGACCGCCGACACGGACGAGCACGGGGCCGTCTGCAAATGCGGGCATTGGCTCGACCTCGACAGCATGCGGCAGGAGACCCGTGAGCAGTGGGAGCGGATGCACACCACGCAGACACCCAAGGGAGCCGCGGAATGGGTCACCAGGCACACCGGCATCAAGGTCACGCGCAAGGATGTGACCAACTGGCTACTGCGAGGCAAGCTTCATGCTGAGAGGCTGGAGGGAGGATACTACGAGTTGCTGGTGGGTGAGCTGGTCGAATTGGCCCAGAGCAAAACCCAATGATTTGTAGGTTGAAGCCGCAGTGTGCTATGATGACTATGTCATTAGTGAAGGCCTCCGAGAGAACAACTCCGGGGGCCTTCGCCGTATCTGCTTCGGACCCTGCCGGTCCTCGTCAGCCGGCACCGTCAGTAATCCTTGCCCGCAGTCTTTCACTCGACTTTCGCTGCGGGCATCCCTCTTGCCCGGCCACGCCATCCACGCTCAGACCACCATGGACGCGAGCCGGGCAGTCCCACACAAAACACCAGGAGGGTCCCATGTACTACGTATCCCACCCCAACCAAGCCCCCACCGAGCTACCCACCGCCAAGGGCTACCGGATCGACAAGAAGACCGGCACCCTCACCCTCTGGGGCCGCCACTTCCGCACCATAGCGGCCTATCCGCAAAATGCATGGACCGCAATCACCCAGATCCCACCCACCTCCACATGGCAAGACCAGCAGGCACAGTAAACCCTAGGCGCAGCAATGGAGCCGCCCGAGCCAAGATCAAGCAAAGGCTCATAGCTTTAAGCGGCGGACATCCAATCTGCCCAGCATGCGGACAAGCCATCGACCTCAGCATCAAGCATCCTGACCCAAGGAGCGCGAGCATTGATGAGATCGTGCCCATCAGCAAAGGCGGCAGCGCATTCAAGCTCGATAACTGTCGGCTCATGCACCTTCGGTGCAATGAGTCAAGAGGCAACAGGCCGCTGAAACAAGCCAAAACTGCGACATTGACCCAATCAATACCGCTGTCGCAGCCATGGTGACCGGCATTATGGGGGGGGCGGGTCCCCCTACCCCCCGGTTCCCAGCACCCCCGGGGCATAGTGCCTGTATCCCCCCGATGTTCGTTTTTTATCCGCAAAGCCGACCAGAGGTGTCGAGGAGGTGGCTGTTCTGCTTGACAAACCGCCGTCCATAGCCTCCGACGAGTTCCAGTCGCGCAAGTGGGACGAGTTGACCGCGGACCATGACTACGGTGAGTCCGACATCCCCGACCTGATGACTCTGTGCTCCTGGTATGCGGTCCTTGACCAATGCATGAAGGAGATCAATGCAGGTGGATCCACCCAGGTCGCCTACGAGAACGAGAAGGGCGACCTCAAGCCCATGCCGCAGATAGCGACCATGAAGCAGGCCAGTGCCGAGATACGGGCGCTGCGCAAGGCCCTGGCCGCATCTCCGGTGAGTCAGACAAAGGCCGAAAAGGACAATGCCGGGGGTGCGCAGACACCCCTGCAAAAGGCGATGAGGCGCAGGGAGTTGAGGCTGGTCAATGGTGGCAAGGCTCAAAGGAAGACAGGAACCTAGCTTCAGCGTGGTGCCGCGCCACGCCCGTTCCGAGGGCGTGGATGCGTGCGACCTGGCCGCCGGCTATGGCATGGTGCCGGACCGGTGGCAGAGGACGGTTGTCGAGGGCTGGCTGGGCGTGGCCCGCAACGGCCTGTGGTCGGCCTCGGACTGTGGCCTGGCAGTGCCGCGGCAGAACGGCAAGAACGCGGTCACGGAGATCTTCGAGCTGCATGTGACCGCCGTGCTGGGCATGAAGGTCCTGCACACGGCCCACGAGGTCAAGACCTGCCGCAAGCATTTCATCCGCATGAAGGCTTACTTCGAGAACGCGAAGTATCCCGAACTGTCCGACCTGGTGGCCTACATCCGCAACACGAACGGCCAGGAGGCCATCGTCCTCAAGAACGGCGGGAGCATAGAGTTCATCGCCCGCTCCAAGAGTTCGGGTCGTGGTTACACCGCCGACATTCTGGTGTGTGACGAGGCCCAGGAGCTGACCGACGAACAGATGGAGGCCATACAGCCGGCCATCAGCTCCGCGCCCAGCGGCAACCCCATGACCATCTACGCGGGCACGCCCACCCCTCCCTCGTCCCCTGGAACGGTGTTCGACCGCATCCGCAGGAACGCCCACAGTGGCAAGTCCAAGAGACTGTGCTGGTTCGAGTGGGGCGTGGGCGAGATAGGGGATGTGTCCGACCGCAAGCGTTGGGCCGACACCAACCCCTCGCTGGGCACGCGCCTGATAGCCTCCGTGGTCGAGTCCGAGCTGCAGAAGATGAGTCCGGACGGCTTCGCCCGCGAACGGCTTGGCTGGTGGAACGACGAGGCCGATTCCGACACGGACATCGACCTGGCGGCCTGGAAGGCCTGCCTGACCGAGGAGCCTGCGACCGAGGGGCCGGTGGCCTATGCGGTCAAGTTCAGCCCCGACGGCAGGAACGTGAGCCTTGCCGCCTGCCGAAGGCCGGACAGGGGCACCGGCATGAAGCCCCATGTGGAGCTGCTGGAGTACAAGCCCATGAGCTATGGAACCCAATGGCTGGCCGACTGGCTGACCGCACAGGGTCCTGACGGCCTGGAGCGCTGGCGCATGGGCCTGGCCATCGTCATAGACGGCAGGGTCGGCTCCTCCACCCTGGTCAACCAGCTGGTCGACGCCGGGGTCAGCAAACGGGTCATCCGAACCCCGGGCAGCGGCCAGATGGTGGACGCCACAAGCATGTTCGAGCAGGGCATCAACGAGCAATCATTCACCCGCATCCGCCAGGATGCTTTGGATAACGCCGTGGCCCATGCCAAGCACCGGCGCATAGGCAGCGATGGCGGATTCGGCTACGAGTCCAGCGCCGAGAACATAGACACTACACCCGTGGAGACCGTGGCCTACGCCTATTGGGCGGCAAGGACCAGCAGACGGCACCCGGGACGAAAGCAAAGGATGGTGAGGCTGGCATGAGCGACGTGCTGATGGGCGACTACCGCCGCTCCGGCCTGGGATTCAACCTGCCAGAGCACATCCAGGGCATAGACGAGGACACCTACGACCTGCTGGCCCAGCTGGTGGTCATCTGGAACCGCAAACGCTCGCGCAATCTGCTGCGCTCGGCCTATGTGGACGGCAAGCACCGCCTGGACCATGTGGGTTTCAGCATCCCGCCCTCCATGCGAGACATGGAGGAGATCGTGGGCTGGCCAGACAAGGCCGTGAGCGCCCATGCCGAACGGTGCATGTTCGACGGTTTCGTGAGCCGAACCATGCCGCAGGACCCCTTCGACCTGTCCGGCCTGATGGCCGACAACCGCTTCGACGTGGAGATTCCTCAGGCCATCCGCTCCAGCATGATCCACAGCGTCTCCTTCCTATCGGTCACCCGTGGCGACGAGCGTTCCGGGGAGCCGCCGGTGCTGGTCATGCCGCATTCGGCTGAATGGTCCAGCGCCCTGTGGGATTTCAGGCGCAGGGCCCTCAAGGGTGCCATGGTCGTCAACGACGTGGACTCCTACGGTACCCCCACCATGATCACCGTGTTCACCCCTGAGGAGATCGTCACCTGCCGCAAGGGCACCGGCTGGTATGTGGAATCCGCCACCAGGCACGGCCTTGGCCGTGTTCCGGTCGAGTCCTTGACCTACCGGCCGGAGATAGACCGACCGTTCGGCAGGTCCGTGGTCTCCCGTGCTGTCATGAGCATCACGGACGACGCCATGAGGACCGTGCTGCGCACCGAGGTGAGCGCCGAGTTCTACTCAGCCCCCCAGCTCTTCCTGATGGGGGCGGACCCGGAAAGCTTCACGGACGACCAGGGCAATCCCATTCCCATGTGGGAGATGGTGCTGGGCCGCATCAACGCCGTGAGCAAGGACGACGAGGGCGACGTGCCCTCCCTCCAGCAGATAGGCCAGCAGAGCGTCCAGCCCCACATCATGCAGCTGCAGCAGCTCGCGGCCCGGTTCGCCGGCGAGACCAACGTGCCGGTGTCCTCCCTGGGCATCGTGGCGGAGAACTCGCAGAGCGCCGAGGCGATGATGGCGGCCCAGAAGGACCTGGTGGTGGACTGCTCGGCGGCCAACCGATCCTATGGGTCTGCCCTCAAGCGCATCGCCCAGGACATGGTGATGCTGAGGGACGGCCTGGCCGAGCCAACGGACGAGCTGAGGAGCCTGGAGGTCAAGTGGCGCAACCCGGCCATGCCGAGCGTCATCGACGCTGGGGATGCGATGATCAAGCTGATTAGCGCCTTCCCGTGGATGGCGGACACCGTGGTGGCCCTGGAGCAGGTCGGCTTCAACGACGAGCAGATCAGCCGTCTGCTCTCTGAGAGGCGCAGGAACGAGGCCAAGGACCAGCTGGACACGGTGTTGGGCAGACTGAGCGGAGGCCAAGGCGATGACGACCAGAGCGGACGTGACCAGGCTGAGCAAGGCCCAGCAGAGGACCGTGGCCCTGGCGACAGCGGAGATGAAAAGCCTGCTGAAGGGCCTCAAGGGAATGGGCCCGGAATGGCAGCGTGACATACTCCTGGACCGCATCCCCCAACTGGCGGCTAAGTACGGCGACATAGCCGCCACCGCAGCCGCCCAATGGTACGAGGAGACCCGAGCCAAACAGGTGCCAGGCGACTACGAGGCTCTGACCGCCGACCCCTTCCCTGGCGAGGCAATCCAGGAGCGCCTGCGGTATGGAGCCAAGGACCTGTTCGCCGATGGCGGGGACGACGAGTTCGCCTCCTGGCTCGAGGGTGCCCTGCAGCGCTGGGTGGCGTACTCAGGCCGGGAGACCATCGGCCTGAACGTGATGCACGACCCGGCCAAGCCTCGCTTCGCCAGGGTACCCACCGGTGCCAGGACCTGCGCCTGGTGCGAGATTATGTGCTCACGCGGCTTCGTCTACCACTCCAAGACCACAGCCCTTGAACGCCACGGTTCGGGCCGTCTCTACCACGACCGGTGCGACTGCCAGGCCGTGCCCGAATGGGACCGCGAAAGGGCCCATGTCGAAGGCTATGACCCCGAGGCCATGTACCAGCGCTACCAGGCCGCCTTCGACGCGGCCGGAGGGCCAGGCGCTTCCGACAGGGAGGTGGCCCGCCAGCTGCGCATCCTCTACCCCGACCGCTACAAGGACGGGCTGAATGTTCGCACACAGGCCATTGCCAAGGCGGACGTGAAACCGGCCGCCAAGGGCTCGCTGCATGTCCCCGATGGGGCATCGCTCAACGCCGTGGAAAGACGTGCCGCCGAGCAGCTGGCAGCCATGGGATACCATGTCACCGCCAACCCGGTGGTCAACGAGATGCGTAGGCGCAACCCCGACTTCACCCTCGACGGCGAGACCTGGGAGCTGAAGACGCCGCGCGGATCAGGCAAGAACACCATCAACAACATCCTGAGAAAAGCCGGCAGGCAGAGCCCGAACGTGGTCGTCGACCTCACATCATGCCCCATCGAGACGGAAACGGTCATCAATGATTGCAAGCACCGACTCGCCAGGGTCGAGGGGAGGTTACGCCAGATCATGATTATCGAGGATGGCAAGCTTGTAAAACTGCTCCAGCGCGACTAGGATGGACGACAAGTCGTCGGGGCTCCCGTTACCCCCATAGTCCGCAAGGGCAAGGTTCTGGGGAATGACCGACGGCTTTTTAATTTTCTGGCACGATGATGTGCCGCAATGAATTTCCCTGACCACCCGCACGGGTGGTTTTTTTTTATGCCCGCACGGGCGAAACGGAGGAACCATGAATAACCATCTCACCCACACCGGCATCCGCCCCTGGATCAGGACCATAGTCCGGGAAGGAACGGAGACCGACGGCTCGGGCGAACAGCCCCAATCGACCCCGCCCAAGCAGGACGGCACCGAAGCCAAGGAGGAGCCGCACGGCACCGCCGAAGCCAAGGAGACGGACCTGCAGGAGCAGCTGGACAAGATCAAGGCCGAGGCCCGCAAATGGGAGAACCGAGCCAAGGAGAACAAGAAGGCCGCCGAGGAGCTCGCCAAGCTCAAGGAGTCCCAGCTCACCGAGCAGGAGAAGGCCGCCAAGCACACCAAGGAGCTGGAGGCCAAGGTCGCCCAGTATGAGACGGAGAAACAGCAGGGCGAGTGGAGGGCCCAGGTGTCCAAGGACACCGGAGTCCCCGCCGAGCTGCTGCGTGGCTCGACCCTTGAGGAGATCCAGGCGCACGCCGACTCCCTCAAGCAGTACCTACCAAACCATGACAACGACCAGGAGGCCGAAACCGGTCCTTTTGCCGGATACGCGCCAAGCGTGGGCATCACGCCCGGCAAGCACGGCAGCGTGCCCCTGAGCGAGCAGATCGCCCAGGCCGAGAAGAACAACGACCGCGAGACCGCCATGGTCCTCAAGGCCATGCAGCTCGGCCAGGCCTCCACCAACAAACGATAGGAGAAAACAATGCCAGGAATCGTCGGACAAGGAACCACATACAATCTGCCCAACTACACGGGAGAGCTGTTCTCGGCAACCCCCGAGGACACGCCCCTGCTGTCCGCCATCGGCGGCCTGACCGGAGGCAAGGCCGTGACCGCCCCTCTCTTCGAGTGGCAGGGCGACGACCTGCGCGACGCCGAGGACAACAGGCAGCGCCTGGAGGGTGCCAACGCCCCCGACAGCGAGCTGCGCAAGCGCTACAAGGACCGCAACGTGGTCGAGATCCACCAGGAGGCCGTGGAGCTGAGCTACACGCGCCAGGCATCCACCGGACTGCTGACCACCGACGGCGACGCCATGGTCACGATCGGCAACATCACCATCCCCGCCAGCGAGATGGCATACCAGATCTCTGCCCAGCTCAAGCAGATCGCCCGCGACGTGGAGAAGTCCTTCATCACGGGCACCTTCAACAACCCGTCGGACAACACCGCTCCCCGGCGCACCAAGGGCCTGCTGGAGGCCATCGTCACCAACACGATGACCACCACCAAGACCGCCGCCACCCTGGATGCGGACACCGTGCTGGACCTCGTCCAGAAGGCCTGGGACAACGGCGGCCTCCAGGAGTCGGAGACCCGCACCATCATTGTCAACAGCACCCTCAAGCGTGCCCTGACCCGCGCCTTCATCACGGACGCCAAGTACGAGGAGGGCACCCGCAATGTCGGTGGCGTGGACCTTCATACCATCGTCACGGACTTCGGCAGCCTGAACATCATGCTGGACCGCAACGTGCCCAAGGACAAGCTGATCGTCTGCTCCATGGAGCAGCTTTCGCCCGTCTTCCTGGAGATCCCCGGCAAGGGCCACTTCTTCGCCGAACCCCTGGCCAAGACCGGTGCCTCCGACAAGGTGCAGCTGTACGGCGAGATCGGTCTGGAGTATGGCAACGAGCGTGCCCACGCCGTCCTGACCGTGGCTGGACCTCAGGCTCCCAAGTCAGGTAAGTGACATGGCGGAGGATCGCACAGCATTCGCCTCCTCCTCTGACCTGAAGGACCGCTGGCCCAACATGATGGATGCAACCCTGGCAGACACGCTGCTGGAGGATGCCTCGCAGCTCATCCGGGACACCTGTCCCGGATGGGCCGAGGCCTCCGAAGAGACACGGAGATCCATCGCCTGCTCAATGGTCAAGAGGGCCATGATAGCGGGAGAGGACTCGGCAGGACTGTCTGCCAGACAGGAGAATGCTGGTCCATTCAGCCAGAGCTGGACCTACTCCAACCCAACCGGCGACCTGTATCTGACCAAGTCGGAGAAGGCCAGGCTGGGACAGGGCAGGCAACGAGCCTTCAGCATCAGCGTGGAGTCCGGGACGGTGGTGGGGCCATGGACCGGCTGACCGGAGAGACCATCACCATCACCACCCGCAGCCCCCATGGACAGGACGATGGTCATGACACCATCTGGCAGGACGACGCCCCGGAGAGTGTGGGCCATGTGCTCATAGCGCCAGGATCGCAATCCAACAGCGACGAGTCCACCGACCCGGACGGCGTGCAGGTCGCCTACACGCTCTACATGCCCCGCCAATGGCCCTATAGGAGCCTCAAGGGGGCGAGGGTGACCATAGGCGGCCATGAGTACACCGTGGTCGGCGACCCCAGGCCGTATCGGCCCGGCACCAGCCCCACCAGGTGGAACCTCGTGGTCCAAGTGCAAGGAGACCAGGGATGACCAGGGTCAAGATCAGTAACAAGGGGTTCCGCGAATACCGCCGGGATCCCACGGTCCAGGCCGAGCTCAACCGGCAGGCCCAGGCGTGGGCGGCACGGTGCGAAAGGCTCAAAGGCAAGGAGAAGGCCGTCTACGAGGCGGTCCCGGCCCAGCCGAGCGGTTACGGCTCGATCGCCCTGGTGCATACCGGCAACTACGAGGCCAGGGTCGACAACGCCAGCCGCAACACGCTCCTGAAGGGCATGGGAGGCACCGACTGATGGCCGATATCGAGATCATGGCCGTCGACTGGCTCTCCCATGCCGATGAGCTTCAGGGCATACCAGTCTCGCTGAGTGTCGGGGAGCCGCGCCGGGACCGCTTCGTAACCGTGGAGCAGACCGGAGCCACGCTGGAGCATCACCTGGCCACCGCGACCCTGGCCGTGCAGGTCTGGGACACCTCCAGGGCCAAGGCCTCGCGCCTGGCCAACGAGGTCGTGGCCCCGGTCCTGTTGGACATGTGGCAGGTCGACGAGGTCGGCTCGGTCGAGATCCTGGGCATCGCCAACATGCCGGACCCCGGTCCGCCGTTCCGCCACCGCTACCAAATCAGCGCACACGTCACCGCAGCCGCCTGAAAGGGCGGCTTTTCCATATCCGAAACAAACGCAAGGAGGCCGAGCAATGGCCAAGGGAAAGAACAACAAGAACAATGTGAGCCTGGGCAAGCCCATGGTCGCCGGAGTCATCTACCGGGCACCGGCGGGGACCAAGGTCCCCACCGATGCGACCACGCCGCTGAGCGACGACTTCACCAGCCTGGGCTTCGTCGCCGAGGATGGCATCACCAACGCCACAGACACCGACACCACCGAGGTCAAGGAGATGGGCGGCGGGACCGTCGTCAAGGAGATCTCCTCCTACGGCGAGACCTACCAGTTCGTGCTGCTGGAGACCAACGGCGAGACCCTCAAGGTCCGCTACGGCGATGGCAACGTGACCGTGGATGGCGACAAGATCAAGGTCAAGCACACCGCCCCCAGCGCCGACCCCCATGTCTATGTGCTGGAGATCGTGCTGACAGGCAGGAGGGTCAAGCGCATCGTCATCGCCGACGGCACCCTTTCCGAGGCCGGCGACATCACCTACTCGGCCTCGGATGCCATCGGATACGACGTGACCATCTCCGCCAACCCCAGCGACCAGATTGAGGACGGCAGCTCCATGGAGTACATCGCCACCATCGCCGCATCAGCACCCGCCACCAAGTCGGCCAAGAACTAAGGAGCATCATCATGGCAGCCACCAAGCCACAGGACCACAAGCAGCCCAAGGACCAGACCAAGGACATCACCGCCATGGGTGTCGACCTGACCATCGACCCGGCCATCTTCGACGACCTTGACATGACCGAGTACCTCTACGAGATCGAGCACTCACAGCAGGAGGACGGCCAGGGCAGCGGCGCGCTCAACATCGTGCCCTTCCTCCGCAAGCTGTGCGGGTCGGCCTACGGCAAGGCCAAGAACGTCCTGCGCGACCCCCAGAGCGGACGCATTCCCATGGAGAGGGTCGGTGAGTTCATCAATGAGGTATTCGGGGAGCTGGCCCCAAACTCCTGACGCTCGCCGCGATGATGGCCCAAGCGCCTGACTCGCTGCGGGCGGACTTCCAGCGCTTCTACACGCTTGACCTCGACGAGCTGGGCGTATCGATCCGCCCACGGAGGGCCGCCGACCTGGCGGCCAATCTCCCCGACCAGGCACTCACCTGGGGACGAATCGACCCCAAGGCCTCCTGGGGGGCGGACCGACACCTGCTCGCCAACATCGCCGACTCCGTGGGCTTCCTGGCCTGGACCAAGACCAAGGAATCCCAACGGCCCAACGCCAGGTGGGAAGGTGCCACGCCACGCCCGGGAGACAGGCCGGACGACGACATCCAAAGCATGGAGCCGGAGCGGATGCTGGCCATGCTCGCACTGCCCAGAGGCTGACGGCCCACACCCAGAGCAAGGAGAAAGCCATGGCAACACTCGCCAACGCCTACGTGCAGATAGTCCCCTCCATGCAGGGCGTGGGCCGGGCCATCTCGGATGCCTTCGGCTCGGCCGGCAACGCTGGTGGGGCCAGGGCCGGCAAGGGCTTCGCCTCCGGTCTGCTGTCCCAGGGAGGCATCATCGGTGCGGCCTCAGCGGTCACCAGTAAGGCCATGGACCTGATCAGCTCCAGCATCGGCGGCGCGGTGTCCCGTGTGGACACCATGAACAACTTCCCCAAGGTCATGCGGAACCTGGGCTACTCCTCCCAGGAGGCGTCCGAGCAGGTCAAGCGCATGAGCGACAAGCTCCAGGGGCTGCCCACCAGCCTCAACGCCATGACCGGCATGGTCCAGCAGCTCGCCCCGGTCACCGGGTCCCTGTCCAGGGCCACCGACATATCCTTGGCCCTCAACGACGCGCTCCTGGCCGGTGGCAAGAGCACCACCCTGCAGGCCAACGCCCTGGAGCAATACAACCAGATGCTCGCGGCGGGCAAGCCCGACCTGGCGGCCTGGCGCTCGGTCCAGGCGGCCATGCCAGGCCAGCTCGACCAGGTAGCCAAAGCGATGATCGGCCCCAAGGCCGGTGCCATGGACCTCTACAAGGCCATGAAGTCAGGGACGATCAGCTTCGACGCGTTCAACGATGCCATCATCCATCTGGACAAGGAGGGCGCGAACGGCTTCGCCAGCTTCGAGCAGCAGGCCCGTGACTCCACCAACGGCATCGCCACCAGTTTCGAGAACCTGCAGACCAGGCTCAAGAACAACGTCGCCAAGGTCATCGACGCGTTCGGCGGCGAGAACATCGCCAAGGCGGTCAATTCGTTCTCCTCGTCCTTCAACGTGATCGGCGACTCGGCCGCCTCCACGGTCACCTTCGCCAAGGGGTGGCTGGGACAGCTCGACCAGAAGCTCGACGACACCCACGCCCTGGACGGCTTCCGCAATGCCTGGTCGGTCCTTTCAGGCACCATTGACGGCCTGAAGAACAAGGCCGTCGACTGGGTGAAGGTCCAGCCGCCTGACGGGGTGGCATCGGCCATCAAGACCGTATCCGACGGCCTGCAATGGGTCCTCGACCACGCAGGCGGAGTATCCGCCGGATTGGGAGCCATCGCTGCCGGCTACACGGCGCTCAAGGCTGCCCAGGGCATCACCGGCGCTGTCAATGGACTCTCGGACCTGGCCGGGGTGATAGGCAATGTAAAGCTAGATCTCGGAGAGGGTTCTGGGCTTATCGGTCTGCTTTCCACGTTCAGCGCCGATGTCAAGATACTGGGAGACGACGTGGGCGGCACCGTATCCGCACTGGGGAAGGCCGCCGGATCAATATCCGGCCTCGCATCCTCAGCCGGGCGGGCAGGTGGCGGTATCGCTGGGTTGTCCAAGGCTTTGAAACTGGGTCCGTGGGGTCTTGTCGCTGGAGCCATAGCGGCGGTCGCCGCCGGATTGGCTCTGTTTTTCACTCAGACGGACGCCGGCAAGGCTGCCTGGTCCTCGTTCACAGGGTTCCTGTCCAAAGCATGGGACGGCGTGCAGGGTGCATGGGATTCCGTGCTGCCGGCCCTGGGGTCTCTCATGGATTCGCTGGGCTCTGCCCTCTCGTCCGTGGCGCATGTGGCGGCTCCGGCCATCAAGGGCCTGGCCGACGTGATCGGCCCCGCCTTCGAGGCCATCATGCCCATCGTCTCCGTGCTGCTCGACAGCCTGGTGACCTCGCTGACCAACGTCAAGGGGCCGCTGGCTGACCTTGGAGCTGCCATCGGTGGACTTGTCAATGCGTGGGGGCAGGCCTTCCAGGCCAGCATGCCAGCCATCAGCCAACTGCTGACGACCCTTTCCCAGACCTTCCAGCAGATACTTCCGCCGATCATGCAGCTGGGGTCCACATTGATACAGCTCGGGGCGCAGATACTCCAAGCCCTCGCACCCGTCATAAATGTGGTTATGACGGGGATACTGGCGGTCATGCCGGTCATCACGGGCCTGGTCGGCATGATCGCCTCCACCGTGCTGCCCATCATCGCCAACCTCATCAGCACGGTCGTCTCAGCCCTGATACCGGTCATCACGGCCATCGTGTCGGCCATCACGGCCATGATGCCGGTCATCACCCAGGTCATCAACACGGTCGTTGCGGTGCTTACGCCCGTCATCCAGGCCATCGGCGGCATCATCCAGGGAGTGGTCCAGATACTCCAGGGAGTGGTCGATTACCTCACCGGCGTGTTCACGGGCAACTGGGGCCTGGCCTGGCAGGGCATCAAGGAGGTATTCTCCGGTGTCTGGCAGGCGATAACCAGCTTCCTGTCTGGTTCCCTCAACGCCATCAGTGCCGCCATACAGGGCGCACTCGGCATCATCGGCAACGTATGGAACAGTGTGTGGAACGGACTGGGATCCTTCTTCGCGTCCATCTGGGACGGTCTGAAGAACGCGGCCTCCAACGGCGTGAACAACGTGCTGGACACCATCAAGGGCATCAAGGACAAGATCGGCGGATACTTCTCCGGTGCCAAGGACTGGCTCAAGGACTCCGGCAGGGCCATTGTCCAAGGCCTCATCGACGGCATCATGGGCATGATCGACAATGCAGGCAAGGCCATAAGCAGTGTCATGGACAAGATCTCCAGCTTCCTGCCCCACTCGCCAGCCAAGGAGGGACCATTCAGCGGACATGGTTGGACCCTGTATTCCGGTCGCGCCATCGTCGACGGACTCTCCCAGGGCATTGACGAGCGCAGTGGGGGACTGGTTTCCAGCGTGGGTGCGCTCATGGACCAGGCCAGCAGGCAGCTCTCCTCGGGCATCGGGGTCTACGGGCTGGATGCCAGAAAGTCGGTCTCGCGTGCCCCGGCAGCAGATGCCATGGCTCTGCGTGACGGTTCGAGGGACTTGACGCATGGTTACAGCCCGCTCCCACCCGCGGATGGAGTGAAGGCGGACAAGGAAGTGGTCAGGGCCATACGGGACCTGCAGGCGGCTTTGCCACTGATCCTTTCCGATGCGATACCCGAGGGGATCAGCGACCGTGACCTGGGAAGGTTGGTAAGAAAATATGTCTGACGACCTGATCTACCGTCCAGGAACCAACGTCCGGGAGGATGTGCATCTGGATGCCGGCAGTCTACATGTGGGGACCGCGAACGGCCTGAGGTCCAGGCAATGGACATACAGCATAGGATTGCGCTCTCTGAGCGGCCTGACACGCGAGGCAAGGGAAGCCACCTGCACCCTCACGGCTCTTGAACGAGCTGACTTAGACCGTGCTGAGTGCCTGTTTGATGCTGACGTGGCCTCCAACAAGCCTGGACTGCTTATATATAAGCATGAGTGGTCCTGTCGCGCGATCGTGGTCAAAAGCGAACCGCAGGAAATACTGCCCACTATCATCCAATCCACCATCACGGTAGTCCTCCTGGATGGTGTGTGGCGCAGGGGCACGACCACCGCATACAACCCGGCTCTCATACCGGGCGCGCAGTATCTGGATTATCCCTATGACTACCCGTACGACTATGCGCCGGGGAGTCTCGTCTCCTGGGCGAGGAATCACTCCCTGGTGTCCTCTCCGGTCAGGCTGGTGGTCTATGGGCCGGCCATCAATCCGTACGTCATGATCGGGGTCAACCGCTATCAGGTGGATGTGGGTGTGCCGGCGGGCGGCTATCTGACGGTGGATGGGGTGGGGCGCAGCATCGTGCTGACCGGTCCCGATGGTGATAGGACGGATTGCTTCGCCGCGGGCCATCGTGGCGGTGGCAGGGACCGTGGCGAGTACATCTTCCAGCCGGTGCCTCCGGGGTCCAGTGAGGTGAGCTGGCCGCAGAACTTCGGGTTCGATCTGACGGTATACGAGGAGAGGAGCGCGCCGCCATGGATCTGATAGTGACCGACCCTTCGGGGTGTGACCTGGGCGCGTTGGAGGACTATGACCTGGACCTGGCCTATGGGGCCGATGAGAATGATTTCACGTTGACCTTCCCGTCCGGGCCTCGTCTGTCCAAGGATTGTCTGGTGTATATGGACGGCACCGAGTATGGGGGCTTGGTCTCCCGGGTGGAGACCGCCAAGAGTGGGGATGCGACGGTGCTGACCTATAAGGGTCCTACGTGGACGGGCCTGCTGGCTGAGCGCATCCTGTGTCCTGACCCAGGTAAGGATTATCTCGTCGAGTCCGGGGACGCGAACCGGGTCCTGGCCCGTCTGCTGGCCCGGGTGGGCCTTGACGGCCTGATGCGGGCCGAGGCGGCTGACAGCGGGCTGCGGGTCTCCGCCTATCAGTTTGACCGGTATACGGACCTGTATGCGGGAGTGCGCAAGATGCTCTCGACGTGTGGTGGCAAGCTGCATGTCGAGCGGCGTGATGGTATCACATGGCTGAGTGCCCGCAAGGTGGCCGACTATGCGGATGCGGTCGACTCCGACCGGCTTGATTTCGAGAGTGAGCGCAATTGGCGTCCGGTCAATCATCTGATAGGGCTTGGCGAGGGTGAGCTGCGTGATCGTGCCCGGTCGGATTGGTATGCGGATAAGAATGGTCAGGTCTCTCAGACCCAGTCTCTGACTGGGGTGGATGAGGTGGTGGCCATCTATGACTATTCCAATGCCAAGGCGGAGGAGCTGGCCGAGAAGACCCGTGACAAGCTCAGGGAGCTGCAGGGCCAGGGCGAGGTCAGGGTGGTGGTGCGCGACGGCCAATCCTACGATATCGACGACTCGGTGACCGGCAGGGACAACCTCACCGGCCTGAGCGTCCACGCCACGATCAGCAAGAAGATCGTCAAGGTGTCGCGTGGTGTGATGAGCGTGGACTATGAGGCGGGCAAGGCCGACCGGTCCTCGTCGGGTCTGTCGGGTAGTGCTGAGAGCACGCCGGGAGGCCGTGTCTACTATGCGGGCGATGGGCTGACTCTGACTGGTAATACTTTTGCCGCTCAGGTCACCCCGGCCACGCTCAAACCTGTGGCCGACCAGGCAGACCAGGCGTTGCGGACCGCGTCGGACCTGAGTGCCGGTGTCGGTCAGGCCCGGCAGGACGCCCAGGCAGCCAGGGCCGATGCGGGTCGGGCGACCGAGGCTGCCCGGCAGGCCCAAGCCGCTGCCGATGGTGCGCGAACCACGGCCGACCGTGCCATGCGGGAGGCCCAGGCCGCCCATTACGAGCTGCCGGTGGCCACCACCGACACTTTGGGCGGGGTCAAGGCCGACGGGCGTAGCGTGACCGTCAGCACTGACGGAACACTCAGCGCCATCATCCCCACTACGAACCTTGATGCCACCCACCCCGTGGGCAGCATTGTGACCAACACCACCGGCACGAACCCGGCCGCCACATACGGCGGTATATGGCAGCAGTTGCCCACCCTGGGCGCATGGACTTACGAAAGGATCCATTAAACAATGGCTAAGACTGAGAACATTACCCGCTACGAGTGTGACCGCTGTCACCAAGCGGCCTATCTGACGGGCGACGACCCCAGGCGTAGCGACTGGCGGCAGATCAGACGCTACACATCAGACGGGGTCGAGGCCGAACGGCTCCTGTGCGCTGTGTGCTACCGAGACTACCGCAACCTGGCCGTCAGCCAGGACAGTGACTTCAACCGTTGGATGATCCAGCCGACAGTCGCTGACGATAAAAGCAAGGAGGGCCGGTCATGAGCTGTGAGCTGGTAACTGGATTTTCGGGCAAACCCCATGTCAGTGCCACCCAGATAGGCGCTCAAAACGTAGGGGCTATCGGCGGTGACCGGTACGTGCTCAGTGGTGTCGGCGACGAGCTGAGCGGCACCATGAGCAGCGCCAACACGTTCGTGCTGGGTGCCGGAGGACTCATGTTTAACGGACGCTACGTACATTGCGAGTCACCCACCCAGGTGACAATCACCTCGGGTGGCCAGGGAGTCAAGCGCAACGACCTCATCGTATGCCGGTACGAAAAGGCCTCCGATGGTAGAGAGTCGGCGCGTATCATCGCCATCAAGGGCACGCCGACCAGTGGCACGCCCGCCGACCCGGCCCATCACGACTCGCCTATCTGGAGTGGCGTCAGCGTATCTGATATGCCCTTGTACCGTATCCCGATAGACGGCATAAGCGTAGGCACCCCAGTACCCATCTTCCGGGTCTTGCGCAATGCCAGCTACGTGCAGGACCAGGTATCCACCATGCCCCGCCAACGGTTTGGCACCATGGTGGTCAATGTCCCGGCAGGCTCCCGTCAGGGTGTGCAGCTGGCCAGCCCTGCCCGCATCCAGGATCTGTTCGGCCACGGCTGGCAGGATACGCACATGACCGGCTATGCCATGTGCTCCTCAGGCGACCAGCTGGACGTCATCAGCTGCGACTATAACGGCGGCTTCAACGCTCGCTTCAATGCGCACACGGGCGGCTTGCACCGTATCAACTGGTGTATCACCGACTGGTCGGACAGGCCCTACGCCTAAGGAGGGAGGACCCTTCATGCCTGTAATCCCTTTGACTGAGGGGGTCCTGGTGGCTCTGATCAACGCGGCCGCCCTGATCTGGGTGGGGGTCATGCAGTACCGCCAGCGGGCCACCAAGACGACCAGGGCCAAGGCCCAGGCCATGGAGGCAGGCATGAGGGCCATCCTCAAGTCCGAGCTGCTGGCCATCCACCGCGTCTACGTGCAGGCACCATCGCCCCCACCGATACCGGTGGAGGTCATGGACCAGGCCGACCAGATCTACCGGGCCTACCACGCCCTGGGCGGAAACGGGACCGGCACCCATTTGTACGAGGAGATCATGCGCGCCCACCTGGGGCGTGGGGAAGGTGGTGGTGATGACTGACGTGCTGGGCAGGGCCGTGGTCCTGGAGGCCGACCTGCTCCTGGTGGCCGGTGTGACCAACACCCGCCGGGTCAGGTACATGAGGCGGGTGCGCGGCGAGGATGGGCCGAGTCCGGTGGATATGTCGGGGTGGAGCGCGGTGTGCCAGATACGGCGATCGGGCACCCTGGTGGCCGATCTGAGCCCATGGGTGAGTCTTGGCGCTGATGGCGTCGCTCGGATCGACCCACCGCCCGGGGTGTCCCGTGCCTGGGGGCATGTCAGCGGGGTGTGGGACTTGGTGGTGTGTGACCCCGATGGCATGGTGGTGCGTCTGGTGGCCGGGTCGGCCACGATCATCGAGCCGGTGAGCAAGACGGAGGTGGAGCATGATGTGTGATGGCAGCGACATGGTGGTGGCCTGCGAGTCGGTGGGTCCCCGTGGTCCACGTGGCGAGCGGGGTCCCAAGGGTGATGCCGGCCCCGAGGGTCCCAGGGGCCCTCAAGGTCCACAGGGTCCGCAGGGTCCACAGGGTCCCAAGGGTGATAAGGGTCCACAGGGTCCCAAGGGTGATAAGGGTCCACAGGGTCCCAAGGGTGATACCGGGGCGCAGGGTCCACGCGGCGAGCAGGGGCCTGCCGGTATGTGTCCGGTGCCAGACCTGGTCCTCAACCCCGATTTCGATCCCAGTCTGGGCATGGTGGACATGCCGGCGACACCGGGGGTCTGCCTGGGTGCCACCGGCGCGCCCAAACCCTTGCCCGACGGGCACTACACCTGCGGCAGCACTAACCGGAGGGACACGTTCTTCTCGTCCTGGCGCATCCCCTACCGGCCCACCACCACATACCATTTCTCGGCATGGGTGTGCCCGGCCCCGGGGACCACCAAGCCCATCAGCCTGGGCACGGTCTACACCAGGACCACCGGCGGCACGACATTCGTCGACGATATCGCCACCAGCCCCATATCTGGCGGTTGGGTCCTGATAGAGGGCGACTGGACGACCCCGGACGAATGGGTCCCCAACCCACCGGGCAGCAAATCCACGCCAAGCCTGGCCTTCCGTCTCTTCATCGACGCCGCCAACGGCGACCATACCTGGTACGTGACCGGGGTCAGCGTCAAACGGGCAACGCACTGACCACGGCACGTGCGCCATCAGGCCATCCCATCCCGGGGTGGCCTTTTCCATGCCCCATCCGGGGCGGAGAGGAGGACATATGAATGTCCTATGGGTTGGCAGCCCCAACCACTATCAGGGCCGCAACGGCTACGGGGTGGACCATATCACCCTGCACATCATGGTCGGCCACCTGGCAGGCACCGATGCCGTGTTCGCCAATCCCGGCAGCACGGCCTCGGCCCACTACGGCATCGGCGCGGACGGCACCATCCACCAGTACGTGGCCGAGACTGACGGCTCCTACTCGGATGCCAACTGGGAGTCCAACAACAGCACCATCTCGATTGAGCATGAGGGTGGCATGGACGGGGTGCCCTGCACCAGGGCGTGCCTGGACGCCTCGGCCGAGCTCATGGCGGACATCGCCCGCAGGTATGGCTGGGACCGGCTGTGGCATGAGGGCCTGGACGGCAATGTGTGGCTGCACCGCGAGGTGCCCGGCACCGATCACGCCGGATGCCCCGACCTGGCCCCCAACGGCCTGGACGTGGACTATGTGATCGACAAGGCAAACGCACTACTGGCAGGCGCACCGTCTGCCGGAGAGGATGACGACATGCAAGCGATAATCCAAATCAACGACGAGCCGGGCCTGGCCTACTTCGACGGGAGCAGGCTGCACACCCTGACCCATCCCGACCAGGTCACCGCCCTGCAGTTGGTGGCACAGGCCTGCGGCAGGACCCTGCCGGCCATCAAGGTGGGTTCCGACCAGGCCCCTTGGGGCACCAGGCTCAGGGAGGCGCTGCAATGAGCGATACCAGCCGCATCGCGACCCTGGCCCCACATGAGCTGGTCCGTGCCCTGCCCGGTGATGCCGGAGCGACCGGACCGGTGACCCTGACCCCCATCAGCCCCGAGGAGCTTGACGGTCTGATGGCCGCCATGCCCACCGACACCAAGCCGCCAGCCGACGAAACCACAGCCGTCCCGGCTGCTAAGGCCCACGGTCCCAGGCATGCTGCCAGCCCGGACACGCCATCCAAGGACCTCCAGGCCCTGGTCGGCCAGACCGTCCAAGGCCAGCAGACAGGCGGCTACACGCCCGTCTTCGGCGACAAGGTGCGCACCGTGGTCTACATCCTGGCCCTGCTCGCCTCCGTCATCGGCCTGGGCCTCATGGCCTTCGGACACCCCGACATCGGCGGCTTCGTCAGCACCGCCGCCGGCATCATCGCCGCCGGCTTCGGCGTCACCTACAACCCCGTCCGCCTGGCGGGGAAATGAGTCTGCCCGCCCATCCGGACGGGACGCAACAGGAAAACAACAACATTAAGGAGATTGATATGGGAATAATGAATGGAGGTGGCCGGCATGGCGAGTGTCCAGAAGCTCATTGACCGCATGAAGTACTGGTGCGACGTGGCGAACATGGGCTACAACCAGAGCGACCGGTGGAACTTCAACCCGGCAGGTGGCAACTGCGACTGCAGCTCCCTGGTAATCCACTGCCTGCAAGAGGCCGGCTTCGATACGGGCTCCGCTGGCTACACCGGCAACCTGTCCGCCAATCTGACAGCCCGTGGCTGGGCACGCTTGCCCAACAACGGCAATCCGCGGCCTGGTGACATCCTGCTCAATGATGCGGCCCATGTGGCCGTCTACATCGGCGGGGGCCGGCTGGCCCAGGCCTCCATCAGCGAGAACGGATCCACGGCTGGCGCTCCTGGTGACCAGACCGGCGGCGAGACGAACACCAACCCCTACTACAACTTCCCGTGGGACTGCTATCTGCGGTGGACGGGAACCAACGACACAGACACACCAACCAACACAATAGGAGATGAAACCATGGCAATCGTATACGGATCGGACCAGTTCGCAGGCCTCAAGTACTGGGACGGGGTCAACCCCCCAACCGGTATCAAGAGCAACAACCATCTGAGCACGCTCCAGCAGTCCTACAAGGCAGCCACGGGACGTGACCTACCCATGCTGACCTTCAACGGCGCGTGGGCCGTCGTGGCCGAGCAATCCATGGTCGCAGCCAGCCAACAGCGCGACAAGCCCATCATGGACAGGCTCGCCCAGATCACCACCAAGATCGGCCAGATGGAGACCAAACTCAACCAGGTCGCCCACAAGTAGCCCGACCCACCCGTCCGCCAAGCGCGGACAGGGTAGAGGAGCCGCCGGCCATCACCGGCGGCTCCGACCAGCCTGACACGCACCCGTGTCACACTATCGCCCTCCCACTGCTCCGGCAGGGGAGGGCGGTTTTCGCATTGTTAGTGGTTTTGCATCTTTTTGACAGCAGAGGGAAGGCGAAATGACATCATGTTTGTTCCCTATGGCAGCGAAGTATAAATCTTTCCGGTCTATAACATTTGTCCGGAGGCAAGCACCTTTGCTGGTTGAAGGAAGCTATCACGTGTGACACGCGACGATTTGGTTTTGTCAATTATGGGTCACACATGGGTCACACATTTGTTGCTTGACGGTCTGTGAGAGGCTAAACAAAAACCCCTGCTCGCCTTGTGGGAGTAGGGGTTTGGTCTGGGGTGGCTAACGCGGCTCGAACGCGCGACCTCCTGAACCACAATCAGGTGCTCTACCGACTGAGCTATAGCCACCATGTCTATGCACTGTGGTGAACACAGGGCACAACAATGAGACACTATACATGATTGACGAAGATGGCACGCCGAAATTCATGTAAGTTCAGGAAGTTTAAAAGTCGGATACCGTGCCCTCTTTCTTGCCGGTAGTTCACGTTACTCGAGGTATTCCCAATCGCGGCGAAGCAGTTTTGAATCATCGGTTTTGGAGATCTCCAAGCAAATGTACTCTCCAGGAGACAGGAGCTTGATTTCCGGATTCTGCTTGTGTTCGCAGGGATTGCTGCCGTCGCGATGGCCGTTCATCATGATGTAGCCGGTTGACCTTATTTTCGCCTCTGAAACCGGTGCATCTGAGGAATTCCTGACCATGATGCCCACACAGTATTGTTCGAGATCCTTGACCGGATTGTCATAACTGTTGTAGTTTCAGGTGCTTGTCATTGAAGTCGATGCGCACCCACCAGGCATCGATGAGCCCGGCCTGGGCGCGGCGCTTTGCCAGGTATTCTAGGATGAGTTGGTAGTAGCGTCAGCGTCAGACCTACGGCCGTTGTAATCATTGAAATGATACTGACCAGACGTTGAGGTCTATCGTCGGCCTTTCGATAGATGAGTCCTGTAATGTTCGTTCATTCCAAGTGTAAGGGGAGGGTGACCTTGTCATCAGATGTTCGGACCTTCGCCCCTTATTCCTCATCATCTCTGTGTCACCATCACAGCTTTGTCGTCGGTCTTCTCCCGGCCGATGACCGCCGTCAGTCGTCCATGGTGAAGGTGGCCTCGGTGCCGTTGGGGTATGAGGCCCAATTCTCGCCGCCTGAATCGATGTGCCCCAGAATCCCCAGGCCGGAGGAGTGGCGGAAGGGGCGATAGAACTCGGTGAAGTTGCCCCAGGGGGCTTAGTAGGCCAGAACTCCAGCCTTTGCGGAAGTTTCGCTCGGGGAGCCACTGGTATCGAGTCTTTTTGGAAGTCCGGCAATTTTCTCGGTCTTGTTGAACTCCTGCAGGGATAAGGTCAGCGGTAGCAATGCCATGAAATTGCTGGCTGCCTTGCTTTCGTTCACGGTCGCCTTGAAGCTTGTGGAATTGATGGTGATGGTGTGAGCCATGGTTGGTTTCCTTTCCTTTGGATTGTCCTGGTTGGTCTTGCCTTCGGCCGATGGTTCTCGGCCATAGTGGGCCCTGTTTCCCTGTGTACTTTGACCGGTTCGTCCATCTTGGCTCCCCCTTGGCCTGGATCTGTCCGCAACCGGACAGCATCGAGCCTGCCAGCAGGGTGAGAAGGATGGCCAGGGACGGCAATGTGACCTGTCCTTTCCTGACCCTGGTCATGCCTGATGTTCCGGGAGATATCGGACACAGAGACCCCCGCCGTCCAGGACCTTTGCCGATTTCAGCTTGAAGCCGATGGGCCGGGGGTCCCCATTGAACCGCGAATCGAAGAGACGGGCGGAATCCGGCTGCCCATCGATGGTCGGGGCCACCACCAGGCTGACCTCGTCGCATAGGCCGGCATCGATGAAGCTCCAGTTGAGAATGCCTCCTACGCCCAGAAGCAGCTTGTCCAGATGAAAGAGCGTCTACAGCTTCTCCAATGCCAGCGGGATGTCGATCTCGGTCGGTCCTGCGACGATGTAGCGGATATCCATGCCCTGAGGAAGTCCTTGTACCCGTTGGACGCTTCTTCGGTCAGGACTTCGAGGACCCGGGCCTCATGGCCGGCGTAGGAGGTGGTCTTGGATCCCAACCCAGCTTGCCGTGGCGGTCGAAGGCGATGTAGTAGCAGGGCGCGCCGGTGCCGGTCATGAAGTCCCCCTCAGGCACGGCCGGGGCCTGAGAATCGATGACCGGTTTTCCCTTGGCGAAGTAATCGCTGGAGGTTCGGGTGCCGTAGATCCACCCCTGGAAGTAGAAGGTCGAGTCGGGGCCCTTATCGAAGCCCAGGCTTCTAAAGGCCTCCCCGACCTTGGGGCCGCAAGCCTGACCGAAGGGGCCGGTTATCCGTCCATCCATGGAGGTGAAGATATGCAGGGTGATTCTGGGTCAGGTCATGGTTCCTCTCTTCTGGCGCTGTGGGCCGGGTCGGCCGGTTCCTTGCAGGGATCGCCGGTCGCGCCGATGCCTGGTTATGGGCCTTCGGCGGCCTTCGAGCTGGTCTGACCTTTTCAGGCTGGGCTTCCGCAAAGAATAGGTACAATGTCTTTTTTGCCTGTCCATGCATACCTAGAAGGCATGGTTCTGTGCTGGTCATACAGACATAGGAATATTCGTCGGGTTGAACCCGGCGCAAGGCCAGCATCTCTGGATGCTTCCACGCTGACTGAGGATTGAGGATATGGAGGAATCGCCTCTTTCTCTTCACGCCGGAACTTGTCGCCCCTTGCGCTATACTTATAGCTTGTGTGTGCCAGCGGCAGGCCTTATGTCATAGGTCGGCAGGCTGGGATATCCCGAGATTCGTTGAGAGCGCGCAGTAATGCGGCGGCAGGAGAATATCGGGTCATCGGGCCGGTGAACTGTGGCTGTCTATCCGATTGTGGAAGTGCGCGTCGGTGGGCCGCAGGGTGGCGGTCTCACGAAAGCAAGCAGTAATCAACGAATCGGAGATTAGAAGTTGCCTACTATAGAACAACTTGTCCGTAAAGGACGGAAGGCAAAGCCGAAGAAGTCCAAGACTTTGGCTTTGAAGGGCAGCCCCCTGCGTCGTGGCGTGTGCACCCGTGTCTACACCACCACGCCGAAGAAGCCGAACTCGGCTCTTCGTAAGGTGGCTCGTGTGCGCCTGAGCTCTGGCGTCGAAGTTACCGCCTACATCCCCGGCGAGGGCCACAACCTCCAGGAGCACTCCATCGTGCTCGTGCGCGGTGGCCGTGTCAAGGATCTCCCCGGTGTGCGTTACCACATCGTGCGTGGAGCCCTTGATACCCAGGGCGTCAAGGACCGCAAGCAGGGCCGTTCCCTGTACGGAGCAAAGAAGGCGAAGTAAGCGATATGTCACGTAAAGGACCTGCCAAGAAGCACCAACTGCTGCCCGATCCCATCTACGGATCGACCGTTGTTGCCCAGCTCATCAACAAGATTCTGCTTGACGGCAAGAAGTCCATCGCCGAGGACATCGTCTACTCGGCCCTGGATATGGTCAAGGAGAAGACCGACCAGGAGCCCGTCGCCGTTCTCAAGCGCGCCCTGGACAACATCCGTCCCAGCCTTGAGGTGCGTTCCCGTCGAGTCGGTGGCGCCACCTACCAGGTGCCCGTCGAGGTCAAGCCCGTCCGCGCAAACGCCCTGTCCCTGCGCTGGCTCACCGACTTCTCCCGCAAGCGCCGTGAGAAGACCATGGCCGAGCGCCTGGCCAACGAGATTCTCGATGCCTCCAATGGCTTGGGAGCCTCCGTCAAGCGTCGCGAGGACACCCACAAGATGGCCGAAGCCAACAAGGCCTTCGCTCACTATCGCTGGTAATTCGAGAAGATCAAGAGCTAAGGAACACTTATGGCACAAGACGTGCTTACCAATCTCAATGAGATTCGCAACATCGGCATCATGGCCCATATTGATGCCGGCAAGACCACCACGACCGAGCGCATCCTCTTCTATACCGGCAAGAACTACAAAATCGGTGAGACCCACGATGGCGCTTCGACCATGGACTTCATGGCCCAGGAGCAGGAACGCGGCATCACCATCCAGTCCGCGGCAACCACCTGCTTCTGGAACCGTCAGAGTCATGACACCAAGGAGAAGTTCCAGATCAACATCATCGATACCCCCGGCCACGTGGACTTCACGGCCGAGGTCGAGCGCTCCCTGCGAGTCCTCGACGGTGCTGTTGCTGTCTTCGACGGCAAGGAGGGCGTTGAGCCCCAGTCCGAGACCGTTTGGCGTCAGGCCGACAAGTACGGCGTGCCCCGCATCTGCTTCATCAACAAGATGGACAAGCTGGGCGCCGACTTCTACTACTCCGTGAAGACCATCAAGGAGAAGCTGGGAGCTGTTCCGCTGGTCGTTCAGCTGCCCATCGGCGCTGAGAACGACTTCATGGGCGTCGTCGACCTGGTTCGTATGAAGGCCTACGTCTGGAACGATGTGTCCGGCGATCTGGGTGCCCACTACGACACCACCGACATTCCCGCCGACATGCAGGAGCGCGCCGAGCAGTACCGTGGCGAGCTGCTGGATGCCGTCGCCGAGTCCGATGAGTCCCTGTTGGAGAAGTACCTGGAGTCCGGCGATCTCTCCGAAGAGGAGATTCGCAAGGGCATCCGTAAGCTGACGGTGAACCGTGAGGCTTACCCGGTCCTGTGCGGCTCCGCCTTCAAGGACAAGGGTGTGCAGCCCATGCTGGACGCCGTCATCGACTACCTGCCCAGCCCTGAGGATGTCCCCTCCATCGTCGGCTTCGATCCTTCCGATGAGTCCATCGAGATCGACCGCAAGCCCACCACGGATGACCCCTTCTCAGCTCTGGTCTTCAAGATCTCCACCCACCCCTTCTACGGAAAGCTCGTCTTCGTGCGGGTCTACTCCGGCCAGGTCAAGCCCGGCGACACCCTGCTGGACTCCACCAAGGGCAAGAAGGAGCGCGTCGGCAAGATCTTCCAGATGCACGCCGACAAGGAGAACCCCGTCGAATCGGCTGAAGCCGGCAACATCTACACCTTCGTCGGCCTGAAGAACGTCACCACCGGTGACACCCTCTGCGACGACAAGGCTCCCATCTCCCTTGAGTCCATGACCTTCCCCGACCCCGTCATCGAGGTCGCGGTTGAGCCCAAGACCAAGGCCGACCAGGAGAAGATGTCCATCGCACTGGCCAAACTCTCCGACGAGGATCCGACCTTCCGGGTCAAGACGGACGAGGAATCCGCCCAGACCCTGATCTCCGGCATGGGCGAGCTTCAGCTGGACATCATCATCGACCGTATGCGTCGTGAGTTCAACGTGGACTGCACCGTGGGCAACCCCCAGGTCGCCTACCGCGAGACCATCCGCAAGGCGGTCATGAACCAGGAATACACCCACAAGAAGCAGACGGGTGGTTCCGGCCAGTTCGCAAAGGTCCTGATGAACTTCGAGCCCCTGGACACCACCGAGGGCGAGACCTACGAGTTCGAGAACAAGGTCACCGGTGGCCACATCACCAAGGAATTCATTCCTTCCATTGATGCTGGCGTCCGTGAGGCAATGGAATCCGGCATCCTGGCAGGCTTCCCCGTGGTGGGCGTCAAGGCTACCGTCACCGACGGTCAGATCCACGATGTCGACTCCTCGGAGATGGCCTTCAAGATTGCAGGCTCCATGGCCTTCAAGACGGCTGCCCCCAAGGCAAAGCCGGTCATTCTCGAGCCCATCATGGCTGTGGAGATCCGCACGCCTGAAGAGTACATGGGTGATGTCATGGGCGACGTGAACTCCCGCCGTGGCAACATCCAGTCCATGACAGACGCCACCGGCGTCAAGGTCATCGACGCCAAGGTGCCGCTGAGCGAGATGTTCGGCTACATCGGCGACCTGCGGTCCAAGACCCAGGGTCGCGCCATGTTCACCATGACCATGGACTCCTACGCGGAGGTCCCCAAGACCGTCGCCGACGAGATCATCAAGGCCCAGCGGGGCGAGTGAACACGCACGCTGCTTTGAGCGAAACTGTCGCCAGTCAGCGCTAATATCTTGTAGCGCTGACTGGGTTAGGGCTTAAAGTGGCGAACAACCCAGAAACCCAGTAATATGTAGCGGGTGCCTGTGGCCAAGGGCACAGGCAAAACTACGAGACGTCCAGGAGGACAAAAGTAATGGCAAAGGAAAAGTACGAGCGTACTAAGCCGCACGTTAACATTGGTACCATCGGCCACGTCGATCACGGTAAGACCACCCTGACCGCCGCCATCTCCAAGGTGCTGCATGAGGAGTACCCGGACATCAACCCCGAGTACGATTTCGATCAGATTGATGCTGCTCCTGAGGAGAAGGATCGTGGTATCACGATCAACATCGCTCACATCGAGTACCAGACCGAGAAGCGTCACTACGCCCACGTCGACTGCCCCGGCCACGCCGACTTCGTCAAGAACATGATCACCGGTGCCGCCCAGATGGATGGCGCCATCCTCGTGGTCGCCGCCACCGACGGCCCCATGGCCCAGACCCGCGAGCACGTGCTGCTCGCCCGTCAGGTCGGTGTGCCGAAGATCATCGTTGCCCTGAACAAGTGCGACATGGTCGAGGATGACGAGCTCATCGAGCTCGTCGAGGAAGAGGTCCGTGACCTCCTGGACGAGAACGGTTTCGACCGCGACTGCCCGGTCGTTCGCACCTCCGCCTACGGCGCTCTGCACGACGATGCTCCCGACCACGACAAGTGGGTCGAGACCGTCAAGGAGCTCATGAAGGATGTCGACGAGTACATCCCGACCCCCACCCACGATCTGGACAAGCCTTTCCTGATGCCCATCGAGGATGTCTTCACCATCTCCGGTCGTGGCACCGTGGTGACTGGTCGTGTCGAGCGTGGTAAGCTGCCCATCAACTCCAGCGTTGAGATCGTCGGCATCCGCGACACCCAGACCACTACCGTCACCTCCATCGAGACCTTCCACAAGCAGATGGACGAGGCCGAGGCTGGCGACAACACCGGTCTGCTCCTGCGCGGCATCAACCGTGAGGACGTCGAGCGTGGCCAGGTTGTGGCTGCTCCCAAGTCCGTGACCCCCCACACCAAGTTCGAGGGTGAGGTCTACGTGCTGACCAAGGATGAGGGTGGCCGTCACTCGCCGTTCTTCTCCAACTACCGTCCTCAGTTCTACTTCCGCACCACCGACGTGACTGGTGTCATCACTCTGCCTGACGGCGTTGAGATGGTCCAGCCCGGCGACCACGCCACCTTCTCCGTTGAGCTGATTCAGCCCATCGCCATGGAAGAGGGCCTGACCTTCGCAGTGCGCGAGGGTGGTCGTACGGTCGGCTCCGGTCGTGTGACCAAGATCATCGAGTAGTTGATGGTCTGATGGAGGTTGAGGCCGCAGGCTTCCTCCTCCGCCAACCCTGAATGAGGGATTCGGTCTGCGGACCGGATCCCTTTTTCGTACCCTGTACGTCTGATTGTGAATCGGCCCAGTCTCCAACCACCTTCTGCCGCCAGACCTCCAGAATCGTGTTCCCCACCCAGCTTGTGCCCCCATCCCTTTGCCTCCTGGTCCACAGGACTTCTCCCATCTACCCAATGTCCCGTACGTACATGGCGGCCCTTGTCCAGGTCGTATCAACAAGGACCCAAATCGGCTGGATTCGTCGCCTTCGACGCACTATGAGGCTGGTGGTTTTTCTATACGTCATGGCATAATGAGCGAGGCGATTCTATAGATTGTCTGACTACCGAGAAATCAAGGTGACTACACGTGGCACAAACTAGCAACGACATCAAGAACGGATCCGTCCTGAACCTGGATGGGCAACTGTGGACCGTGACCAAGTTCCAGCACGTCAAGCCCGGCAAGGGTCCGGCCTTCGTGCGCACGACCATCAAGAACGTGCTGTCCGGCAAGATCGTTGACAAGACCTTCAACGCGGGCATGAAGATGGAGTTCGAGACAGTCGACAACCGCACCCTTCAATACTCCTATGAGGACGGCGACAGCTACGTCTTCATGGATATGAACACCTACGACCAGGTCAGCATTCCCAAGACACTGGTGGGTGATCAGAGCAAGTTCCTGCTTGAGGGTACCGACTGCATCATCAGCTTCCACGACGGCGCCCCCCTGTCCGTTGAGCTGCCCGCATCCGTCATCCTGACCATCACCCACACCGAGCCCGGTGTCCAGGGCAACCGCTCCAACGCCGGTACCAAGCCCGCCACCGTCGAGACCGGTGCCGAGATTCAGGTCCCACTGTTCGTGGGTGAGGGCGAGAAGGTCAAGGTCGACACACGCGATGGCTCCTACCTGGGCCGCGAGAACTAGGTATCGCCTACTGTGGTTCACTCGGCTGCAACCGGTCGGGTGAACCGTTTGCGTTATAAGGCAACTGATGGAAGGCCCTGACCGGCGTGACCCACGCCAGTCATAAGCTTGATTGGCCCAGCTCGGGCCGAGAAGATGAATTGAGGGGTACACGTATGGCACGGTCCACAGCACGCAAGAGGGCCTTGAATACTTTGTATGAGGCCGATGAGAAGGGCCAAGACATCAGCTCCCTCCTGGAGGAGCGCATCGAGCACCCCGGAGCCCAGACCCCCCTGCCTGACTATGCCATTGAGATGGTTCGTGGGGTGGCCCAACACAGGAAGGCCGTTGACGCAGCCCTCAACGAGTATTCGCAGAGTTGGAAGGTCTGGCGCATGCCGGTCATTGACAGGAACATTCTGCGTATGGCCACCTGGGAGATTGTCTGGAATGAGGATGTTCCCGACAAGGTCGCTATTGATGAGGCCTTGAACCTGGCGAAGTCCCTGAGCGATGACGACTCACCCTCCTTCATCCACGGACTGCTCAGCGCAATCTGCCTCCACACAGAGGAGATAGCCCTTCAGGAGAAGACGGAGACCCAAGCAGCCGAATCAGCAGACGAGTCCGAGACCAAATCTGAGACTGAGTCCGAAACAGAATCCGAGACCGAGACTGGTTCCGAAATGGCAGTCGAGGCCAGTGCCGACCACAAAACCCATGTTGACTCAGTTGATGGCGACTTCCGGACCTTGGACCACAAGCCAGAGGATATGGCCCAGGGCAATCAGATTCAAGCAGATTCTCCCACTGCTGTGCCTTCGGCAGAGCAACCCCAGGCCTAGAGGCAGCCCATCGTGCCTTCGGCGGGATTAACGGTGCAACCCAGTAAGACAGGAACCCTGTAAGCCCTGAAAAGTGTATTACACTATCCTCAGCAAAGCTGAGGATAGGTCATTTCTGCGTGCTTGTGGAATCGCTATGGCGCTTGGCCTGCCTTAGCCACTCATCCGACCCGCAGCTGATGATGGTGGCCGCCAGTAGCTTGATGAGGTCGCCGGGTACAAAGGCAGTCGATGCCGCGGCCACGCTGGCAGAGGGCACTCCAGTGATGGCGGATTGGAGTCCAAAGCCCAAGAGGTAGACCAGCAGGAGGCAGCCCAAGCCACCAGCCAGCAGATAGGAGAGCATCCTCCGCCAGGCCCCTATGGTCGGGTTGACGGTCAGCCTCTGCCTAAGCCAGGCGGTCAGCATGACGCCAGGTAGGAAGCCAAGTAGGAATCCGGCGCTTGGTCCCAGGAGCGACATGGTGGAGCCACCATTGGCGAAGACCGGCAGGCCCAGGGCCCCGGCTGCCAGGTATGCCGTCACGATGCTGCCGGCCTGCCGCCAGGGGAGGGTCAGCCCCATCAGCAGGAGCACGAAGCTTTGCAGGGTGAGGGGGACCGGGGTGCCTGGGATGTGAATGGCGCCCACCGCTGCGGAGGTCCAAAGCGACAAGACGTAGATTCCGCCCCTGACCCAGATGCATATCCTGCCTGTCTGGTCCATGGTGGTGGATGTGGTTGTCGTAAGCAAGGTGATCCTCTCTGTCGGCCTCAGTGGTGCACCGCCGTCAATCCTATGGTTCCGCTCCTGGCCACGGCCATGTGAGACGCTACAGGAATGGCCAGGGATTCTTGTTGGAATACGACAAGGTGGACTGCCAGCCATCCGCATGATGAACCACGGTGTGAGCGAGATGGCCATTGTTCTACGCTTTCGTGTACACTTAGGAGGAATATCCGCTGCGATAAAGGGGTTCAGGTGAATCTGAATGACGCCAAAGCCGTTGCAGTCGATAGTTATTCCCACAATCAAGCGCTCCTGATCCTGGAGGATGGGCAAGTGTATGTGGGCGACTCCTACGGCGCACAAGGTCAGACACTCGGTGAGATTGTTTTTGCCACAGGTATGACGGGGTATCAGGAAACCCTGACCGACCCCAGCTATGATCGGCAGATTGTGGTCCAGACCTTCCCACATATCGGTGACACCGGCGTGAACAGTGAGGACCCGGAATCCTCTCGCATCTGGGTGGCAGGCTACGTGGTCCGCCAGCCCAGTCCGACGGTGAGCAACTGGCGAGCGACCGACAGTCTCGACCATGATCTGGAGGCCAATCAGATCGTTGGCATCAGCCATATCGACACCCGTAAGTTGGTTCGTCACCTACGTTCCGCTGGTGTGATGCGGGCCGGAATCTTCTCCGGTGACGCCCTGAGCGACCCGGTCACGGGGGAGGGGCGGACCAGGCAGGCCCTGCTGGACCTGGTCAGGCAGAGCCCGCAGATGCAGGGGGCCCGTCTCTACGACCATGCCAGCGCCAAGGAGGCCTACACGGTGGAGCCTTGCGGCGATTGGGCCGGTCGGGAGCCGATCTGCACCGTGGCAGCCCTCGACCTTGGCCTCAAGGCCATGACACCACATCGTATGGCCGAACGGGGCTGCAGGGTCCATGTGCTGCCCTCCACCGCGTCCTTTGCGGACATCCAAGCCCTCAATCCCAGCGGGGTCTTCTTCTCCAATGGTCCCGGTGATCCGCAGGAGGCGCCAGGTGCCATCGAACTCTTGCGGGAGGTATTGGACGCGGGTTACCCCTTCTTCGGCATCTGCTTTGGCAACCAGCTCTTCGGCCGCGCCCTGGGTTTTGACACCTACAAGCTCAAATTCGGTCACCGCGGGGTCAACCAGCCGGTCCAGGACCTGACCACCGGCAAGGTGGAGGTCACGGCCCACAACCACGGCTTCGCGGTCGATGCGCCCATCGGCCAGGTGCTGTCCTCGCCCTATGGCCCTGGCAGGTACGGCCGGGTGCAGGTCTCTCACGTGGACCTCAACGACAATGTGGTCGAGGGGCTTCAATGCCTTGACATACCCGCCTTCTCGGTCCAGTACCACCCGGAGGCGGCGGCTGGTCCACACGATGCCGCCTATCTGTTCGATCGCTTCGTGGACCTCATGAGGTCCAGCCAACAGCGTGTTCCGGTCACAGCCGCCCAGAGGCAGGAGGGAAGCTTCAATGCCTAAGCGCAGTGACATCAAGTCGGTCATGGTCATCGGTTCCGGCCCCATCGTCATTGGTCAGGCTGCGGAGTTCGACTATTCGGGCACCCAGGCCTGCCGGGTTCTGAGGGAGGAGGGCATCAGGGTCATCCTGGTCAACTCCAACCCGGCCACCATCATGACCGACCCGGAGATGGCTGATGCCACATACATCGAACCCATCGACACCGGCATTCTCGAGGGCATCATCGCCAAGGAACGCCCTGACGCCCTCCTGCCCACCCTGGGCGGTCAGACGGCCCTGAATGCGGCCATGGCCCTGGGCAAGGCCGGCATTCTTGACCGCTACCATGTGGAACTCATCGGCGCCTCCCTGGAGGCCATAGACCGGGGCGAGGACCGGGAGCTTTTCAAGAAGGTGGTCGAGGAGGCCGGAGCCGACTCCGCCCGCTCGGCCATCGCCCACTCCATGGAGGAGGTCGAGCAGGCGGTTGAGGACCTGGGAGGCTACCCGGTGGTGGTTCGCCCCAGCTTCACCATGGGCGGCCTGGGGTCGGGCATAGCCCACAACGACAAGGAACTCCGCCGGTATGCCGGTGCTGGCCTGCATGACTCACCCACCGACGAGGTGCTGATCGAAGAGGGCATCGAAGGCTGGAAGGAGTATGAGCTGGAGCTCATGCGCGACCGCAAGGACAATGTGGTGGTCGTCTGCCCCATCGAGAACATCGACCCGGTCGGTGTCCATACCGGGGACTCGATCACCGTGGCCCCAACCCTCACCCTGACCGACCGTGAGTACCAGAAGCTGCGCGACATCGGCATCGCCATCATCCGGGGCGTGGGAGTGGACACCGGTGGCTGCAACATCCAGTTCGCCATCAATCCCGATACCGGCCGGATCGTCGTCATCGAAATGAACCCGCGTGTCTCCAGGTCCTCGGCCCTGGCCTCCAAGGCCACCGGCTATCCAATCGCCAAGATCGCCGCCAAACTGGCCCTGGGCTACACCCTGGACGAGATTGACAACGACATCACCAAGTCCACGCCGGCCTGCTTTGAACCGACCATCGACTATGTGGTCACCAAGATTCCCCGCTTCGCCTTCGAGAAGTTCCCTGGAGCCGACCCCACCCTGACCACCTCCATGAAGTCCGTGGGCGAGGCCATGGCCCTCGGTGGCAACTTCCAGGAATCCCTGGGCAAGGCCATGCGGTCCATCGACAAGCGGCACATGGGCTTCTCCTGGGATGGCGAGCGGCCCGACCAGGCCGAAGTCGTCCAGTTGCTGGAGGCCATGCATCAGCCGACTGAGGAGCGCTACCTGCAGATTCAGCGGGCCATCTGGGGCGGGGCGACACTGGAGCAGATTTTCGCCGCCACCAAGATTGACCCCTGGTTCCTCCAGCAGTTCATCCTGATCAATCAGCTCGCCCTGGGCATAGGCGCCGCTGAGGCCCTCACCCCGGACCTGCTGCGCAGGGCTAAGGAGGCCGGTTTCTCCGACCTGCAGATAGCGCACCTGCGGGGGCTGGGCGATGCCGGCGAGGACACGGTGCGCGAACTGCGCTGGAACTACGGCATCAGGCCGGTCTACAAGACCGTCGACACCTGTGCGGCGGAGTTCGACGCGGCCACGCCCTACTACTACTCCAGCTACGCCGATGAGAGCGAGCTGAGGACCCGCGAGCGTCAGGCTGTGATCATCCTCGGTTCCGGTCCCAACCGCATCGGCCAGGGCATCGAGTTCGACTATACCTGCGTCCATGCGGTCCAGGAGCTGGGTCAGGACTATGACACCATCATGGTCAACTGCAACCCGGAGACCGTCTCGACTGATTACGACATGTCCGACCGTCTCTACTTCGAGCCCCTGACCTTCGAGGATGTCATCGAGATCTACCAGGCCGAGCTCAAGATGGGCCCCGTCAAGGGTGTGGTCGTCCAGCTGGGTGGCCAGACGCCCCTGTCGCTGGCAGCCAGGCTCAAGGCGGCTGGTGTGCCGGTCCTGGGCACTTCGCCCGAGGCCATAGACCTGGCGGAGAACCGTGAGCTCTTCGGCCAGGTCCTGCACGAGGAGGGCCTGAACGCCCCCCGCTACGGCACGGCCCTGAGCATGGAGGAGGCCCGCCGGGCAGCGCAGAACATCGGATACCCGGTGCTGGTCCGCCCCTCCTACGTCCTTGGCGGGCGTGGCATGGAGATTGTCTACGACGACGCCCAGCTGGAGAAGTACGTCAACCGGGCCCTGTCCGAGGCCAAGGCGGACACGGTCGTCTCCGGCCGCCTGCCCTCGCCCCTCCTGATCGACAAGTTCCTCCAGGATGCCATTGAGATTGATGTGGATGCGCTCTATGACGGCCAGGAGCTCTATATCGGCGGAGTCATGGAGCATGTGGAGGAGGCGGGCATCCACTCAGGTGATGCCGCCTGCACCCTGCCACCCGCCACGCTCTCGGACGAGCAGATCAGACGACTGCGCTCGGCCACCCTCTCCATAGCCAAGGGCTGCCAGGTCAAGGGGCTCATCAATGTGCAGTATGCCTTCATGGCCAATACCCTCTATGTCATAGAGGCCAATCCCAGGGCCTCCAGGACCGTTCCCTTCGCCTCCAAGGCAACCGGTGTCGCCTTGGCCAAGGCTGCGGCCAGGATCCTGCTGGGGGAGACCGTCCAGCAGCAGCGGGACCGTGGCCTGCTCCTGCCGTCCGGTGACGGTGGCGACATGCGCCCCGGCCAGCAGGTGGCCGTCAAGGAGTCCGTCCTGCCCTTCCGGCGCTTCCACACCCCGGAGGGTAAGACTGTGGACATCCTCCTTGGCCCTGAGATGCGTTCGACCGGTGAGGTCATGGGCTTCGACCGTGACTTCCCCCACGCCTTCGCCAAGAGCCAGCTGGCCGCATACCCGGGTGGCCTGCCCACCAGTGGCAATGTCTTCCTGTCGGTCAACGACAGCGATAAGCGGGAGCTGCCCCTGGTCGCCGTCCGCTTGGTCCAGCAGGGCTTCACCCTGTGGGCCACTAAGGGTACCGCCTCGGTGCTCAGCCGTTATGGCATCGAGAGTCAACCGGTCGCCAAGGTTTCGGAGACTACAGCCCAGGGCACTAATCAGGCCGGGGCCCATTCCCCGCGCAATGTCATTGACCTGATCGAGGACGGGACCATAACCATGGTGCTCAACACCCCCTCGTCCAAGGGGTCCAGGTCGGACGGCTACGCCATTCGTGCGGCCGCCATCGTGGCTGACATAGCCCACTTCACGACCATGAGGGAGTTCTCGGCGGCCCTGCTGGCCATTGACGCTGTCAAGGCGCATGACTACCAGGTCATGAGCATTCAGGAACATGCCCAGGCCCTGTTCGACCTGGAAGCCCAGGACCAGTCCTGACATATGGCCCCGGCCAGGCGGGGCGGGGAACATGACAATTCTTCTGGTGTGGGGCAGCAACCCCCACTGGCAATGGTGGACTGTGGCTAGCCGTTCATGGCCCTGATGGAAACGACCATCACCGCAGATTCAGTCGGTTCGCTACCGGTGCTGTGCGTGCAGTCCAGCTAAGGCTGACCTACGCCGGGCGACATGCGGACATATGTCGAGGGGATGGCGACCAGCGCGTCAGGGCAGCGTGTCGGGACCTGTCCGCAGGTGTTGTAGCCTTGAGGGAACAGCAACAATCTAGACCCAGGAAAGTGGCAGAGCGATATGGCAAACATGGCGGGCCAGACCAAGCTGGTTGAGGATGGCGCTGGCAAATGCCGCCTGATTGTGCTCACCGGTCCCACGGCAGTTGGCAAGGGGACCGTCGAGGAGGCCCTGCGCCGCAAACACCCTGAGGTCTGGGTCTCGGTCTCGGCCACCACCCGCAGTCCCCGGCCCGGCGAGGTCGACGGGAAAACCTATTGGTTCATGAGCGAAGAGGAATTCAGCCGCAAGGAGGCGGCGGGGGAGTTCCTGGAGACCGCTCTGGTTCATAATATGGCCCATTATGGGACCCCCCTGCAACCGGTTCTGGACCATATGGCCCAGGGGGTGCCCACCATTCTCGAGATCGACCTGCAAGGTGCCAGAAGGGTCAAGGAGCAGTCCAAGACCATGAGCCTGGATGTCTATTCGGTCTTCCTGGCCCCTCCAAGCTATGAGGAGCTGGTCAGACGCTTGGTTGGCCGGGGCACGGAGACCGAGGAGCAGCGTCACAAACGTTTGGAGACCGCCAAGGTGGAGATGGCCAGTGAATCCGAATACGACCGGACCATCGTCAACACCACCGTTGATCAGGCCGCCGACGAACTCTGGTTGGTCATCGCTCAGGAGTACGGCCTGAAGGATTGACCTTCAGGGCAGTGCACTGAAACTACCAGTGAGGGGTCTGAGCCAAGCATGAAGCTGCCCAGACCCCTCACTGCTACCTGTGCTATCGGTTATTCCAATCCACTGAGCTTGTTGATGAGCTCCGGGTCGCGGGTGGCGCCCTTGTCGGCGGAACGGGCGAAGGCGGCGTAGGCCTTGAGGGCCAGGGATACCTTGCGGTTGCGATGGGCCTTGTAGCCGAAACCGGATTCAATCTCCGCCCGGCGTTGCTCCATCTCATCCTCGGTCAGTTCCACGTCGATGCGACGGTTGGGAATGTCGATCTTGATGATGTCGCCGGATTTGACCAGGGCTATGGGCCCCTTGCTGGCGGCCTCCGGGGCCACATGGCCGATCGACAGGCCTGAGGAACCGCCAGAATAGCGGCCGTCGGTAATCAAGGCCACTTCCTTGCCGATGCCCTTGCCTTTGACGAAAGAGGTGGGGTAGAGCATTTCCTGCATGCCCGGTCCGCCCTTGGGGCCCTCGTAGCGGATGATCAGGGCCTGACCCGGCTTGAGGGTGTCATTGAGGATGACCTCAACAGCCTCCTCCTGGGACTCGACCACCAGGGCCGGACCACGGAACTCCCAGATCTCTCGGGGCACGCCGGCAGTCTTGACCACGCAGCCATCGGGGGCCAGGTTTCCCCGCAGAATGGCAAGGCCACCTTCGGTCACCGAAGGGTGGTCGATGTCGTGAATGGCGCCCGAGACCCGGTCCGTGTCCAGCTCGTCGTACAGGGTCTCGTGGGTCCAGGGTTCTGGGGACTTGATATGGCCTGGCGCCGCACGGTAAAGCTGCTTGGCTTCAGGCTTGCATCTCGGCCGCATGATGTCCCAGTCGTTGAGCTTGCTTTCCAGATCTGGGTAGTCCACTGAATGGGTGTCGCGGTGGAGCTTGCCTGCCCGGTCCAGCTCGCCCAGGATGCCGCAGATGCCGCCGGCCCGGTGGACATCGGATATCTCCCAGGGGCCAGAGGGGCTGGCCTTGCAGATGCAGGGAACCGTATGGGAGATGCGCTCGATGTCATCCAGGGTGAAGTCCACGTCGGCCGACTGTGCGGCAGCCAGAATGTGCAGCACGGTGTTGGAGGAGCCGCCCATGGCCACATCCATGGTCATGGCGTTCTCGAAGGCGGCCTTGGTTGCGATGGACCTGGGGAGGGCCGACTGGTCGTTATCCTGGTAGTAGCGGTTGGCCAGTGTCACGATCTGACGGCCGGCCTTCTCGAAGAGCTGCTTGCGGTAGGCGTGGGAGGCCAGGATGGTGCCGTTGCCGGGTAGGGCCAGGCCCAGGGCCTCGGTTAGGCAGTTCATGGAATTTGCTGTGAACATGCCCGCGCAGGAGCCGCAGGTGGGGCACACGCTCTGCTCGTATGCCAGGAGGTCATCGTCGGAGATGGAGTCATCCGCTGTGGCGTACATGACATCAATCAGGTCGGTGCTTTCCTTGACCGTGCCGTCGGCCAGGGTGGTCTTGCCTGCCTCCATGGGGCCACCGGAGACGAAGATGGTCGGAATGTTCAGCCGCAAGGCAGCCAGGAGCATGCCGGGGGTGATCTTGTCGCAGTTGGAGATGCAGATCAGGGCGTCCGCACAGTGGGCGTTGACGGAGTACTCCACCGCATCGGCGATGATGTCGCGGCTGGGTAGAGAGTAGAGCATGCCGGTATGACCCATGGCTATGCCGTCGTCGACGGCGATGGTGTTGAACTCGCGGGGAATGCCACCGGCCTCCTTGACGGCCTGGGACACGAGCCTGCCGACCTTATTGAGGTGAACGTGGCCAGGCACGAACTCGGAGAAGGAGTTGGCGATGGCCACGATGGGCTTGCCAAAATCCTTCCCGTCCACGCCGGCTGCCCGGTAGAGGGCACGGGCGCCAGCGAACTCGCGGTTGGTCATGAGTTTTTCAGATCGCATTTCCATACCACTATTCAAATCCGGGGCAACGAATCTGTGGGGCCAAGGGTCACATAGTGGAATCAGCATGTTTCCTGTCGGCTGGCAGAAGGTCTTAGAAGAACGGCTGCTGAGAAGGAGTCATATCCTTACCTTGCAATATACTTTTGAGTTTGTATAGATGGTGTCAACCATGTAATGACGATATGGAGATGAGTATATGGCATTTGGTGCCGATCCCAATCCGCAGGGACTTGCGAATCCGACCATTGACGACCTGATGGAGCACGCTGATTCCAAGTACGCCCTGTCAATCTTCGCAGCCAAGCGCGCCCGGCAGATCAACTCCTACTTCACGCAGCTCAATGAGGGCCTCCTGCAGAATGTGGGACCCCTGGTCGAGTACCAGAACCAGGAGAAGCCACTGTCCATCGCCTTCCGCGAGATTGATGAGGGCCTGCTGGAAGAGACCCTCGGTGAGGACGACCTGAGCGAGGGCAACTGATTCCTGCCGCCAGCCGCACACCGGCGGCCGGTTTCGGTGTAGTCAACCAGTTTCAAGGCTTTGCTTGGCGATGGTGAATCCACCTGGTGACGGTGGCTTCGCTGCCCAGAAGGCCCGGCTGTATGCCATAGCCTCAATTCGCCCCGGCCTGCTTTGCATGAGACGATGCTTATGCGATGGCAGGCCGGGGCGTAGTATTTGTGTGTGTTTAACGAAGGGCCGGCGGGTAGGTTCCGTCTGCGTCGGTCTGGCTGTGCTGTGAGGACGGAAGAAACGCGAGGGACTATGGAACGTCGGCTGATTTCTGCGGAATCGGTGACGGAAGGCCACCCAGACAAGGTTTGCGACCAGATTTCCGATGCCATCCTTGATGACATGCTCAGCCAGGACACGCACTCGCATGTGGCTGTGGAGACCTCTGCCACCATTGGCCAATTCTTTGTCTACGGCGAGGTGTCCAGCCAGGGGTATTCGGATATTCAGACCATCGTTCGCTCGGTGGTCCGCGATATCGGCTACACCAGCTCGGACATTGGCCTTGATGCCGATTCCTGCGGTGTCCTGGTCTCGCTGACCGAACAGAGCGCCGAGATCAACCAGGGAGTCTCCCGACTGAGCCCCGACCAGGAGTCCGCCGCCAGCCGTGAGGAACGTTACGAGGCCCAGGGGGCCGGCGACCAGGGTGTGATGTTCGGCTACGCCTGCGATGAGACTGACGCCCTCATGCCCCTGCCCATCCACCTGGCCCATCAGCTGGCGGCCCGGCTGGCCCAGGTCCGCAAGGAGGGCATGGTCGACCACCTGCGTCCTGACGGCAAGACCCAGGTGACCATTGAGTATGATCAGGACGACCGGCCTGTACGGCTTGATACGGTGCTGGTCTCCACCCAGCATGACCCTGAGGTCTCGCGCGAGTGGCTCCAGGAGGAGCTGCGCAAGCATGTCATCGAACCGGTGCTCGAGCTGGTCCTGAGCGACCGGGTCCAGCATGACGACTATCGGATACTGGTCAACCCCACCGGTTCCTTCGTGCTCGGCGGTCCGGCCGCCGATGCCGGTCTAACTGGGCGCAAGATCATTGTGGACACCTACGGGGGTGCGGCCCATCATGGTGGCGGCGCCTTCTCCGGCAAGGACCCCTCCAAGGTTGATCGTTCGGCTGCCTATGCGGCCCGCTGGGTGGCCAAGAACATTGTGGCCGCCGGGCTGGCCCACAAGGTGGAGGTCCAGGTGGCCTATGCCATCGGAGTGGCCGAACCCGTTTCGGTCAATGTGGAGACCTACGGTTCCGAGATCGGCGCAGTAAGCCGTGAGCAGATTCAGTCCGCCGTCCGCAAGGTCTTTGACCTGCGGCCCGCAGCCATCGTCGATGAGCTGGACCTGCTGCGCCCCATCTACCGCAAGACGGCGGCGTACGGTCACTTTGGGCGTCAGGACCCGGATTTCAGCTGGGAGCGTGTCGACAAGACCGACCAGCTGAAGGCGGCCATCAAGGGCTAGCTGTCCGCCTGCACCCTTCAAGTCCTTGCCCGTTTAGGTAGACAAGGCCTTGAAGGGTGTGTTTCCTGCTGCGGTAGCAAGCTGACAGCAGGGTTGTTTACAGCAGGGAATAACGTTTTAGCATTGTTGTCAAGTATTGCCCGAAGCACATGTTGGGTCCGTGAGGACTACAATATATGGGGATATTTCGTTTAATTTGGAGGTGGCTGATGGCGGGTATGACCGTTGCCGATATGGTTGGTGCTTTTATTGAGGATTCGGGAAAGCTGAATGTGCAGGCTTTCGATGGGTCATCCTTTGGGCCGCAGGACGCACCCCTGCACATCAATGTCAACAACTCGAGGGCTGTCTACTACATGGTCGACCACCCCAATGACCTGGGTCTGGCCCGCGCCTACCTGCAGGGAGACATCAGCTCGCCCGAGCTGGTGCCCGGCGACCCCTACGAGGTCTTCAAGGAGCTGACCGCCCTCAAGCCCTACCTTCATAAGCCCAGCCCCATGACCCTGGCCAAGATTGTGTCCTCCGTGGCCTCCCACGGCGTCCGTCACCCTGAGCCTCCCTCCATTGAGGGGCCCAGCCGTCTGCAGCGCCTGACCGAGGGGCTGGTGCCCCACTCCAAGGCCGGTGACGCGGCCACCGTCAGTTACCATTACGACCAGTCCAATGACTTCTACCGCATGTTCCTAGGTCCCTCCATGACCTACACCTGCGCGGTCTTCGATGATGTCAACGACAGTCTGGAGAAGGCCCAGAGCCGCAAGCTCAGCCTGGTGCTCGACAAGCTGAACCTCAAGCCCGGTCAGCGTCTGCTGGATATCGGCTGCGGGTGGGGCTCCATGGAGATCGAGGCTGCCAAGCGCGGCATCCATGTCATCGGTGTCACCCTGGCCGAGGAGCAGGTCAAGTGGGGTCAGGAGTGGATCAAGCGCGAGGGCCTGCAGGATCTGGCCGAGGTTCGTCTCATGGACTACCGCGATGTGCCCGAAGGCGACTTCGACGCCATCTGCTCCCTGGGCATGATGGAGCATGTCGGCTTCAAGCACTACCCCTCCTACTTCCAGGAGATCATGGACAAGCTCAAGCCCGGTGGCCTCCTGCTCAACCACCAGATCACCCGCACGAAGTCCATGGATGGCAAGTCGGCCGGCCAGTTCATCGACCGCTACATCTTCCCCGACGGCCAGCTGGCCTCGCCCGGTGAGATCGAGACCGTCATCCACGATACAGGCTTCGAGGTCATCCACCAGGAGAACTTCCGCCAGCACTACGCGCTGACCCTCCACCAGTGGAACAAGAACCTGGTGGCCAACTGGGACAGGGCCGTCAAGATGGTCGGCGAGCCCAAGGCCCGTCTCTGGGGCCTCTACATGGCCGGCTGCGCCCTGAATTTCGAGCTCAACACCATCCAGATCCACCAGTTCCTCTGCATCAAGCCTGATCCGCAGACCGGCACCGACAGCTACCCGCTCAAGCCCTGGTGGACCGACGTCCGCTGAGTCTGAACCGCCAGGTACACCTCAGGAGGGCCGCCCCAGCACCATGGGGTGGCCCTCCTCTATACTGCTGGCAGTTGATGCTTTGCCCGGTGGCTACCAGGTACCTTGATGGCTGTTAGCCTGATTGACCTTGTAGGCCGTGTGCGTTAGGAAAACCCGATCCATGTTGACTACCCGGATGGCATCGGATGCCAGGGCGTTGCCCGCCATGCCGAACTCGTCCACAAACTCCGTGGAATCAACGCCTTCGCAATATCCCTGCATGAAACTGACGCCGGTCTGACGCAAGTAGTAGGAGACCGCTCAAGTGGGTAGGAAACCGAACTTCAGCTTGCTCAAGCTGCCGGCCTCCTCCATGAGGGTGGTCGGGTCCCAGTCATCAATGTGGACGGTGACCCTGGCTTGGGGCAGTCCATAGTCGTGCAGGCTTCTAAGGACTGATCGGGCGTAGTTCCTGAGCGCCGGTCTGACGGCTTCGGCCTTGTCCGGGTCTGCCCGGACGTGGATGTAATACCCCATCCCCTTGGCCATGCCTTCCAGGCCGAAACCGTCAATGAGCAGGACCATCTTCCTCTCCCGCGGCCCGAACAGCCAGCGGGGAATCCTGCGAAGCATAAGCACATAGGCCAGGCAGGCAAGCACCACCAGCAAGCAGAACAGGCTGATCAGCCGTTTCAGTCGGCTGTGGCGCCTGACAGTACCGATGACCCGGTAGAGTTCATAGGTCGGTTGGCGCTCGCCATCATATTCATCGAATTCATCGGATTCACCCTTGGATTCGTCGTCGGATGCGGTGGCTGTCTCATGGCTGGGATTCATGTCAGAGCACCAGAAAGCCTCCCTGCCGGCAGGGCTTGGGCCGGCGGGCTGCTGTGAGGGGAGCGATAGCTCCGGTTCCTGGACGGACAGCTGGTCGGGGATGGGTTTCTGTCCCATATCCTTCTTGCCCCAGGTGGAATCGGGAGGGTCGGTGAAGTCGGATTGGCTGAGCATGGGGTAAGGCCATATGAGTCATGTTCAGCGGGAGGATGCCCCAGCAGACCGATAGGACTCCAGGGGGTAGCGGACCCAGGGACTGCCGTATTTGAAGGTCAGGCTTTCGACCGTGTTGCGCAGCAACTTGCCGGCCCTGCCCTGGTTCATGCCCATGGCATGGTCCCAGGTGAGGAAATCCTCGGCATAGTCCCCCCAGTCGCCAAAGGCATCGAGGACCATGGGACTGAGCTCGGCAAAGAGACCCATGGCCTGGTCCTTGGCCAGGCCATTGAATTCCACGCCGGATATGAGCAGGGATGAGAAGGCGCTGATGGTCCAGGCGTTGGGCTGGTCACTGTCCGGACTGGCGGCCAGGGATTCGGGAAGTCGCTCCAGCGTCGGCACACCGTCCAGGGACGGCAGGCTCATACCGGCACGTGCCAGCAGTATCCTGCCGGTCTCCAAGACCTCCTGGGCGCTGCTGACCCCGAAGCTCAGGGTCTGCTGCTGGCGGAGCATATCGACCTTGTCCTGGTCGAGGCCTTCCAAGCTGGGAAAGCCATAGAGATGCATGGGGATAAGGGACTCATCCAAAGCCTTGCGGTTGGATTTGAAGAGGGAGAACCAGTCGTAGCAGGCGCAGGCGCGGAAGGGAGCGGCCAGGGAAGTGGCGAGGACCTCCTCCCGGGGCAGCAGCGCTATGGCCGCCAGCTTGGCTTGGGCATCCTCGTCCTGTGACTGGGCCTGGAGCCCTTCCTCAAGTGAGCGTTGAGGCTGACTAGAGTCATTGCTGGAATCGGACCCTTGCCCGGCAGCTGTCTGCGCTTGGTCGTCCTCCTCATTCCACCCCTCGATGAAGGCTTCCTTCATCTGCTGCCAAAAGGATCCCATGGTACCCAACTCCTAGGTTGTGCTGCCATCTATGCCAAGATGGACGGAGCGGCCCCCGGCCTGTAATCCTAGCAGAAGCGCAACAGGCTACTGGGAGCTGACCTGGTTCGCACAGTCGGGGCAAGATGCTGAGCGCCAGCAATAGCTTTTGCGCACTGTCCAACACGCTGGTACCTGGAGTCCGGCATGCCTTGCAAGCTGCTGGTGCAATGACGGGTGCGGATGGGGAAGGCGGGGGCGTATTCTTGTGGGGATGAGTGAACCGCGGGTAATACAGCCGGCGCTTGCTGGTCTTGCGCCGCGCAAGAGCCGTAAGCGCCAGGTTTCGCACGCCCCTGCGGACCAGCTGCCCATAGCGCGCATCATTCTTGATGTGCAGGCCACCCACCTGGGGCAAAGCTTTGATTATCTGATTGATCACAAGCTCGACGAAGAGGCTCAAGCAGGGGTCATGGTTCGGGTGCGTTTCGGTGGACGACGGGTCAATGGCATCATTTGGCAGCGAGTTGAGAGCAGCCAGAGCCCGCGCTCATCCCTGCGCTATATCGAACGGGTCCTGACGCCGGCCCCTTTGGTGTCACAGGCCATGCGTGCCGACATCACCGCCATTGCGGACGCCTACGGTGGAACCAGGGCCAACATCGTGCGACTGGCCGTACCCCCACGAGTGGCCCGGGTGGACCAGGAGCGACAGCTGGCCATGGCTGGCGGTTGGCAGAGTCATCAGTCCATCGGTAGCACGGCCCAGCGGGAGGCTCTGGATGCCGGTTTTGAGCGGCTTCTGGCCTCATACCGGGGGGCGGTTCAGCTGCGGTCAGCCGTGGAGGGCAACTCCTTTGCCTCATTGGTGATGGACAGCCTGCCTGGCCCGGGGCGTTGGGCCCAAGAGTTGGCCCTGCTGGCTCTGGATGCCCTGATGGCCGGCAAGTCGGCGGTCTTGGAACTCCCCGGTGGCCGGCAGGTCTATGACCTGGCCCAGGCCTTGGAATCCTTGGGCCTTCGGCCATTTGCGCCCGACAAGGCCAGGCATGGCGGGTTCTGCGGTGACTTTGCCATACTCACCGCCTCCATGCCTCCGGCCGAGCGTTACCGGTCCTACCTAGCCGTGGCCAGTGGGCAGGTTCGCTGTGTGATTGGGGCCCGGGCGGTCATGTATGCGCCGGTAGAGGGGCCGGCCCTCTTCGCCATTGTCGAGGACGCCGCCTATCAGAACGCGGATGGCATGATGCCCTACGCCAATGCCAGGGGAGTGATGCGCCTGAGGGCCCAGCTCCACCAAGGAGTGTTTCTGGCTATGGCCAATGCCCGAACCCCCATCAGCCAGTGGGAGGTGGAGGGGCTGCCGGATTCGGCCCAGCTGCCGGTCGAGGACGACTGGCCACCAGTGGATGGTGGTGAGCAGTCCGAAGCGGCTCTGGAGACGGTCGGCCCGGATGATGTGCAACTAACGGACACTGCAGCGCAAGCCGGGGCTGAGCCCGCGGCGGCTGCGGGCGATCAGGCTGCTGCCGGCAAGGCCTCGTCCCTGGCTGCTGATGGGGAACGCTCCTTTGACAGGGCGGATCTGGATACGGCCGTCGGTCTTTCTGCAGATGGGCCCGAAGACCAATATGTGGACACTGCGACCGCCCCCGCTTGGATTGCTTCGGTGACCCCTGCCCCGCCGCCTGCCCAGGGCCTGGAGCAGGTGGAGATTGGTATCAGTGGCTTCAGTAGCGCGATCGAAGGGCTTCCTGCGGTCCTGTCAGTGGAAAGTCCCTGGATTCGCTGGTTCAACCGGCAGGAGTTGACCCGACTTGCGGACCCAACCGTCGGTGCCCGTGTGCCCCATATGGCTGTCCGCATTCTGGACGAAGCCTTGGAGCAAGGTCCGGTCCTCCTGTCCATTCCCCAGGATGGATTGTCGCAATCCCTGACCTGCCAACGTTGCCACCACCAGGCCCGTTGCCCACGCTGCACCGGCCCCCTGCGGACCCCGGCAAATGCACGCATGGCCCCCCGCTGCTGCTGGTGTGGTGCCGCCGCCGTCAACTGGACCTGCCCCCATTGCGGCAGTGACCGCATGAGGGTCATCCGCGTGGGGGCCGCCGGCACCGCCGGTGAGCTCCAGGGACTCTTCCGGGGTGTGCCCATGGTTCTTTCCAGCCCCAGCCAGCCCCAGGGCATCGTAGAGGTCATCGACCAGAAGCCCAGGATCGTCATCGCCACGCCAGGAGCGGAACCCCGAGTTGCAGGCAAGGACGGCGGCCAGGCCCCCTACCGGGCGGTCGCCATCCTGGATGCCTGGACCAGCCTCTACGCGCCTGGAGTCGATGCCAGGGTCGATGCCCTGACCGCCTGGATGCGTGCCGTGTCCCTGTGCGCCCCCCGGGCCCAGGGGGGCACCGCCTTGATCCTGGGTGAGACCGACCCTGCCATAGCCAAGTCCCTCCTGGCCTGGGACCCGACCATCCTGGCCAAGCAGGAGCTCCGCGAGCGCATGGAGGTCGGCCTGCCTCCGGCCCTGTGCGCCGCCTGCGTCTGGGGCCGACGGGACGCGGTGGGGGAGCTGTTGCGTAGCTTGGGCTTCCTGGATGGTGACCGCTCCATGGTGACCCTATGCGGTATGTCAGTGCCAGCCGTTCTTGGACCTGTTCCCATACCCCAGCCCCGGACGGTCGACGCCCGGGAGCTGGAGGCCACCCAGGACCGGGTCAAGGCCGTGATTCGTGTGGAACCCGGCCAGCGAGCCCAGTTGGCCAGGGAACTGAAGGCCCAGGTCGCCCGGCATGTGGCCTCTCGAACCCCCGGTGAGCTGCGTTTCCAACTGGACCCCAAGGACCTGATCTAGCCCCACAGGGTCAGGTTGGTTGGCCTGGGTAGGCTTGGAGGGTACAGCTACCGGCGGCCGGCGTGACGGGTGCCGGAATCAGTAGCTATGGCAGTAGATGGGCTTGCGGTACACGCAGCCTTGCAAGGAAGGAGAGAGCATGACGGGATGGCCCGGTGAGCCGCGGATGGAATACGACAAGCTGATAGCCCAGGGTCAGGCCGCTGGTGCCGCGGGCAAGCCCATCGAGCACGTCATCTTCGACTTCGGCAATGTGCTGGTCTATTGGGATGCCAGGCAGGCCCTGCTCTCCCGCTACGACCAGGCCAGCATTGAACGTTTTTTGGATAATGATGTCTCCGGCTTCTACGATGCCGCCGATATGATGGACGCCAACACCGGCCAGGAGGAGGCCATCGACTGGATGCGGCGGACCCATGGGGGCCAATGGGCTGATATGCTGGCTTATTATCTGGACAATTTCGAAGACAGCCTCACCGGCCTGGTGCCCGGTGCCCGGGTGCTGATTGAGGACCTCAAGGCCGCAGGCATAGGGGTCTGGGGCCTGTCCAACTGGGAGAGGGAACTGTTCATCCAGGCCGAAGGACTCTATCCCATCCTGGGCCAGTTGCAGGATCGGGTGGTCTCGGGTTTCGTCAACCTGCGCAAGCCAGATCCGGCAATCTACCGCATGGCCCTGGATAGCTTCGGCCTTGACCCATCCACCAGCATCTTTGTGGACGATAAGGCCATGAACATCGTGGCTGCCAACCAGGTGGGCTTGAGGGGTGTTCGCTTCAGCGACCACCGTAAACTCCGCCAGATTCTCATCGCCTCCGGCATTGATATTCCCAACCTGCGCAGCGTTCGGTAGACGGCGAATTCGGGCCGGGTTGGGGGTAGGCGGTAGAATGTATGGCTTGAACTGAAAATGACCGGGAGTATGACCCCAGAAGTATGAGCTGGCCGGTTCGGATGAGGCCTTGGCCTACAGCCGAACAGCGCTGCCAGCCGAGCTTGGAATGTCCGGCCAGGTGGCTGTCGGCCTGGAGGTCTGCTCATGCCGGAACCTGTAGGAACGCCTATGGGTGTGATCCGGCGGAAGGTAAGGATGTGTCATGTTGAAAGTCTTGTTTGCCGGTACCCCTGAGGTCGCCGTGCCCTCCCTGCGTGTGCTGGCGGCCGACCAGGAGCATTTCGAGGTCGTGGCTGTCCTGACCCGGCCCGATGCCCCCCAGGGCCGCGGCCGCAAGCTCACCCCCAGTCCGGTCAAGCAGGCCGCCCAGGAATTGGGACTCCCCGTCCTGGAGTGCAATCCCAACGAACCCGCCTTCGTCGACGAGTTGGTCGTCACCGGTGCGGAGGCGGCCGCAGTGGTGGCCTATGGCCGGATTCTCAAGGAGGATGTCCTTGAGACCTTGCCCATGGGCTGGTACAACCTTCACTTCTCCCTCCTGCCCCAGTGGCGCGGTGCCGCTCCTGTCCAGCGGGCCGTATGGGCCGGTGACAAGATCACCGGCGCCACCGTCTTCCGTATTGACGCCGGCATGGATGATGGGCCGATTCTGGCCCAGTCAACCACAGAGATCGGCCCACACGAGAATGCTGGGCAACTCTTGGGCCGCCTGGCCCAGGATGGGGCCTACCTCCTGTCGGCGGCCCTCCAGGGGATGGCAGATGACCAGATCCAGCTGACCGACCAGCCGGATGGATCCTACGAGCAGGCCGAGAAGATCACGGCCGATGATGCCCATATTCGTTTCGATGTACCCTGCTTCGCGGTCGATCGGCAGATCCGCGCCTGCACCCCCAACCCCGGTGCCTGGTGCCTGCTCCATCCCAAGGGCACGGCCCAGCCCAGCCTGGCCGGCAGCCCCGATGTGCCCCAGGTCCTGCATGTCTTGGAGGCCCGTCCCTCCGAAGCCGACAGTGAGCAGACCCCCAAGGGTCTTGAACCCGGCAAGCTCCTGGTGACCAAGAAGCGGATCTGGGTGGGAACGGCCACCGAACCCCTGGAACTGCTCCAGGTCAAGGCCCAGGGCAAGAAGGCCATGGCCGCCGCCGACTGGGCCCGTGGTGCCCACATGTCCGAGGATGCCTTCTGCGAGTAAGGCTACAGACTCGGTCTCAGGGCTTGACGTGTCAAAGGTGCCAGCCCTTGTCTCACCAGGCTCTCTGGACTCGTTAGGTTGACCTGTCTGGCGCTTGCGGCCCTCGTCTCACCGCTGCAGGAGGTCCAGGAGAGCGGTCAGGTCACGGGTGTCGATGTGTCTCTGCGCCGCCTGCCGCACGACGGGCTTGGCGCAGAAGGCCACCCCCAGTCCGGCCCATTGGATCATGGGGATGTCGTTGGCCCCGTCGCCCATGGCCACGGTCTGCTCCCGGCCCACCCCATAGGCCTGGGCCCAGGCCTGCAGGGCTTGGAGCTTGCTTTCCTTGCTGATGATGGGCCCCAGGGTTCTGCCGGTCAGACGCCCGTCCACCACTTCAAGACGGTTGGCCAGGCAGCGGTCCAGGGCAAGATCGGCGGCCAGCATATCAACCAGTTCATGGAAGCCGCCGGACACCACACCCACCTTCCAGCCGTGCCTGTGCAGGCTGGCGATGAGCTCCCGGGCACCCTTGCTGGGGTGGAGACCGGCATGGACCCGTTCGAAGACGGACTGGTCCAGGCCCTTCAGCAAGCCCACCCGCTCTTCCAGGGCCCCCGCGAAATCCAGTTCGCCGGCCATGGCCCGCGCGGTGATCTCGGCCACTTGTGGCCCCGCTCCCGCCGCCAGCCCCAGTTGGTCTATGACCTCCTCCTCAATCAGGGTGGAGTCCACATCGATGACCAGGAGTCCTGGGCGGCTCAGACTCGGTGTGTGGGCCATGGTCCGGTTAGCAGCGTTCATGCCTACGATTCTTGACAGGCCGCGCGACAAAGTGCCGGCAAGCTCAGGTCAGGCATTCAGAGTGTGGGCCCGGAGGGCGCCAAAGGCCCGGACTTGGGTAGAGTTGAGACGATGAACGAACATTCATATGGTGGATGAACGCCCGAGGAGGAGGAGTCTGTGGCAGACACAGTGGCCGGTGAGCAGGAGCATACCGGCGAACAGGAGCAGTCACCTGAGGACCTGGCCCAGCTCAATGACCGGCTCATGGCCAAGAACCACAGCCTGACCCAGGCTCTGACCCGGGCCGGCAGCGAGCTGACCAAGGTCAAATCCCAGCTTTCCCAACTGGCTCAACCACCCCTGAGCTTTGCCACCATGGTCCGCCTGGTCTCCGTGTCGAGCGACGAGATGGGCATCAACCACGCCACGGCCGAGGTCCTGACCGGCGGACGACGTCTGATTGTTCCCGTGGCGGCCACCGTCAAGGCCTCCAGCCTGCGGCTGGGTGCCAGCGTCCTGCTCAACGAGAACTTGGTGCTGGTCAGGCAGAGCGATCTGGATGGGCTGGGCCAGGTCCGCAGCCTCCAGGAGGTCCTGGAAGGCGGCCGGCTCCTGGTGGCCGATGCCGGAGGCAACCTGACCCTGGTCCGGCCGGTGGCTGACCTTGCCGATGGGGGACGGCAGCTCAATGCCGGAGACCGTCTCCTGGTGGACCCGTCCGGGCGCCTGGCCCTGGAGGCCCTTCCCGCCGAGGACGAGGGGCAGCTGCTCCTGGAGGAGACCCCGGATGTGACCTTTGATGACATCGGCGGCCTGGACCAGCAGATCAGCCGGATCCGTGACGCCGTGCAGCTTCCCTTCCTCCATGCCGACCTTTTCTCACGTTTTGATTTGCAGGCCCCCAAGGGGGTGCTCCTTTACGGTCCTCCCGGCAACGGCAAGACCCTGATCGCCAAGGCCTTGGCCAACGAGCTGTCCCAGGGTAAGGGTGCGGGCTCTTCCGGCGTCTTCCTCTCCGTCAAGGGGCCTGAGCTACTCAACAAGTTCGTCGGGGAATCCGAGCGACTGGTACGGCTCATCTTCCGACGGGCCCGTGAGCTGGCGGCCGCCGGCCGACCAGTGGTCGTCTTCATCGATGAGATGGATGCCCTGCTGCGCACGCGTGGGTCCGGAGTCTCCTCCGATGTGGAGACCACCATCGTTCCCCAGTTCCTGACTGAGATGGATGGAGTCGAGAGCCTGGGGCGGGTCCTGATTATCGGTGCCTCCAACCGGGTGGACATGTTGGACCCGGCCGTCCTGAGGCCTGGGCGGTTCGATGTCAAGATCCGTGTCGACCGCCCGGGTCCCTCCCAGGGCCTGGCCATTGTCCGGCATTACCTGGGGGAGGGCCTGCCGGTCGAATCTGGGCAGAGCGTTGACTCCCTGGCCCAGGGTCTGATTGCCGACGCCTACGGGCAGGGTGCGGAACGGCGGGTCTGTCAGGTCTGTGACGACCAGGGGGTCTGGTCCCCGGTCCACCTGGCCGACCTGATGTCCGGGGCCATGCTGCGCAACATGGTGGACCGGGCCAAGACCAAGGCCGTCAAGGCATCCATCCTCCAGGGCACCGAAGCCGCCCTGACCAGAGGGTCACTGGCCCGGGCCGTTCAGGAGGAGTTCCTTGAGGCGTGCGATGCCGTCTTGGACGCGAATCCCCTCCAATGGTCGAGGGTCAACGGCATCGCCGGGGGCCGGGTCCAAAGGATCGTGCCCAGTCCGGAACCGTCCGAAGGGACCGGGCAATGAGCCTCCAGAGAGTCCTGGGTACGGAGACCGAATACGGCGTGGCCCGGCAGGGCGGTCAGCAGGCGGCCCAGTTGGCCGAGGCCGGTGTCAAGCCCTACAATCCCGTCGAGCTCTCCTTCGCAGTGGTCGCGGCCGCCGCTGCCGGCGACCCGGCCAGGGCTGAGATCCGTTGGGACTACCGGCGCGAGGACCCAGTCAGGGATGCCCGTGGCTCCAGGCTGGACCGGGCATCGGCCAGGCCGGACATGCTCACTGATGCCCCGCAGCTGCAGATCAGCAATGTCATCGCCCCCAACGGTGGACGCATATACGTGGACCACGCCCACCCCGAATACTCCTCTCCCGAGACCCGCGACCCCTTCCAGGCCCTCCTCTACGACCGGGCCGGCGACGCCATGATGGCCAAGGCCGCCGCGGGGGCTGGCGGGGGCTTGGAACTCTACAAGAACAATGTCGATGGCAAGGGTGCCTCCTGGGGAAGCCACGAGAACTACCTGATGGAAAGGTCGGTGCCCTTCGAGCAGGTTGCCCAACTCATGACCCTGCACCTGGTCAGCCGGCAGATCTATACGGGCTCAGGCCGTCTGGGGCTTGGGGAGGCCAGCCAGAAGAGCGGTTTTCAGCTCAGCCAACGGGCCGACTACCTCCATACCCGCATAGGCCTGCAGACCACCTTCGACCGCCCCATCATCAACACCAGGGACGAGCCGCACGCTGGCGAACGCTACCGGCGCCTGCATGTGATCGCCGGCGACGCCAACCGGATGGACTGGCCCCAGGCCCTGAAACTGGGTACGACCAGCCTCCTGCTCTGGGTTCTGGAGGAGGCGGCCTCAACCCATACCGCATTCGACCTTGCCGGCCTCCTTGATGACCTGGCCTTGGCGGACCCGGTTCAAGCCCTCCACACGGTGTCACGAGACATGAGCCTGTCAGCCGACCTGCCCCTGGCATCAGGGGGCAGCATCACCGCCTGGCAGCTCCAACTACGGCTCCTGACTGCCACGGTCGCCCTGGCCGCCGAGGTCTATGGGACCGATGGGGTGGGGAACCCCTTGTGGCCGGACGAGTCAAGCCGGCGGATGCTGGGGATGTGGCAGACCGTCCTGGCCGACCTGGCCCAGGTCCGCCACAGTGACGATGACCAGCGCCTGCACATGGCAGTCCAGGCCTCACGCCTGGAATGGCTCCTCAAATGGCAGATCCTGGAAGGGCTACGTCGTAAGTTGGCCTGTTCCTGGCGTGATCCCAGACTCTCCGCCGCCGACCTGCGCTGGGAATCCATCGACCAGCAGACCAGTATCTTCGAGAAGGTCAGAGGCAGGGCTGCGGCTTTGGTCAACGACGACCAGGTGCTGGAGGCCATGACCCAACCCCCGGACGATACCCGGGCCTGGTTGCGGGCCGAGCTGGTCAGGAACTTCCCCCAGGAACTCGTGGCCGTCTCCTGGTCGCAGATCACTGTGCGGCAGGCCAGCAGGCCCAGCCAGGCGGGGGGCCAGGACGATCATGGCCTCCTCGGTGAGGGTGAGGCGGGGCAGGGGGCCACCAGGGGGCTGGTGACCCTGGACATGTCCGACCCCCTGTCCTTCTGTCGGGAGGACTGCCAGGCATTGCTTGAAAGCTGGCGTGGTCGGCCCGCGGCCGGTCTGATTGCTGCCATCAAGGGCAACGGTTAGACTGATAGGTGACGGTATGCGTTGGTCTGACGATGTCTGCTTGGGTCGATGGGCCGAGCTGGTGAGAATGGGAACAAGAGATCATGGAATTGCGTGAACTCGCGCTGAAGGTGGGCCAGGTGGCCCAGGATGCAGGCAAACACGCCCTGCTGGACCAGCTCAACCCCCACGATCTCGCCAATGTCTCCATACCCAAGGATGAGGTTCAATACACCTCCGAGACCGACCAGCGCCTGGTCAAATTCCTGGAGAACCGCCTGACCTATCTCGACCCCTTCCAGGGCAATTGGCGCGACAGGCCCGAGGACTCCAAGCCTGGGGACCGCTACTGGTGCGTGGGCAACGTGGACGGCTCCATCAACTACATCCGCAATATGGCCGAATGGGCCGTGACCATCTCTCTGTTCGAATTCAACGAGAAGGGGTCCGCCCAGCCCATACTGGGCCTGGTCCACGCACCGGTGCTGGGGCTGACATACCTGGCGGCCAAGGGCCAGGGGGCCATTCGCATCCGCAAGACCCCCATGGGCGACAAGCGCGAGAAGATCATGCCCTCCACCATGCACAGCCTGGACGGCTCCGTGGTATCCTACGGCATGTCATATGTGGCCAACGAATCCGAACGGGCCCTAAGGGTCATCAGCGCCCTGGCTGGCCGGCCGGCGGACATCAAGCGGATCGGCCCGGTCTCCCTGGACCTCTGCAAGGTGGCCGACGGCACCTATGACGCCTACTTCGAGCCCCACCTGCACAAGTGGGACATTCCGGCGGTTTCCGCCGGCACCGTGGTGGTCTGGGAGGCCCAGGGGGCCGTGGCCCAGTGGAACGGCCAGCAGATCCACTGGCGGCGGGAGAACGACGTGGTGGCCAGCAACGGCTTGATACTACCGGAGCTCAAGCCCTATCTGGAAGACAACCTGTCGACCAACCGGACCCAGGAATCCCAGTAGCGGCATAGCGGGCATCCGCCCATGGAAAGGTGAAGAGCATGGCACAAGGTCCCATCAGGGCACAGCGGCAGAGCCAGGGCAGTGAGCGGGACCAGGCTGACCTAGCCCCAGTCGGGCAGGCCAAGGCCCAAGCCAACATCAGCCAGAGCGACCAGGCCCTGGACGCGGTCCTTGACGACATCGAGTCCGTATTGGAGACCAACGCCGAGGACTATGTCAAGAGCTTTGTCCAACAGGGCGGCCAGTGATGCCGCAGCTGCGCGATAGCGGCAACCATGGGTCCCAGGCGGGGCTGGGTCCATCCTCCGGGCTGGCGGGCTTCAGCCGGATTTTCGGCATCGAGACCGAGTATGGGGTCAGTCTGACCGGCAGCGAACAGCCGGTGGAGGCCGGGGAGGTGGCCATGGCCATGTTCACCCCCGTCCTGGCCCGGTCCAGGTCGACCAACACCTACCTGCCCAACGGGGCCCGGCTTTACTTGGATGTTGGTTCCCACCCCGAATACGCCACGGCCGAGGCCGCCGATCCCCTGGATGCCCTGGCCCAGGATCTGGCCGGCGAGGCCATCATGCGCAGGCTGGCCCTGGAGGCCCAGGGGGGACTTCAGGAGCGTTACGGAGACCAGGCCCGCATCCACGTCTACAAGAACAATGTGGACTCGGCGGGCCACTCCTTCGGCTGCCATGAGAATTATCTGGTCCGCCGCTTCGTGCCCCTACCAACCATCGAGGCCCAGCTCCTGCCCTTCCTGATCAGCCGGCAGATCCTCACCGGTGCCGGCCGTATGACCGGCCAGGGCCTGGTGGTCACACAGCGGGCCAAGTTCCTGGATGAGGCCATCTCCTCGGCCACCACCCGCTCGCGCCCCATGGTCAATACCAGGGATGAGCCGCACGCCGACCCCGATGAGTTCCGGCGGCTCCACGTCATCATCGGTGATTCCAACCGGTCCCAGTTCGCTGCCTTTATGAAGACAGCGACCACCCACCTGGTCCTCTGTGTGATTGAGGAAGCGGCCCGGCTGGGGGTTCCCTCGGGGCTGGAGGCCTGCGCCCTGGCCGACCCCATGGCGGCCAACCGTGCCCTCAGTGGCGACCTGACCTGCACGACAGCTCGCTTCCGCTTGGCCGATGGCAGGGGTCAGACCAGCGCTGTGGAGCTTCAGGAACGCTATCTGGCTGTTGCCGGCGACTTTGTCAGCACCCATGAGGAGGCCATGGCGGCATCGTTGCCCAGCAGCGATTGCCAGACGATCCTGAAGGAATGGTCCAAGTCCTTGGAAGCCATCAGATCAGGCCACATGTCCGACCTGACCAACCGCCTGGACTGGCTGGCCAAGGACCGTCTCATGGCCGGTATCAAGTCCCGCCATCCAGCCATCAGCCCCACCAAACTCAAGGCCCTTGACCTGGACTACCACGATCTGGCCAACGGTTCCATATACCACTCCATGGTCAGGCATGGGGTCATGGTAACCCTGCTGGACCGCGACACTGTGGACCAGTGTGTGGACCACCCGCCGGCCAACACCCGGGCCGCCCTGCGGGGGGCCTTTGTAAACAAGGCCCAGGAGCTTGCAGCCTCCTTCTCCTGTGACTGGACACACCTTCAGGTCAGCTCACCTCGCAAGCGTGAGGTCCTCTTGCTTGACCCTTTTGACAGCCGTCCCAACCCCGATTACCTCAAGCTGATGCAGGCCCTGGGTGAAGAGGGTCCCGCTGCTCACCAGGCCCTGTAAGCCTTTCCCAGCATTCCCCGCGCCCAGCTTGGCGCTCTGGTGAGTGAACCTGGGCACCTACTCTTGTGGCATGGGGTCCCTGGCCCCTCAACGAATACGAGAAGGCCCCCGCACATTGGAGCGGGGGCCTTTCAATAAAGGTAAGTCAGGAACTCACTTGTCCGAGACGGCCTTCTTCAGCAGGGAGCCAGCGGAGATGCGCACGCCGTATGAGGCGGGGATCTTGATGGTCTCGCCGGTGCGGGGGTTGCGGCCGGTGCGTGCGGCGCGCTTGACGCGCTCAGCGGAGAAGAGACCGGTGAGCTTCAGGCCCTCGCCGGACTTCATGGCCTCGACGAAGACATCCTGGAAAGCGTTGACGGCTGCTTCAGCCTGAGCCTTGGTCAGGTTGGACTTCTGTGCGATCTTCGAGACGAGATCAGACTTGTTGTATGCCATGTAAAAGCATCCTTCTTGATCGGGGGCTTCCTGATTGCAAAGCCACATTCATTTAGATATTAGCGCAGAAGTTTGCCAAATACCGCCAATCTCCGGGGTTTTGCAGACTTTTCTGTGAAGATTGGTCACTTTGGGGTCGGCTTGGGGCCCTTCGGCCCTCATTCCCCGGCTGTTTTTGGGCCCTGGGGCCAGCGCCCGCAAGGCTTATGGGCATTGTCATAGCCCTCGCTGGGATTGGGTTGATCAAACTGTCATAGGGACGGACTGTCGGCGGCCTAGATCAGCTTGTGCCTGCCCAGCCACTTCATGGCCATGGCGCCCACGGGTATGCGAAGCCAGTAGAAGCTCACCCGGTACAGGAGGGTGGCTGACAGGGCCACGGCCGCGGGAACCCCCACGGAGCTGAAGGCGAAGGTCAAGGCCGCCTCAACAGCTCCCAGGCCGCCGGGCGTCGGGACCGCTGACCCCAAGGTGTTGGCCAGGAGGAAGATGAAGATGGTCTCCACAGGGTTGGTCTGGTAGCCGAAGGCCAGGAGTGCCGCCCAAAAGCCCAGGCCTGTGGCGACATTGAGGATGAAGGCCCCCAGAACCCCCATGCCCAGCTGCTTGGGCTGGCTGAGCACATCAAGGAGCTGGCGGCCGTAGGCTTTGAGCATGGGCAGGTACTTGTCGGTGATGAGCCGGCGCAGGGGGGCGATGGCCATGGATGCCGATAGGAGCAGCACCACCGCTCCGATGACGATGACCAGGGTATTGGTGGGAATCATGCCGGACAGGGAGTTGCGGCCGGTGAAGATGCCGATGACGAAGATCAGGATGATGGTCATGAGGCTCTGGATGGCCCAGGCGGCGGAGGTGATGGCTGTGGCCGCCGTGGTCGTGAAACCGTTCTTGCGCAGGTATTGCAGGTTGACGAAGGCCGGACCCACCCCGGCCGGCATGGACACGGCGGTGAAGCCCGATGCCGCCTGGGTGCAATACAAGGGGAGGGGATGGCGTTTGTCATGGGGCAGGAAGGCTCCCAGGGCTATGGCGGAGCCAACCCAGGCCAGGAAGCCGAAGAGGACGCAGACCAGGGCGGAGCTGGCCTTGGCCTGTTTCAGGGCGGCGATGACCTCGTCAGGCCGCAGCTGGGTGAAGATTACGGCAGCGGCGATGATGCCCAGTGCCAGGACCAGGAAGGAGCGCAGGCTGAAACGGGAGAGGGCCACGTTCTCCGTGGACTGATCGGCCTCCTCGGGGGCCATGGCCTTCAAACGCTCGCGGATGTCTGCCAGCACCCGCTTGTCCCAGGCAGGCAAGGCCCTGGTTGCCGAGGGTACGGCGGCCCGTTGAACAAAGGGAGCCAGGTCCAGGAGCTGATGGAGACCCCAAGCCTCCTGGGCCAGGGGCAGGGTCCGGTCCAGGCCGATGAGGCTGGCGCACAAGACCAGGAGCTGCACCTTGTCCAAGGCCATATTGGCACTGCCGCTGGCGCAGTCGCCGTTCTGCCAGCCTCCGATGATGGCCTGGCCGGAAGGTAGATGGACCAGGGTGTCGGGGGTGATGCGTCGGTGGGTGTATCCGCGGGCATGGGCGGTGCCCAGGTAGGTCATGAAGGCCTTGGCGTCCCTGTCGCTCAGGGTGTCAAGATTGCAGGCCAGGGGGGCTGCTTCGGCCCGAAAGACCAGTATCGACGATTCGTCGCTGTCGGCCACCCCGTAGGCGTTGGGGGTTGCCAAGCCGGCATTGGCCAGTCCCAGCAGCATGGCCAAATGGTGGTGGTTGGCCATGGAGGCCGACCGATCCCGGCGCATGGAGACCCCGCTCAGACGAACCCATTGCCAGAGCTGGTTGAGATAGCCGGCCATATGGGTCTGGTTGTCGAGGACGGAGACGATGTAGCGGTGGCCATCGCTGTCAAGGGCATCGTAGGTGCGGGAGTTCTCAATGAGGTCGTCGTCGGGGTCTGCCTGTAGCACCTTGCTTTCGGTCTGCTCGAAGGTCCGGCGTTCCAAGGAGACCAGGTCCAGGCCGATGGAGTCCAAGGCCAGCATTATCTGCCTGCCCCAGGACCCCTGGTTACGGGTGCCGATGACGAAACGGATAACCATGCCCACCACACGACCCACCGCGAAGGACACGCAGACCCCGGTCACCGAATGCCAGGACATGACCACCAGAATGACGGCCACCCCATACAGGATGTTCCAACCCCATTTGACGGTCGAATGGGTGCGCCTGGGGCCGGCCACGGTCAGGAAGGCGCCCACGCCCGCATAGATGTCAGGTAGGAGGGTTGGTCCTTGGTTGGAGGTGAAGGATGCCATGGAGGAGAGGAGGGCCGGGTTGCCCAGCTGGGTCAGGAGTGTTGACAGGGACCAAATGGCCAAATAGCCACCGAAGAGTGCGATGACGGTGGCGGCCGATTGCAGCCATTCCCGGTTGATCAGCAGGTGGAGTAGCACGGAGACCACGATGATGATGGTGGCCAACTGCTGCAGCATGGAGGCCGGCAGGTCCATGATCCAGTTCAGAGCCTGGCCGGCGCTATGGGCGTCGGATTCCACTCCGGAGGTGATGCCCCGCAGGTATAGGGCCACGATGATGACCGCCAGGGCGGCGATGACGGCCAGGACGGCATGAATCAGGTCACCGAAGTCCCTGGTCCTTCTGGGTGGACGGTCTTCGATATGGAGCTGGTCTGCACCCTGGGCACTCATAGATTCACTCATGACTTGTCGAAGTGTACCAGTTCGCAGGCCAATCCGGTGTAGGTCCCTGGGGTCAGCGCCTTGAGCCTGGCGGCCGTCTGAGGGTCGAAGTCCTGGGAGTCTATGAACTCCTCGACCTGGCTTTGGCCGATGCTGCGGCCCCGCATGAGTTCCTTGACCTTCTCGTAAGGCTGGCCCATGCCAGGGTCGCCGGCCAGTTGCCGGGCCCGCATGGTGGTTTGGATGGCCTCGCCGAGGACCTCCCAGTTCCCGTCAAGCTCCCGGTCCATGACGGCTCTGTTGGGATGCACCGATTCGAGGCCGGTCAAGAGGTTGGACAGGGCCAGCAGCGAGTACCCCAGGGCTGATCCGATGTTGCGCTGTGTGGTGGAGTCGGTCAGGTCCCGCTGCCAGCGGCTTTCCAACAGGGTGGCGGCCAGGGTATCCAGCAGCGAGCAGGACATCTCGAAGTTGGCCTCCGCGTTCTCAAAGCGGATGGGGTTGACTTTGTGGGGCATGGTGGAGGAGCCGGTGGCACCTTTGACCGCCTCCTGTGCAAAGATCCCCCGGGAGATGTAAAGCCACATGTCGACTGCCAGGTTATGCAGGACCCGGTTGGCGTGGGCTACGGTCCTGTAGAGTTCGGCCTGCCAGTCATGGCTTTCGATCTGGGTGGTCAGGGGATTCCAGGTCAGTCCCATCCGTCCCTCGACGAACTCACGGGAGAGGGCCAGCCAGTCAACCTGCGGGCAGGCGACCACATGGGCGGCGAAGCTGCCGGTGGCCCCGTTGAGCTTGCCCAGATACTCCTGCCGGCGAACATGACCAAGCTGCCGGTTGAGCCGGTAGGCGTAGACGGCCATCTCCTTGCCCAGGGTGGTGGGGGTGGCAGGCTGGCCGTGGGTCAGGGCCAGAAGGGGCAGGTCCCGGTAGTCCTGGGCCATGGCCTCCAGACGGTCGGCCAGGGCCTGGGCCGCCGGCAACCAGACCTGCTCCACGGCCTGGTGCACACAATGGGCATAGGCCAGGTTGTTGATGTCTTCGGAGGTGCAGGCGAAATGGACCAGGGTCTTGAGTTCCGGCAGGCGAGTATCGGGGCCCAGGGCCTGGCGGGCCTTGTCCAACTGGTCGTCAATGTAGTATTCGACCGCCTTGACATCATGGTGGGTCACGGCCTCGTAGGCGGCGTGGGCTGCTATGCCCTCGCTCCCGAAGGCTTCTGGGATGCCCCGCAGGTAGCTGACCTCCCGGTCGGTCAAGGGCCTGACCCCCTCCAGGGCTGGCTGGTGAGCGTTGCCCTCGTATCCATTGGATAGAAGAATCATCCATTCGACCTCGACCAGTATGCGCTCTCGGTTCAGGGCTGGTTCGCTGAGATACTCGGTCAGGGGAGCTGTCTGATGCTGGTAGCGGCCATCAAGGGGTGTCAGGGCAATGGGAGGAGTGATGTCAGTCAATCGCATGTCTTCCACACTAGCGGCAACCCTGAACCGCATCCTGTGGTCGGCGGCCCTTCTGCGCGCTTGGTTTGTGGTCCTTGCGCACCCTTATCGCCGCAAGGCGTCACCGGCCAGACCCCGACTACCTTCCGCCGGCCGAAACCTGTTGCTCATGGCTCATACGTCCCTGCCAGTAGGTGATCTTACCTGGCTCGCCGGCGATGACCTGGCTGAAATGCTCATCATGGGCATGGACGGGTTTGGACCCCAGGTCCGAGGCGTTCTGGTAGGCGGCCTGGTGGTATTTCAGCCAATGGGTGATCTCCGGATCCTTTGGTGGATTCTGCACTGGGGATGAAGCGAAGGATGGATGCTTGTCCGTCTTGGCTGGAGTCGACAGCTGCGGGGCGGATGCCTGGGGACGGTGGGCTGGGGTGGGCGCGGTATTGGTCTGCGTGACGCTACCGGTGACGGTGAGCCAGTTGTCACCGGTCGGATTGGGATTGCCGTCGGCTGCCGCCACCAGTTCGCTGTCCATCTCCACGGAGGTGACCCAGGTATGTGAGGGGATGGGATGGTTGGCTATGGGGGAGCCGCAGGTCACCACGTGCTGGATGTTGTAGCTGTCCTGCATGTCGGACGCTATGGTGGCCGCCACGATACCCCCTTGGGAATGTCCGATCAAGGCCACCGGGTCACCGGGTTTGATGCCGGCCGCATGCATGGCCTCATCAACCATGCGGGCGCTGTCGGCCAGCATGCGCTGCCTGGGGTCATTACTCATGAGTTCCAGGTTCTGGGGCCAGCCGAAGGGAGAGTCCGGCTTCCCATCGGTGCCCGGAATGGTGACCAGCCAGGAGATGCTCCCATCAGGCCGTACGTATTGCTGTATGGCTATGGTGCCGTAGCTCAATCCACTGCCAAGATTGAGGTCTCCCTGTCGTTCCTCAGCCAGGCGTCTTAGATTCTCCATGGCCTCGGCTGTGTTATGGGAGGGCCTGACCACCTCGGCCTGGGATTCCACCGGCTTGACATCCAGCTTGTTGCCCTGCCACAGATCATTGAGGGTGCTTTCAGCCATCGCCAAAGTGCCCGCTGCCCGGGCCACTCCATAGCTGTCGAATGCTGGTTTGCCTGCCATGATGTTCAGTGGAACCGCGATGCTTCTCAAGAGCGATTCCTGCTGATGCTTGGTGGCTTCCAAGGCGCCGATCGGGTTGAATCGCCTGGATTTCATGGAACTTGTTGCTGCTCCACCCATAGCTTGTGCCAGGAAGGCTGGAATAGTGGCGGGGGAGAGCAATCCAGCCAAGGAATGCAGCATGGTGGTCGATCGGCGGGCATCCTCATCAGCATGCTGATAGAGGAGATTGGCCCGGGTCAGCAGGTCAGCGAGCTGGCTGAGTTCCTTCGATATGGCTGAGCAGACCTCCCCATGTTCCCTGCAGTTGTGTTGGATGCTCGGATAGGGAGGGGACAGGTGGGCACCAGGCGTGGGTCCCAGGTCAGCCCCGGTCTCCAGCGGGCAGGCCCAGGTCTTCGATTGCCGGTAGCCAAGGTCCAGTACCGCCGTGGACCAGAAGCTGGATGCCGTGGCGAAGTCTTTACTGGCCTGTGTGAGCGAGCCGGCGACGGACCGATACCATTCGGTGCATTCAGCCGTATAACGTTGCCCTCCCTTGACTCGACTGCTTACCTCCACGCCCATGGCAATCTCCTGATATGTAGTAGTGACCTAAAAATGCTGTGGTAGTGCTGAATGAATGACGAATCGGTCCGGTAGTCAAACGTGCCGGTTGCCCTTGGGGTCAGCTGCCCCATCAGACCAGGCCCTGGGTATGGACCATATCGGCAGAGAGTTGGAAGGACAAGGAGACTATAGACTTCAACCGGTCACTGAAGCTGTCGGCTGCCGGGCCGCTCCAGCTCATGCTTCCAGTTCCCGCCTGGGCTGCTTCCAGATTCTCTATGGAGACCTGGCTGGCCCTGACCAGCATTGCCAACAGGTCATGACTGGCCTGGGCGGCCTGCTGGCAGGGGCAGGGGCCTGTGGCTGCCGTGCTGTTCCTGGGCCTGTCAGCGAAGGAACTTGGGGCATAGAGCCCTGAAGGTGTCCGGCTGGAGTAGCAGCGTGCGAACAGGGGCGGCCTGTGGCTGTTGAATTCCGTATCGAAAGTGTTCATGCCCCCATTCAATACAGTGGGGGAGCGCTGGTGAAGCTCGATGGGTGCCTGTGGTCGAAGGCTGGCGCTTATCCACATTTCCGGCGAGTCGCGTCATTGCGAGCAGAGGAAGGCGCTGGGCCAAGCCCGCTCAGCATTATGAGAGCCTTGCTGCAGGTGCCTTCCTGGCGGGCTCAAGCCTCACAAGGCAGGGCACTGGCTGACTACCAGGGTTTGACCTGGTCGCTGCCTTTGCCCTCGTCCATATCCTTATGCCTCTGCTTGTCCTTGGTGCTGGTCGATTCGGGTTCCGTGGCCGGTTGGTTGGACTTGAGCAGTTCCTCGACCTGCCGGCGCTGTTCATCGGTCAGCCCGCCGCCGGACTGTGTGTTTCCGGCCCCGGGCCTCTTAGCGCCATCCGCATCCTTGCTGGCGCTTTGGCTTCCGCCGGTCTTGACCTCCGTCATCTTCTCATGGGTCTCTTGGACCAGGACGGAGGATACCTGGGCGTTGGTCGAGATGGAGTTGCGGACCTGGGGCAGGAGCAGGATCCCCAAGCCTTGGGCGCTCTCTAACTGGGCTTTGATCTGCTCCTGCTGGGCACTGAGCTTGTCCAGGTCGGCGTCGGATGACTTGGCCTCTGCGATGGTCTTGTTCAGACTGGCCGTTGCCTGGTTGTAGGTGTTGACGGCCTTGAGATTCAGAGCTGCCACCAGGGCCAGGGCTATGAGCAGGGCCGCCAGGGCCCCCAGCACTATGCGTAGGGGCAGGCCGGCCCGGGCCTGGGACTGCTTGTCGATGCGCCCAGCCGATGGTGATGTGTCCGTATGTCTGCTGGTCATAGCAGTCTCCTTGACTTCGCTATCCATGCTCCCAGCTCCCAAGCGAGCAGGGCGGTCATCACTATGGCCAGGGGCCAGACGATGGGCCAGGCCCGTTGGCGCTCCTTGGCGCTCTGCGTCACCCGCCAGTGTTTGGACATCTTGGACGAGACCCCCCTGCTGGCGATCTGGTCCTTGGTCAGTGCCAGGTAGGATCCGCCCATCTGGTCGGCGATCTCCTTGAGGGTCTTGGGGTCCATGGCCGAGATGCCGGGCTGCCCGGTCGTGGGGTCCTTGACCCACTCGTCGGTCTTGCCGGCCCCGGGGGCGCCTCCTGTGGCCTTGTCGGAGATGAGGGGAATCCTGCCGCCCTTGGTTGAGCCGACACCCAGGGTGAAGGCATCGTTGAGGTACTGGCGCAGGGAGGAGAAGGTGCGGGGGGTCTTGGTAGAGGTCTGTTCCCCGTCCGAGATGACGTAGAGCACAATGGTGTCGTCAGGGTGTTGCCCCCGTATGGACTTCAGGGCCAGCAGAAGTGGGTCGATGGCCACGTCGAGGTTCGAGCCTGAGGAGACCGACGATGCCTCCGGGGCCAGGCTGTCCGCCCAGTTGTCAATGGCCATGGTGTCGGGGGTCAGCGGCACATCGAGGGTTCCGCTGGCCCCGAAACGCAGGGCTGAGAAGCTGGCGTTGGCATAGGCGTCGGTCAGGTCCCTGACCGCTGATTTGGCGGCCTCCAGACGGCTGATGCTCGTATCGGAGCCATACTGGGCGTCCTGCACGGCCATGGACCCGGTCACATCAACGGCCAGCATGACGTCGGTCTTGTTGACGGCCCGGTTGGCCGTGGGGACCATCTGGCTGGGGGTCAGGACCATGAGGGCCGCCAGGAGACAGATCAGGACCCGTCGGATACAGGCGGGCAGTGTCTCGTCGCTGCTGCCCCTGCGGTGGGTGTAGAGAAGGATTTCGGTCACGGCCATGGCCAGCAGCAGAACCGCCAGCACACCGCCGGCGATCCAACCAAGGGCAGGGGAGAGGGTAAACCCGTTCATCGCCTCAACCTCCATGTCAGGGGAATCCAGAGGGCCAGGGCCGCGACCAAGACCAAGACCCACCAGCCGGGCGCATCGACCATGGCGGCCTGGTTCCCCTCCTTGATCTGGGCGTCCTTTCGCTGTTCGATGTTGGAGACCAGTTCCCCGATGGAAGGGCCATCGGCCTGGGTCATGAAGACGCCGCCATGCTGTTCTATGAGGCTCTTCATCTCCTTGGCTTCCTGGTCAGCCTGGCTCTGCTTGGGGCCGGAATATAGGCCATCCACGCCGATTCGCGCCTTGCTGGTCAGTTCCAGGGCCTGTTCGAGGCTGTAGCTGGGCGTGCCGGAGACCACATTGTCCGTGGCCAGGACGATGGAGACCGATCTGTTGGGCCGCTGGCTGTTGGCGGTGCCGTAGGCGAACCCCGGCAGCATGGCGGCGCAGGAGACCACCCCGTCACCAATCAGTGACGTGGCATCCTTACGGTTCTGGGTACCCTCCAACCAGTCGGAAATCGCCTGGTAGTCACGGTCCTTCATCTTGTCGATGTCCTGCTGGGTCTGCACGCCCTTGAGTATTCTATCGGCTGTCTTCAGCTGGTTGCTGACCAGATGGTAGTCATCGGTCAGCGGGAAGACCGTGCGGGCGGTGGAGTTGAAGATGGTCATGCCGATGCGTTCTCCTTTGAAGGAGGAGACCATGCGCAGGTAGGTTTCGATGACCTCCCGGTCGTAGGGGAGGGTAGATCCGGAGACATCCAGGCAGAGCACAATATCACGGCTGTTGGCGTGCTCACTGTCCTCGTCCACCTGGGATGGGCGGGCCACCAAGGCCAGGGACAGCAGCAGGCAGAGGGCCATGCCAGCCACGGCGAGCCTGCCCATGTTTCGCCAGAGATGGAAGAGCCTGGTGGCCTCCTCGCCCCGCAGGTCCTTATCCAGGCTGAAGACCTGGGCTGCTGATGGGTCGCGGGGGTGCCTGAATCGGCTGGCCGCCACAATTGCCGCAACCAGGGCCAGGGCTAGGACCAGGCCCGCCAGACCAATCCAGGGCCAATGCCATGTAAGGGTCATCACCGCCACCTTTCCACAAGAGAGCTGACCCATTCCGCCGCTTGGGCCACGCTGGTCTCACGGGCGGCGGCGTTGAACTGCTCATCGGCGAATTCGGGCGGGTAGAGGGCGGCTATGGTCTGCCTGAGCAGATCCTGGCCTTGGCGGTTGCTGCCGCGTGGTCCCTGGTTGAGCTCGGTCAGGGTCTGGGTGCTCACATCCGTGCCGGAGGCGGTGGAGGCGAAGTCACGGGCGGCTTGGGCCAGTTGGGTGAAGGCTTGGTCCCTGGTCAGGGAGCCAGCCTCGAAGTCCTCGACGACCTGGTTGATCTTCTTCAGCCAGACATCGCGCCGCGAACCCTGGCTGTGCAGGCCGGTCCGGGTTTTCTCCTTGGTCTTGTGTGAAGGTTTGGAGAGCACCAGCAGCAAGAAAATGAGGATGATGGCCACCAGGAGCAGGATCAGGGTGGCCGCCAGGAGCAGGGGTCCGGTCGAGATTTCCTGGGCTGGTTCCTGCTGGCTGGCCGTCGCTGCCAGAAGGTTCGTGTAGGTAAGCCGGTCCATGTCAGATCACGCTCCTTGCCTTAGGCATATTGGCCGGCCAACCCTGACCGCCGGTGGACTGGGCCAGGCTGGAGGAGATCAGGCGGACGAACTGCGCGAACATGTCCTCACTGGTCTTGGGGTGGATCATAGTCGAACCGCAGCGGCGTAGTTCCCTCTCCAGGGCGGCTGCCAGGTAGGACCGGTGGGTCTCCACCTCCTGGGCGGCCTTGTCGGACCGCATGAAGGCAGGGATTCGCCGTGGGGAATTGCCATCGAAGATACGGGCGTAGCCGCTCATCGACAGGGGGTTGATGGTGGCCACATCGACCAGGACCAGGGGGTGGGTCTGGGCGATGGCCGAGATCTGCTTAAGGTGCACCTCCTCCAAGGCATGTTCGTCCGTGGCCAATACGATAAGCGAGTGCCGGTCCCGGATGGTCCTGGCGTAGGAGAGCAGAGCCTCGATGTTGCGTGGGCGCAGCCACAGGTCTTGGGTGGAGGCATCCAAGGTACCCTCGAACTGGGCGAAACCACCATGGAAGGGCACTCGTCTGATGGCCGCCGAGTCACCGAAGACCAGGGAGATGTCGTCCCCCCGCTTGAGGCTCAGGGCCGCGAACATGCACAGGGCGTTGCATGCCAGCTCATAGGCCCTCTCGCCCGAGTCGCAGCTGCCCGACATCTCCAGGCCGGCATCCAGGAGCAGCCAGACCTTGGAGGTCACCAGGCGTTCGCGCAAGGTCACCATGGGGCGGCCCACCCGGGCGCTGGTATTCCAATCAATGGTCCGCGCCTCGTCCCCCGGTTCATAGAGGCGGGTGTCCATCACCTCATCGGAACCCAGGCTGTGGTGGGAGGAATGCTCGCCCTCGAGCATGCCCAGGGCCTTGCGGACGATGGGAAGGCTCAGTGAAGTCGACAGGACCTCGATCCTGCGACGGACCGCTGCCTTGTCCGGTGGTGTTTCGATCAGGGGATCGATCATGGAACGGGTACCGCCCGGACAATCGAATCTATGACCTGGTCGCTGGTCATGCCGTCGGCCATGGCCTCGAAGGTCAGGATGATGCGGTGGCGGAAGACCTCATGGGCATAGGCCTTCAGGTCCTCGGGGATGACATAGTCCCTGCCGGCCAGCAGGGCCGAGGCCTGGCCGATGCGAATCAGGGCGATGGAGGCGCGAGGGCTGGCCCCCAGACGAACCAGGCTGGACAGCCCCTTGATTGGGTGGGAGCCGGTGCCGCGGGTGGTTTCGGCCAGGTCCACGGCGTAGGCCATGACGGCTTCGGAGACATGGACACGCTTGGCGCTCTGACGCAGGAATTCAACATCCTGAATGGAGATGACTCCCGCACTCAGCCGTGCAGGGTCAAAGCTGTCGGAGCCCCGGCTGGTCAGCAGTCCCAGCATCTTGCGCTCCTGGTCGGCCGTGGGGTAGGTCATCTGCGCCTTGACCATGAAGCGGTCCATCTGGGCTTCAGGCAGGTTGAAGGTACCCTCCTCCTCGATGGGGTTCTGGGTTGCGATGACCATGAAGGGGCTGGGCAGGGCTATGCGCTCGCCGCCGATGGTCGTTGCCCCCTCGGCCATGGCCTCGAGCATGGCGGATTGGGTCTTGGCGTTGGACCGGTTTATCTCGTCCAGGAGCACGAAGTTGGCGTGGATGGGGCCGATTTGCGTGGAGAACTTCTGGGTGGAGAAGTCGAAGACCTGGGTGCCCACCAGGTCGGAGGGCATGAGGTCGGGGGTGCACTGGACCCGCCTGAAGCTGCCCGAGACAGAGGTGGCCAGGGTCTGGGCTGCTGTCGTCTTGGCCAGGCCCGGCACCGATTCGATGAGGATATGCCCGCCGGCCACCATGGTCACGATCAGGGACTCCCTGAGGGCATCCTGGCCCACCAGGGTCTGGCTGAAGCGGGCGCGAATCTGGTCGGCCAGCTGCCTGGCCCGCTGCACGTCGTCGGGGGAGAGCCCGGCCTTGGCGCCAGGCGCAGGGACGGTCATGGCTGGCCTGTTCTGGCCCTGAGGCTGGGGCATCTGTGGTTGGGGTGGGAATATAGGCATGGGGTTCACTTCCGGACTGTCAGAGGATTTCCTTGAGCATTGTAGCCGTCATTGCTGAACTGCTGGTGGGGCGCCTGCCTGGTCTGGGGGCTGCAGCGACCAGTCGACCGCTTCGAGGCCACGGTCCCTCAAGGCCTGATTGGCCCTGGAAAAGGGTTGTGAGCCGAAGAAGCCCCTGGAGGCCGACAGGGGGCTGGGGTGGGGCGACTTGATGATGAAGGCGTTGGTCAGCAGGGGCTCCAGGCTTTGGGCGTTGCGTCCCCAGAGAATGGCCACCAGTGGTCGCGGCCGGCCCTCCTGGTCGGTCCTGGCATTGAGGGCCTTGATGGCGGCATCGGTGATGGCTTCCCAACCCTTGCCCTGGTGGCTGTTGGGCCTGCCGGCCTGGACCGTCAGGCACCTGTTGAGCAGCATGACCCCCTGGTCGCACCAAGGAGTCAGGTCACCGTTCTGGGGATGGGCCAGGCCCAGGTCGCTCTGCAATTCGGTGAAGATATTGTTGAGACTCTTCGGCAGGGGGCGAACGTCGGGCGCGACCGAGAAGCTCAGGCCGACCGGGTGCCCGGGGGTTGGGTAGGGGTCTTGCCCGACGATCAGCACCTTGATCTGGTCGAAGGGTATGGTGAAGGCCCGAAGGATGTTGCGGCTGGCCGGCAGGTAGCTGCGGCCGGCAGCCAGTTCCGCCCGCAGAAAGTCGCCCATCTGGTGGATGTTGGGCTCAACGGGGGCCAATGCCTGGGCCCAGCCGGCCTCGATCAGTTCGGACAGGGGCTTGACGTGTGTGTTGGACATGGCTTCCACTTTACATAGCATGGGCCTCAAGGCCTGGTAGGCGGCAAGGTCAGCCTTGTGATCCGGAATGGCCAAAGCCTGCCGGTCAGGCAGCCTCGTTGCACGCTGACCGCGGTTGCCCTTACACTCGTGCAGTAGCAAAGGAAGGGACGATATATGTCGCGCAAAGACCAGGAGACCTACGAGTCTTATTCCAAGGACAGTTTCGATAACCCCCCTGAGGGCCCGGTCGGTGTACACCGTGGCAACACCTCGCTTGCCATACGCATGTTGCCCTTCTTGGTGGTCATCATCATCGCGCTGCTGGCGGGAATTCTGACCTGGGGGTATTACTCCGGTGAGTTCCGCAGGATCAACTTCCCCTGGCAGTCCAAAGAGGAGACCAGCTCCCAGGTCAGGGGCTCGGATTCCTCCAAGCAGGAGGACGTCAAGAAGGCCCAGAAGGACAAGGCTGATGACAAGGCCAAGCAGGACGAGTCCGAGGGCAAGGCCAAGGATGATGCCGAGCAGCAGAAGGCCGAGAAGAACACGCCGGCTCCGGTGGCTCCGGCCCAGACGGTCAATAAGCAGACGGCTGTCCATGTCATCAACGGCACCAGCATCAACGGCTATGCCGCTCAGAAGTCCAATGCCCTGAGGAATGCGGGCTATGCTAACGTCACGCCCGAGAACGCCAACGGCCAACTGCCGTCCACCACGGTGGTTCGCTACCAGAACGAGACCGACAAGGCAACGGCCGAGGATGTGGCCAAGACCCTGGGCATCGCCGCGGTGGAGCAGACTCCGGAAGCCCCCGGCCCTGTCGTGGTGATCCTCCTCAACTGATTCCGGCCAGGCCTGGGTGCCGTCCCTCTACCTGACAGGTTCGCTTGGGGCTGGGGCTTGCCGGCTAAATTCCGGTGGTTTCCAGCGCTTCTTGGCGTGTCGTCCCTTTTTCTCCCCACCTCGGTTTAGACTGGTGTAGGCCACGAGGTGGGGTTCGGAATCAGCCGGGTTCTTCTTAGGTATTCGTGGTCTTTTGAACGAGAGATGATATATATGGCACAAGGTACCGTGAAATTCTTCAACGCCGGCAAGGGATATGGCTTCATTAGTCCCGATGATGGGAGCGAAGACGTCTTCGTTCACTACTCGGTCATCCAGTCCGACGGTTTCAAGAAGCTTGACGATGGCGACAAGGTCGAATACGAGGTCGAAGAGGGTCCCAAGGGCCTCCAGGCCAAGTCCGCAACCAAGATCTGATTTCAGGTCTTCGTTTTCCTCAGATAACCCGGTTTCGCTTCGGCGGCCGGGTTTTCTGTATCCCGGCTCTTCATGCCAAGAGCGCAATCGGCGTGGCCTATGTTGGCACTCGAGATGGTGGAGTGCTAATCTCCCAATTAGCACTCGGGGCCTGAGAGTGATAATCGGCAGCTGACGGCCGGTTGTGGTTCGGGCACGGGTGAGGAATGTACGAGTTACAGCCATAAGTGCGTATGTGGAGGAACGATGGCAAAAATCATTGCATATGACGAGGAAGCTCGCCAAGGAATGCTCGCCGGTCTCGACGAGCTGGCAAACACCGTCAAGGTCACCCTGGGTCCCAAGGGCCGCAACGTGGTCCTGGACAAGTCCTACGGTGCTCCAACCATCACCAACGATGGTGTCTCCATCGCCAAGGAGATCGACCTGGAGGATCCCTACGCCCGCATCGGCGCCGAACTGGTCAAGGAAGTCGCCAAGAAGACCGATGACGTCGCGGGAGACGGCACCACCACCGCAACGGTCCTGGCCCAGTCCCTGGTCCACGAGGGCCTGAAGAACGTCGTGGCAGGCTCCAACCCCATTGCCCTGCGTCGCGGCATCGAGAAGGCCTCCGAGGCCGTTGTCAAGGAACTGGTCTCCGTCGCCAAGGACGTGGAGACCAAGGAGCAGATCGCCGCCACTGCGACCATCTCGGCCGCTGATCCCGAGATCGGTGAGAAGATCGCCGAGGCCCTGGACAAGGTGGGCCAGGATGGCGTCGTGACCGTCGAGGACAACAACCGCTTCGGCCTGGACCTGGAGTTCACCGAGGGTATGCGCTTCGACAAGGGCTACATTTCCCCATACTTCGTCACCAACAATGACGAGCAGACCGCCGTTCTTGACGATCCCTACATCCTCCTGACCTCCGGCAAGGTCTCCAGCCAGCAGGACATCGTCCATGTGGCCGAGCTGGTCATGAAGACCGGCAAGCCCCTGCTGATCATCGCTGAGGATGTTGATGGAGAGGCCCTGCCCACCCTGATCCTCAACAAGATTCGTGGCACCTTCAACTCCTGCGCCGTCAAGGCTCCTGGCTTCGGCGACCGCCGTAAGGCCATGCTGCAGGATATGGCCATCCTCACCGGTGCCCAGGTCATCTCCGAGGACCTGGGACTCAAGCTGGAATCCATCGACCAGTCCGTCCTGGGCACCGCCAAGAAGGTCATCGTCTCCAAGGACGAGACCACCATCGTGTCCGGTGGCGGCTCCAAGGAGGAGGTTGCCGAGCGCGTGGCTCAGATCCGCGCTGAAATCGAGAACTCCGACTCCGACTACGACCGTGAGAAGCTCCAGGAGCGTCTGGCCAAGCTGGCCGGCGGCGTGGCCGTCATCAAGGTCGGGGCAGCCACCGAGGTTGAGGCCAAGGAGCGCAAGCACCGCATCGAGGACGCTGTTCGCAACGCCAAGGCCGCCATCGAGGAGGGCCTGCTGCCCGGCGGTGGTGTCGCCCTGGTTCAGGCCGCCCACAAGGCCGCCGAGTCCCAGGCCATCAAGGACCTCTCCGATGAGGAGGCCACCGGTGCCGCCATCGTCTTCCGCGCGGTCCAGGCCCCCATCAAGCAGATCGCCGAGAACTCCGGTGTCTCCGGTGACGTCGTCTATAACAAGGTCGTCTCCCTGCCTGACGGTCAGGGCTTCAACGCCGCAAGCAACGAGTATGAGGACCTGCTTGAGGCCGGCGTGGCTGACCCCCTGAAGGTCACTCGTTCAGCCCTGCAGAACGCGGCTTCCATCGCAGGCCTCTACCTGACGACCGAGGCTGTGGTGGCCAACAAGCCTGAGCCTCCGGCCGCTGCCCCCGCCGCCAGCCCCGACATGGGCTACTGATTCCGCTGGCAGCCCCAGCCCCCATAGGCCCTATGGGGGCTGAAGGCAGCTGAGGATTCCTGGAGGGACCCGACCAGACCGGTCGGGTCCCTTTGTTGTTGCCGCCGGGGGGCTCAGGAACTGGTGAAGAGCTGGGAGGCCTGACTCTCCGCATCCGCATAGACCGAGGATGCCTGGGTCAGGGCGTTCTGTATGGATTCCAGTGAGGTTTCCATCTGCTGTTGGGCCTGGCGCCACTGTTCGGCGACGACGCTGAACTGGCTGGCGGCACCACCCCGCCATACCTCCTGGAGGGCGTTGAGGTTGCCGTACATGCCGGCCACCGCCTCTCGGATGGAGGAGACCGATGAGGACACGGCCGCGCTGGATGATTGGATCTGTTCGGAATCTACTTGATACTGTGGCATGGTTCTTCCTTTGTGTGTGCTGTACTGCTCTTGCCGGCGGTCGGTCCTTGGTGAAGCCGACCGCTATGGTTGAAGATATGTCCCCTCAGATCAGCACATCAGAAGAATCAGGTCATGTGGTCGAAGGCTGTGCCCTAGAGCGAGGCTTCGGCGTGTCGCGGTTTGATGCCGCGATTTGTCTTAAGCGGCTTTTGGCGGCCCTCCTCATCATGGTCTTCGCCCTTGGTGCCATATCGTTGCCTTCCGGTCTGGCCTGGGCTTCAGGGCAGGTCGCCGATGGCGTCGGGGCCTTGAAGATCACCGGCAACATCACCGATACGGAGAACCTGCTGGGCAACAATCTGCCCGCCGTCACCGATGCCATTGCCAAGACCAAGCATGAGGATGGGGTCACGGTGCGCCTCCTGTACCTGCAGACCTTTGGTGACAAGTCCGACCCAGCCTCATGGGCCGGTCATCTCCTCACATCCCTGAATCCCGACCCCAACACCATCCTGCTGGCCGTGGCCTCGGGCGACGGCAACCTGGTGGTCGCTGTCTCACCCAATTCCGATGAATGGCTTAGGTCCAAGGCCACGGTGGACAAGCTCTCGGACGCCGCCCTCAAGCCCATCAACCAAAGCTCACCGGACTGGTCCGGGTCGGCCATTGCCATGATGCGTGAGCTGACCACGCTGAAGAAGACCTCCACTCCACATACCATTTCCCGCTTGGGGGCCTTGGGCCTGGTGGGGGCCCTGCTGCTGATTGCGTTGGTCAGCTTGCTGCTGGTGCTGCTGCACCGAGGGCGAGGCAAGGGCGGCCGCGCCAAGAATCCGGAGCCGGCCGGACGTTCGAAGGAAAGCGAGTGCTCCGCCATGGATGCATCAGCAGATCGGTCCGCCCAAAACTGAAGGCTGAGATTCCCTGCCTCCAAGACCTGACTTTCATGTGATTCTGAACTTCCCCGGGAGTAATATACAGTCAGTATTCAGGAAACCATAAGGCTGAAAATGCACAGTGGAAACATGAGCAAAGCAATAGAAGCATCAATTGTGGTTGTGGATGACGAGCCCTCCATCCGTGAGCTCCTGGTGGCATCCCTGCACTTCGCTGGTTTTGAGGTGGCTACGGCAGCCTCCGGATCAGCCGCAATCGAGGTGATTGAGCAGACCAAGCCGGACCTGATCGTGCTTGACGTCATGCTTCCCGATATTGACGGCTTCACGGTGACCAGGCGCATCCGTCAGGGGGGCATCACCGCTCCCGTGCTCTTCCTGACCGCCCGCGACGATACCCAGGACAAGATCATGGGATTGACCGTAGGTGGCGATGACTACGTGACCAAGCCCTTCAGCTTGGAAGAGGTTGTGGCCAGGATTAGGGCCATCCTGCGCCGCACACATGAGGAGGCGGAATCAAGCCCCATCATCTCCGTGGCCGACCTGGAGATCAATGAGGACTCCCATGATGTGACCCGTGCAGGGCAGCCCATCGACCTGAGCCCCACGGAATACAAGCTTCTGCGTTATCTGATGGACAACGAGGGACGGGTCCTGTCCAAGGCCCAGATTCTTGATCACGTCTGGCAGTACGATTGGGGTGGGGATGCGGCGATCGTGGAGTCCTACATCTCCTATCTTCGTAAGAAGATCGATGGCATCACCACGGTCGGGCCAGATGGCAAGCCACAGCGTGTGGCACCCCTGATCGAGACCAAGCGTGGCATCGGCTATATGATCCGCGAACCTAAGAACGCATAAGGTGGTCTCATGCTTGTGAGGGATAGGGCTCCGCAGCCCGACATGCCCGCCCGTAAACATCATCGGGCGGGCAACCGCATTTTCAGGGCGGTCGGCAGGCGTTTGGAGCACTTCTCCCTATCCTCAAAGCTGGTGGCCTGCACCGTGGTCCTGCTGATCCTCGGAGCCAGCGTCATATCGCTGTCCATCCGTCAGTTCGTCAGCAACTATCTGCTGGAGAAGACCGACACCCAGCTGTCCCAACAGGCCGAGTTGGTCTACCGCAATGTGGACCTGCTCAAGGAACGCGACACCAAACAGGCCACAGCCGGTCCCACCGATTACTTCCTGCAGATCCGTGACACCGACGACATGATCGTGACCAACGCCCTGGTGCCGGTCCTGCGCTATGGCGTCACCTCCCAGCCCAAGCTTCCCCCCTCGGGCCAGGATGGGGGCATCACCCCCAACGAACCCTTCACCACCTCGGCCCGGGTCACCGCCACACCCATGGCCGACAAGGCCACCCTGCAGGCTGCCAGCGCCCAATGGCGGGTCCTGGCCAGACCCTTGGCCGACCGCAACAACAGACCCAGCGGCACCGTGTATATCGGTCTATCGCTCAGCGACCAGATAGACACCGTCAATACCTTGACCCGCTACTGCATCATCGTGAGCCTGCTGATCGTCATCATTGGGGGATTCGCGGCCCTCGTGCTCATTCAAGGGACCCTGAGCCCCCTGAAACGCATTGAGAAGACGGCAGCCAAGATAGCCAACGGCGACCTGAGCCAGCGTGTGCCTCCCGCCCCCGAGAACACGGAGGTCGGTTCCCTGGCCGCCTCGCTCAACTCCATGTTGGCCCGGATCGAGAGCAGCTTCAAGGAGCAGGAGGCCACCACGGAGAAGATGAAGCAATTCGTCTCCGATGCCAGCCATGAGCTGCGTACACCCCTGGCCACCATTCATGGCTACACCGAGCTTTACGCCATGCAAAGGGAGCTACCTGGGGCCTTGGAACGGGCTGATGAGTCCATAGAACACATCAAGTCCTCCAGCTCCCGCATGACCCTGCTGGTGGAGGACCTCCTGTCCCTGGCCCGTTTGGACGAGGGGCGGGGCATCGACATGAGCCAACAGGTGCCCCTGACCAGGCTGTTGCGTGACGCGGCCGACGACCTCCATGCCCTGGACCCGGAGCGCCAGGTGGAAGAGGGCTCCCTCCAGCTTCGGCACGGGGCTGATGGCACTTTGGGACTGGCCTTCCTGCCCGGCCAGGTACCACAGATCTCTCTGAGCGGTGACGGCTCGCGGATTCGGCAGGTCATGACCAACATCATCGGCAACATTCACCGTTACACCCCGCCCGATTCGCCTGTCGAGATCGGGATGTCCCTCCTGGCCGCTTCAATCGGCCCCGATTCCCTCTCCCGTCTGCCTGCCACGAACGCCTCCCTGACCACCTTCCTTGAGGCCTTGGAGGTCGGGCAGTCCATGCAGGTGGGCATGAACTACGCCGTCATCCGCTTCATCGACCATGGGCCGGGAGTCCCGGAGGGCAAGCAGACTCAGATCTTTGAGCGTTTCTACACAGCCGATTCCTCGCGGGCCAGGCGCAAGGGGGGCACCGGTCTGGGTATGTCCATCGCCCAATCCGTGGCCAAGGCCCATCATGGCTTCATCGTCGCCACCAGTACTGATGGGGGAGGGCTCACCTTGACCGTCGTCCTGCCGGTGGAGCCCATCGTGGCCAGGCCGGGCCAAGGCCCATCACTACCGGCTGGTGGCAAGGTCAAGGCCGCCAGATCAGTCCGGGCTCAAGGCCAGGGCAACTAGGCGGCCACGACCCAGCTGGAGGACACCCGGCAGAAACGGCCGCGGTAATGGACTTTGGGGCAGTGCAGGCCGGTTACACGGGCCAGCCCCCGCCTGGTCGTTACGTCTCCCTATCATGCTGTAAGGCTCTTGCTGCCCGATGGGCGGAAGGTTGCCGGAGCGACCGCCAGCGAATATGCTCTGCGTGTTGGCTTGACACAAGAGGATCAAGTTGCCGTATGAAAGGCTGAGGACCATAGTGAGCGAGCGGAAAGTTGCGCCAACCACCAAAGTAGGGCCGGTTACCGTTGCGGTATTCCTGGCCACTTTCATGACCGCTGTCGAGGGGACCATAGTCTCGACGGCCATGCCCACCATTGTCTCCGACCTCAAGGGTCTCAGTCTGATGAACTGGGTCTTCTCCATCTACATGCTCATGTGCGCCGTGGCCACCCCGGTCTACGGCAAGCTCTCGGACCGTTACGGGCGCAAGAGGCTCATGAACATCGGCCTTTTGGTCTTCGTGGTCGGCTCGCTCCTGTGCGGCATATCCCAATCCATGATCCAGCTGATCCTGTCCCGGGTGGTCCAGGGGCTTGGCGCTGGAGCCATCCAGCCCTTGACCTTCAGTATCCTGGCTGACATCTACCCGGTCGAGAAGCGGGCCCAGATGATCGGCCTGAACGGGTCCTCCTGGGGCATCGCCTCCGTCATAGCGCCCCTTCTGGGTGGGTTCATCGTAGAACAGCTCAGCTGGCACTGGGTCTTTGCCATCAACATCCCCATCGGGCTGCTGGTGGTCATCGTGATCCAGTGCTGCCTGCAGGAACAGACCCATCCCCGTAAGACCCCCATCGACTACCGGGGCATCGTGCTGCTGGTACTGGCCCTGGTCACCCTCATGCTGGGCCTGCAGAACCTCAACAGTCCCCATTGGGTCCCCTGGGGCCTTATGCCCTTGCTGGCATCCCTGGCCTTGATAGTGGCGCTCGTCATCGTCGAACGCCAGGAGGTGGACCCGATCCTGCCCCTCAAGCTCTTCACCAACCGCACCTTCATAGTGGAGAACACGGTGATTCTGCTGGTCTCCGGCTTCCTGATGGGCTTCGAAACCTACCTGCCCATCTGGATGCAGAGCGTCTTGGGCCTCAAACCCTCCATGGGTGGCTTCGCCCTGACCCCCAGCTCCCTGGTCTGGCTCCTGGGTGCCTACCTGGCCGGTCGCTTCCTCATCACCAACCCACCGCATCGGATCATGGCCCTGGCGCTGGTCTTCCTGATAGGAGCTTGCGGAAGCTATGTGCTCCTGCCCATTACCACCCCCTTCTGGGCTTTCCTGATCATCTCGTGTTTCTATGGCTTCGGTTTCGGTCTGGCAATCACCATCGGCACCGTGACCTCCCAGAGTGTGGTGTCCGCCGAGAATGTGGGCACGGCCACCTCCTTCAACACCCTGGCCCGCAGCTTGGGGCAGACCATGATGATCTCCGTCTTCGGGATCGTTATGAATCTGGTCACAGCCCGGCAGATCGGCAGCCATCCCGGCCTGACCATGGACATGATGAACAAGATGGTCAATCCAGATACGGCCGGCAGCCTGCCTGAGCGCTTTCTGGAACCTGCCCGTGGCATCGTCTACGATGGCCTCCATTGGATTTTCGTTCTGGGTCTGGTCCTGCTGATCGCGGCCTTCCTCATCAACCTGCTTGACTTCAAGAGCAAGCATCTGTTGGCCGATTCCACAGCGGTGCAGAGCGAACGCGCCTCACAGCAGTCGGCACAGGCCAAGGCCTAGGGCCGGGTCCGCCACAGGGTCATCGCCTTGCGTCTGCGTTCTGTTGCACTGCCAGCGAGAATCGACCGGTGGTCCCGCTATGCGCTAAGCTGGCAGTATGGAAAGAGTCGTCGCCTGCTTGGCGGCGGAAATGTGCATGTAATCGTGTAATGAAGCGAGGAAGACTATGCCAAGCGGGAGAGTGCGGTGGTTCGACGCCAAGAAGGGCTACGGATTCATCACCAGCGACGATGGTATGGATGTGTTCCTTCCTGCGGCGGTCCTACCCGAGGGCGTTGAGCATCTGCGTAAGGGAGCCAAGGTCGAATTCTCCGTCCTGGACGGCCGCAAGGGTCCCCAGGCCATCGACCTGACGGTAGAGGCGCCGGCCCCATCCCTGGTCAGGGCCACCCGCCCCAAGGCCGATGATATGGTGGCCATCGTCGAGGACCTGATCAAGCTTCTGGACTCCGCTGGCAACTCCCTGCGCCGCCACCGGTACCCGGCCGACGCTGAAAGCAAGAAGCTGGCCACCCTGCTTCGTGCAGTGGCCGACGATTTCGATGTGCAGGACTGATGACAGGTAGGACCAGTAAGACAGTGCGTGACGACAAGCAAGAGGACAAGCCCAACACAAGGCCCGAACCCGAGGTGGCAGAGTATGAGTCGCAGGCAGACAAGAAGGGGGCTCAGCCGCTAGTGGTTGGCCAAGGAGGCGACGACCCCTCACAGGAGGGGCAGGCCTACGCAGCGCTCGAGGAGGGGCCTGTGGACCCCCAGGACCTGGCTCGTACGGTGGCCAGGGCAGTGGCCGATCTGCCGGAGCAGGTCGGTGACTTTGCCCAGGCCGTGGTGCTTGAGGGCCAGGTGACCGACTTCCGTTTTGAATGCCTGATTCGTGGCTATGAGGGCTGGCAGTGGTCGGTCACGCTCTTCCATGACAGTCAGGCCGACCGCTGGACCGTTGACGAAACCTCGTTGATTCCCAGTGACAAGGCCCTGAGGCCCCCAGCCTGGGTCCCCTGGAAGGACCGTCTTCTGGCCTCCGACCTGTCGGTCACTGATTCCATCGGCACCGACCCTGACGACCCACGGCTGGAGGAGGGCTTCCGCCTGGTCAAGCCCAAGGGCAAGCAGGCTCCCACCAAGGATACTGAGGACACGGGGGAGACTGGGCAAGCCACAGGCAGTGCCGAGCGAGGCGCCAGCCCCGACGGGCACAAGGGCCCTAGGGATTCCTCGGACGCCGCTGAAGCCGTGGAGGCAGCCGATAACCAGGAGGACCTGCTCAATGCCGTCCGCGACTTTGAACTCTCCCGCCGTCATGTGCTCAGCCCCCTGGGCCGGCAGCAGACAGCCAAGCGTTGGTATGAGGGCCAGAGGGGGCCCAAGTCCCTCTCGACCAAGACCGCCGGCCACAAGCATTGCGACAGCTGCGGCTTCATGGTGCCCCTGGTGGGCGAACTGGGGCAGCTGTTCGGAGTATGCGCCAACAAGTGGAGTCCGGATGACGGCAGGGTCGTCTCCTTGGACCACGGCTGCGGCGAACATTCGGAGATCGAACCACCGGAGACCAGCCACCTCTGGATTCAATCCGATCCGGCATATGACGACATGCATATCGACATTGTGGAGGGCGCACCCCGAGATGAGCACAGTCAGCTCGAACTGATCGAGGAACTTGACGACACCGAGTCAGATATGGTCGATGAGGCGGGTGAAGCCACGGAGCATGGCATCCAGGTGGGGCAGGAGTCTGAATCCGCATCTGCAAGGCAGTCTGAATCCGAACGTCCGGCTCAGTCGATCGATTGATCGGCCGGAGCTGTGGCCGCCAGGGCAGCCAGTGGGAAGCCATCGGGCACTTTTGGCCCGGCACTTGGCCTTTGCGTTCTTAGCGCAATTCCTTTTGCAGGGGAAATAATCGTCACTGAGCATCGGTAGAGTGTTGCACAGACAACAAAGATTGGAAGGACAAGCATGTTCGAACGGTTTACCGACCGTGCCCGGCGCGTGATTGTATTGGCTCAGGAAGAGGCACGAAGCCTGCAGCACAATTACATCGGCACCGAACATCTGCTGCTGGGTCTGATTCGTGAAGGTGAGGGAGTGGCCGCCAAGGCGCTCGCCGCCAAGGGCGTTACCCTCGATGAGACCCGTAAGCAGGTTGAGGAGATGATCGGCAAGGGCAATGCGGCGCCCAATGGACACATCCCCTTCACCCCGCATGCCAAGCAGGTGTTGGAACTCAGCCTGCGCGAGGCCCTGCAACTGGGCCACAGCTACATTGGCACCGAGCACATCCTGCTGGGTCTGATCCGCGAGGGTGAGGGAGTGGGCACTCAGGTGCTCATCAAGATGGATGTGGACCTGGGTGAGCTGAGGTCCACCACCATTGATTTGATCCGCGGCAATTCCGGAACGGACGAGGGAGACGCCAAGGGTGATCTAGCCAATGCCGGCGGTGTCCAGGACAAGCGCAGCCAGACCGGCTCAGCCATCCTTGACCAGTTCGGCCGCAATCTGACCGCCGAAGCAGCTGATGGTAAGCTTGACCCGGTGATCGGCCGTAGCCAGGAGATCGAGCGGGTCATGGTCGTCCTCTCCCGTCGCACCAAGAACAATCCGGTGCTGATTGGTGAGCCCGGAGTCGGCAAGACCGCCGTGGTCGAGGGCCTGGCCCAGAAGATTCACGCAGGTGACGTGCCGGAGACACTCAAGGACAAGCAGGTCTACTCCCTGGATCTGGGCTCCATGGTGGCTGGTTCCCGCTACCGGGGTGATTTTGAGGAGCGACTGAAGAAGGTCCTCAAGGAAATCAAGACCCGCGGCGATATCGTGCTCTTCATTGATGAGATTCACACCATCGTGGGTGCCGGTTCAGCTGATGGCGCCCTGGGTGCCTCAGACATGCTCAAGCCCATGCTGGCCCGTGGCGAGCTCCAGACCATTGGTGCCACCACCACTGAGGAATACCGCAAGTACATTGAGAAGGACGCCGCCCTGGAACGGCGCTTCCAGCCCATCCAGGTCCACGAGCCCACCGTCGCCGAGACCATTGAGATTCTCAAGGGTCTTCGTCCCCGCTATGAGAACCACCATCATGTGACCATCACGGATGCCGCCCTCCAATCAGCCACCGAGCTGTCCTCCCGTTATATCCAGGACAGGAACCTTCCTGACAAGGCGATCGACCTGATTGATGAGGCTGGGGCCCGTCTGCGCATCAAGCGCCTGACCGCACCGCCTGAACTCAAGGAGATTGACACCAAGGTGGCCAAGGTCGCCGAAGAGAAGGACCAGGCCATCAAGGACCAGGACTTCGAGAAGGCCGCAGAACTTCGTGACCGCCAGGAGAAGCTGGAGAGTGAGCGCAAGGAGAAGGAGGAGTCCTGGCGTCAGGGGGAGTCCGATGTCAAGATGGTTGTTGACGAGGACGTGATCGCAGAGGTCATCTCCTCCTCCACCGGCATCCCCGTCTTCAAACTCACTCAGGCCGAGTCCAAGAAGCTGCTGGGCATGGAGGGCGAGCTGCACAAGCGGATCATCGGCCAGGACGAGGCGGTTTCCGCCCTGTCCCGTTCGATTCGCCGCACCCGCGTGGGTCTCAAGGACCCCAAGCGCCCTGCAGGTTCCTTCATCTTCGCCGGCCCCACCGGCGTCGGCAAGACCGAGCTGGCCAAGGCCCTGGCCCAGTTCCTCTTCGACGATGATGACGCCCTGATCCGCGTGGATATGTCCGAGTTCTCGGAGAAGTATGCGGCCTCCAGGCTCTTCGGTGCCCCTCCGGGCTACGTGGGCTACGAGGAGGGTGGTGAGCTCACCGAGAAGGTCCGTCGCAAGCCCTTCTCCGTGGTCCTCTTCGACGAGATAGAGAAAGCCCATCCCGACATCTTCAACACCCTGCTGCAGGTGTTGGACGATGGTCATCTCACCGATGGCCAGGGACGCAAGGTGGACTTCAAGAACACCATCATCATCCTGACTACCAACCTGGGTACAAGGGACATCGCCAAGGCCGCCAACACCGGCTTCAACCTGAGTTCCAACACCGACTCCTCCTATCAGAGGATGAAGGACCAGGTCACCTCCGAGCTCAAGCAGCAGTTCCGTCCTGAGTTCCTCAACCGCCTGGACGACATCATCGTCTTCAAGCAGCTGACCGAGTCCCAGGTCCGCCAGATTGTCGACTTGGATGTCACGCAGCTCAATGATCGTCTCTTCGAGCGGCATATGGAGCTGGATCTGACCGACAAGGCCAAGGACCTCCTGGCCCAGAAGGGCTTCGACCCGCTCCTGGGTGCAAGGCCCCTGCGTCGGGTCATTCAAAGGGACATCGAGGACGCCATCTCCGAGCAGATCCTCATGGGCAAGCTGGAGGACAACGAGAAGGTCATTGTCGATGCCGAAGGCGAAGGCATTTTGGGTGAGTTCACCTTCAAGGGGGAGAAGTTCCAGGAGTCAGTGACAGCTGAGCCTGAAGGCGAATTGGTAGGAGCATCGGTCTGCGCTGATGCTCCTACCGAAGCCGCAGCACCAGCTGCCTCTGCTGAACCCGCGGATGGGGCTGGCAGTCAACCGGACCAGGGCAGTGCTCCGCTGGGAGAGTGATCCCGCATCTCGGCCCTGAGCCGAATGACCAAGTGGCTCTGACAGACACCTGTCTGTCAGAGCCACTTGGTCATTCCGTCCAATTGCCTGTCTGCATGCCGCCCTGTCGGTTCCGGTCAATCTGAGTCGCTGTGAGGCTATGTCTTGGTCTGGGTTTTCGGTATCTAGTGGTATGCACTCATGGCTCGAGGAAAGGAGCACCTGAGGAGGAGTAACCGCTTGTTTGATTGTGTTGATTGTCCCAGCAAACATGCATAGAAGAAGGCCGTGTGCCCAACCCGGCAGGGGGCGGACACACGGCCTTTGGCGTTAGTGGGTGAATTACTTCACGGCGTTCATCCACTGTTCCTTTGTTGCCTTTTCGGCCTCCAGACTGGCCTTCTTCTTGGGGTCGGTCTCAGCGGCGATCTGCTGGTCGAGTTCCTCCAGTTGAGCCTGGAGTTGGAGCTCGAAGCTGGACTTACGGGCGTCCGCCTCAGGGTCGGTCTGCTTCCAGGCTGAATCCTCGACGGCCTTGATCTGCTGGTCGACGGAGTCCAGGGCGCTTTCGATGCGGTGGACATCATCCCGGGGCACATACCCGATCTGATCCCACTGGTCCTGGATGTCGGAAAGGGCCTGGCGGGCCTTCTTGGCGGCCTCCTCATCGGCAACCGGCAGGAGGGCCTGGGCCTGCGTGAGGAGCTCCTCCTTCTTGGCCAGGTTCTCCTTCTCCGCTGAGTTCATCTTGTCGCGGTCGGCCTGGCGGGCATCGAAGAAGACATCGGCGGAGGCTCGGAACCGGGTCCACAGCTCATCGTCTTCCTTGCGTCCGGCCCGACCCGCCTGGCGCCAGCGGTCCATGAGATCACGGAATTTACGGGAAGTCTCGCCCCAGTCGGTCGAGTCCTTAATCTCCTCGGCCTCCTTGATGATCGCTTCCTTGAGCTGCTTGACGTTGCTGCGTTCGCTATCGCGGTTCTGGGCCCACTTGCGGCGTTCCTGGTTGAAGCGCGTGCGAGCCGAGGAGAAGCGCTTCCAGAGTTGGTCGGCATCGGTCTTGTTCAGCCGCACCGTGGTTTTCTGGTGCTGCTGCCACTCCTCGAAGAGGGCACGGAACTTTTCAGCGGTGTCCTTCCAGTTGGTCCGCTCCATATCGAGCGAGTCGGCTATGGCCTCGGCCCGCTCGACGATGGCGGTACGCTCCTCAAGAGCCTTGGCTACGGCTGCCTTGCGCGCCTCGGCCAGCTCCTGCTTTTTGGTCTCACCCTGCTGCTTGAGGGACTCAAACTCCTCCCTCAGCGCTGCGATGTTGCCCACGACCTCAGGCTTGTCAGTCTCTTCGGCGAGCGAGGTGATTGACTCATCGATCTCCTTGGGCTTGATGTTCGCCGCCTTCAGACGGCTGGCGAAGAGGTCCAGCTTGGCCTTGAGGTCCAGGAAGCGGCGGACATAGAGGTCCAGCGCCTCCTCCTTGCTGGCTCCGGGGAACTGGCCGACCTCGCGTTCGGATTCGCCTTCCTTGACGAATACCTTGCCCTCATCGTCCACATGGCCGAAGGCCTCGGCGGCCTTGATGTCCTCCTGGGAGTAATTGACCACAGGAGCGGCGATGGTGTGTTGGGCGGGCTTCTTGGCCAGGGCGGCCGGGGAGGGGGCGTGGTCCGACTCGGCAGCGGCTTCACCAGGCTTATCGGCAGGCTCGGCCTTCGCTGTCGTCTCCTGAGCTTGCTGGGGGGCAGGAGCTACCTGGGATTCTTGCCCCGCCGTCGTTGCCGATGCGGGGGTTTGGGTGGTGTTCTCGGTTTCGGTGACGGTTTCGTCGGCCATGGCCAGCTCCTTAAGCTTCGTGAATAGCATCGTGGGGAAGTGACCGAAGGAGGTCATGTTTTCCACAACATCTCTTAGTATAGGGAATTATGGCTAAAGGTGCATCAATATCAGGATTTCCTGAATGGCTACCCTCGCAAAGGGTGGTCGAGCAGACCGTCATTGACAAGCTGCGCAAGGTTTTCGAGCTCAATGGTTTCATCGGCATTGAGACACGCGCTGTGGAGCAGGGGGTGAGTCTGCTCAAGAAAGGGGAGACCAGCAAGGAGATCTACCTGCTCTCCAGACTCCAGGAGGTGGGTCATGAGTCCGACACGCCAATTGAGGACCGTCTTGGTCTCCACTTCGACCTGACGGTGCCCCTGAGCCGTTACGTGGTGGAGCATTCGGGCGACCTGGTCTTCCCCTTCAAGCGTTGGCAGATGCAGAAGGTCTGGAGGGGGGAGCGCCCCCAGGAGGGACGCTTCCGCGAGTTCGTCCAGGCCGACATCGACGTGATCGGCAACGGTGACCTGCCTGACCACTATGAGGTCGAACTGCCCCTGGTCATGGTCGCGGGCCTTGAGGAGCTGCGGGACCTGGGCCTGCCCAAGGCAACGGTCCACGCCAACAATCGCAAACTATCCGAAGGCTTCTACCGGGGGTTGGGCCTTGAGGACATCGAAGGTGTGCTGCGGGAGATCGACAAGCTCGACAAGATCGGGGCCGACGAGGTGGCCAAGCTCCTGGTTAAGGACTGCGGGGCCAATGAGTCCCAGGCCCATGCCTGCCTGGAGTTGGCCCAGCTGACCGCCGCCGATGGTGGCGAGCTCCTGGAGCGCTTCGACGACTTGTGCGCCAAACATGGCGTCCGCCAGGAGAGCGACGCCTACCAGTTGGCCCGGCAGGGACTGGACACCCTGGCGATGATTGTTGACCAGGCCGCCCAGATACGCCCAGGCTCGGTCGTCGCCGATCTGAAGATCGCCCGTGGACTGGATTACTACACAGGGTCCGTCTATGAGACCTTCCTGGAGGGGGCGGAGGGCCTGGGCTCCATCTGCTCCGGTGGCAGGTACGACAACCTGGCCAGCCAGGGCAACAAGCGCTACCCGGGTGTGGGTCTGTCCATCGGCCTGTCCCGTCTGGTCTCCTACATACTGCACACCGCTGGTGCCCAGGCTTCCCGGGTCTCACCGGCCTCGGTGCTGGTGGCCGTCTGGGACGAGGCCGACAGGGCCACCTCCAATGCCATTGCCAATGCCTTGCGGGCAAGGGGCATCGCCGCCGACGTGGCCCCCACGGCGGCGAAGCTTGGCAAGCAGATCAAATATGCCGACAAGTTGGGCATACCATATGTCTGGTTCCCCCCACAGGTGGGCCAGGAGGGTGACCAGGTCAAGAACATCATCAGCGGGGACCAGACTCCGGCCGATGCCAAGTCTTGGGAACCCGATAGGCTGTATGCCCGTCAAACGGTTCGCGTATAGGGCTCGAAAACCGCGTAATCAAGCGCTTTTGCAAGAAGAGAACAAGGAATAGAGGAAGCATGGGCCAGACGGCTTATAGAACACATCATGCCACTGAGGTCAGTGAGGCGCTGGTTGGACAGAAGGTCACCCTGGCCGGTTGGGTGGACCGCCGCAGGGACCATGGCGGAGTCGCTTTCATTGATCTGCGTGACTCGACCGGTCTGGTCCAGGTTGTCATCTATGACGAGGAGGTCGCCCGCCCCCTGCGTAGCGAGTACGTGGTCCAGCTGACCGGTGAGGTTCGCGAGCGGCCCGAAGGCAACGAGAATGAGCACCTGACCACCGGCAAGGTGGAGGTGGTCGTTGAGGGCCTGAAGGTCCTGGCCAAGGCGGATGCCCTGCCCTTCCAAGTCTCCACGGCCCTGGAGAATGAGTCGGAGAACAAGCTGCCCGGTGAGGATGTGCGGCTCAAGTACCGCTACCTGGACTTGCGGCGCCCGGCCATGCAGTACAACCTCAAGCTTCGTTCCGATATGACCAAGGCCGCCCGCCATGCCTTGGAGGAGATGGACTTCACCGAGGTGGAGACCCCCACCTTCATCAAGTCGACTCCTGAGGGTGCCCGGGACTTCGTGGTGCCGGCCCGCTTGGTGCCCGGCTCCTGGTACGCCCTGCCCCAGTCCCCCCAGCTCCTCAAGCAGCTCCTTATGGTCGGTGGCGTGGAGCGTTACTACCAGCTGGCCCGCTGTTACCGCGACGAGGACTTCCGTGCCGACCGTCAGCCCGAGTTCACCCAGCTGGACATGGAGATGGCCTACGTGGACCAGGAGGATGTCATGGCCATGGCCGAGAAGGTCATCGCCGCCATCTGGAAGACTCAGGGCCATGAGGTCAGGCTGCCCCTGCCCCGTATCTCCTGGCAGGAGGCCATGGATAAGTATGGCTCCGACAAGCCCGACCTGCGCTTCGGCAACCCCATAGTGGAGCTGACCGACTACTTCAAGGACACCCCCTTCCGGGTCTTCCAGGCACCCTATGTGGGTGCCGTCCGCTTCGAGGGTGGTGCGGACACCCCACGCAGGCAGTTCGACGCCTGGCAGGAATGGGCCAGGCAGCGTGGCGCCAAGGGGCTGGCCTACGTGGTCTTTGGTCAGGATGGGGAGCTCAAGGGTCCTGTGGCCAAGAACCTGTCCGAGCAGGAGCGGGCCGGCCTCAAGGAGGCTGTGGGAGCCCAGAACGGCGATGCCGTCTTCTTCGCTGCCGGTGGCCGTGAATCCTCCCAGCTGCTCCTGGGTGCCGCCCGCGTGGAGATCGCCGACCGTGCCGGACTGCTCAAGCCCGATGAGTTCGCCTTCACCTGGGTGGTCGACTTCCCGCTCTTCAAGCGTACCGACGACCCCGATGACGATGACGTGGCGGTCGGCCATTCCAAGTGGACCTCCATGCACCACCCCTTCACCATGCCCTCTGCCGACTGGATCGACAGCTTCGACCAGGACCCGGAGCATGCCATGAGCGATTCCTACGACATTGTTTGCAATGGCGAGGAGATGGGCGGCGGTTCGGTCCGTATCCACCGTGACGACATTCAGGACCGGGTGCTCAACGTGCTCGGCATCGACAAGGATGAGGCCCAGGAGAAGTTTGGCTTCCTGCTGGAGGCCTTCAAGTATGGCGCACCACCCCACGCTGGCATCGCCTTCGGCTGGGACCGTGCCGTGTCGATTCTGGCCGGTGCCTCCTCCATCCGCGATGTCATCGCCTTCCCCAAGGCCGGCGGCGGCCGCGACCCCCTGACCGGAGCCCCGGCCCCCATCTCCGACGCCCAGCGCGCCGAGACCGGCGTCGACTACGACCCGGACGAGGACGAGTAACCAGTAAGGTTGACTTATTGGTCTTCAGGAGCCTTCGTCGTGCATATGCAAGTGCAGCAGACGGAGGTTCCTTGCAATATGCCGGGAAAAACCGATATCCGGTTATACTCGTAACAAAGCCGTAACCGACTGACATCCGATTGGTGTTTTCGTGGATCCGTAAAGCTCGGCAGTCTCTCGTCTTACTCTTGTCAGGGCATAGCGGCTATGCATGTAAGCATGAACCTTCACCATTAAAATGCTTTGAGTAACGGCGTCGAGCCTCGGAACTGATGAACAAGTCAAACCCTGGTAACAAGACACGGTTATACTGCCGTCTATGAGCGAAAACATATCCAATCCGACTGTCGCCAGCTCGCCGACCACGGCTCGTAGCGGCGCAGGTGCGAATATAGACACCAATCACACTCTGGTTGAACTGTCCCACGTCGAGAAGCATTTCGGCAGGCTCCATGTCCTCAAGGACATCAACCTCAAGGTCACCAAGGGCGAGGTGCTGGTGGTCGTAGGGCCCTCCGGCTCCGGCAAGTCCACCATGTGCCGGACCATCAACCGTCTGGAGTCGATTGATTCCGGCGTCATCCGCATCGACGGCGAGCCCCTGCCCGAGGAGGGCAAGGACCTGGCCAACCTGCGGGCCGAGGTGGGCATGGTCTTCCAGTCCTTCAACCTCTTCGCTAACAAGACCATTCTGGACAACGTGACCTTGGCCCCCATCAAGGTGCGGCATATGGATCGCAAGGATGCCGAGGACCTGGCCATGGACATGCTCACGCGGGTGGGTGTTGAATCACAGGCCTCCAAGATGCCCTCCCAGCTGTCCGGCGGCCAGCAGCAGCGTGTGGCCATTGCCCGTGCTCTGGCCATGAAGCCCAAGATCATGCTCTTTGATGAGCCCACGTCGGCTCTGGACCCCGAGATGGTCAACGAGGTTCTCGATGTCATGATTGAGCTGGCCCAGGAAGGCATGACCATGATCTGCGTGACCCACGAGATGGGATTCGCGCGCAAGGCGGCCGACAAGATCGTGTTCATGGCCGATGGGCGCATTCTTGAGGAGAACACCCCCGACGAGTTCTTCGAGCATCCCAAGACCCAGCGGGCCCATGACTTCCTCTCCAAGATCCTCACCCACTGAGGTCGGGCCCAGGGCGGGCTGACCATGGATGAGATAGGAAGCATGCGGTAGGGAAAGAAAGAAAATCTATGAAACACTATGAACAAGCACCAGGAAGGCGGATAGGCCGGATCTGGCGGAGCCTGCTGGCGGGTCTATGCGCCTGTGCCTGTGTATTCTCCCTGGCGGCCTGCGGGTCGGACAAGGAGGCGGGCAAGATTCGCATCGGCATCAAGTTCGACCAGCCGGGTCTGGGCTTCAAGAAGGCCGGCACCTATGTCGGCTTTGATGTTGACGTGGCGACCTACGTGGCCAAGAAGCTGGGCTACCAGGAGGATCAGATCGTCTGGAAGGAGGCCCCATCCAAGCAGCGTGAGGCCATGCTCCAGAATGGGGACGTGGACATGATCCTGGCCTCATACTCCATCACGGACGAGCGCAAGAAGGCCGTCTCCTTCGCCGGGCCATACCTGGTGGCCGGCCAGGACCTGATGGTCCGTAAGGACGACCATTCGATCACTGGCCCCAATGACCTCAACGGCAAGCGCCTGTGCTCGGTGACTGGGTCCACCTCGGCCGTCACCGTCAAGCAGAGGTTCGCCTCGGAGGTCCAGCTCATGGAGCAGCCCGGATACGCCGAGTGCGCCACAGCCCTCTTCTCCGGCATTGTGGATGCGGTGACCACGGATGACGTCCTGCTGGCCGGACTCGCCTCCGCATCCCGGGGCAGGCTTCGCCTGATCGGCAAGCCCTTCACCCAGGAATACTACGGTGTGGGCATCAAGAAGGGAGATAAGGAACTGGCCAAGAAGATCAACGCGGCCCTGACCGACATGATCACCAACGGTTCCTGGCAGCGTGCCTTGGAGGACAACACCAAGGGCAGTCATTTCTCTCCTGATCCACGCTACAATCCGCCTACACCCAAGGAAGGGGAGTGACATGTCAGAGTTCATCAAGCTCTTCAGCGAGTACAACATTCCCGGGGCCTTCCTGGTCAACATAGAACTGACCCTCTGGGCCGCCCTCTTCTCTCTGATTCTGGGTGTCATTCTGGTCATCATGCGCATCTCGCCTGTGTCCTCCCTCAGGACCGTGGCGGCGGGCTATGTGGAGTTCTTCCAGAACATGCCGCTGACCATCATCATGGTCTTCATGGTTTTGGGTGTCTTCGCCCAGCTCAAGCTGAGCTTCTCGGACGAATTCGCCGTCAACTTCTTCTGGCTGGCGGTGGTGGGCCTGTCCCTCTACACAGCGGCCTTCGTCTGTGAATCCCTGCGTTCGGGCATCAATACGGTGCCTCTGGGCCAGGCCGAGGCGGCCAGGGCTTTGGGGCTGAGCTTCATTCAGTCGGCTGGCGGGATCATCCTGCCCCAGGCCTTCCGTGGTTCGGTGGCACCTCTGGGCAACACCTTCATCGCCCTTTTGAAGAACTCCACCGTGGCGGCGGCTGCCTCTGTCACCACGGAGAGCTCCACACTCATGAGCGAGATGATCGAGTTCCATGCCAACTCCATTGTGGCCATCTTCCTCATCTTCGCCATGGGCTATGTGATCCTGGTCCTGCCCATCGGCGCCCTGACCACCTATCTGTCCAACAAGCTCGCGGTAAGGAGGTGACCTCGATGGCATCATCAAACGAAAGCGCATTGCTCTTCGACCAACCTGGTCCCAAGGGGCGCAAGACCATCCGCACGGTCAACTGGATTGCGGCCGTGGTCTTTGTCCTGCTCATCGTGCTCATCCTCATGAGACTCCACAACCCGCCGGATGGTGAGAACCAGCTGAGCTGGGAGCTCTGGAAGCCGGCACTTGACGGTGAGGCCTGGACCGACTTCTACCTGCCTGGCCTGTGGATGACCATCAAGGCCTCCGTGGTGGCCGTTATCGGTTCCCTGGTCTTCGGTCTCCTGTTCGGCATTGGGCGACTGCTGCCCAGCGTCGTCCTGCGCTTCGTATCCGGTCTGATCGTGGAGTTCTGCAGGGCTGTGCCCGTGCTGCTCATGATGATCTTCTTCTGGCGGTGGTTCGCCTTCGCCGGCATCAGCCAGGCCGCATACTGGGCTGTGGTCATCGGGCTGATTCTCTACAACGGTTCCGTAGTCGCCGAGCTGGTGCGCTCCGGTGTGGGCAACCTCCCCAACGGCCAGCGTGAGGCCTCCCTGGCTCTGGGCTTGACCCATACCCAATCCCTTATGCAGATCGAGGTGCCCCAGGCCTTGTACGCCATGCTGCCGGCAGCTGTCACCCAGCTGGTGGTGGTCCTTAAGGACACGGCCCTGGGGTCCATCATCATGTATACGGATCTCCTGCAGGAGTCCAGGCGTTTGGGGTCCATGTACTTCAACATCCTGCAGACCCTGGTGGTCGCAGCGGTGATCTACTTCATCGTCTGCTGGCTGCTCTCGCAGCTGGCCCGCTGGCTCCCTGAGCATATGCAGAAGCGTACGGCCGCTCCCACCGAGGTGGAGGCCGTGGCACCCCTGGCCATCATGGATGCCTCCAACGTCAACCAGATAGCGGTGGCCAAGGAGCTCGACGAGAACCACTACGGCGGCGGACCCCGTCAGTACCACGTCCACCACCAAGGTTCCAACGCCTCCATCAGGCATTGGCGCCGTACCCGCTACATGCAGGGGTATGACGAGACCCATCCCGAGTCCCTGGTCGACCGCAAGGCCATGGAGTTCCCCGACTTCATCAAGCCGGTCCTCGACGGTGGTCGTGGCCATGAGGGCAAGGGTGGTGACGGCCAGGCCTCCAAGCCAAACAAGCCAGGTAAGCGGCACCATCGTGGCCATGGTCCCCAGCCTGAGTCCTAAGTCTGGGTCCAGGCGGGCAGGCCAGCAGTTTGCCTGATGGTCCGTCTCCGCAATTCGCGCTATGACAGATGAAGACCGCCCCCAGCCATCCGGCCGAGGGCGGTCTTCCCATTGGCGTTGGGAGCTATGGATGGGCCGGGCGGGTCGACCGTAGGCGCTGGCGGCTAGACTGGGGCTATGACTGACGGATTGGGTGAATTGGTGCCGGACCTGGGCTCCGAGGCGAGAAACATCGAGGCGGACGAGATCTTCGACCGTTTCTTCGGCTGGGTGCGTGACAGCAAGGGCATCGACCCCTGGCCCCACCAGGAAGAGGCCATCATGGACCTCCTGGCCGGAGACCATGTCATCCTCAACACGCCCACGGGCTCAGGCAAGTCCCTGGTGGCCCTCGGCATGCATTTCGCGGCCTTGTGCACGGGCCGGCGCTCCTACTACACGGCTCCGATCAAGGCCCTGGTCTCGGAGAAGTTCTTCGACCTGGTCGGGGTCTTCGGGCGTGAACGGGTCGGCATGATCACCGGTGACTCCCGCATCAACCCTGATGCCCCCATTATCTGCTGCACCGCAGAGATCCTGGCCAACCAGGCCCTGCGTGAGGGCAGGCAGGCCGACGTGGGCTGCGTGGCCATGGACGAGTTCCATTATTACGGCGACCCGGAACGTGGCTGGGCCTGGCAGGTGCCTCTGCTAACCCTGCCCCAGACGCAGTTCCTCCTCATGTCCGCCACCCTGGGCCCGGTCGATGCCATAGCCGACAAGTTGGAGGATATGACCGGCACGGATGTGGACATCATCGACAATGCTCCCAGGCCCGTCCCGCTCAGCTACGAGTACACGGACAAACAGCTGGCGGGCACGGTTGAACTCCTCTTCGGCAAGGGTGACACGCCGATTTATGTGGTCCACTTCTCCCAGGACGCCGCCCTGGAGACCGCCCAGGCCCTGGCCTCCACTGGTGTGTCCAGCAAGGAGCAGCGCAAGGCCATCACTGAGGCCATGCGGGGCAGCCGTTTCACCACTGCCTTCGGCAAGATACTGCGCAGGCTCCTCTCCACGGGTGTCGGCATCCACCATGCCGGCATGCTGCCCAGATACCGGCGGCTGGTCGAGCAGCTGGCCCAGCAGGGCCTCCTACCGGTCATCTGTGGCACCGATACCCTGGGTGTGGGCATCAATGTGCCCATCCACTCCGTGGTCCTGACCGCCCTGACCAAGTTCGACGGTAGCAAGATGCGGCGGCTGCGGGCCCGAGAGTTCCACCAGATTGCGGGGCGTGCGGGCCGTATGGGCTTTGACACCGAGGGCTTGGTGGTCGCCCAGGCTCCCGAATACGAGATCGAGAACGCCCGTGCCATCGCCAAGGCCGGTGACGACCCCAAGAAACTCAAGAAGATCAAGCGCAAGAAGGCACCGGAGGGCTTCGTGTCCTGGAATAAGAACAGCTTCGAGAAGCTGATCGGGGCCGCTCCGGAGACCCTGAGACCCCACATGAAGATCAGCCATGCCATGATCCTCAACGAAGTGGCCCAGGGCGGCGATGCCAGGGCCCGTGTGGACCGGCTCATTGACGACTCCTCCCAGACCTCCGACCAGAAGGAGGAGCTGCACCAGCGGGCAGATGAGATATTCGAGACCATGCTGGATTCGGCATTCATAGAGGTCGAGGAGGGGCAGGATGGGCAAGAAGACTACTTCCTGGCCGTCGACATGCCCGACGACTTTGCCCTGGACCAGCCTCTGTCACCGTTTCTCCTGGCGGCCCTGGAGCTTTTGGACCCCGAATCCGACAACTACTCCATGGACCTCATCTCCATGGTCGAAGCCACCCTGGATGACCCCAAGCAGGTCCTCAAGGCCCAGCAACGCCAGGCCAGGGACGCGGCCATGGTCCAGATGAAGGAGGAGGGGGTCGAGTATGAGGATCGGATGGAGCGACTCCAGGAGGTCACTTACCCCAAGCCCCTGGAGGAGCTCCTGACCGAGGCCTTCGACCGCTACCGCAAGGACGTGCCCTGGGCCAACGACTATTGGCTCAAGCCCAAATCCGTGCTCAGGGACATGGTTGAGACGGCCAGCGACTTCAACGGCTACATCGCCCGCTATGGCATCGCACGTTCCGAGGGGACGCTCCTGCGTTACCTCTCGGACGCCTACCGGTCCCTAGCCCGTACCGTTCCCGAGGACATGCGCAACGAGCAGTTGGAGGACATCATCTCCTGGCTGCGCCTGGTGGTTAGGTCCGTCGATTCCAGCCTGGTGGATGAGTGGGAGGATGCCGGCAAACCCGCCGATAGCGCCCTGTCGACCGCCGCCCCGGCAGCGGCCCCGGCCCTGGTCGAGGACCGCCGGGGCATGCGGGTCCTGGTCCGCAACGCCATGTTTCGGCGGATCGAGCTCATGGACCAGGACAGGCCCGACCAGCTCGGTACCCTCGACAAGGACTGGGGCTATGGGCCTAGGGAGTGGGAAGAGGCCCTGGATGACTTCTATGAGGCCCACGAGTACGTCAACATTGATGCCAGGGCCCGCAGCACCGAACTCTTCATGCTGGACGAATCCCCGGAGACCAAGGACCATGCCTGGAGGGTGAGGCAGATTGTGGACGACGCCGAGGGTGACCATGACTGGGCCATCAGCGGCAGTGTGGACCTGGAGGCCACCCAAGAGAGCGGTGAGGTGGTCTTCTTCGACTACCGGGTGGGTGAGAACGGTTCTGAGCCTGACGGGGTTGGGGACTAAGCCGGCCACAAGAGTTCGAACATTTGTTCGATATGAGGGGTATACTTGATAGCATGACCGAAGATTTGTTCAGCGCCAGCGATGTGCCGGAGGATATGACCCGCCCTCTGGCGGTGAGGATGCGTCCGGGAAGCCTGGACCAGGTGCTGGGTCAGGGCAAGGCCTTGGTCGAGGGGTCGCCCCTGCGCAGGCTGGCCAATCCGGCATCCAAAGGGTCGCTCACCGCGCCCTCATCCATCATTCTTTTTGGCCCTCCCGGCGTTGGCAAGACCACCTTGGCCTATATCGTCGCCCAGCAGTCCGGCCGCTACTTCGAGGAGCTGTCGGCTGTGACCTCCGGTGTCAAGGACGTGCGGGCGGTGCTGGAGCGGGCCCATGAACGCCTGGTCGCCCAGGACAAGGAGACCGTCCTGTTCATAGACGAGGTCCACCGCTTCTCCAAATCCCAGCAGGACGCACTCCTGCCCAGCGTCGAGAACCGTGACGTGACCTTCATCGCGGCGACCACCGAGAATCCCAGTTTCTCCGTCATCTCGCCCCTGCTCAGCCGCTCCGTCGTGGTCAAGCTCGAATCCCTGGAACCCGAGGACCTGAAGATCCTCATAGAGCGGGCCGTGGCTGAATCCCAAGGGCTCAAGGGCGAGGTCAGGATCGAGGATGCGGCCGTGGATGAGATCATCCGCATGGCCGGTGGCGATGGCCGTAAGTCCCTGACCATTCTGGAGGCCGCGGCCGGTGCCGTCACCGGTGACCAGGCGCGCAAGAAGGGCGCTCGCAAACCCATCATCACCCCCGAAGTCGTCTCCACGGTCATGGATGCGGCCACCGTCCGCTACGACAAGGATGGGGATGACCATTACGATGTGGCCTCGGCCTTCATCAAATCCATGCGGGGTTCCGATGTGGATGCCTCCCTGCATTATCTGGCCCGGATGCTCAGGGCCGGTGAGGATCCGCGCTTCATTGCCCGGCGCATCATGATTGCCGCCGCCGAGGAGGTCGGCATGGCTGCCCCGCAGATCCTACAGGTCACGGTTGCCGCCGCGCAGGCCGTCGCCATGGTAGGTATGCCGGAGGCAAGGATCATCCTGTCCGAGGCTGTCATCGCCGTGGCCACCGCCCCCAAGTCCAATGCTTCCTATATGGCCATCAACGAGGCCCTTGCGGACGTGGATGCCGGCCGCATAGGTCAGGTTCCCCTCCACCTGCGCAATGCCCCGACCAAGCTCATGAAACAGTGGGGCAACCATGAGGGCTACCAGTATGCCCATGATGCCCCCGGCGCCGTAGCCCAGCAGCAGTACATGCCCGATGAGCTGGTCGGACATCGCTACTACCAGCCCAACGACCGGGGTTACGAGCATGAGCTGGCTCCCAGATTGAACAGAATCAGGGAGATCCTTGGCCAGAAGGGCAGTGACTCAGCCTCGGCCGCAGGTGAGGGCTGAGGACAGGGGCAATGTTTTCCCTCATGCCTCCGAGTAGTCGGTGGGACTGTGGCGTGGCTATAATCGTGCCCAGTGGAGAAGACCAACAGCATAGGAGTTGAATGGCCGCACCGAAGCGGCCTATGGTCAAAGGGATGAGTGCATGAACGACAAGGCGTCACAGGAGACCAAGACCATTCTCGTCGTGGATGATGACCAGGCCTTGGGGGAGATGCTGTCCATCGTCTTGGAGAACGATGGCTTTCGCACCCTGGTGTGTCTGGACGGACTCAGGGCCGTGCAGATGGTTCCCACCGTCATGCCTGACCTCATACTGCTGGATGTCATGCTGCCCGGCATGGATGGCATAGAGGTCGCCAAGACGGTCAGGGCCCAATCCGACATCCCCATCATCATGCAGGGGCATGTTCAAACCCATCCCAAGAAGGAAGCCGACCTGATCGTCGACAAGTACATCAAGGAGCTCAACGTCCGACCGGCTGATCAAGAACCTGTCCGGCGGCAACCAGCAGAAAGTGCTGATCGCCCGCTGGCTGGCCACCAATCCCAAACTGCTGATCCTGGACGAGCCCACCCGAGGCATCGACATCGGAGCCAAGGCCGAGATTCAGCAGACCGTGCTGGACCTGGCCCAGCAAGGCATGGGCGTGGTCTTCATCTCCTCCGAACTTGACGAGGTCATCCGGCTCTCCGACGACATCGAGGTCCTCAAGGACCGTCATGAGATCGGTGAGATCGCCAACGACGACACCGTCTCCCAGGAGACCATCGTCAGCATGATCGCCAATACCAAGGTTGGCACCGGCTCGGCTGAGTCGGCCAGCAAGGGCGGGTCCGCGGCAAGGGCCGGCCAGCAGACAGGAAAGGAGGCATGATGGCTGAGCAGAAGCAACGCAGCGATGAGGACAGCACCGTCAGGAAGCTGCTCTCGTCCAACCTGACCTGGTCGGTCGTGGCGCTCATGGCCCTGATCGTCATCTGCACCATCTTCGATCACGGGTTCCTTAGGCTCACCTGGAACACCAACACCGGCGGCCTTTCCGGTCCGCTGATCACCATGCTTCAGGAGTCGGCCAGGTATCTGATGATCGCCACGGGCATGACCCTGGTCATCTCCACGGCTGGCATCGACCTGTCGGTCGGTTCGGTCATGGCGGTCTCGGGTGCCGCAGCCATGCAGATGCTCGTTTCCGGCATCAATGTCTGGGTCGCCATCCTCCTGTCGCTCCTGATCGGTCTGGTCATCGGCTCCATCTCTGGCGCCCTGGTCTCCATCCTGGGACTCCAGCCCTTCATCACCACACTGATCATGATGTTGGCAGGGCGTGGCCTGGCCAAGGTCATCACCTCGGGGCAGAACACCGATGCCTCCTCCATTCAAGGTGGCGCGCCGCTGCGCTGGATGGCCAACGGGTTCATCCTGGGAATTCCCGCCAACTTCATCATCGCCCTCGTCATCGTCGGCCTGGTTGGCCTGATCACCCGCAAGACAGCCATGGGCATGATGATCGAGTCCGTGGGCATCAATCCCGAGGCCAGCCGTATGACAGGCATCAAGCCCAAGAAGATCCTCTTCATGGTTTACGCGATCTCCGGCCTGCTGGCTGCGGTCGCCGGCCTCTTCGCCACCGCATCCGTCATGAGGGTTGATGTGGTCAAGACCGGTCAGGACTTGGAGATGTACGCCATCCTCGCCGTGGTCATCGGCGGCACCTCCCTGCTGGGTGGCAAGTTCTCGCTCACCGGCAGCGCCCTGGGTGCCATCATCATTGCCATGATTCGCAAGACCATCATTACCCTGGGCATTGATTCAGCCGCGACACCGGCCTTCTTCGCCGCAGTGGTCATCGTCATCTGCGTCATGCAGGCCCCCAAGATCCACAACCTGGGCGCCGAGATGAAACGTAGAAGGACACTCAAGGAACAAGCTAAGGCGGTGACCGCATGAGCAGCGCACAAGCACAGGCCATCAAGGTGAAGGCCAAGAGCTTCCACCGGATCGATCCACAGATGATTCCGACCATCGCGGCCGTCGTCATCTTCATCCTCATGCTGATCATGGGCCAGGCCCTCTTCGGCACCTATGCCCGCCTGGGGTTCTTCTCCTCGCTCCTGATCGACCACGCCTATCTGGTCATCCTGGCTGTGGCCATGACCCTGCCGGTCCTGACCGGCGGCATTGATCTGAGTGTCGGCGCCATCGTGGCCATCACTGCTGTCGTGGGTGTCAAGATGACCATGGCCGGCGTTCCTGCGCCCCTTGCCATAGTCGTCATGCTGCTGATCGGTATGGCCTTCGGGCTTCTGGCCGGCACCCTGATCGAAGAGTTCAACATGCAGCCCTTCATCGCCACCCTCTCCACCATGTTCCTGGCCCGAGGCGTCGCTTCGATCATCTCGACCGATTCCCTGACTCTGCCCCAGAACAACAACTTCCACTGGATCTCGGATGAGATCAAGATCATCGACAATCCCAAGATCTCCAATGACTTCTCCATCAATGTGGGTGTCATCATCGCCATCCTCGTGGTTGTCTTTGGCTACATGCTCCTCCATAAGACCCGGACCGGACGTACCATCTACGCCATCGGTGGCTCCGTCTCCTCGGCTGAGCTCATGGGCCTGCCGGTCAAGCGTACCCAGTACCTGATCTACTTCACCTCGGCGACCCTGGCCTCCCTGGCCTCCATCGTCTATACGGCCAACATAGGTTCGGCCAAGAACACGGTGGGTGTGGGCTGGGAGCTGGACGCTGTGGCCTCAGTGGTCATCGGTGGCACCCTGGTCACCGGCGGCTTTGGCTACGTGCTGGGCTCTGTGGTCGGTGCCATGGTCCGCTCGACCATCGACCCCCTGACCTCGGACTTCGGTGTGCCCGCCGAGTGGACCACCATCGTGGTCGGCATGATGATCCTGGTCTTCGTGGTGCTCCAGCGGGCGGTGACCGCCATCAACGAGAAGGAATAGGGCAGTGGTGTAGGGCTCTTCCCGCTTGTACCGAATAAGCTGTCTTGCGGCCATCCTATCCCTCCTGATATGGCAAGGACCCCGTTTCCGGCTGTGCCGGTGACGGGGTCCTTGCCATATGCCCACATGGCTAGGGGCGCATGGAAGCAGACGTAGATACAGCTTATGGTCAAGTGGTCAAGGCCTGGCCTGTCATGCAAGCTTCGGCTGGTGTCAGATGGTCTGGTCCAGGAGGCTGTCGATTTCGTCGAAGCGGGTGACGTGGGGGTGCCAGATGGGGTGGCCGGCCGCAAAGACCAGCTTGGGCTGCTTGAGCGTGTGGAGGTTCCTGGCCGGGTCGTCATCCAGAACCAGCAGATCGGCTGCCTTACCCACCTCGATGGAACCCGTCTCCTGATCGACGCCAAGGATCCTGGCATTGACCTGGGTGGCGGCGTTGAAGGCCTGGGCTGGCGTGAAGTCGGCATACTTGACCAGGAGTTCCAACTCGCGCCAGGTGGCGTACTGGGTAACCATGGTCATGGCCGAGTCGATGCCGACGCCCACCGGGATACCGTTGGCATGGGCATCCTTGGCCCCGGACACCATGTTGAGGGCCACATCGTGGGCGTTGTTGTACTGGACCTCTGTGATGTTGGTGATCTCTCGGGGGAACTTGAGCATGGGCAAGCCCGCCGACAGGGTCGGGTTCAGGGCCGACCAGCCCCGTAGGGAGTTGGGGTTGTGCAGGAAGAGGTCGATGATCTCATCGTCCATGGCCGATCCATGCTCGATGGTGTCGACACCAGCCTTCAGGGCACGCTTGACCCCCTCCGGACTTTGGGCGTGGGCAGCCACGATGATGTCCGAGGCGTGGGCCACATCGCATATGGCACGCATCTGTTCAAGTGTCATCTGGGGGCTGCCGGCCTCACCTGGGACCTGGGAATCAGTCACACCGCCCGTGGCCGCGATCTTGATGGCGTTGACCCCATGGTCAAGGTTGGTCTCAGCTGTCTGCCTGGCCTCCTCGGGGGTGGAGGACGTCAGAGCGATCAGGGGGGCGCCGTGCCCCTCGGGAATGGCCAGCAGCGGCCCCGAGGCCAGTATCCGTGGTCCCACCAGCCTGCCCGCCCTGATGGCGTCCCGCAGGGCAACCGCCTCATAGCCCACGTCTCCCAAGGTACGCAGGGTGGTCACGCCCGAGTTGAGTTCGGTCATGATGCTTTCCTTGGCCTTGGCGGCGATATAGGGTTTGCCGATGGGCGAATGGGCGAAGGCCGCCACCTTACGCTGGCCCTGGGGTGTCGAGGACTTGGGATTGAGCTGACGGCCGTCGGAGAAAAGATGGACATGGCTGTCGATCAGACCGGGGGCGACAGTCTTGCCGATGGCATCCACATGGTGGTATTCCGGCCCCACATGGGTGGTGAGGCTTGGGCCAATCTGGCTGATCAGTCCGTCGGTGCCCACCACAATGGTCATATCCTCAAGGGTGCGGCCATCCTCATCGCCGGTAGCCACAGTCGCGTGCTCGATGGCGAAGGGCTCAATTGCCGTCTTCCTGTGCCATAGCTGTGCAATAGTCATCGCCACTCCTTTGATGTCAACCGATCTATGCTAGCGACTGTAGCACTGTTCATAGCGCCTCAGGCTCATTTTCCCGCTACCAGATCGCCGCCTGTCGGCGAGGCTTGGGACCAGAGAGCCCTAGGTCTTGCCGCCAGCAAGTTGTGCGGTTGCCAAAGGCCGGCCCTCTCCATTTGAAGACTGCTTGCCCACCGCCATACTGCCATTGCCGCAGGGGCGACGTGCACGGTCCTCCTGTCTTCCTGTGGGCAAAGTCATAGTCCACTCGGGAAGTCATGGTCCGTTCGGAGGGGGGGTACGACCTTGCCTTGATCGCCCTGGAAGTGCACGCTGGGCGATTGGTCATAGGGCCATCTTCAAGCCCAGCAGTGCCAAAATGTAGGCTGCCACGATGATGACGAAGACCGCGTCTGACGGCCGGACTCTCATGATCCGCCAGTGGGTGCGGTGAATGCCCTGCTCGTAGCAGCGGGCGTCCAGGGCCAGGCTGAGATTGTCCGCATGGCGGATGGCACCGGCGAAGACGGGCACGATGATGGCTCCCAGCGCTCGCAGGCGGGCTGCCGGGCTGCCGGTTTCGATGCTGCCGCCACGGGCAGATTGGGCATCAATGATTGACCTGGCCTCCTGGCCCAGGGTGGGCAGGAAGCGGAAGGCCAGACTCATGACCAAGGCCAGTTCCTGACCATGCAGCCCCAGGGCCTTGAAGGGGGTAAGGAGGGAACCGAAGGCATCGGTGAGCTGGGTGGGGGTGGTGGTCTCCATCAGCAGGGCTCCCAGCATGATGGCCAGCATGAGTCTGGCCGCATAGATAACCGCGGTCTGCACGCCTCCGCTGCTGATGCTGAGCGGCCCCAGGGCCAACAGGATGTGCCCGCTATGGTCCAGGAAGAGGTTCAGGGCCGACATGATCACGAACAGCAGCACTAGGACCCTGGTCGAGACCAGCAGTTTGACTGGGCTGGTTCGGGCGGCCGCACAGATCCCCAGGACCAGGACCAGTGACAGGCCCAGTTGCAGGGGGGTGGAGATGGCAAAGAAGGAGAACATCAGGGCCAGGAAGCCCAGGGTCTTGACCCGCGGGTCCATGCTGCCGATGTAGGAGCTGACTTGGGGGGTGGAGGCTGCGGCGGTGGCCGGTTCCGCTGGCTTGCCTGCCCCTTGGCCGTCGGCCTGTTGATCATGGCCGGGTAAGCAGATCGTCCGGTCCGCCAGGAGCCGGGCCTCTTCAGCGGAATGGGTGATGAGAACGATGGTGGTTCCCTGCAGGTGAAGGAGCTCGATGAGCTCATAGATGCGCCGGCTGGCCATGGTGTCCAGGCCCGCTGTCGGTTCGTCAAGGATCAGCAGGGATGGTCGGCAGGCGATGACACCGGCGATGGCAACCAGCCGCTGCTGGCCACCGGACAGACTGAAGGGTGAGCGGTCGGCCAGGTCTTCGATGTGCAGGGCGGCCAGGGCCCTGGTGACACGGCTATTGACCTCCGCGGGGTCCAACTTTTGGTTCCTGGGCCCATATGCCACGTCTTGGGCGACTGTCTCGGCGAACAACTGGCGCTCCGGGTGTTGCATGACGAAGCCGACATGCTGCCGCAAGTTGCGCCGATCCTGCTTGGAGGGCTTGGCCAGGCTGATTCCCTCCACGCTGATGCTGCCTTGGTCCGGCCAGGCCAGGGCCGCCAAGAGTCGGGCTAGGGTTGATTTGCCGGACCCGTTCGGGCCCATCAGGGCCACGGTTTCGCCCCGTGCCACTCTCAGGGAGAGGTCATAAAGGGTTGGCTGGTCCTCCCTGGAGTAACTCATGGTCACGTGTGAGACCTGGATGGCGGGTTCCTGGCCGACTGCCGGGCTTTGACCAGCCTGGAGGTGACCCTTCCCAGCAAGGTCAGGGGAGTGGTCGGCGGGCTTGCTGGCCGATGCTGGCTGCAGGCCGTCCCCTGCATGTGCAAAGGCTCCAGCATGGAGGCTGCCATCAGCATCATGCCTGGCGGCGGGACCGTAGGCCGGTGAATGGGTCTGGCTCTTGCCGGCCTTTCCTCCTGGACGGTAGGGGTTGGCTATGTTTGTCAGCCGTCCATGCTCGACGGTCACAATCCGGTCTGCCTGCAGGGTTTCCGAGGGCTTATGGGTCACCAGAACTATGGTCGTGCCCTGCCCTTGCAAGCTGTCCAGCACTGCCATGACCTCGGACTGGGCATCCGCGTCCAACATGGCTGTAGGCTCGTCCAACACCAGCATCTGGGGAGACATGGCCAGCATGCCGGCTATGGCGATGCGCTGCTGCTGTCCGCCTGACAGACGGGTCGGGTTGTCCAACCGATGCTCGCCCATGGCCACGGCATCCAAGCCATAGACGATGCGATGACCGATGGTCGCATGGTCCAGGCCCAGGTTCTCTGGTCCGAAGGCCAGGTCGTCCTCGACTACGGTGGTCACTATCTGGTCATCAGGGTTCTGGAAGACCGCACCAATGCCACGCCGCGCCATGCGGTACTGGTCCGACCTCGGTCCCTCCTCGTCGAACACCGGATGCCCCAGGAGATTGACCTGCCCCCGGTCCGGTGTGATGAGTCCGGCGATGATCCGGGCCAAAGTGCTTTTCCCTGAACCGTTGGCTCCTATCAGGCATATGCGCTGCCCCGCTTCGATGGTCAGGCTCAGGTCATCAAGCACCCAGTGCTGCCCGGAATCGTAGCTGAAGGAGATATGATCCAATGCGACAACTGGTGTGGGACTAAGGCTCCCAAGCTGCATATCGCTTTTGGATTCGGCACCCGACGTGGTGCTCCTGGGGCTGCTATCGGTTTGTGACATAATCTTTTTCACTATGCTGATTCACTCTGCTGATTGATGGTGGGCTGCCGCACTGCGGGAGGTCGTGACCCGGCACCCCAGGTTCCAAGCAGCAGGCCTTGCTTTCCTACGATTCGCAGGGGCTATGGAACCGGTGTGGTGAGTGGGGTTGCTGGTCTTCACCGGTCAGTCGTGCAGGAGCTTGGACACCGGCTTGTAGATCAGGAAGGTGACCACTCCATGAATGGTGAACTTGATGAGGTTGAAGGGCAGCAGGATGGGCAGAATCATGGCGACGACCTGCCCTACACTCATATGGGCGTAAATCGGCGTGATCAGCAGGTTGGTGACGATGGCCATGGCCAGGGCGCACAGACCACCCAAGACCAAGCTGATCACGGCGCCCTTGCGGGTGTGGATACGCCGGTAGACCAGCGAGGCGGGCACGCTCAGTGCCAGGGCCACGAGCACGGCCACCAGGAAGCCCCACTGGTTGGTCAGCAGGTGGGGAAGGAAGCCCAGCACGCTGACGATGACGGCCGCCGACGGCCCGTAGGCGAACCCGGCCAGGAGGCAGACGATGCCCGAAGGGTCGTATTTGAGCCAGGGAACACCGGGCATTAGTGGAACGCTGATGAAGGATGAGACCATGGAAAGGGCCACGAAGAGGGCATAGATGGCTATGCGTTTGGTTGACCAGCGACCGGTATCGGAGATGCCTGTGCCGTGGGGGTCGCGCCCATTGAGGCTGTTGGGGGTCTTGGCGCTGATGTTGCTGGCGCTTGTGGAATGATTCCCTGGTCTGGCTGCTGTGCCGGACCGGACAGGATTTCCGGTCTGTTCCGCCTCGTCGATCGCCGCTGAATTGGCTGTCGTGACATCATCAGTGATTGCCGAATCGGCATGCTTGGATAGGCTCATGGTGAGCTCCGTTTCTTCCATCCGGACTATACCGTTGGCCCCGGTCTCTCACCGGATCAGCCGCTTGCGCGGGTCGCGGGCTTGGGTTTGGGGTCCTTATGTATGTGGACCTGACCTATACCGCCAGTAAGGAATCGCACCTTCCCTGAAACTTGCCCTTCTATCTATACACCCATATACGCTCGTCGACAAGGGTCCTCTCATGCGGCCGCGAAGCGGTCGGTTCATCGACTGGTTTATCCCAGTTCGTCAAGGTCTGCTGCCATGAACTGGGCTTTTGGTCAGGCAAGGTGACACAATGGGGGTATAAGCGTACGTTCCGACCCTACAGGAGTACAGGTGAGCAAGACGGTAATGGAACACAGCAGTGGCGTGGACGGCGGTGCCAAGCATGGCCGGATGGGGGTGGCCGGGCAGCCCATGGTGAAGCTGGCCATGGTCGTGGTCACCTACAAGCGGCAGGAGCTGCTGACCAAGCTCTTCGACTCCATCGTCAAGCTGACGGTGGCCCCCTGGCGAATCATCATTGTGGACAACGAGAATGCTGACCAGACCCGACAGATGGTCGAGGACTTCTCCAACCAGGTGGAATCCCTCTGGGGTCCAACGGTGGCCGACCGCAGCGGAAACGAGCACCGTGTGGTCTACTATCCCCAAAGCGAGAACCTGGGGGGTTCCGGCGGCTTCTCCAAGGGTGTGGGAAAGGCCTACGAGCTGGGTGCCGAATGGTTCTGGGTCATGGATGATGACGTGGCCGTGCTGCCGGAGGCCATCGAGCGCCTATCCAAGTGGACCGACCGCCACGACGTGGTCCAGGGCAGCAGGCTTGATTATGACGGCGGCCCCTTCTACTGGCAGTATGACTTCATCGTGCCCCTGGGCATCCCCAACCCCATAGCCCCGGCCGCCTTCGGGCCCGCTGGCTACCGGATCATGGACACCATGTGCTTCGAGGGAGGGCTCTTCCGTCGCAACATCGTCGAGCAGATAGGCCTGCCAGACCCCCGCTTCTTCATCTACTGGGACGACACGATCTATGGGTATCTGGCCAGCAAGGTCAGCAATCCCATCATCGTGCCCGACCTGATCCTGCAACGCACCCGCGATATCAGCAACTGGGACATGGGTGGCCTGCGTCAGCTCAATTCCACCTCCGACATGAACCGCTACCACATCATGCGCAACCGAGGGTACATGGCCCGCTATTTCATGGTCCATGGTGACTTCCGGCCCCTGCTCTTCGCCATGGGAACCATGGCCACGGCCGCCAAGGAGGTCATTCGCCTCCTGGCCGTCGACCGCGAGCATGTGCGGACTGGATTGGTCCAGATCGCCAAGGGCTGGTGGGATTCCCGCGCTATTTTGCATGATCGGCACTGGAAGCCCATGCCGCCCCTGGTCTGATTCGCCTCCGCCTCGTCCGAGCGCAGGTCCCACCTTCAAGGAAGCCGTTCGACTCCTCATGGAATCGGACGGCTTGCGTTTCGTGTGGGTCCTTGTGCCGGTCCGGTCACTTGCGGATGAAGAGTCCGCCGTCTCCCCAGGCCCAGGTCCCGGTTCCGGCGGCGATCTGGAAGTGGAGCTTGGCGATGCCCAAATCGTTGAGGGCGAAGGAGTCCTCCACATCCGGGTCGAGCTGGGCGGCGACGGTGCCGTCAGCGGGCCGGTAGGAGAATCTGACCGGTTGGAGGTTCAAGGCGCTGGGAGCCTTCATGGCCGACTCCACGCCCTTCTTGAACCATTCAGGGGCTGCCTGGCGGTCCTCGGTGCTCATGTCTGCGGTAAAGTCCTCGAAGCTCCGGCTGGTCCTGTGACTTTGCTGGAAGCTGGCCAGCTCCTCGTAGCTCTTGGCCATGTGGCCGGCGTGACCTGCCGGTGGCCCCAGGATCACGCCCAGGTAGAGTTCCTGACTGGCGGTCACCCGGCAGTGCCTGGCAGCCTCCTGGCGGTCCCAGCTGCCGCCTACCCAGCAGCTGCCCAGGCCCCAGAGGGTGGCGGTCAGTATGACACGCTCGGCGTAGAAGCCGGCCCGTTCCTTGGCTTCGTCGTCACCGGCCGGGCCGACCAGGGCCAGATAGTTGGATGCGTTGACGAAGTGACCGCTGGCCGCAGCCTGGGCGAAGACCGTGGGTTGGTCGCAGACCAGCTGCATGTTCAGTTCGGCAAGCATGTTCACGGCATCAATGGACATGGATAGCTGCCGGGCCTGGTTCTCGTCCATGGGCACGTCATCGTAGGAGCGGATGGCCGAGCGAATGTTCACGGCATCAATCAATTGGTTATGTTCTGCCATACTTACTCATTATGCCCCCAAGGGTGGGCTTGCCGGGTCTGAGACATCACCGGGCCGCTGTGGGAGGCCCGCCTAGGGCGCATGATGAGTCAAGCGGGCGGGGGTCACCGGCTGTTGCGGGAGGTTGCTCCCAGGGGCATCGTCAATCTGCGCTCCACTTTTGACAGATTATGAAGGTCGAGAGCAAGGCTGCAGATCAGTAAGCCCCGTTTGGGTGAGCCATGCGATAGAATCCCGCTATCTGGTGTAATGCCTACGATTGAACCGTTCCGCACAGATTAGGAAGAGGTCGAAATGATTGAGACCGCACAGGCTTTTGGTATCGACATTGGAGGATCCGGCATCAAGGCGGCCCCGGTCGATCTGGAGCATGGGCAATTTGCCGAACCCCGGCATAAGATTTTGACCCCCAAGCACTCGACTCCCGATGCGCTGGCGAAGATTGTACGTGAGCATCTGGAGCATTTCGAGGTTCCAGACTACGCGCCGGTGGGCATCGCCATGCCCTCGCCCATCAAGCCTAGGCAGCCCATCGAGTTCATGGCCAACCTGGACCAGTCCTGGATTGGTGTGGATCCGACCGCCCTCTTCTCCGAGGCCTGCGGCCGTCCCGTCACGGTCGTCAACGACGCTGACGCGGCCGGTCTGGCCGAGCAGCAGTTCGGTGCCGCCGCCGGTCGTGATGGCCTGGTCATCGCCACCACCCTGGGAACGGGCATTGGTACGGCCCTGATCTATGACGGCGTCTTGGTGCCCAACACCGAACTGGGCCACCTGGAACTGCCCAAGGGCAAGGGGGACGCTGAGAAGTACGCCGCTTCGTCGATCCGTGAGGCCGAGGGGCTGGGTTACAAGAAGTGGGCCAAGCGTCTGACCAAGTATTACGGCATGCTGGAGAAATACTTCAACCCCGACCTTTTCATCGTCGGTGGTGGCGTCAGCCGTATGAGTGAGCGCTTCCTGCCTTATATCGACATCAAGACACCCATCATTCCGGCGACTTTGCGCAACGAGGCTGGCATCATCGGTGCGGCATACTATGCGACCACCAAACTGGTCGTCGCCTCGGAGGCTGTCAGGTCGGATATGGTGGGCGGCGAGGTCCACCGCAGCCTGCGCGAACAGATTGACGTCGTGTCGCGTTGAGCAGCTGATCTGCTGGCGTTGACGGGGCCCTCTACTGGCCCTGTACGGCAATGACATGAAGGGCCTGGTCTCACCAGAGACCAGGCCTTCGTCTTGCCTAGGGCAATGGCAGGGGGGCGGTGACCTGGCTGACCGGGTATGGGGTTAGGCTGATGACGTGCGTTTTTCCAGCCGAGTCGACATCAGCGATCCCAACCCCATAGCCCAAGCCGAGGCCAAGGCAAAAGCCCAGGGTCTGAGCCTGCGTAGGCTCAATGACTCCAACCCCACCCGCCATGGATTGTCTCCGGCCCAGATTCCCACGGTCTACTCGGCGGACCCGCGCGGTCCCCAAGCCGCCAGGAGGGCCCTGGCGCAATTCTTGAGCGAGCGCCAGGCTCCTGCAGGATCAGGGCAGGGGCAGGAGGGCGCCGGGGTGGACCCGGACAGTCTGTATCTCCTGTCATCAACCTCCCAGGCCTACTCCTGGCTCATCAAACTCCTATGTGACGCAGGTGATGCCATACTGGCACCGGCCCCCGGCTATCCGCTCATCGACTCCATCGCCCGCCTGGAATGTGCCCAGGCCCTCCAGTATCGACTGGTCTATGATGGCTCCTGGTGGATTGACCTGGCGGCCCTCCGATCCCAGCTTGAGGGACCCCAGGGGCAGCGGATCCGGGCTCTGGTGGTCATCAACCCCAACAATCCCACTGGTTCCTATGCCAAGCCTGAGGAACGCCGGGAGTTGGTGGCCCTGTGCAGTCGCCACGAGATAGCCCTCATAGCCGACGAGGTCTTCTTCGACTATGACCTGGAGCCCCTGCCTGGCAGGTCCCGGTTCGCCGGAGAGTCGGGCGTGCTCACCTTTGCCTTGGACGGCTTCTCCAAGATGCTGGCGGCCCCCCAGGCCAAAGTGGGCTGGATCCAGGTGTCCGGTCCGGCAGGCATCACCAGTCAGGCTCAGCGGCGGCTGGACATGATCGCCGACGACTACCTGCCCATGAGTGACATCATCGTCGAGCGGATCCCAGACCTCCTGGCGGCCGCACCGGCCCACACCGCCATGGTCAAGGCCCGGACCCAGGCCAATCTCAAGACCCTGCGGGGGCTGTTGGCATCTGACCCCCGGTCCCTGCTGACACTGGAGCGCCCCGAGGGAGGATGGAACGTGCTGGTCCGTATGCCGGCTGCCCTTGGGGAGGACCGGCTGGTCCTGGACCTGATCGACCAGCATGGGCTCAGCGGCCAGCCGGGTTACTTCTTCGACATGGTCTCCAATGGCTACATGGCCGTCTCCCTCCTGCCTGAGCCTGAGCCTTTCGCCAGCAACATCAAGGCCCTGCAGGAGTCCGTCAACAGGCTCCTGGGCTGAAGGAGTATCTACTGTTTGCGGGGTCTGCTAATGGGGAGGCATGACTGGCCGGGCGCAGCATAGCTTGATGGGGATCGGCTCCCATCGAAGGCAGTTGACCGAAGGCAGTCAACCTTATGTGGGTTGGGTTATAGCCACATCCAACGGAACCAGGTCTGCACCGAAAAGAAGAGGTCGGGATCAGTGGTGATGAGGGCGTCGTCACGGCCAGGGACGAAGCAGGAGAGAGCGAGTAGAACCAGGCTGGCCAGCAGGAGGGCCAGGACCAGCAGCCGGCGCAACCGCATGGACCAGGAGGGACGGTCCATCTTCGGTGTGGTCAAGTCCGCATCTGCCAAAGCAGCTTTGCCTGTGCCGGACGCCGGCCCCAGCTCGCCGAGCATCAGCAACATGACAGGAATGGCTCCTAGGGCCATATACCAGCCGAAATCGGTCATATAGCGCCAACCGAGTCCACCCTTGTAGGCATCAAATACCAGTAGGAACACACCCAGCAAGGCACCGGTCATGAGGAGGGGCCAGGACCGGCTGCCGGCCAGCTTCCTGCGAGTCCAGGGCAAGGCCAGGACCAGGAGGGCTACCGGGCATAGGGCGAAGAATCCCCCCACCATAGGCTCATGGTAGGCCCAGTGGGGCAGGGGGGTGGGAGAGATGGCCAGGAAGGGGAAGGAGGGGGTCCATCGCAGGGGCAGGAAAAGATAGTAGACCAGCATGGTCGGCAGGTTGCCGGCTGCCGGCCGGTAGTTGGTCATATCGGTGACCGTCAGCTGGTAGTTGTTGCCAAAGTCCCCGGGCGAGCCGAACCGGACCATGTTGTAGGCGACCAGTGGCAGCACCAGCAGGAGGGCAGGCAGCACGATGGCGGCTGGTGCCCGTAGGGCCTTGACCAGGCCGACCTGGTGGTGGGTCAACTGCTGCCAGAGGGCCGAAATCTGTGGCCAGAAGAGCGGGAAGGCCAGGAGGGCGGACAGGGCGAAGGTGGGCCTGCAGCCCAGGTTGGCCGCCAGGCATAGGGCTCCGCCCGACAGGTGGGGTAGGGAGAGGGGAGCCACCCCCTGACCTGACCATATGCGGGCCTTGTGCCGGCGGTCGGCCGCACCCATCCACAGCCAGAGCCCCAGAGAAGTCAGCAGGAGGGATGCGCAGAAGGGGACTGAATAGAAGTTGGACCGCAGCAGCAGGTAGTCCAGGTTCGACCCCAGAAAGAAGGCCGCCAGGGCCATGCTCACCGCAGCCAGGGAGGTGTGGGGGGCCAGACGGCCGATGAGCCGTATGATCAGGAGGGAGCCGAAGGCCAGGAAGCCGAAGGCCAGGAAGCCGACCGCGGCCGTGGCTGGCAGCATGGCTCCCCCGGGAATCCACAGCTGGGAGAGCAGCCGGTAGGGGGCGAAGAGCAGGAGGGCCGGTAGGATGCCGAAGTAGGAATACCAGTGGCCCTGGTAGAAGGCATAGTCCCAGTAGATGGGTGAGACCCCCTGGGCCAGGAGCTGCTCGCGGGTGCTGGCCCTATAGGGGTCGGACGACTGGGCCAATGCGTCGGGTACGGGCAGGTCCAGCCAGCCATGCCCCCGGAGGAGGGCATCGGCCAGGTGCCCGTACTGGTCGAAGTCGTAGGTGTAGTTGCCGGGACTGTGGAAGACCAGGGGGCTTGGTGAGGCGAGCTTTCCCAGCAGACCGGCAATAGTCAGCCCCCCGCAGGCCAGAAGGAAGGCGGTGAGGGCGAGGCGCTGCCTGCCGCTGCCGGTGTTCAGTCCGATTCGCCAGAGCCTGGAGCCGGGCCGCCAGCATGCCAGGAGGATGGCGATGAGGACCATGGTGCACAGGCGTCCCAGGCTGTAATGGAAGGGGACGCGAATATTGGCCCTGACCGCCGAGATAGGCACCAGGGAGCCCACAGGCTCCTGGATCCACAAGCGTAGGGTTGATCTAGCCCTGGCTTGAAGATAGAGGGATTCGGGGGCCCTGCTCGAAATCATGGTGGAATGGCCGGCTTGCCCGTCGCCATCCAGACGCACATGGATGCTGGAGAGCACCGGTTGGGCGTCGGTCTTCCCGGGCTTGGCCTGGTTGGGCGGTCTGGTCAGGTCGATGCGTGAGAAGGCGGAGCTGCCGTCCGCCTTGAGCTCCAGGTAGGCCTGGGTCGGATCGGTGACCCTGATCAGGCCCTCCCGGGTCCGTTCTATCCCGGAACCCAGGCTATTGCTGGCCGCGGCGGTGTCGGTGCTGGCCGGCAGGGACCTCCAGAAGGGGAGGTTGAACAGGAAGCATTCCAGAAGCATAATGACCAGTCCTGTCAGCAGGGCTGCGACGATGCCCCGGCGGTGCCGGTGCAGGAACTGGTCTCTTGGAATCACCACATTATTCTATAAGCGGCACTGTATACATCTTGTCTGTGTGGATTGAAAGAATGAATCATTATGGCTAGTCTCATGTCTTTCTTGTCCAAGTTCGCCCATCAGGAGCGTTCCTTGACCGGCCCCTGCGGCGGGGCACGGCAAGAGAGCGGCTCCCTGCCGGCCCCTGGCTCACCCCAGCCCGCCGGCAGCGCGAAGCCGGGGGCACTGAACCAGGAGGAGGCGCGGGTCTTCGACCAGCTGCTCATTGATTGCGTAAAGCTGGGGCCGGTGACCAAACGTCGCAGTTTTGAGGACCTTGGCGGGGTTCCCGAGGGCTGGACGCTGGGTTGGGCCCAATTGCCACAAAGCCAGGGGCAGGCCTTTTCACTGGGCTTCTTCCCCGGCAAGGACCTCTTCTGCCAGATAGCCCTGTCTGACCGGCATGGGCGGGTATTCCCCGGCAAGGACCCGGATATGGACACCCATGGCATGGAACCCGTGTTCATGTTCAGCAAGGAGGGCAGCTTGACCCTCGCCGATGACGAACGTCTGCGCCGTCATGACCGGCCCGAGCATGTGGCTGCTGACCTACGGGGCCTTGGGCGGAGTCTCATGGGCCAGCATCAGGGGCGTATCAGGGTGATTCATGGTGGTGTGGTCGGCCGTGACGAGACCGGTCAGATGACCTGGCTGGCCTCCTGGCTCAAGCACAACAACCGCTACACCCTGGAGCAGACCAGGGCGCTCCTGCCCGAGTATCTGAGGGTCGACCTGCCGTATCGCGACGCCATCAGCATCGCCTTCTTCGCCACCCACTTCCTGCCTTCCCTCCAGGACCTGCAGATCGGATTCGGGGCAGGCAACATCTTCCGGCGCCTGAACCGGGAGGCTCCCATGGGCGCCATCCGTCGCAGCGTGCGGGACAGCGCCGAGGCCCGGGCGACGAACATGAGGGTCTCCGGTCTTGAGGACTATTTCGCCGACCTCATGAGTCAGGCCGGCGCCTTGGGGACCACCCCTGGCCTGGAGGCTGTCCATGGGGCGGAACCCCTCCACCTCTACACCTCCAGTTATTCGGGTTGCTACTTCTTCACCTGGGGGGACTCCCTGGAGTTCGGACCCGCCCTCACCTCCCTCAACATCGAAGGCAGCCTCAACCGTTTCGCGGCCATCAGCGCCCTATTGGAGCACAACGCCCGTATGGGGGCCAATCCCACCGAGGACACGGTCAGCCGGGTCCAGGCTGCGCAGATCGACATGGCCCTCCTGGAGAATCCTGCGCTGCTGGCCCTCAAACCCGATGAGGGGGAGAATCTGGACCTGCACGACAGGGGCGGCAGGTCCCTCAGTAGGATCATGGCAGCCTCGGCCGATACCGCCCGGATGTTGGCGCAGGAGGCCCCTGGCCCTGCCGCTGCCGACCCGGCTGCAGCCCAGTCCTCCGAATGGGTCTACCGGCAGACCCTGGCACAGGTCCTGCGTCGTCTGCGCCTGCCCTTCCGCTTCGATGTGGAATACCGGTCCAATCTCGCCCAGGGCAAGGTGGCCTTGGGGTACACCGCCTCGGGAAGTTCGATGATGCCGGCCAGCCGATACGACCAGGTCAGGCACGAATGGACCGATATGACCCAGACCGAGCGTGCGGCCATGAGCACCCGCTACAACCTGCGCATGGGCCTGATAATGGCGGCCCTGGCCTTCGGTGCCAGCCCGCAGATCGACCAAGTCAGCCTCCATATGGATTCCATGGGCCTGGAGGAGGCCGTCGCCGAGCAGGATTCGGCCATATCCCAGCTGATGAGCCAGGCCTTGCGGGCCTTCGAGCACATGCGCAGTCCTGACGTGGGCCTGGGTCGGTCCAAAGCGGACCCCAAGGATGGCGATATCCATGGCGACCCGACCAAGGCCACCCCATCGGTTCCCGAAGCCCGGGGAGAGAGCGACCTGCCCGGCACGGGCATGGAGGCATCTTCCGGCCTCGACGCGATTGCCGATCCCGGTATCCCAGCCAGTCTCGATGGGGTTGCCGAGGGTCGTCAGGAATCCCAAGGAACGAATCAGGAGACCAGACCAAGGCCAGAGCCTGGCCATACCCATGAGCAGGGGGAGGAGGCTTCCGGAGAGCAGGGGAGCGAGCCTGCCGCTGGCCAAGGCAAGGAGGGAGCAGATAATCAGTCCCAGGGTATCGAATCCCAGGGTGATGCGGGACAAGGCGAATCGGTCGACCAGCAATTCAAGGACCTGATGGCGGGCGTGGACTTCGACCAGGTGGCCTTCAGTCTTCCTGAAGGTGAACAATCCGCTGGTTCACAGGCTTTCTCCGTATTCTCAACCGGAGCCGTCGGCAAGGACGGGGACCGGGGGATGACTGAAGACCGTGATGATACCGACGAGGCGCTGGCGCCCCTCGAGGGTCTCGACGGCGATGACGGCGACCAGGATGGCCGTCAGCAGCACGACCCTCTGAGCTTCCTCCATAAGAGTCCCACGGTCAGGACCCTGATGACGGTCCGCATAGACCGCAGGAGTTTCATGGAACTGGTGGAGGAGATGGGATTGACCGACCCCATCGCCTTCTACCAGCGCCTGGGGGCCACCATTCGTGTGGGGCAGTCCGGTGGGCTGGAAGCGGTCAAGGCCGAATTCGACCTGCGTGACGCTGACTTCTCGCCTGCCGGCTCCCAGGAGGAGCCGGAGCTCTCCGACACCGCCTTCACCCCTGAGGTCGCCAGGCTTCTGGGGACCCAGCAGGCCCGGGGCCTGTCCATCCAGCGTGAGGACCTCCTGCAAAACGCCGTGGACAGCTTCCATCAACTGGCGGCAGACCAGTCCATGCCCTCCGTCAGCAAGGCCCAGCAGGCCATGGACATCGTCGAGGGGATTGGCGACCCCGAACTGCGCGAATTGGCCCCCCAGGTCAGCAGCGCTCTGATCGATGGTCAGGACACCCCAAACCTGTCCTTCTCCCTGGCCAAGAACCTTGACGAGCAGCGCATCAAGGCCCGGGACCTGCTGTTCTCCGGGCAGGTGTCAGCTGCCATCACCGGCCTGCGCAGTGCCCTGCAGAGTCTGGACCAGATGTACGCCAAGGCCCCTGGCGTTCCCCGCTACTTCAACTCCTACGCCGAGCGGGTGGTCTATAATCGGCTTTTCGCCACCGATGACGAGTCCACGCTGCTGATTCCCGACAATCTCTTCTACGCCCATATGGAGCTGGCTGACGTCCTGGCCCAATTCCAAGGTGTCGAGGCCGCCCTGCCGGAACTCAACGCCCTGGTCTCCTATGCACCCGCCTACCCCCAATCCCATATGAAGCTGGCCGTACAGCTGGCCCGCAAGGAGGATTGGGACTCGGCCCGGGCCGCCTGCTTGAACGCCCTGAGGGTTGCCCTGGACCGGGACGATGCGGCGTACGCCTACTACCGGCTGGCCTATGCCGAGTGGATGCGTGACGAGTTCGCCCTGGCCGTGGCGGCCTACCGGATGAGCGAGCATATAGCTCCAGGCCAGATAGCCTCCCTGGCCCCGGAGCTCCAGGAGCTCATGGCCCGGGCCAAGTCCCAGTGCCTGCCCGTGCCCATGGACGTGGAGGAGGCGTCTGAACTGCTGGCATCCCGCGACCTGCCGGTATGGCCGAACACTGAGGTGGCCGACATCGTCAGTGATGCCGCACGGGTCTGTGTGGACCATGCCATGTTCGTGCCGGCCAGGACCTTGGCCGTGGCCTCGGTGAGGATGAACGACTCCAGTAGTGATGGCATTGACATGGCCCAGGCCCAGTTCATCCGTTCACTCAATGCCTAAGCCGCCACTCGATTAGACTGGAACTACAGGCAGCACACGAGGAGGCAGGGAATCCGGGCCTGCCCCTGGGATTGGGCCATGGTCCGATTCATGTCAGGCCCGGACGCCAACAAGCCACGATTGCAGACATCAGGTGAGAAAATGACGCAGGCAAGCACAGACACAGCCCAGGAGAGAACAGGCCAGGAGGGGGCTGATCCCCAGAAGCTCCGCCCAGGGTCGGAGGCTTGGATCAGCGCCCTGAACGCCACTGATGCCGATGCCATGCTCCTGGCCAAACTGGATGTCAACCAGATGACCTCAGCCGAGGCAGCCCGGCTCTGGGCACGACTGGCCGCCTGGGTGGAATCCGACCAGGTCGCCTACTACATCGACGATGCCCCGGTCTCCTCGGATGCCGCCTACGACCAGCGCATGCGCTGCCTGCAGGCCCTGGAGACCGCCTTCCCGGCCCTGGACACCCCCCAGTCGCCGACCCACCGTGTGGGCGGCAGTTTCTCCAAGGACTTTGCCTCGGTCCGCCACCCCTCCCGCATGATGAGCCTGGACGATGTCTTCTCCATCGAGGAGCTGCACCAGTGGTATGACGGTGTGCGCCAGTCCTTGGAACTTCCCGATTCCCAAGTCCTCCCCATGACCTGCGAGGTCAAGATCGACGGCCTGGCCCTCAACCTCATCTACCGCAACGGCGTGCTGGAACAGGGTCTGACCCGGGGTGACGGCGTGACCGGTGAGGACATCACCACCAACGTTCGCACCATCTCCAGCATCCCCCAGCAGCTTGCAGGGCCGGCCGAGGACATTCCTGAATTCGTCGAGATCCGCGGTGAGGTCTTCATACGTTGGGATGACTTCGGCAGGCTCAACGACCAGCAGGAGGATGCCGGGCGATCGCCCTTCGCCAACCCGCGCAATGCTGCGGCCGGCTCCCTTCGGCAGAAGGACCCTCGTATCACCGCATCCCGGCCTCTGAGCTTCTACGCCCACGGATTGGGGCAGTTGCGCTGGGGGTCTGACAGCAGCCACGCCGGGCACGACCAGGTCGACGACCAGTCGCAGGCCTACGAGCTCTATAGGAAGTGGGGGATTCCGGTCTCCTCCCACAACCGCGAGGTGACCGACTTCCAACAGGTCATCGAGATGATCGAGTACTACGGTGACCATCGTGGCGAAATCGAACACGCCCTGGACGGCATCGTCCTCAAGGTGGACGACTTGGCCCTGCAACGGCGGCTGGGCGCCACCTCCCGTGCCCCCCGCTGGTCGATCGCCTACAAGTACCCGCCCGAGGAGGTCAACACCGAATTGTTGGACATCCGGGTCCAGGTCGGACGCACCGGTCGGGTCACCCCGGTCGCCATCCTCAAGCCGGTCTACGTGGCCGGTTCCACCGTGGCTCGTACCACCCTGCACAATCCCACAGAGGTCAAGCGCAAGGGTGTATTGATCGGAGACACGGTGGTGGTCCGAAAGGCCGGAGACGTGATTCCCGAGCTTGTCGGTCCGGTCCTGGAACGCCGCAAGGGGAGGGAGGAGCAGCTGCGCGAGTTCGTCATGCCCGAGTTCTGCCCCTCCTGTGGATCCAAGCTGGCCCCTGCCAAGGAGGGTGATAAGGACATCCGCTGCCCCAACGTCGAATCCTGCCCGGCCCAGCTGACCGAACGGATCATCAACTTGGGGTCCCGCAAGGCCTTGGATATCGAGCACCTGGGTGAGCAAAGCGCCACAGCCCTGACCAATCCCGACGAGAACAAGCCTGATTCGGTCGCCTCCTATGTGTTGAGTAGCAGGGATATCGAGGTGGATCCTGGCGAGGAACCGGAACCCTACGAACCCGCTCCTGGCCTGGAGCTCCCCCCGGATCAGCAACCTGTGCTGACCAGTGAGGCGGGACTCTTCGACCTCAAGGCCGAGGACCTGGCCAATGTCTATGTCTGGCGTGAGGCCGCCATCGTTGAGACAAGGAGAATCGGCAAGACCGACAAGCTTGGCCGCTACAGGAAGGAACGCAAGAGGCGTGGTGGCTCCGGCCTCTGGTACCGGATTCCGGCCTTCTTCAATCTGCCGGCCAAGGAGGGGAAGGCGCCGCAGCCCTCACAAACCACCCTGCAGATGCTGGAGGAGATCGACAAGGCCAAGGGGGCTGAACTCTGGCGGGTCCTGGTCGCCCTCTCCATCAGGCGTCTGGGGCCACCGACCGCCAGGCTGCTGGCAACCCGTCTGGGCAGCCTGGACGCCATCGAACACGCCACGGTTGAGGAACTGGCCCAGATCGATGGCATCGGGCAGGAGATCGCCCAATCGGTGGCCGGTTGGTTCGAGGCCGCCCGGCAGCCGGGGGACTGGCGGGGGAGGATCCTTGACGCTTGGAAAGCCGCAGGTGTCGGGCAGAGTGTGGAGGTCGTCAGCAAGCCGCAGGTCCTGGCCGGTGTCACCGTGGTGGTGACCGGCAGTCTGGAGGACTTCGGGCGGGAGGAGGCCCAGGAGGCCATCATGGAGCGCGGTGGCAGGGCGGCCAGCTCGGTCAGCAAGAAGACCGACTATGTGGTTGTCGGAACCAACCCGGGCTCCAAGGCCAGCAAGGCCGAGGAGCTGGGAGTGCCCATCCTCAATGAGGCCCAGTTCCATCAGCTCCTGGAGACTGGGGAGGTCAAGTAGGCCGGGGATGGGGCTGATCTGTTGCTGACTCGACTTCCAGAGTATGCCGGCTGTGGCCGCCTCGGTTCCCTGTTACAGGAATTTGATTTGTATCTCTGGCATGGCGACTCTCCAACGGCTAGGGTGTTGAAGGTCGAAGGGTCGAAGGGTCGAAGGAGGAGAGAGAATGAGTCAGGACAGCCAGGGTGTGGAAGACCAGTTGGGCAGCGACGAAAGTCGTCACCATTGCCAACTGCAGCCCCAGATCAGCAGGATTGAGGCCGAGATCTATGGCAGACTCAGCAAGGTGATCGACCCGGAGTTGGGCCGTTCCATCACCGACCTGGGTATGATTCCCGAACTCCACGTGGTCCCGGCCACCGACGGGAACTCCTATGATGCCAACATCAGCGTCGAGTTGACCGTCAAGGGCTGCCCCCTCTCGCAGACTATCACCAACCAGATCAATGGGGCTGTATCCACCTACCCGGGTGCCAGCATCACCCCCCACATCGAGCTGGCCTCCATGAGTCAGGAGAAGCTCTCGAACCTGGTCTCCGAACTCAAGGCGGAACGCAAGCAGAACCCCTTCTCCAGGCCCGGCATCAAGACCCGGATCTTCGCCATCGCCTCAGGAAAGGGGGGAGTGGGCAAGTCCTCGGTATGCGCCAACCTGGCCGCCAGCTTCGCCGCCCTGGGCTATGACACCGCCGCCATTGATGCGGATATATACGGCTTCTCCCTGCCTGGCCTCTTCGGTGTGCACAGCCAGCCCACCAACTTGAACGGCATGCTCATGCCTGTGACCGCCTGGGGGGTCAAGCTCATTTCCATTGGCATGTTCGCCGGCTCCGAGCAGGCCATCCTCTGGAGGGGGCCGCGCCTGCAACGCTCCCTGCAACAGTTCCTCTCGGACGTCTGGTGGGGCGAGCCTGATGTGCTCCTGCTAGACCTGGCTCCCGGCACCGGAGACATGGCCATCTCCGTGGCCCAGGCCCTGCCCAACGCAGAACTGGTGATTGTCACCACCCCCCAGCCCTCGGCCTCGGATGTGGCCGTGCGCTCAGGCCTGGTGGCTTTGCAGGTGCCCACCAAGGTACGTGGCGTGGTCGAGAACATGAGCTACTACGATCATCAAGGCGAACGCCTGGAGATCTTCGGCCACGGGGGTGGCCAGCGTGTCAGCGAGGAATTGACCCGAGCTCTGGGCCACCAGGTCCCCCTCCTGGCCCAGCTGCCCCTGGAAACCGACCTGCGCGAGACCGGCGAGTCCGGCCGCCCCGTGGTCCTCAAGCCCGACGGCAACCTGGACTCCACCCCCATCGCCCAATCCTTTAAGTCCTTGGCCCAATCCCTCATCCGATAGCTGTAAGGCCAGCAGCATGTTCCCCAAGTCAGCGAGCCTTCCCGACCAGTCTCATCCCCTGGGCTGCTGACTGCGGGCGGGGGGTGGCACTTATTCAAAACGAGCGTCTATGCTGGCCTCTTGGAGGATATGGGGGGCTGCGGCCGTAAGCAGGCCCTTGGCGCGATGCCAGGGGGAGAGCGTGAGTTCTGCATCAAGGGCATAGATGGTGAATCGGTAGTTGTGACTTGAACCCCTGGGAGGTTTGGGACCCCTATAGCGGTGCCATCCATAGCCTAGCCCTTGTACGATACCACTGCCAACATTGCGGCTACCTGGTTCGATGCCCCCTTTGACTTCCTGATGGGCGGGTATGTTCCAAGCCAGCCAATGGGTCATGCTGCCAAAGATCGGATGCGTGAGATCCTCCAGAACAATGGCCAAGGTCCTGGCTTCAGGCACCAATCCCTGCAGATGGAAGGCTGGGGACCGGTTCTCTCCTCGTCCTGTGAACTCCGGCTTGAACCGGCCATGAGAATCTATGGCCTCACTGCTGATTTCCAACACTTTCCTGGTCACCTTGCCACCCTTTTACCACAGCCCCATCGCTCGCTTGGCTTGATTATACCCCGGCCTGGCCAGGCAGTATACAGCAAGGGCGGTGGGGTTCAACCGTGAGTGTGCTCAAGAATTGAACCCCACCGCCGATGGATGGGTTAGAGGCGCAGGCCCCCCGACTCAGATGTGGAAGTAAAGCTGGTATTCCAGAGGGGTGGGGGCCAGACGGGCCTGCTCGATCTCGCCACGCTTCAAGTCCAGCCAGGTGGAGATGAGGTCGTCGGTGAAGACGTCGCCGGCGGTCAGGAAGTCATTGTCGGATTCCAGGGCCTTCAGGGCCTCGTCCAGGCTGGCGGGCACACGCTGAATGCCGTCGTACTCCTCCGGGGGCAGCTCGTAGAGGTCCTTGTCGACCGGGGCCGGTGGCTCGATGTGGTTGAGGATGCCGTCCAGGCCTGCCATGAGCTGGGCGGAGAAGGCCAGGAATGGGTTGGAGGAGGGGTCCGGGGCGCGGAACTCGATGCGCTTGGCCGCAGGGCTGGTGCCTGCCAGCGGGATGCGAATAGCGGCGGAGCGGTTGCGGGCCGAGTAGACCAGGTTGATGGGGGCCTCGTATCCGGGCACCAGGCGGTGGTAGGAGTTGAGTGAGGGGTTGGTGAAGGCCAGGACCGCCGAGGCGTGCCTGATCAAGCCGCCGATGTACCAGCGGGCTATGTCAGAGAGGCCTGCATAGCCGGTCTCATCGTAGAAGAGGGGCTTGCCGTCCTTCCACAGCGATTGGTGGCAGTGCATGCCGGTGCCGTTGTCGCCGGCGATGGGCTTGGGCATGAAGGTCGCGGCCTTGCCGGCCAGGGCAGCGGTCTCATGGACCACATACTTGTACTTCATCAGGTCGTCACCCGCGTGCTGCAGGGAGTTGAACCGGTAGTTGATCTCCTGCTGACCGGCGCCACCGACCTCGTGGTGGGCGCGTTCCAGGATTAGGCCCACCTGCTGGAGGTTGGCGACCATGTCGTCGCGCAGGTCCTGGTTGTGGTCACGTGGGGCAACGGGGAAGTAGCCACCCTTGACCGGGTTTTTGAAGCCGATGTTGGGGCTTCCGTCCTCCTCGTATTCGGTACCCGTGTTCCAGGGGGCCTCGGTGGAGTCGACCTCATAGAAGGAGCGCTGCATGGTGTTCTCATAGCGGACCTTGTCGAAGATGAAGAACTCGGCCTCTGGGGCGAAGGAGGCTGTGTCGGCGATGCCGGTGGACTGCAGGTAGGCCTCGGCCTTGGCGGCCACCTGGCGGGGGTCGCGGGAATAGGGCTCACCGGTGACCGGCTCGACGATGGAGAAGGCCACATCCAGGGTCTTGTGCTTGCGGAAGGGGTCGATGAAGGCGGTGGACACGTCCGGCACCAGGTTCATGTCGGACTCATTGATGGCCTGGAAGCCCTGCATGGAGGACCCGTCGAAGGGCATGCCATCTGTGAAGGCATCCTTGAGGAACTCGCTGGCCGGTACGGTGAAATTCTGCTGGACCCCGATCAGATCGGTGAAACGGACTGAAACGTATTCAATCCCCTCCTGGTTGATGAGTGCCTCAGCATCTTCCTTGGTTACCAATGGAGTCAATGGACCGTTCCTTTCATCAGAGTGCTGCTAACAAGTCTATGGGGGCTCATGTATTTCACGCGCCGTCTGGGTTACGAGTATGTTTCGGTTTTTCGGCGGGCTTGTGGCTGTTTGGTGGGCAAGCCACCCGCTATGAATAATCCCGCCTGTCCAAGGGACGGCGGGATTGATGGTCAGCGGCCACGCATGGCCCTGCGGCTCATACGCTGTGGGCGGGTGGGGTCCATGCCCTTGGGAATGCCCATGCCCTGTTTGAGTTGCAGGGTCCGCAGGCGCTCCTGGAGGGTTGTCAGCTCCTGCTTGGTCAGCAGGAAGCGACGGCGGGGGTGAATCTTGGCCATGAGCTTGTTCCTATGGTTGGTGGGTTCATAGCTCTTGGACTTGAGGACGACCTGGCGTAGGTCCCTGAGCCTGACCTGTTTGTCGCCCGAGCCCACGACGATGCGGAAGATCGGAATGTTGGAACCGGTGGTAACGCCCTTGATTCGCTGCTCCTGATTGTCCATGGCCCGCATGATGCGGCCGTACTCACCCTCACCCAGCAGGAAGACGCCGCTGTAGCCGGTACCCCGCCAGATGGCGTCCTTGGTCCTGGCATCCACCCACACGGGCTCCTGGGGGAAGCTGTATCCGGCCTTGTTGATGTTGCTGAGCACGGAGATGGCGGCCCCTGGGCGGCCTTCGATCTTCTGGTAGCCCACCCGGTCGGCCCGGCGGGTCAGGAGCATGGTGAAGAGGAGGAAGCCCAGCATGATGGCCGTGATCATGAGCAGGATCCAGCTAAGCCAACCCCACTTGAAGACCAGTCCCAGCACGACGGCGGCAATCACCGGCAGGAGGAAGGCGCCAGCCAGGAGCCAGGGTAGGGCCTTGTCTTCGGCATAGGTGTACTTGTAGATCTGAATGATCTGCTTGACGATATTCTGTTTTTTTGCCGGCTTCTTGTCCTTGGCTGCCATCTACTTCCTCGCTTGTGTCTTGACAACGAACATACTGGTCCAACAGTCTATCAGCACCGTAGGTCCGGGGTTTTCACCGTTTTTGCTGGTCGACGAAGCTAGCACCGTCGCTTTCATACCTGCGTCAGAGGGTGTGCAGGGGCCGGCCGTCCGCCTTGAGCAGAGCCTCACCCAAGGTCTCGGAGAGGGTGGGGTGGGGGTGGATCAGTCGGGCCGCGGCGGACAGGGGGACCCGGTTGCCCACCAGTTCCTGGGCTTCGGCGATCAGGTCGCTGGCGTCGGGGGCCAGCATGTGGACACCCAGGATCACCGGCTCCTGGTCCCCATAGCTGCCGGTGACGATGGTGAGGGACCCAGCCGACCCGCTCATGAGCATGCGGGCGTTGCCCATCATGGGGTAGGGGGTCTCCTTGACATCGCGAATGTCCTCCCGGTCCTTGGCCTCCTGGGCGGTCAGGCCCACAGAGGCTGCCTCAGGGGTGGAGAAGACGACGGTCGGCACCGTAGCCGGATCAACAGGCCGGGGGTTGAGCCCGGCGATGGCCTCGGCTATGGCGATGCCCTGGGCGAAGGCCCGGTGGGCCAGGGCTGGGCCGGCGGTGATGTCCCCCAGGGCCCATACGTGCTCGACCGAAGTGCGGCCCAGGGGGTCGGTGCGGACCAGGCCATGCTCATCAAGCTCGATGCCCAGGCTGCCGAACCAGTCGGCCTTGGTCTGGGGATCGCGACCGATGGCCACCAGCACGACCTGGCCGAAGACCGTGGGGTCCTCAGTTTCTTGTCCGTCCTTGCTGGAAGCGCCCTGTCCCTCGACCTGGTAGTGGACGCTGGCGTCTCCATCGGCTCTGGTATCCACTCCGGTCACCCGACTGCGGCTGATGACCTTGATGCCCTGGCGCTTGAGCTCCCGGGTCAGGCTGCTGCCCACCCTGCGGTCCCAGGCGGAGAGGACCCGATCCTTGCGGATGAGCAAGCTGACGTCCGTACCGGCCTGTCTCCACATGGTGGCGAACTCGATGGCCACGGCCCCGGCGCCGATGATGACGGCCGAGGCTGGGAACTTATCCAGATTCAGGGCCTGGGTGGAGTCGATGATGGCCCCGCCGAAGGGGTTGGTCGGCAAGGGGCGGGGAGCCGAACCAATGGACAGCACGATGTCCTTGGCTGTCAGCCTTACCTCGTTGCCGGCATCCTCAGCGACATCAGCTTTGTTGAATCGTTGTACTTGGTCGGGGCCGGAGTTGCCACCTTGCTGGCCTGACCCATCCGAGCCCCCGCTGGGACGGATGACCACCGTCCGCTGGTCGGCCAGTTCCGCCTGACCTCGGTAAACCACCACACCCCTGCGGGCCAGGAGTCCGGCCAGGCCGCTGGTCATGGTCTCGACGACGCCCAGCTTGTAATCGCGTAGGGCATCGAAGTCAATGGAGGAGACGGAGGCCTGAATGCCCATGCGGCTGGCATCCTGGACGGATTGCAGGGTTCTGCTGGCGGTAATCAGGGCCTTGGAGGGGACACAGCCCCGGTTCAGGCAGGTGCCGCCCAGGCTTGGGTCCCGCTCGATCAGAGCCACCGACTTGCCCAGTTCGGCCGCTCGCAAGGCCGTGGAATACCCACCTGGGCCTCCTCCGATGATGGCGATGTCCACATCCGCTGGCATGGTCCCTCGATTCGTCTGTGATTCATAGGCTGACAGGTGATTCCTGCGGGCTGCTCAGCATACGCCCACCATATAAGTATGGGCCAGCTGGCGCTCTTGGCTCTCAGCTGACCCATGCAGATCTTGGCGGCTCACTGCGGCCACTGACCACGCTTCTTGGACCGGGGCTTGGGTAGCCGCCAGCGGCGCAGCTGAATGGCACGGTTGCAGGCGTATGAGGCTGAACGCGAACCCTTGGCCACGGAGCGTTCGCCGAACTTGGCGATCAGCTGCTTCTTGAGCTTGCGCCACATGAGGAAGAGGTCGATCACGGCAATGATGACGTACAGGTAGAGGGCAGCCATCAGCGGCATGCTCAGGCTCTGGTAGTTGAAGGCCGACAGGACTATGACCAGAACAAAAACGACGATGAAGACCGGGACGAAGAACTCTCCCAGGTTGAAGCGGGCATCCACATAATCGCGGATGTAGACGCGCCAAGGCAGGCGTTCCGCCTTGGGCATGTGGGCCGTGTCACCGGTGCGCATGGCCTCATACTGGGCATCCTCCCTGGCTCGAATCCGGGCTTTGGCGGCCTTGGCGCTGGCCTTGCGGTCCTTGGGGACCAGGGGGCGCAGCTTCTGCTCCTGGGCCTGCTTGCGCTTGGGGGTCGGGCGGCCCTTGCCCATGCCTTCCATCGGTGCCTGCTGGCCGGACTCGATGGGGGCCTGCTCCTCGTCACTCTGCTTCTTGAAGGGGTTCCATGTCATGTTTGCAGATTACGGTGACGTCTAGACGCTGGCGGCAGGCCTCACCATGCCCGCTAGGCTGTGTTCTCTAGGCTTCGGGCCCATCCGAGCCAGGGGCGGACCCTGGTCGGGCCCGGCCTGCGGGTAGGATGTCTGGCCAGGCGGCCGCCTTGGGATTCGGCAGAGGTAAGACCCAAGGGAGTACAAGCGACAAGGAGCAAGTCATGAGTCTGAATGTCAAGGAGATAGGTCCGCGGGTCGAGGCCGATTTCGACCGTGTGGTGGATCTGCTGAGCCGTAAGGTGGCCCTCAAAGCCGTCTCGGCCCAGGGCATCACCGGTGAGCATATGAGGGCTTCGGCGCAATTCGTGGCCGAGGAGCTGGCCAAGGTCGGCATCGAGACCAAGGTGGTCCAGGCCCGTACCAGCGATGGGACCCCAGGAGCCTGGGAGGTCATTGGCTCCAAGCTCGTGGACCCGGATGCCCCCACCGTGCTCCTCTACGCCCACCATGACGTCCAGCCCGTGCCGGATGCCTCCGCCTGGGACACCGACCCCTTCGTGGCCACCGAGGTTGAGGGCAGGCTCTATGGGCGCGGTGCCACCGATGACGGCGGCGGCATTGCCATCCACTCGGGAGCCCTCCATGCCTTGGCCGATGACTTGAAGGTCAATATCAAGGTCTTCATCGAGGGCGAGGAGGAGATGGGTTCGCCCAGCTTCATCCCCTTCGTGGAGTCCCACCAGGAGGAGTTTGCCTCCGACGTGATCATTGTGGCCGACTCAGGCAATTGGTCGGCGCAGATTCCCAGCCTGACCACCAGCCTGCGGGGCAACACCGACCTGGATGTGACGGTCAAGGTCTCCGGCCACCCCGTCCACTCCGGCCAGTTCGGTGGGCCCATCCTGGATGCCAACACCCTGGCCGCCATGCTGATCTCCTCCCTCTACGACGAGCAGGGGAACCTGGCCGTTCCCGGCATTAAGGCCGAGGAGCCGGTCGGAGGCCTCCAGCGTGATATGGACGAGGCCGATTTCCGACGTGACGCCGCCCTGGTCGATTCCTACCGTCTGGCCGGTTCCGGCTCCCTGGCCGCAAGGCTATGGACCAAGCCCAGCCTCACCGTCATCGGCTTCGACGCCCACCCGGTGGAGGGCTCCTTCAACGTCATCGCCGACCAGGCCCGCTTCCGGCTCTCCCTGCGCACCGCCCCCCACCAGCGCCCCGAAGAGGCCCATCAGGCCCTGGCGGACTTCCTGGTCAGCCATGCACCCTTCGGGGCCCAGGTCAGCGTTGAGCCCATCGACAACGGCATGGGCTGGGCCATGGACCCGGAGGCCACCGCCACCCAGGACGCGCTCGCCGCCATGCGTGAGGCCTATGGGGTGGACCCCATCAACAAGGGAGAGGGCGGTTCCATCCCCTTCATCCCCGAACTCCAGCGGCTCTTCCCCTCGGCCCAGGTCCTGGTCACCGGCCCCGAGGACCCCAAGGGCAACGCCCACAGCCCCAACGAATCCATCAGTCTCTCCAGCCTCAAGAAGAACATCGTCACCGAGGCCTTGATCCTCAGCAAGCTTGCTGACTGACATGGCCTAGGAGCCTAGCCTGCGCCGAGCTCCGGCATGCGCTTATAAGCAGGCCCGGACCGCCCGTCCTATGACTCGGCGGACCTGGCCTGCTTCTGTTGGCCGGTGCTTGGCATATACTTGGGGGCTGACACGGGTGCTGCTCCTTGACCATGACTCATGGGCTGGAGCGGCTGAGAAGAGGGCCATCCCTCGACCGATTGAACGTGAATCCGGACAATACCGGCGCACGGACGTCTATCTACCCGTGCCTTGTGGTGCGGCACCGAAGGTCGGTGCTCATCAAGGGAAAGGCACATCATGTCAGAGTATTCTGAAACTCACACTTCAAAACGACCGGCAGCCGCGGGCAGTATGCGCTGGCGCGTGGTCGACATCGCCGTGGCCTCGGTGGTCGGGGTGGCCAGCGCGCTGATCTACTGGGTGGCAGCCATCGCCACCGCCGGCCCCTGGCCCCTCCTCAACGCCATCGTTCCAGGCTTGCCTGGCCTGCTCAACGGGCTCTGGCTCTTTGCCGCCCCCCTTGCCCTGGTCATCGTGTGCAAGCCGGGAGCCGGGCTCTTTGCCGAACTGGTGGCGGGAATCCTTGAGGCCCTGCTGGGCAACATGTGGGGAGGGGCTGAGACCCTGCTGATCGCCCTCATCCAAGGGGCCATGGCGGAGCTCCCATTCCTGGTCGGGGGCTACCGGCGCTGGTCCATGCCCAGGACCCTGGTCTCCGGGGCCTGCGCCGGACTGGGCTGCGGCCTCTACTCCTTCTTCTCCCACCTCCAGGCCATTGACCTGGGCGGCAAGTATGGCATCCTCTACGTTGGCGGCTCGATCATCTCAGGCGCCCTGGTGGCTGGACTCCTCATGTGGTACCTCTACCTGGCCATCGCCAAGACCGGCGTACTGGGGGCCTTTGCCTCAGGACGGCAGGTCAGGGTCTAGGCAAGGGCTAGTTGCAACCGCTCCATGGCTCTGGGCTGGTGAGTGTCGTCTGAACCCTGGCATATGCGAGGCAGTGCAGGTAGTCTGTAACCCTTACTGCCGGGTGCCGCCGTCTCCAGGATATGGGGCCAGGCGGTGATGAGCTGGATGATGGCGCTTGATTGATGGCGCAGGGCCGTGGGCGCTTGATGACCACGCTGAATTGATGGCATTCGATAGCTGCCATTGAGTCAGGATGACGCTGATGGCTGGCATGGACCCGCGCGCGGAGTTGAGACCAGCCGGCAATGATGATGGTGGATAGATGGAAACTAGGAACATGGATATGAGCGAGTCACCCAAGAGAGGCCGGCCGGACGGCGGTCAGTCGTCGGCAGGGAGCTCTGGTTCCAGCAAGCCCCTGTCCGCCAGTGCCAGTCTGGTCTTTGACCACTGGGGCTACCGTCACGCCTCGCGTTCCCATTTCGCCGTTCAGGGTTTGAACCTGTCCATTCCAGCCGGTCAGCGGGTCCTCCTGCTGGGAGCCTCAGGCATCGGCAAATCCACGATCCTGGCCGGTGCCGCAGGGTTGCTGGGCAGCAGCGGGGAGGAGGTAGAAAGCGGGCAGTCATCCGAAGGTGTTGAGGATGCGGACGGTGGCATCAGCCAGGGGCGGGTCCTGGTCGACGGCACACCGGTGCAGGAGGCCAGGGGCAGGGTCGGCCTGGTCTTGCAGGACCCGGATGCCCAGGTCATCTTCGAGCGCCTGGGCGACAATGTGGCCTTCGGCCCCGAGAACATGGCCCTGGACCGCCCACAGATCTGGGAACGGGTCAGGCAGAGCATGGCCGCGGTTGGCTTGGCCGACCTGCAGCTCCACCGGTCCACCATGCACCTGTCCGGCGGCCAGCTCCAGCGGCTGGCCCTGGCTGGGGCGCTCGCCATGCGGCCTGGGGTCCTGCTGCTGGATGAGCCGACCGCCAATCTGGACCCGGAGGGGGTCAGGCAGATCGTCGGGGCCGTCTCCTCGGTCCTGGAGGCCGACCATTCGACCATGCTGTTGGTCGAGCACCGGGCCGGTCCATGGATAGACATGATTGACCGGGTCATCGTGCTGGGCCTGGCAGACACCGCCCCTGGAGGGGAGGGAGGGCCAAGCGGCCAGCAGGCCTTCAAAGACACCGTGATTCTGGCAGATGGCAGCCCCGCGCAGGTTTTCGGCAATCCCGACATAGACTTTGCCTCCCTGGGCATCTGGCTGCCGGAGCGCTATGCCCGCCCCCAGGACCGTATCGGCCGCATCCATACCTCCGGTGAGCCCTCCTACCCGGCCAGGACCGGCACCGGCGAGGTTCTCCTGTCAACGAAAGACCTGGCCATCGGTCGCCAGGGCCAGTCCATTGCCGACCATATCAATCTCGACTTCCACTCCGGTCAGATCAGTGCCCTGGTGGGGGCCAACGGGGCCGGCAAATCGACCCTGTCCATGACCCTGGCCGGGCTGCTGGAGCCTGTGGCAGGCCAGGTCCTGGCCTCTGAACGCCTGCAGGGCGGGGCACAGGGTTCGTCGCCCTTCGGCTGGAAGTCGACCCAGCTGGCCTCACGTATCTCCTACGTCTTCCAGAATCCTGAGCACCAGTTCGCCCGGGCCAGCGTTCTGGAAGAGGTCATGCTGGGCCCCCTGCGGACGGGCGCCAGCCCCGAAGAGGCCAAGAGCCGGGCCCTGACCCTCCTCAAACGCTTCAGTCTGCGCCAGTATGCCCATATGAATCCCTACACCCTCTCCGGCGGCGAGAAGCGGCGGCTGACCGTGGCCTCGGCCTTGGCGGCGGCCCCCCAGGTGCTGATTCTGGATGAGCCCACCTTCGGTCAGGACAGGTCCACCTGGCTGGCCATGGTCCGACTCATCCATGACCTTCGTGGGGACGGGGTCAGCATCATCGTGGTGACCCATGACCGGGAACTGGTCAGGGCCCTGGGTGCCAGAATCGTTGAATTGGGCACTGATGGACAGCTGGACCGCAGCTGGCAGCACGACAGCGAGGAAGACGGTGGCGGCAAGCCCGGCGATGGGCCAGACCCGGCGGGGCAGACCGGCCATGTGGGGTTGGCGCAAGCGGATCGGAAGCCGGGCGGTTCTGCCGCTGATCGCCCTGGTGGCAGCCCTTGCGCCGATGAGTTGCCCGCCGATGGCCAGCCACAGCTGATCCAGGTCAGCCCGACCCAAGCCCGGACCGAGGACCCCCGCCAGTCCAGCCGGTCGCCCTATCTGGCATCCCTCAACCCTTCCTTCCGGCTCATCGGCGGCTTTCTGACCGCCCTGATCCTGCTCTTCAGCCTTGATTGGGTGTCGGCTTCCGTGGCCTTGGGGCTGGAATTCGTGTTGCTCATGGGCATAGGCTTCAGTCCCTGGAGGGTGGTCAAATTCACCTGGCCGGTCTTCATCGGCGCCCCCGGCTCGGCCCTGGCGGTCATTCTCTATGGCAAGTCCGGCGGTCATGTCTGGTGGCAGTGGGGACTGATCCAGGTCTCGGACAAGTCACTCATCCTGGCCCTGGCCACGGCCCTACGGATCCTGGCCATCGGCATACCCGCCATCATCGCCGTCCTGGGCATTGACGCGACCGACCTAGCCGACTCCTTCAGTCAGGTCCTCCACCTGCCAGACCGCTTCGTCTATGGGGGGCTGGCCGGCATGCGTCTCTTCTCGGTCCTCCGTGACGACTGGACGGCCCTGACCGCCTCCCGCCGGTCCCGTGGACTCGGCGATGACAGCAAGATCAAATCCTTCTTCCCCCAGGCCTTCGCCCTCCTGGTCCTCTCCATCCGCCGGTCCACCATGCTGGCCACGGCCATGGAGGCCCGGGGCTTCGGAGGCGACCACCCCCGTTCCAGCGCCCGGATCAGCCAGGTCCACCCACGGGACTGGGTCTTCCTGGCCATCTGTCTGGCCCTGCCCCTGGTCGCCCTCCTGACCGCCTACCTGACCGGCCACTTCGCCTTCTTCGGCAACTGACGGGCCAGGGAGGTATCTGTGGCTGTGCTCCTTGGGTGCGGCGGTGGGGCCGCCCAGGTAGAGTGATGGACATGCCCATGAATTCCGACATCATCAGCAATCCCAAATCCGACCGGGTGCGTCGTCTGGCATCCTTGACCAGCAGCCGAGGTCGCAGGAAGAGCGGCTGTTTCCTGATTGAAGGGCCGCAATCGGTGAGGGAAGCGATAGCCTACCGGCCTGATCTGGTCAGTGATCTGTACGTAAGGTCAGCGGGCCCCGACGATCTTCGGCCGGCCTCGAAGACCCTGGCGGCCATCATGGACCAGGCCTTGGAGCTTGGCGAGGGCAGCAACCTGTATGTGCACATGGTCACTGATCAGGTTATGGACAAGATCAGCACCGATTCCCAGGGCATTGTTGCCGTAGGGGATGCGGCTGGGATTATGGCGTTCGTTGATGATGTGGATCTTGGCTCCGCTGCCGGGCAGGAGTCGCACCAGCCGCAGGCTGATCTGCTGGAACCGAGCCGGAATCCAGCCGGCGGGACCGAAGATACCCTCGCGGGCCCCAGCGTGGCCGCCTTCTGGCAGGTGAGGGATCCAGGCAATGCCGGGACCGTCATCCGGGCCGCAGACGCTGCGGGCTGCCGCGCCGTGGTCTTCGTGGATGATTGCGTGGACCCCTTGAATCCCAAGGTCATCCGGTCAACGGCCGGGTCGCTGTTTCATCTGCCCCTCCTGACAATGACCACTGAGGACTTCCTCTCCTGGTCATCCGCTCAGGGCCTGGTCACCACGGCTGCCGATGTCTACGGGACGGCAGGCAAGAGACCCCTGTCCCTGACCGATCTGCTCTACAGTGGGCCGGGAGATGGCCAGCAGGTCCCGCGGGCCCTACTCTTCGGCAATGAGGCCCGGGGTCTGCCGCAAGAAGTGCTCGACCAGGTTCAGGATATTGTCTCCATTCCCATCTACGGCAGGGCCGAATCGCTCAACTTGGCTGCCTCGGCGGCGGTCATGCTCTTCAGTCTGGCTATGTCGAGTCATATTGAAAGAATGTGAAGGCGTAAAAGCTTGAAATCCGAGGAATTACACGGGTTGGCGGCATACAGAGGAAAGGGAACTTGTGGCGCAGGACGTGACATTCGATGCACAAGCGGTGACCGATGCGGTGACCGAGGCCATCGGGAAAATCGGGCAGGCCTCCAGCCTGGACGAGCTCAAGGCCATCAAGACCGAGTATATCGGTGGCCAATCACTCATGACCCAGGCCTCCAAGGCCATCGGCTCCCTGCCCGGTGACCAGAAGAAGGAGGCGGGGCGGCTCATGGGCAAGCTCCGGGCCGACTTCGGGCGGGCCTTCGGAGCCAAGGAGGCCCAGGTCAAGGCCCAGGAGGAGGCCGCAGCCCTGGCCGCCGAGACGGTCGACATGACCCAGCCGGTCAAGCGCAAGCCCCTTGGTGCCCGCCACCCCCTGCCCAAGATCATGGAGGACATCGAGGACCTCTTCATCTCCATGGGCTGGCAGATCTCCACCGGCCCCGAGGTCGAAAGCGAATGGTACGACTTCGACGCCCTCAACTTCGGCCCCGACCACCCTGCCCGCCAGATGCAGGACACCTTCTACGTCAAGGGCTCCCAGGCCAAGGACGCGGCCGGCTTCGTGGGTTCCAACATGGTCCTGCGCACGCAGACCTCCTCGGACCAGGTCCGTGCCCTCCTGACCAGGGGCGTGCCCTTGTACATAGCCAGCCCCGGCCGGGTCTTCCGCACTGATGAGCTGGATGCCACCCACACCCCGGTCTTTCACCAGTGTGAGGCCATCGCCGTCGACAAGGGCCTGACCATGGCCGACCTCAAGGGCGTGCTGGACAAGCTGGCCGTGGCCATGTTCGGCCCCGAGGCCAAGAGCCGGCTGCGTCCCTCGTATTTCCCCTTCACCGAGCCCAGCGCGGAATTGGACCTTTGGTTCCCCGACAAGAAGGGTGGCCCGGGCTGGATTGAATGGGGCGGCTGCGGCATGGTCAACCCCCATGTCCTCGAATCCGCCGGTCTGGACCCGGAGGTCTACACCGGCTTCGCCTTCGGCGTGGGCATGGAGCGCACCTTGCTCCTGCGCCACGACATCAACGACATGCACGACCTGGTCGAGGGTGACGTGCGCTTCAGCGAACAGTTTGTGATGGGGGAGTGATTACCTGTGCCGATGATTGATATTGACTGGCTCAAGGAGCACGTGCAGGTTCCGTCCGACCTGTCATACGAACAACTGGCCAAGGACCTGGTCAAGGTTGGTCTTGAGGAGGAGGAGATCCACTCCTCCCAGCTGACCGGCCCCATCGTGGTCGGCTACGTGGTCTCGGCCGAGCCTGAGCCGCAGAAGAACGGCAAGGTCATCAACTGGTGCCAGGTCGATGTGGGCGACCAGCACAACGCCACCGACGAGGCAGGTAGGAAGGTCCCCCGTGGCATCGTGTGCGGAGCCCCCAACATGGCGGCCGGCGAGAAGGTCGTCGTGACCCTGCCCGGCGCCGTTCTGCCCGGCGACTTCCGCATCGAGCCGCGCAAGACCTACGGCCACGTCTCCGATGGCATGTGCGCCTCCGAGCGTGAGCTGGGCCTGGGCGATGACCACAACGGCATCATCCTCCTGCGGCACTACGGCTTCACCCCAGAGGAATACGAGGCCCTCAAGCCCGGTGACGATGCCATGCATCTGCTCCACCTGGATCAGCCCATCCTGGAGATCAACATCACCCCGGACCGGGGCTATGCCTTCTCCTACCGGGGTGTGGCCCGTGAGTACCACCATTCCACCGGGGCCGCCTACACCGATCCGGTGGTCAAGCTCAAGGCCGACCTGCCGGATGCGGGCGCCGAGGGTGACATCCAGGTCATCGTGGAGGACGACAACCCCATTCATGGGGTGCTCGGCTGCGACCGCTACTATGCCCGCGCCGTCCGCGATTTCGACCCCTCGGCCCGCACCCCCAACTGGATGCGTCGCCGCCTGATCCGTGCCGGCATGCGCTCCCTCTCCCTGGCCGTTGACGTGACCAACTACGTCATGCTCGACCTGGGCCAGCCCATGCACGCCTACGACCTGGACAAGATCGAAGGCCCCATCGTGGTCCGTCGGGCCCGCCAGGGGGAGCGGCTGACGACCCTGGACAGCAAGGACCATGAGCTCCATCCCGAGGACCTGCTCATCACCGATTCACCCAATGGCCAGCAGGGCTCGCGCGTGCTGGGCATCGCCGGTGTCATGGGTGGCCTCTACGGCGAGGTGACCGCCGAGACCAAGAACATCCTCCTGGAGGCAGCCCACTTCGACACGGTGTCGGTGGCCAGGTCGGCCCGCCGCCACAAGATTCCCTCGGAGGCCTCCCGGCGCTTCGAACGTGGCGTGGATGTCGACCTGCAGCCCGCCGCCGCCCAGATGGCCGCCCAGCTCCTGAGCGAGTATGGCCATGGCCAGGCCTCGCAGACCCCTGTGGACTACCGGCAGACGGCCCCGGTGGCCCCCATCAGCTTCAAGACCAGTGAGGTCAAGCGGCTGACCGCCTTGGAGGCCCCAGCCCAGGAGATCGTCGATATACTCACCGACATCGGCTGTAAGGTCAGTGACCAGGGTGATGGTCTCCTCTGCGTCCAGGTGCCCACATGGCGGCCTGACCTCAAGGACCCTTGCGACCTGGTCGAGGAGGTCGCCCGACTGGTCGGCTACGACCAAATCCCGGTCACCGTGCCTCCGGCCCCGGTCGAGGGTGCCGTGGGGCTGACCCCTGACCAGGTCCACAGTCGGCAGGTTGCCAACGAGCTGGCCGAGTACGGGCTGGTCGAGACCCTGTCCTACCCCTTCGTGGGCGAGGAGGACTTCAAGGACTTCTCCTACGATGCCGAGGCCATCAGGCCCCTTTCCGTAGAGGTGGCCAACCCCCTGGCCGGCGACCGGCCCTACCTGCGCCGTACCATCCTTCCCACCTTGGCCCACACCGTTCAGCGCAACCTCCACCGTGGTGTGGAGAATGTGGCCCTCTATGAGCTTGGCCATGTCTACCTGCAGGATCCCAAGGCTCCGGCCATTCCAGCCCTGCCTGGCGGCCAACGGCCCAGCGACGAGGATCTGGCGGCCCTGGATGCAGGCCTGCCCGACCAGCCCCTGCACGCCGCGGCCATCCTGACCGGCTCCGCCCTGGAGACCGGCTGGCTGGGTGAGCGCCGCCCCGTGGATTGGACCGATGCCGTTGAGGCCGTCAATCGCCTCTCCGATCGTTTGGGCGCCGGCCTTCGTCTGGAGCAGCCCCAGGGCGTAGATGTGCCGGCCCAGTGGCACCCCGGCCGGGCGGCCAAGGTCATGGCGGGCCAGGCCTGCGTGGGCTATGTGGGTGAACTTCACCCCCATGTCAACGAGGCCCTGGACTTCCCCCAGCACTCCGCGGCATTTGAGTTGAACCTGACCGACCTCTTCGCCCAGCTGAGCGACAAGCCGGTCCAGGCCAAGCCCATCTCCACCTTCCCGCCGGTCAAGCAGGACCTGGCCTTCACGGTCAGGGACTCGGTCACGGCCGACCAGCTGCGGCAGGCCATCGTCGAAGCGGCCGGAGACAACCTGGAATCCATCGAGCTCTTCGATGTCTTCACCGGCGACCAGGTGGGTGAGGGTATGAAGTCCCTGGCCTACTCGGTGGTCTTCCGGGCTCCGGACCGGACCCTGACCTCGCAGGACAGCGAAAGCATTCGCCAGGCCATCGTCGACAAGGTTGCCGGCCTGGGCGCCCAGCTGCGAGCATAAGCGGTCCGACCCACTACAATCAGGGCAGTACATAGGCGAGGAAAGAGGAAGCATGAGCGACCAGCAGGGCTTTCAGTCAGATGCGCAGGGGCTCCAGAGTCACTTGCCAGAGGGGACTTCGGCTCCGGCCTCGGGGCAGGGTACCCCCGCCCCAGCTCCTGCTCCTGCCCAGGGGCAGCCGGGCTTGGGCCAGCCCCAGGCCTCGGACTACATGCAGTCGGGTCCCCAATACGGGGCAGCGGCCCAGCCGCAGCCCGACAACCTGGCCGAGCCCCAGGGTGGTCAGCCAGAATATGGTCAGGTCAAGCCCCTGGACTATGGAGCCATGACCAACCAGATGCCGGCCGGCTATAATCCATACGTCTTCGGTGCCCCGGATGCATCGCCTGCCCAGGCCCAGGGGCAGCAGCAGTCCGCGCAAGGTCCGGCCGGAAACCAGCAGGCTGGCTACGGTCAGTGGCAGGGGCAGGCGGCCACCGGTCAATATCCTGGCGGCCAGGGCCAGCAGGCTCCGGATCCCCGTCGCCTGGCCAATATCCAGGACCTCAACAACATCAACCTGGACGACCCCAACCAGAACCCCTGGTACGGCCATTGGGATGTCAACGCCATCATCGCCTTCGTCTTCTCCATCCTCTTCTCCATACCCATACTCCCGGCCCTCATGGGCCTGGCATCCATGTGGCGGACCAAGAAGATGCACATGAAGGGCTACGGGCTGGCCCTGGCCGCGGTCATCATCAACCTGCTGGTCACAGCCATCCTGGCCTGGATGATGATCAAGGGAATCTCTCCGCTCGACATGATCCAGTCCCTTCCAGGCGGTGACGACATGTTCGGCGGCGGTGGATTGGGCGGCGGTGGCACGGATGGGTCGACCTCGGTCTGAGACGGTGCGTGCTTTTGCTTTGTAATGCGGCGGATGTTTGTGTTCCTGCGGGAACCAGCATCCGTCCTTTGGTATACGCAAGCCTGATGGCTATGTGCCTGAGCCGGGCACGATGCCCGCCTGAGGGCCTTAAGCGCCGGTCCTTGCATGGACGGAGCGTCAGGCAATCGCCACGTCTAGGTCATGCATGGCAACCGTCTGCTTGCTTCATAGGCTGTGGAGGGGTGTGGGTCAGGGAGGGGTGGCCAACTACCCCATGGGGCCCAGCAGCTATGTCGGGCGATGGTGTTGGTTGGGCTGCGGTCCGGGCCTGCGTGCCGGTGTCCAGTATGCGGACACTTCCGACATGCTGTAATGTATTTATACGGCTTAATGAATATTATGTAATCACTGATGCGGTTCCGAGGAAAGCTGATTCCCATGAGGCAATACACGGTAGCGGTGGCGGGAGCCACAGGATATGCCGGTGGCGAGGCGTTGCGGCTGCTGGCCGACCACCCCAACTGCCAGGTGACTACGGTCACCGGCCATGCGTCGGTCGGGGAGCGCTTGGGCCAGCACATGCCGCATATTCCCCAACTGGCGGACCTGAAGATTCAGGAGACCAATGCGCGGACCCTGGCCGGGCATGACATCATCATCCTGGCCCTGCCCCACGGGGCATCGGGGCGCCTGGCCCAGGACTTGGACCCCACGGCCCTGGTCATCGACCTGGGCGCCGACCACCGCCTGGAGGAACAGGAGGCCTGGGGCCGCTTCTACTCCGGTGATTTCTACCCCTCATGGACCTACGGCATGCCGGAACTGCTGCTGGGGGCTGGTCCTGGAGGAGTGTCGGGCAAGCAAAGGGAGCATCTGCGGGGGGCTAGGCGCATAGCGGGGCCGGGCTGCAATGTCACGGCCACCACCCTGGCCTTGCAGCCGGGCCTGGCCCAAGGGCTGGTGGAGCCCACGGACATTGTCGCCGACCTGGTTGTGGGCTATTCCGGGGCTGGCAAGGCCCTGAAGGGGACCAACCTGCTGGCGGCCGAGGCCCTGGGGTCAGCGACCCCCTACTCGGTGGGCGGGGTGCACCGGCATATTCCTGAGATTCTGCAGAACCTGGCCCATGCCAGCGGGCAGGAGGCCTGCGCTGCCTGCGCCTTCAGCATCTCCTTCACGCCGATGCTGGTGCCCATGGCCCGGGGCATCCTGGCCTCGGTCAGCGCCAAACTGACAGCACAGGCCATGGCCATGAGCGACGGGGAGATTCGCGCCGCCTGGGAGCAGGCCTACGCCGATGAGCCGTTCATGGTCCTGCTGCCCCAGGGTCAGCTGCCGGCCACCGCCAACGTGCTCGGGTCCAATACAGCCCACATCCAAGTGGTGGTGGACCGTTCCGCCGGCAGAATCTCGGCCTTCGCCGCCATCGACAATCTCAGTAGAGGAACAGCCGGCCAGGCAGTCCAATCCATGAACATCGCCCTGGGCCTGCCCGAGGAGGCTGGCCTGACCAAGATCGGAGTAGCACCATGAGCGTCACCTATGCCAAAGGATTCGCGGCCTGCGGTCTGCGGGCCGGCATCTCCCCGGTGGAGGGCAAGAAGGACCTGGCCCTGGTGGTCAACCAGGGTCCCCTCCAAACCGCCGCCGGGGTCTTCACCCCCAATCGTTTCTGCGCGGCCCCTGTCCAATGGAGCCGCCGGATACTGGCCGACGGCCAGGCCCACGCCGTCATCATCAACTCCGGGGGAGCCAATGCCTGCACCGGCGCCGAGGGCTACAGGCAGACCGAGCGGACGGCCCAGGAGCTGGCTGGGCTGCTGGGAAGCCAGGTCGAGGACATCGCCGTGTGCTCAACCGGATTGATAGGTGAACTGCTGCCCCTGGGCAAGGTCCTGGAGGGCACCCGTCAGGCCGTCGGGCAGGTGTCCGAGAGCGACCAGGCCGGCATCGACGCGGCATGGGCCATCATGACCACCGACAGCAAGCCCAAGACCGTGACCCTGGACGGGACCGGCTACCGGGTCGGCGGCATGGTCAAGGGCTCCGGCATGATCGCCCCCCAGCTGGCCACCATGATCTGCCTGATCACCACGGACGCGGTGGTGACCTCGGCTGACCTCCAGGAGGCCCTGACCGCCGCTGTGGGCAAGACCTTCAACCGAATCGACGTGGACGGTTGCATGTCCACCAACGATACGGTCCTGCTTCTGGCATCTGGTGCCAGTGGTGTGACGCCCGACCCGGCCGAGTTCAAGGCCCTGGTCGCCCAAGCCTGTCAGTGCCTGAGCCAGCAGATCATCGGCGATGGGGAAGGCTCCAGCCACGACGTGGCCATTACCGTCACCGGGGCCAGCAGCGAGGAGGCGGCCCTGGCCTGTGCCCGGGCGGTCGCGGCCTCAAACCTGCTCAAATGCGCCATCAGCGGCAATGACCCCAACTGGGGGCGTGTGGTCTCCTCCCTGGGCACCGTGCCCGCCTCGGTGGCCCCCTACGACCCCGGGCAGGTGACGGTGGACATCAACGGGCTCAGGGTCTGCGACGGCGGCAAGCCAGGGGTCGACCGGTCACAGGTCGACATGGGCCCGCGCCAGGTCAGCATCGACATCGACCTGTGTGCCGGCCAATCCCAGGCCACCATCTGGACCGACGACCTGACCCTGGACTACGTGCACATCAACGCCGACTACGAGAGCTGAACGGTCCGGCAACCACGGTAACCCAGGCCGGAATGGTAAACAAGCGATAAAGGAAGGGACATACGTCATGGAGGAGACCATGCCCAAGAGGCGGCAGCCGGGGCTCAGCGATCTGGCGGACGCCCGGAAGGCGGAGGTCCTCATCGAGGCCCTGCCCTGGCTGGAGGAATTCGCCGGCCAATGCATCGTCATCAAATACGGCGGCAATGCCATGGTGGACCGTCGGCTCCAGGCATGCTTCGCCCAGGACATGGTCTTCCTACGCCAGGTCGGCATCCACCCGGTCGTGGTCCATGGGGGCGGTCCGCAGATCTCAACCATGCTCAAGGCTTTGGGCATCAAGTCCGAATTCAAAGGAGGCCTGAGGGTCACCACGCCCGAAGCCATGGACGTGGTCCGTATGGTGCTTACCGGCAAGGTCTCCAGGGAGCTGGTGGGCCTGATCAACGCCCATGGCCCCTACGCGGTGGGACTCTCCGGTGAGGACGGTGGCCTCTTCTCCGCCTGCAAGCGCATGCCCGTGATCGACGGGGTGAAGACCGACGTGGGCCAGGTAGGAGACGTGGTGGCCGTCGACGCCTCGGCCGTTGAGGACCTGATAGGGGCCGGACGCATCCCTGTGGTCTCCTCCGTGGCCCCGGACGAGGACGATGCCCTGCAGGTCCTCAACGTCAACGCTGACTCGGCCGCCGCTGCCCTGGCCACGGCCCTGGGCGCTCGCAAGCTGGTGATCCTGACCGACGTGGACGGCCTCTATGCCAACTGGCCGGACCGTGGGTCCCTGATCAGCCATATCGGTGTGGAGAACCTCCGGCAGCTGCTGCCTGATCTGGAGACGGGCATGAGGCCCAAGATGGAGGCCTGTGTACGGGCCCTGGATGGTGGTGTGCGCCAGGCCCATATCATCGACGGCCGCAAGCCCCATTCCATACTCAACGAGATATTCACCCGCGAGGGCATAGGAACCATGGTCGTGTCAGAGGACGGCCTGGAGATGAGGGGAAGCGATGACTGAGCAGACAGCTACCAAGGAATCTTTGGGCCCCCAGGACGCACAGCTGATCGACCGCTACCAGGACGTGCACATGCATGTCTTCGGCAAGCCACTGCGGGTCATGGACCATGGTCAGGGCACGCGCGTCTGGGATGTGGACGGCAGGGAATACATGGACTTCCTGGCAGGCATAGCCGTCAACTCCCTAGGCTACGCCCACCCCGCCTGGGTGAAGGCCGTGAGCCAGCAGGCGGCCAGGCTCGCCCACACCAGCAACTACTTTGCCAGCAGGCCACAGATCGAACTGGCTGACCGGCTCATCCACCTGTCCGGTGCGCCGGCGGGCTCCCGTGTCTACTTCGGCAATTCCGGGGCAGAGGCCAACGAGGCAGCCCTCAAACTGGCCCGTCTCTACGGTCGGACCCTACCCGGGGCGGATGCCGACGGCACCGAGGGCGAGCCGGCGCGAATCCTGGCCCTGACCCAGGGTTTCCATGGCCGGACCATGGGGGCCCTGAGCGCCACCTGGAAACCCGCCATACGCGAGCCCTTCGAGCCTCTCCTGCCCGCCGTCGACTTCGTACCGGCCGGCGACCCGGCAGCCATGGAGCAGGCCTTCGCCGCTGGAGACCGTCGGGGGCCGGTGGCCGCTGTGATCCTGGAGCTCATCCAAGGCGAGGCGGGTGTCAGGCCCCTGGGGGCCGACTATGTGCGGCAGGTCAGGGACCTGTGCGACCGCCACCGGGCCCTGCTGATCATCGACGAGGTCCAGACCGGCATCGGCCGCACCGGCCAATGGTTCGCCTTCCAGCGCGAGGACCTGGCGGGCGGGGTGAGGCCGGACATTGTCTCTTTCGCCAAGGGGGTGGCCGGTGGCTTCCCCATGGGAGGCATCATCGCCTTCGGCCAGGAGCTGTCAGACCTCTTCACACCGGGCTCCCACGGGTCCACCTTCGCTGGCAACCCCTTGGGCGCTGCGGCGGCCTTGGCCACCCTTGATGCGATTGAGGCCGAGGGCCTGCTGGCCAATGCCGAGGAGCGGGGCCAGCAGTTGCGTCAGGGCCTGGAGGCTTGCGGGAACCGCCTCTTCGTCGGCAGCCGGGGCCGCGGCCTCCTGGATGCCGTCCAACTGGCCCATCCCTGCGCCCATGCGGCCATGGAATGGTGCCTGGACCGTGGGCTCATAGTCAACGCGGTGGCCCCGGACGCCTTGAGGTTCGCGCCTCCTCTCATCGTCACGGCTCAGGACATTGAACAGGGTCTGGCGATCCTGGCTGACCTGCCGACCGATTTGCCTGACGATTAGGTCGGGCCGGCCCCTGGCCCAAGCGACCAGCCAAGAGCGGCCACAGCATTGCATTTTCCTCGCGGACAGTGCACCATCAAGATACACAGAGCTGCCCAGGGCAGCATAGGGGGGGGGCGGTCGCCGCCCCAGGCAAGGAGCCAACATGAGTGGACAGCTACGGCATTTTCTCCGTGACGACGACCTCAACCATGAGGAGCAGCGGCAGGTCCTGGAATTGGGCATGAAATTCCGCCAGGACCGGCACTACCACACGCCCTTCGCGGGCCCACAGGCCGTGGCCGTCCTCTTCGACAAACCCAGCACCCGCACCCGGTCCAGCTTCTCGATAGGTGTGGCCGAGCTGGGCGGCTACCCCCTGGTCATCGACCAGGCCGGCTCACAGCTGGGCCGTGGGGAGCCTGTCGACGACACGGCGCGCGTCCTGACCCGTATGGCCTCAGCCATCGTCTGGCGCACCTTCGGCCAGGACAGGATCGAGGCCATGGCCGCCAATGCCAGCGTGCCCGTGGTCAACGCCCTGACCGACCTCTTCCACCCCTGCCAGATCCTGGCCGACTTCCTGACCATAGCCCAGTTCCGTGGGGGAGTGGACGCCCTGCCGGGTAAGACCATCGCCTACCTGGGAGACAGCGCCAACAACATGGCCAACTCCTACCTCATGGGTGGGGCCACGGCAGGCATGCATGTGCGCCTGGCCGGACCCCAAGGCTTCCTGCCTGACGCCCGCATAGTGGAGGAGGCCCAGGCCCTGGCCGACCGCAACGATGGCTCCATCCTGGTCACCACCGACCCGCTTGAGGCCGCCAGTGGAGCCGACTGCATCTTCACGGACACCTGGGTGTCCATGGGCGAGGAGGCCGAGTACGCCATTCGTTCCAAGCCCTTCTGGGACTATCAGGTCAATGAGCGGGTCATGGCCGCGGCCAAGGACGACGCCCTCTTCCAGCACTGCCTGCCCGCCTACCGGGGCAAGGAGGTCACGGCCTCGGTGATTGACGGCCCCCAGTCCGTGGTCTGGGACGAGGCGGAGAACCGACTCCATGCCCAAAAGGCCCTCCTGACCTGGCTGATTGGACAGCAAAGCGATGACCAGACCCTCCTGGCCTGACTCGCTCTGACCTGCCCTGATTCAGCCGGGCCCGGTCAAGCAGGTCCGGCCTGGACAAGGGGGCAGACATGGACGGACCGCTGGCGGCTGTCGATGGTTACTTGTGGAAGAGGACAGGTTAAGCTGGTGGTGGTTCCGCCCGGCAGGCCGGTGGAACGCACGATGATAACGATAGGAACGCGACGTCTACAGAAATGACAGATATGGATAGCAGCAAGAAGGCCAAGAGTCCACAGGCCCCAGGCAGGCAGGCCGCTGAAGGATCGCACGAGCGGAAGTCCGATCGGCAGGCATCGCAGCCCAGTCTCCAGCGTCCGGCAACCAGGGCGGCCCGGCTCAGTACCATCGAGCGCATACTCATGGACCACATCATCGGCTCCCAGTCCCAGCTTTCCGACTTGCTGGACGATGAGGGCTTCGCCGTGACCCAGGCCACCCTGAGCCGGGACCTGGATGAGATCCATGCGGTCAAGACCCGCCTCAAGGACGGCAGCATCGCCTACCGGCTGGCTGACGACCCCCAATCGGACCTGGGGGAGGATCTGTCCTCGAAGAGGGTAGAGCAGCAGATGGGCAAGGTCCTCACCGGCCTGTTGGTGTCCGCGGCGGCGGCCCGTAATCTGGTCGTCATCCATACGCCGGCCGGGGCCGCCCAATATGTGGCGTCAGTGATCGACCGGCAGCCCCTTGAGGGCATTCTGGGCACCATAGCGGGTGACGACACGGTGATGATGATCTGTGTTGATGACGGGCAGGCTCAGGTGAGGGCCCAATGGTTGCTGGATATAGCCTCCAAGGGTCAGTCCTCCTGATGGGTCTGGCGGCGGGCCTATGGGCAAGCCGCCCGGAGTGACTGCGGCGTTTCTTAACGCATAAGTATTCAGTATGTTGTATATTATACTGGTACAGCTTTCCATGAAAGGGTTGAGATGAGCGAGAAGAATCGAATTGTTCTGGCGTATTCCGGCGGACTGGACACCTCGGTGGCCATTCCTTACCTCAAGGAGAGGACCGGCAAGGACGTTGTGGCCGTCTCCCTTGATGTCGGCCAGGGCGGCGAGAGCCTGGATACCATCAAGGAGCGGGCCCTGGCCTGCGGAGCCGTAGAGGCCTATGTGGTCGACGCCCGCGAGGAGTTCGCCAGTGAATACTGCATGTTGGCCCTCAAGGCCAATGCCCTCTATGAGGGTGTCTACCCGCTGGTCTCCGCCATCTCCAGGCCCCTGATCTCCAAGCACCTGGTCCGGGCCGCCCACCAGTTCGGTGCCGACACCATCTCCCACGGCTGCACCGGCAAGGGCAACGACCAGGTTCGCTTCGAGGTCTCCATCCAGTCCATGGACCCCGAACTCAAGGCCATCAGCCCCATCCGCGATCTCTCCCTGACCCGTGATGTCGAGATCGCCTTCGCCAAGGACCACAAGCTCCCCATCACCCAGACCGAGAAGAGCCCCTACTCCATTGACCAGAACGTCTGGGGCCGGGCCATCGAGACCGGCTTCCTGGAGGATCCCTGGAATGGGCCCACCAAGGATTGTTACACCTACACCGACGACCCGTCCTTCCCGCCGGTCGAGGACGAGGTGGTCATCGACTTCAAGCAGGGCGTCCCCGTCAAGATCGACGGCCGCGATGTTACCCCCCTCCAGGCCATCGAGGAGATGAACCGCAGGGCCGGGGCCCAAGGCATCGGCCGCATCGACATAATTGAGGACCGGCTGGTGGGCATCAAGTCCCGTGAGCTCTACGAGGCACCCGGCGCCATGTCCCTGATCACCGCCCACCAGGAGTTGGAGAACTGCTGCCTGGAGCGTGAACAGCACCGGATCAAGCGCGACATCGACAAGCGCTGGGGCGAGCTGGTCTACGACGCCCAGTGGTTCTCGCCGGCCGTCAAGTCCCTCAACGCCTTCATTGAGGACACCCAGCAGTACGTCTCCGGGCAGATCCGCATGGTCCTACACGGCGGCAGGGCCGTGGTGACCGGCCGCCGGTCCGACTCCTCCCTCTACGACTACAACCTGGCCACCTACGATTCGGGCGACTCCTTCGACCAGGGGTCATCCAACGGCTTCATCGACATCTACGGCCTGCCCTCCCGTGTAGCCGCAGCTCGCGATGTCCGCTTCGGCAACGGGATCGAGGAACCGGACGAGATGGTCAAGTGACCATGGCCACCGGCAGATGGCGATAGTTGATCGAACAGACCAATAGGCAAGTAAGCGAGCAGCCGATAGTCGAGTCGCTGAACAAGCGAACGCGGCAGCAAGTGAAAGCGCGAGGGAGCAGCAATGAGCACAGGGCAGGAACAGCAGGGGAGTGACCTGGGTGAGGAGGGGCGCCTGGCCCTCTGGGGAGGACGGTTCAAGTCCGGCCCCTCCCCGGAACTGGAGGCCCTGTCGAAGTCCACCCAGTTCGACTGGCGGCTGGCCGACGACGACATCGCCGGCTCCCGCGCCCACGCCCGCGCCCTGGGCCGGGCCGGACTCCTGAGCCCTGAGGAACTGCAGGGCATGGAGGACGCCCTGGACCAGCTCCAGGCCCAGGTGGATTCGGGAGCCTTTACCCCAGATGCCGCCGACGAGGACGAGGCCACGGCCCTGGAACGCGGCCTCATCGCCATCGCTGGTGATGATCTGGGCGGCAAGCTTCGGGCCGGCCGTTCCCGCAACGACCAGATAGCGGCCCTGATTCGCATCTGGCTGCGCCGGAAGAGCCGGACCCTGGCCACAGAGCTCCTGGGCCTGGTCCAGGCCCTGATCACCCAGGCCAAGGACGCCGGCAACACGGTCATGCCCGGCCGCACCCACATGCAGCATGCCCAGCCGGTCCTCCTGGCCCACCAGCTCATGGCCCACGTCTGGCCCCTCCTGCGTGATGTGGAACGCCTGTGGGACTGGGACAGGCGGGCCGACTCCAGCCCCTATGGATCGGGTGCCCTGGCCGGCAACACCCTGGGCCTGGACCCTGTCGCCGTGGCCAAGGAGCTGGGCTTCTCCCGGGTGACCGAGAACTCCATAGACGGCACCGCAAGCCGAGACACCGCCGCCGAGTTCGCCTTCGTCGCCGCCATGGCCGGCGTGGACCTGAGCCGCCTGAGCGAGGAGATCATCATCTGGAACACCCAGGAGTTCGCCTTCGTGCGCCTGGATGACGCCTACTCCACCGGCTCCTCCATTATGCCCCAGAAGAAGAACCCGGACATCGCTGAGCTGGCCCGTGGCAAGTCCGGCCGACTGATCGGAGACCTGACCGGCCTGCTCACCACCCTTAAAGGCCTGCCCACCGCCTATGCCCGTGACCTCCAGGAGGACAAGGAGGCCGTCTTCGACCAGGTAGACACCCTGCTGACCGTCCTGCCTGCCTTCACTGGCATGGTCCGCACCCTGACCTTCGACCAGGACCGTTTGGAGGCCCAGGCTCCCACCGGCTTCGCTCTGGCCACCGATATCGCTGAATGGCTGGTCAAGCAGGGGGTCCCCTTCCGTCACGCCCATGAGCTGTCAGGAGCCTGCGTCCAGATTGCCGAGGGTCGAGGTGTCGAGCTCTGGGACCTGAGCGACCAGGACTTCCAAGAGGCCTTTAAGGATTTCCTAGCTGCTGACCTGGCACCCCAGGTTCGTCAGGTCCTCTCCACCCAGGGTTCCATCCAAGCCCGTCAGGGTCAGGGAGGCACGGCCCCCGAGCGCGTCACAGAGCAGATCGCCCAGGCTCTTGATGAAGTCAGGAGCCTGACCTCCTTCGCCGGTTCGTCCAGCGATGGTCCGGCCTACAAGGCCACCGGCAGTCTCAACTAAGCAGAACGCCTCATAGCACAGGTCTGCCTACCCTCTATTCTGGGTAGGCAGACCTTCGTATTGGCCGCCAGACTGGAAGACAATGTCCTCATGCTTTGTAGATTGAATGAAGGGAACAGTCGTAGCCGTGGTCCCTCTGGGAGCACACCGGCCTGAGAAGGGGTGGATTATGCCTGCTGTGTTGGACAAGCCTTTAGCGACCATAGAGGCCCTGTGGGCCAAGCGTCACATACACCTGGCCGCCGAGCCGGAGGGCGACCGTTTCGGCAGTCTCAGGCCGGACCAGGCAGCTGAGGGAGCCAAGACCATGCTGGTCCTGGCCGTGGGTGACTCCATGGTGGCCGGCTGCGGCGTGGACAGGCAGGCCGACGGTTTCGTGCCCGACCTGGCCCTGGGTATCAGCAGGCTGACCAACCGACCCGTTGACTGGCATGCCTACGGCAGACTGGGCGCCACCATGAAACGGGTCCGCTACCGGCTGCTGCCCGAAGCCAGGCAAGCGCTTGAGGCCAGTGGGCCAGCCGAGGCCAAGGAGTCCGCTGACCTACTGATTCTCTGCGCCGGCTCCAACGACATCATGGCCCAGCGGGGCCTGGATGAATGGCGTGGGGACTTGACCGCCTCCATCCAGCAGGCCCTGGACCTGGCCGCCTCGGTCATCGTACTGAGCCCAGGCCAGATGCAGAACGAGCCCAAGCTGGGCCCGGCCCTCAAACGGCTGATTGAACAAGCCATGAACCAACAGGCCGCCGTCAGCAAGGAGGTCTGCGCCCATCTCGGCGTTCCCTATCTGGACCTGACGCACGAATACGTGGGCGCCGATCAACCCGACTTTTACGCCTCCGACCACTTCCACCCCAGCAAGGCAGGCTACCAGCGCATGGCCGACGCCGTCCTGGCCCAGCTCTCCCAAGACCGCTCCTGGCTGGCCCAGGAGCACTAGCCCCGGAATTCTTCATCATCTCAGGCGGCGGGGCGTTCCAGGGGCCGAAGGCCTCACCATCAGGAGGGGTTGCTGGCTGACTATCGGAGTCCTCGGCTATGCTGGTGCATTGACGATAGGAAATCTGTTGGGATTAATACCCAGGCCGGTGTTGTCGCTGTATGGCACGGCGGGCGCAAGTGTTGGGAGAGTGGTCAGTGCTGTCACGGGACGACATACGCGGGCTGGTTCAGCAGTATGGTTCGGATATCATCGAGTCACCCGGCATGTATATTGAGCGCGGTCATCTCCAGCACGGCAGGGTGAGCACCTTCGCCCATTCCCTTCGAGTGGCCTGCCTGGCGGTGTGGCTGGCGGACCGCCTGCATCTGATGGGCCGGGTCGACCTGCCCTCCTTGATACGTGCCGGCTTGCTCCATGACTATTTTCTCTATGACTGGCATGACAGGGACGATGGCAGTCACCGACTCCACGGCCTCACCCATGGTCGCCGGGCCATGCTGCAGGCGGAACGGGACTTTGGCCTCAACCCTATTGAGCGTGACAGCATCCATCACCACATGTTCCCCTTGACACCGGTGCCGCCCAAGTATATGGAGGGGTATCTGGTCAATATGGCCGATAAGATCTCGGCCACCGCTGAGACCCTGTCGCCGCAGCGCTTCGGATGGGGCGGAGCGGGTGTTGCCGAGGGCAACCCTGGCCGCCGCCGTCACCTCTCCTAGAACGGAGCCTGCCATGCTCTTGTGTACTGCCATCTTGTTCCTCTGGTTCATGTTCTACGCATGCCTGGGCTGGGCATACGAGTCCATCATCGTGTCCATCGGCCAGAGGCAGCTGGTCAACCGGGGCTTTCTCAACGGGCCACTTTGCCCCATCTACGGGGTGGGTGCCGTGCTATGCGTGGTCCTGCTTGATCGGGTCCACAACCCTCTGCTGGTCTTTCTGGCCAGTGCCCTGGGGGCCAGCCTGCTCGAATATGTGACCTCCTGGGCCATGGAGCAGATTTTTCATGCCCGCTGGTGGGATTACTCACAGCGACGCTTCAACCTCAACGGTCGCATCTGTCTCTTGGGTGCCACGGTCTTCGGCCTGGCCGGTCTGCTGATCAACGAGGTCCTCCAGCCATTCGCGCGGACCTGGACGGCGTTGCTGCCGGTCCCTGTGCTACTGGGGCTGGCCCTGGTGCTGCTGCTCCTCCTGGTCCTTGATATGACGGTCACCCTGGTGGGCCTGGGCAATCTGGAGGAGACCATCTCCAAGTTGGCCGAACTCTATCAGACCTATGCCCTCAAGGCCGACGAATCCATGCAGACAGGGCGCGAAACCGTCTCGGATACGGTCAAGGCCCTCTCCCAGTTTCCCCAGGATGTCCTGTTGCGGCTCAAGGAGTCCACAGGTAGTGGTTTGAACGCGCAACAGCGACGTATACTACGCTCCTTCCCGCGTTTTCGCCTGCGTGGCAAGAGCTATGACAGCGCTCTCGAGGTGATCAGGAATCTGCTCAAGGGTGACTAGTCGTCTGTCGTCATCTCCTGAGAAACTGAGGGGCAGAGTACCTGCGGGCAGGCAGACGTGGATCTGCGGCTATGCAGGCGGTTGAAACACAAGTACATAGGGAGATGCGTGGTCATATGACTCAGGTCAATGATTTCAAGGAAGCCGGGTTTGATTCCCTCTTCGACGAGCTGACATGGCGGGGGCTGATTTCCAAGTCCACCGACGAGCAGCAGCTGGCCGAGGCCCTGAGTGGAAGCCCCATCACGTATTACTGCGGCTTCGACCCCACCGCCGCCTCCCTGCATATCGGCAACCTGGTCCAACTCATCTCCATGCGGCACCTGCAGGCGGCGGGCCACCACCCGATCGCCCTGGTCGGCGGTGCGACCGGCCTTATTGGTGACCCTCGCCAGAGCGGTGAGCGGACCCTGAATCCGGCCGAGACAGTGGCTGCCTGGGCCGACCGACTGAAAGGCCAGATCGCCGGCATTCTGGAGACCGAGGGCACCAATCCTGTCCGTTTCGTCTCCAACTATGACTGGACCGCCAAGATGTCCGTCATCGACTTCCTGCGTGATGTCGGCAAGAACTTCCGCCTGGGCACCATGCTCTCCAAGGACGTGGTGGCCCGCCGGCTCAACTCCGAGGAGGGCATCTCCTTCACCGAGTTCAGCTACCAGGTCCTCCAGGGCAACGACTTCCTTCACCTCTATGACGAGTACGGCTGCAGCCTGCAGATCGGCGGCTCCGACCAGTGGGGGAACCTGACCTCCGGCCTGGATCTGATCCGCAAGGTTCGTGGCGCCTCTGTCAACGTCTTCACCAGCCCCATCATCACCGACAACCAGGGCAAGAAGTTCGGCAAGTCCGAGGGCAATGCCATGTGGCTGGACCCCGCCATGCTCAGCCCCTACAAGTTCTACCAGTTCTGGTTCAACCAGCCCGACGGCGAGGTCGTCAAGCTCCTGAAGGTCTTCAGCTTCCTGCCCAAGGCCGAGATCGAGCGCCTGGCCGCCGAGGTCGAGACCAACCCCGGCGCCCGCCAGGCCCAAAAGACCCTGGCCTGGGAGGTCACCTCCTTTGTCCATGGTGAGGAGGCTACCCAGCAGGCCATCGACGCGGCGGCGGCCCTCTTCGGGCGTGGCGGCGACCTGGCCTCCATCGGCGCCGATACCCTTGACGCTGCTCTTGACGGCCTCAAGGTCATCGGTGAGAATGGTGAGTGGACCTACGCCAAGGCGCAAAGCGGTACTCGGCTGGTTGAGGCCGCAGCCCGGGCCGGGCTCTTCAAGTCCCTCTCCGAGGCTCGCAAGACCATCAGCTCCGGCGGCGTATGCCTCAATAACCAGCGGGTGGAGGACCTGGAGCAGACCCTGGGTGCCGATGACTTCCTTCAAGGACGCTTCGCGATCATTCGGCGTGGCAAAAAGGCCCTGGGAGTGGTCGAACTAGGCCAGTAAGCCCGCCGGCTCCCGGACCTGCGATCGGTACTGCGGCCTGGACGAACGCGCAGGGCGCAGAGCAGACAGAATAAGCATGCAAAGGTACAGATTTACCTGTGCGGGCCCGTTGTGGCGGACCCCATATGATTCATTGGATCGACGGCGGCCATAGAGGCTGACGGTTGGATGCAATACAAGAGAAAGACAGTAGTAGATGGCAGACGAACAGCAGGGCTCCCGAGGCGGCAAATCTTACGGCTCCCACGGACCTGGGTCTCGCTCGGGCAAGGGTTTCAAGCCCCGATCAGGCGGTGGTAAGTCATACGGTCATGGCGGCGGACATGGATACGGCGGCAAGTCGGGCGCAAGCTTTGGCGGCGGCCGTAGCGGTGGCTACCATAAGGGCGGTTCCTGGCGTGACGGCGAGGGACATGGGTCCTCGCGTGACGGCGGCTCCGCCGAGGGTAGGCGTTCCTCCTACGGTCATGATGGCCATAGCGTGCACGGCGACAACCCCCGTTACCGGCATGACGATCGTCGTGGCGGCTACCAGGGCCGTGCCGACCGTCGTGAAGGCGGCGAGCGTGGCGGTTACCAGGGCCATGGCGGCCCCCGTCGTGACTTCCACAGGGATGGTGAGTCTTCCGGTTACCAGGGGCGTACCGACCGGCATGACGATCGTCGCGGTGGCTACCAGCGCCGTGAGGGTCAGGGCGGCGGTTTCCACCGTGATGGTGAACGTCGAGACTTCCGCAGTGATGACCGTCGTGATGGCGGCCGTGGCGGTTACCAGGGCCATGGCGGTCCCCGTCGTGACTTTCACAAGGACGGAGAGCATGGCGGATACCACAAGGACGGTCAGCGTTCGGGCTACCAGGGGCGTGGCCCCCGCCATGACTTCCATAAGGATGGCGAGCGTTCCGGCTACCAGGGTCGTGGCGACCACAGAGAAGGCGGCTACCAGGGCCGTGATGGTGGGCGTGGTGGCTTCCACCGTGGCGGTGAGCGCCGTGACTTCCACAGGGACGACAGGCGTGATGGTGATCGTCGTTACTTCCGCCGCGATGACCGTCGTGATGGTGAGCGTTCAGGCGGCTACCAGGGCCATGGCGGTCCCCGTCGTGACTTCCATAAGGATGGCGAGTCTTCCGGCTACCAGGGCCGTGGTGGGGAACGTCGTGACTTCCACCGTGATGGAGACCGCGGAGACTTCCGCCGCGATAATCGCCGTGGCGGCGACCGGCGTGACTTCCATAGGGACGACCGTCGTGATGGTGAGCGTTCAGGCGGCTACCAGGGCCATGATGGCTCCCGTCGTGACTACCACAGGGATGGCGAGTCTTCCGGCTACCAGGGCCGTGGTGGGGAACGTCGTGACTTCCACCGTGATGACCGCCGCAGCCAAGGCCGTGAGGACCAGCCGCACGAGCGTCTGCATGAGCCACGTCTCAACTCGGACGGCACCATGTCCTTCCCCTCGCAGAACCCCTACACGGACCGGCGCCCCGGTGAGCCCAAGATGCCCAAGGGCATGGAATGGTCCATGCTCTCCAAGGAGGAGAAGGAACGTCTCCGGGGCCTGTCCAAGGAACATGCCGAGAACACCGGCCTGCATATCCTGGCCGCCTACTACCTGGAGGAGAGCGACCCCGAGGCTGCCCTGGCCCATGCCAAGTGGGTGGCCAAGCAGGCCTCCCGCATCGACTTCAGCCGTGAGACCCTGGCCTTCATGGCCTACCGCCAGGGCGACTACAAGCTGGCCCTGCGTGAGTTCCGCACGGCCCAACGCATGAACGGCTACCAGGACTACATGCCCTTCATCGCCGACTGCGAGCGTGGCCTGGGCAACCCCAAGAAGGCCATAGAGATCGCCAGCTCCGAGGAGTCCAAGTACCTGGACGGTGAATCCAAGGCTGAGATGTTCCTGGTATACGCCGGTGCCTTGGGTGACCTGGGGCTATGGGACAAGGCCATTGAGGTCGTCCATCAGCTGGGAACCTCCAAGGGACTGCCTGGAGCCTACCGGATGCGTGCCCTCCAGGCCGAGCAGAACTTCCTGGACGAGGCTGGTCGTGGCACCGAGGCGGCAGACCTGGACCCCGTGCTGGACAAGCTGGAGGCCAAGTACGCCGAGATTGACGAGGACGATGAGGAAGCAGCCAACATTGTCATTGACTATGACCTGGAGGAGCTTCCCGACGAGTTGATGGAGCGAATCGGCGTCAGCGAGGAGGACGCAGCCTACGCACCCGAGTCTGAAGATGGGCATGATGATACCAGTGGCGCTGCCGATGATGAGGCCGGTGATGCCACGGATTCCCCAGAGCCTGATGAAGCCGCTGGCCCTGGTGAGGGCCTGGGCGAGGACAGGGTCGCCGAGGAATCCGCCATGCAGGTTTCAAATGAGGCTGATCCGCTTGAGTCCAGCGGAGCTACTGTGGCACAGAAGGAGAGTCAGATGAACGAACATGACGATCAGAACGAGGACATCCTGCCCCACACCCCAGATCTGGCTTCCGGCCAGGACCCCAGCGACCTTCTAACCGCCGAGTCCGCCCAGGCCTCGGTCGAGCAGGATGCCGACGGCTATCAGGCCGTTGACACGGTCTCCGATACGACGCAGCCCTTGCCTGCACAGGGCCTGGGAACGACCGCGGTTGCCAGCGCTGAGGACGAGAACGAACTGCCCGCTGCCGAGGTCGAAGGTGGTTTGGACGAGAGCAATGACCCTGCCCAGGTCCAGGAGCGGCTCGATGCCACAGCTGCGGCTGATGGCGAGGAATCCTCGATTGCCTAGCGTCCCGGCAGTGCCTGCTGCCTGGCCTAGGGCAGTGGCGTACAGCCACCATTGAGGATGAAGTTTGGGAGTGGGGCCCGGTCTGTGGTGACGACCACCAGGCAGGGCCCCACTGGCTTTTGGCGCAGGTGGGGAGTTTGGGGTCGGGGTTCCCTATGATGCACAGGGAGCACCCTTACAACTGGAGCCAAGTGAACACCGAACAGACGGAGGAAGAGGCATGACGACTGGTCTCAAAGGCAGCAGTGAAGCCATCAGCAAGGCCTACGGCCTGGCCCTGCTGGATCTGGACGGCGTGGTCTACCGGGGCAAGAACCCGGTGGACCACGCGGCGGCCAGCATCATCGAAGCCCAGCGGGCCGGCATGTTGGTGGAGTACACCACCAACAACTCCTCCCGCTTCCAACAGCAGGTGGCCGACCAGCTCAAGGGCTTCGGTCTGGACGTTGAGGCCTGGCAGGTCATCACCTCCTCCGTGGTGGCCGCCCGCATGGTGGCCCACAGGCTGCCTGCGGGGAGCAAGGTTCTAGTCCTGGGGGCCGACCACCTGCGCCAGGAGGTAAGCGGACAGGGATTCCAAGTCGTTGACATGGCCGACAGCAAGCCGGACGCGGTGATCCAGGGCTGGTACCCCGGCATGAGCTGGCAGGAGCTGGCCCAGGTCTCCTATGCCGTGGAGGCCGGGGCGGTCTATCTGGTGACCAACCAGGACCTGACCATCCCCCGGGAGCTGGGCATCGCTCCTGGCTGCGGGTCCATGATCCAGGCCGTGGTCAACGCCACCGGCCAGGAACCGGTCGCCTCAGCGGGCAAACCAGAGTCCGCCATGTACGATGAGGCCCGGCTGCTGGCCGCCGAGGGAGGCGACGAGCCGGTTGCCAAGAGCCGCTGCCTGGCCGTCGGTGACCGGCTGGACACCGACATCGAGGCCGGCAACCGGGGCGGCTACGACTCCCTCGTGGTCCTGACCGGCGTATGCGATTCCCGGCAGCTCATGGAGGCCAGCCCCAAGCAACGCCCCAGCTACATCGTCAAGGACCTCCGTGGTCTCAACGAGTCCCAGCCCCAAGCCCAAGCAGGCAGTGACCCTCAGCTGGAATGGACTGCTGCTGGAGCCTGGGCCCGGCTGGAGGGTGACCGGGTGACCGTCAGCGATGCCAGCGACATCAACGCCTTGCGGGCAGCCGTCAGCCTGACCTGGAGCCTGCGGGACTCCGGGCATGGCTTGGAGGGCTTGGTCCTGCCGGACTTTGCCCTGTAGTGCTGGGCGCAGGATGGTCGGGGATAGTCAAGAGAGTGAACTACAGGTTCAGTCCAAGGAATAGGCTGAGAGAAGAGCTAGGGGAAGCATGAGCGAGACAGCAGCGACACCGGCGGCCATGGGCGCGGGCAAGGGGGCCGGTCAGGCAGGCTTGGCGGATGCCGCCAGGTACCGGACCGACACCGATGGGCTGGGCGGCACAAGCGCCCTGGGGCAAACAGGCAGCCAGCCGCAGCATGCCTCCCCTGTGGACGACTCCCAGCAGAAGGCCCCCGAGATGACTTCGGACGCTGACCCTCATGAGGGCCCCGCAGCCCAGGCCGAGCTCCTGGGGCGTTTCCCCCTTCTGGCACAGCTGAAGGGCAAGGAGGTGGTCGAGCAGGTCCCCATATTCCAATCGGTGCTTGATGACCTGCAAAAGCGGTTGAATGAAAGTCGCCAATAGTCTTATGGCCGCTACAAGCACGATTCCAAGCTTGGCCAACCAGCGCCAGGGTAGTCAAGCGCAGTCCGTCAGACAGCTCGCTGGTGGCAGTGGCCTGAGGAGGCTTGACTTGGAACTGGTCTCCCGTGGCCTTGCCGGCAGTAGGGCCAAGGCCCAGAAACTCATTACGGCCGGTAGGGTCAGCGTGAATGGTCGACCCGTGGTCAAACCCTCAGCCAAGTCGGGAAGCCAGGATTCCATCAGTCTTGAGGAGAGCAAGACCTACGTCTCCCGTGGCGCCTACAAACTCCTGGGGGCCTTCGAGGCCTTCTGCCCTCTGGGCTTGCCCAGTCCCAAAGGTCTGGACTGTTTGGATATCGGCGCTTCGACCGGCGGCTTCAGCCAAGTCCTGCTGGAGGCCGGCGCGGGCCGGGTCCTGGCACTGGACGTGGGCCATGGGCAGCTGGACCCGCTGGTGGCCCGGCATCCGGCGACCATAGAGATGAGCGGGGTCAACATCAGGGATATCGGTCCGCAGGACCTGCCCTTCCGGCCGGCTTTCATCGTCTCCGATGTCTCCTTCATCTCCCTGACCTATGTGATTCCCGTCATCGCCCGTATCGCGGCGGTCCGGGCCCAGATTGTGCTGCTGGTCAAGCCCCAGTTCGAGGTGGGCAAGGACCGCTTGGGCCGGCATGGCATCGTGAGCGATCCACAGCTGCGCCTTGAAGCCCTGGAGCAAGTCAAGTCCTGCGCCCGGGCACAGGGTATGGAGGTTAAAGGGCAGGTGCCTTCTCCCATAGCAGGGACCCACGGCAACGAGGAATACCTGCTCTATCTGCAGACCGCCTGAGCAAGGGCGGGGCCCTGGCCGTCAGGATGGACTGATAGCCAGGGGCCCAGTGCGCCTCAGCCATGCACTATGGCACTGCCGGAGCCTACTTGCGCAGGGCCTCGATGGCCTTGGACAGGGCCCAGAAGAGGGTCGAGATGGTCACGATGATGAAGCTCGGGGGAGCCGGGAACATGGCTGAGAGGACCAATCCTCCCCATACCGCCAGCAGGCAGAACAGGCTGGCCAAGACCATGGCCTTGAGGGGGGAGGCAGTCATGACATTGGCCGTGGCGGCCGGGGTGATGACCAGGGCGAAGATGAGCAGGGTGCCGACCGCGGGTACGGCGATGGTGATGACACCGGCCATGATGGCCATGAAGGCCAGGTTCATGAAGCCGATGGGCACGCCCTTGGCCTGGGCGACCTGCTCGTCCAGGGAACTGAAGAGCAGGGGGCGGTAGATCACCATGAGGACCAGGATCAGCAGGACATCAAAGACAGCGAAACCGATGACCTGGCCCCGGGTGATGGTCAGGATGGAGCCGAAGAGTATGGATTGCATCTGCTGTGAAGCCGAGGAGGAAAGCCGGGCGAAGAAGAGCCCCAAGCCGGTGGCGAAGGCCAGGACGGTGCCCGTGGCTATCTCCCGCTGCGAGGCCTTCTTGCCAAGGGCGCCGATCACCAAAGCCCCTCCCAGGGCGAAGACCCCCAGGCCCAGGGATACCGGCAAGCCCAGCAGCACTGCGCCGGTTGCACCAGGCAGGCCAATGTGGGCCAGGGCGTGGGCGGCGAAGGTGGAATGACGGGCGATGGTGAAGTAGCCCATGACCCCTGCAGCCAGGGCTATGCACAGGCCGGCGAGGAAGGCGTTGGCCATGAAGGGTGCCGATAGGGTCCGCATCCAGTCCGGATCGTAGAAGAAGTTGACGGTGCTCATGCCTGGCCTCCCTTGTTGGTGCCGGTCCGCTGCCCAAGCTCTGGGTCGGTTTGGTCCTGCCTGTGCTGGTGGTGATGGAGTTCGGCCAGGTAGGTCGGATCATGCCTGTCGATCTGCGCTCCCTGGGTTTCATCGGTACTGGGGGTGACGAACATGTCGCCCTGGGGTGTGGTCACCACTTGGACGCTGGTGCCGTACAGATGGGTGAGGAGTCCGGCGTCCAGCACCTCGTTCATGGCCGCGTAGTGGGGGTGGCCGTCCAGGAGGTAGACGGCGCCGGAGAGGATGGGCAGGAGCATGTTCAGATCATGGGCTACGACCTGCACGGTCATGCCCAACTCCCGTTTGAGCCGGGCCAGCACATGGACGGTATCGCGCTGGTTGGCCAGGTCCAGGTTGGCCAGGGGCTCGTCCAACATGAGCAGCTTGGGATCGCAGACCAGGGCCTGGGCTATGGCGACCCGTTGGCGCAGGCCGCCGGAGAGCTCGGAGAGCCGGTAGTGGGCCTTGTCGGTCAGGTTCATGAACTCCATGGCCTGGCGGGTCCGGGCCCGCTCCTTCTGGGAGATGGGATGGAAGCCGAACCTGCTGCCGGTCAGGCCCAGGAGGATCGACTCTTCCGCGGTGAGGTTTGAGTCGATGTCGGAGGTGTAGCTCTGGGGGACGTAGCCGATGTCGGCATTGCTCTGCCCCGCCGGTCGGCCCAGCACCTCGATTGACCCCTCCTCCAGGGGTTGCAGCCCCAGTTCGGTCATCATCATGGTGGTTTTGCCGGCTCCATTGGTGCCGACTATGGCCGTCACCGAGCCTTGGGGGATGCTGAATGAGCCATGGCGCCAGATGATGGTGCTCCCGCGCTTGACGCAGGCGTCACGGAAGACGATGGCTGCTTGCGGTTCCCCGCCCTTGTTGACTGCCATTGCTGCTGCCTCATTTCCACAAGCTGTGGTCTCTTGCTGGACCCCGACGGGTCCTGTTTCCAGTATGGGCGTTAGTATTGACAATGATTCTCAATAATATGGCGAAGGGCACAGCAGGGGAGTCGTCAGGCCTGACTGGGCTGGTGGGCAAGCCGATCCGGCAGCCTCCCGGAGCTCTCTGGCTTATGGCCGACCTCGGGGTTCATCGCCCCGGATCCTGCTGTCCCTGGTTGGACCCATCGGTCGGATTCGGCCCCGGTTGCCCTGAGGGTGCCAGCGGGTCCTGCTGGCCTTGGTTTGATGGGGCCAGCGGGTCCTGCTGGCCCTGGTTGGAGGGGCCGCCGTTGGTTTGGGGCTCCTGCTTGGCCGCGTCCTGAATGCTCTTCATCAGCGTGCTGATCCACTGATTCAGGCTGTTGATACCGCCGGGCATCTGCTCGCTTACGGAGACCAGGGCAATCCCATGCCGTCCGGCCTTGCCGCTGATGACATTGGCCGCATCGCCGGTCTCCTGGCTGTTGACGACCAGCAGTTCCAACTCCTGGCTGTCCATGAGCATCTGGAAGTCCCCCAGGGCCTCACTGGTCACCGGCTGCCCGGCCTTGACCAGCTGGGAGTATGACTGGGGGGTCTTGTCGGTGAAACCCAGTTCCTGCATCAGATAGTCCGCCACGGATTCCGTCGCCGCATAGGTCCGTCCCTGCTGCTGGGAGGCGAAGGTCCGCATGGAGTCTTCCAGGGCCTTCTCCTTGGTATTCCAAGACTTCAGAGCCCCGGCGAAGTCGTCCTTCCAGTCCGGGCGGATCCGGGAGAAGCTGGAGGCCAGTGTGTCGGCCATGGCTGTGCGGGCCTGGGCGGAGAACCAGAGGTGGGGGTCCCCGCCCTGGTTGGCCTGGGCCAGTTCGTCGGCCCTGATGGTCAGAGCACCCTTGGCCAGGCCCTGGCCGGCCCAGTCGTCATAGCCACTCCCGTTGATGACGACGACTTCGGCCTTGGAGAGACTGGTTTGATCGGCCTGGCTGGGCTGGTACCCATGCGCCGAGGTCGTGGGCGAATCCATAATCGACGTGACGGATACGTGCTTGCCGCCTATCTGCTGGGCCAAGGAACCCCAGCTGTTGGTCGAGGCGACCACGCTGATGGGGCCGGAAGGCTGCTGCTGTGAACTCTTGGGGCCATCTGTGGGCTGGGTCTTGTCGACGGCGGCGCAGGCGCCACAGGAGAGCAGGAGGACCAGGGCGGCCCCCGCCGCCAGATGTCGTGTCAATCGTCTCATGCTGTACTCCTTGCTCGCTCGCTTCCGCCCCTGCCGTTCCAAGGGCAGAATGTGGACTCCCCATGCCGTTGGGTTCACCATAGGCTAGCCTACAAGGCAAAGCCCATGGACGCTGGGGCTGGGGAGAAGGGTCACAAAAGCATCATGACTATCAAGCTCGATGGCAAGGCGGTCGCCGCCGCAGTCAAGGCGGACCTGGCCAAGCGTGTCGCCGACCTTACGGCCCGGGGCGGGCAACCCGGTCTGGGAACGATTCTGGTGGGCGATGACCCTGGATCGGTCAAGTACGTGGCCGGCAAGCATGCCGACTGCGCCGAGGTGGGCATTCACTCCGTCCAACTGCGGCTGCCGGCCGATGCCAGCCAGGAGCAGGTCCTCCAGGCGGTCAACCAGCTCAACGAGGACCCAGACTGCACCGGATTTATCGTCCAACTTCCCCTGCCGGCCGGCATCGACCAGCAAGCCGTCATCGAGGCCGTCGACCCGGCCAAGGACGCGGACGGCATGCACCCCTACAATCTGGGTCAATTGGTCCTGGACACCAGTGGGAAGAACCTGGCTGCGGCACAAGCTGGGCCTGGTGCCGCAGCCGCTGCCGCATCCTTCCCCCTACCCTGTACCCCCCAGGGCATCCTGGCCCTCCTGGAGGCCTACCAAATAGACCTGCAGAGCAAGGAGATCTGCCTGCTGGGACGGGGGATCACCGTGGGCCGGTCCATCGGGCTCCTGCTGACCTCCAGGGCGGTGAACGCCACCGTGACCCTGTGCCATACGGGCACGGTTGACGTGCGCAGGCACATGCGTCAGGCCGATGTCATCATCGCAGCCATGGGCCAGGCCGGGTTCGTGCGCCCTGAGGATGTCAGGGAAGGCGCCGTGCTGGTAGACGTCGGTGTCAGCCGGGTTTTCGACCAGGAGGCCCAGCGCTGGCGGGTCGTAGGGGACGTCGACAAGGCCGCCCATCAGAAGGCCGGAGCCTATACACCCAACCCCGGGGGAGTGGGACCCATGACCCGGGCCATGCTTCTGAGCAATGTCGTGGCGATGGCCGAGCGGGCGGCTACCGCGGCGGAAGGCCACTGAGGGGGGAGTGGCATACGACACGCCGGGGGAGACCAGTCATTTTGGGCATGGTCTCCGGTATTCTATGTAACCGTATGTGCCGGCTTTGTGGGCACACCATAACTGAATATTGGTATTATCCACCTACACACAATAAGAAACCACTTAATTAATGGCAGAGAACAACACAGCAGTCAGCAAGGTCGCGATCAACGACATCGGCAGCGAAGAGGACTTCCTGAAGGCAGTCGATTCGACCATCAAGAATTTCGATGATGGTGATTTGGTCGAGGGCACCGTCGTCAAGGTCGATCACGATGAGGTCTTGCTGGACATTGGCTATAAGACCGAAGGTGTCATTCCTTCCCGCGAACTTTCCATCAAGAAGGATGTCCATCCTGACGAGGTCGTCGAGGTCGGCGATCAGGTTGAGGCCCTTGTCGTCACCAAGGAGGACAAGGAAGGCCGTCTGATTCTCTCTAAGAAGCGCGCACAGTACGAGCGTGCCTGGGGAGACATCGAGAAGATCAAGGATGCCGATGGCATCGTCGAGGGCACCGTCATCGAGGCCGTCAAGGGTGGACTCATCGTCGACATCGGTCTGCGTGGCTTCCTGCCTGCCTCCCTGGTCGAGATGCGTCGCGTGCGCGACCTTTCTCCCTACATTGGCCAGACCATCAAGGCCAAGGTCCTGGAGCTGGATAAGAACCGCAACAACGTGGTCCTCTCCCGCCGCCAGTACCTCGAGGAGACCCAGTCAGAGGTCCGTGAGACCTTCCTGGCCCAGCTCAAGAAGGGTCAGATCCGTGAGGGCACCGTCTCCTCCATCGTCAACTTCGGCGCCTTCGTCGACCTGGGTGGTGTTGACGGCCTGATTCACGTCTCAGAGCTGTCCTGGAAGCACATCGACCACCCCTCCGAGGTCGTCAAGGTCGGTCAGAAGGTCACCGTCGAGGTCCTTGACGTCGATCTGGACCGTGAGCGCATCTCCCTGTCCCTGAAGGCCACCCAGGAGGATCCCTGGCAGCGCTTCGCCCGCACCCACGTGCCGGGGCAGATCGTCAAGGGCAAGATCACCAAGATCGTGCAGTTCGGTGTCTTCGTGTCCGTCGAGGACGGCATCGAGGGCCTGGTCCACATCTCCGAGCTGGCCAACCGTCACGTCGACAACCCCGAGACCGTCGTCAAGTCCGGCGAAGAGGTCTTCGTCAAGGTCATCGACGTCGATCTGGACCGCCGCCGCATCTCCCTGTCCCTCAAGCAGGCCAATGACTCCGTCGATCCCTCCTCCGAGGACTTCGATCCGGCGCTTTACGGCATGCCCGCTGAGTACGACGAGGAAGGCAACTACAAGTACCCCGAGGGCTTCGACCCCGAGACCAACGAGTGGATTGCCGGCTACGAGCAGCAGCGCGAGGAGTGGGAGGAGCAGTACGCCAAGGCCCACGAGCTCTGGGAGGAGCACAAGGCCTTCGTCGCCAAGGAGAACGAGAACGCCGCGGCTTCCGCTGCGGAGGACCGTCGCGAGTCCGCCGAGGCAAGCACCGAGTCCGCTTCCCGGTCCGAGGGTGCTGGTGACTCCACCAACTACAGCTCCCAGGCCGCTTCCGAGGGCACCCTGGCCGATTCCGACCAGCTGGCAGCCCTACGTGAGCAGCTCTTGAAGGAGAAGAACTGAGTCCCTGTCGACCATGGTCGACATCTGACTGAGTGTGCCTAAAGCACATGCCGGAAACCCCGACCTTTGTGGTCGGGGTTTTCCCGTCTTCGGGGCTGGTTGGACGTAGCATGGACTGGTGATCGAACGAATAGGGCTGACCGGCGGCATAGCGGCGGGCAAGAGCACCGTCGCGGCCCATCTGGTCGGACTGGGAGCGAAGCTGGTCGACTACGATGTCCTGGCCCGCAAGGTGGTGGAACCCGGAAGCGAGGGGCTGCGCGAGATCGTGCGCAGCTTCGGCCCCCAGTGCCTGGATGCCCAGGGAAGCCTGGACCGGTCCTGGCTGGCGGACCATGTGTTTGGCTCCCTTGCGATGCCGGGGGCCAGGGAACGTCTGGACGCCATCGAACATCCAAGGATATACGCCCTGGCACAAGCCATGGAGGCCCAGTATCTGGCCTCTGCCGCCGCAGCCGGAGCGCAGCCGGGGCCAGCCGAAGGCCGGCAAAGGCTGGTGCTGGTCCATGATGTTCCGCTCCTGGCGGAAGTGGTCGACGACCTGCCCTTCTCCTTCGACCATATCCTCACGGTTGAGGCTCCAGAGGACCTGCGGGTCCAGCGGATGGTCGAGGACCGGGGGATGACCAGGGAGCAGGCCCTGTCCCGGATCTCCAGTCAGCCCGCTGATATGAAGCGACTTGCCCTGGCCGACCTGACCCTGGATTCCACCCAAAAAATAGAACAGATGTTCGAATGTCTTGATAGCATGTATGCCAGCTGGCAAAACGGGGAATAAAGGACGGGCCGGTGGACTTGTAGCTGTGGTTGAGCATCGCAGCAAGTTGGAGAGGACAGAGGGAGCAGAGAAGAGTCATGGGTTACAACATCGAACGAACAGACAAGCCCTTCGTGGTCAAGTCCCCCTACAAGCCTTCGGGCGACCAGCCCCAGGCCATCGACGAGTTGGCCTCCCGCATCGAGAACGGTGAGAACGACGTGGTCCTTATGGGCGCGACGGGCACTGGCAAGACGGCCACCACCGCCTGGATGATCGAGAAGCTCCAGCGGCCCACCTTGATCATTGAACCCAACAAGACCCTGGCCGCCCAGCTGTGTGCCGAGTTCCGCGAGCTCATGCCGGACAACGCCGTCTCCTACTTCGTCTCCTACTATGACTACTACCAGCCAGAGGCCTACATTCCCCAGACGGACACCTTCATCGAGAAGGACTCCAACATCAATGATGACGTGGAGCGCCTGCGCCATGCCGCCACTGCCAACCTGCTGACCCGCCGGGACTGCGTCGTGGTGGCTACGGTCTCCTGCATCTACGGTCTGGGCACCCCCGAGGAGTACGCGGGCCGGATGCTCCTGCTCAAGGAGGGCCAGGAGATAGGCCGCGACGAGCTCCTGCGCACTTTCGTGCAGATGCAGTACAAGCGCAACGATCTGGCCTTCACCAGGGGCACCTTCCGGGTGAGGGGGGATACGGTCGAGATCATTCCCGTCTATGAGGAACTGGCCGTCCGCATCGAGTTCTTCGGCGACCAGATCGACCGCATATCCACCCTCCACCCCCTTACCGGTGACGTCATCGACCATGAATCCCAGGTCCATATCTTCCCGGCCTCCCACTATATTGCCGGACCGGAGCGGACCGAACGGGCCATCGCTTCCATCAAGGCCGAACTGGACGAGCGCTTGGCCGAACTGCGCAAGCAAGGCAAGGAGCTGGAGGCCCAGCGGCTCAACATGAGGACCACCTACGACCTGGAGATGATCACCCAGGTGGGCACCTGCTCAGGCATTGAGAACTACTCTCGGCACTTTGATGGCCGTGCGCCCGGCACCGCCCCCCACACCCTGCTCGACTTCTTCCCGGATGACTTCCTTCTGGTCATTGATGAGTCCCACGTCACGGTGCCCCAGATCGGCGCCATGTATGAGGGGGATGCCAGCCGTAAGCGCACTCTGGTGGACTATGGCTTCCGCCTGCCTTCGGCCATGGACAACCGGCCCCTGAAATGGCCGGAGTTCCTGGACAAGGTGGGGCAGACCGTCTACCTGTCGGCGACACCGGGCGATTACGAGATGGATCTGTCCGATGGTGTTGTCGAGCAGATCATCCGCCCGACCGGTCTGGTCGACCCCAAGATCGAGGTGCGACCGGTCGAGGGCCAGGTCGACGACCTCCTGGCGGAGATCAAGGACAGGGTGGCCAAGCATGAGCGCGCCCTGGTGACCACCCTGACCAAGAAGATGGCCGAGGACCTCACCGACTACCTCCTGGAACGGGGCATCAAGGTCGAATACCTGCATTCCGATGTGGACACCCTGCGACGGGTCGAGCTCCTGCGTGAGCTGCGGGAGGGCAGGATCGACGTGATCGTCGGCATCAACCTCCTGCGTGAGGGCCTGGACCTGCCTGAGGTCTCCCTGGTGGCCATCCTGGACGCCGACAAGGAGGGCTTCCTGCGCTCCTACCGGTCCCTGATCCAGACCATCGGTCGTGCGGCCCGCAACATCTCGGGCACCGTGCTCATGTATGCCGACCATGTCACGGAGGCCATGCACAAGGCCATCTCCGAGACCAACCGCCGCCGGGACAAGCAGATAGCCTACAACGCCGAGCATGGGGTGGACCCCCAGCCCCTCATCAAGAAGATCTCCGATGTCAACGACATGCTGGCCAAGGAGGACGTGGATACCCAGACCCTCCTGGAGGGCGGCTACCGGAACGCCGGAAAGGTGGGCAACTCTCACCTGGGCCTGCCCTCCTTCAACCCGGAGGAATCGCAGAAGCGCCACGAGGAGGTCCTCAAGGCCGGCCTGCCGGCCCAGGACCTGGCGGACCTCATCCGGCAGCTCAGCGACCAGATGCACACCGCCGCCGAGCAGCTCCAATTCGAGCTGGCGGCCCGCCTGCGTGACGAGATCCGGGATCTGAAGAAGGAGCTGCGGCAGATCACCGAAGCCAAGAAATAGGGGGTCTCCAGGGGAGATGAGGGTGGCTGGTCACAGGCCTTCCCTATAGTGATGGCTATGGCTGAAACCCCCACTGCATTTATGGTCATCACCCTTGTTGTGCTCCTTGCTTTCTTCGTTTTGGACCTCTACAGCAACGCCAAGACCCCCCATGTTCCTTCCACCAAGGAATGCCTGGAGCGCATCATCTTCTTCGTCGCCATGGCCCTGGTATTCGGCGCTCTGGTCTGGTTTTTCGCCGGTTCCCAGCCCGCCATCGAGTTCTATTCCGGCTGGTTGACCGAATACTCCCTGTCCATCGACAACCTCTTCGTGTTCGTCATCATCATGAGCAACTTCGCCGTCCCTAGGGAACTGCAGAAGTACGTCCTCAGCATCGGCATCACCATAGCCCTGGTCCTGCGCGGCATCTTCATCCTGATCGGTTCGGCCATCATCGAGCGTTTCACCTGGGTCTTCTTCATCTTCGGCCTCTTCCTGATCATCACGGCCATCAAGTTGCTAAGGCCGCAGAGCGGGGACGAGCAATACCACGAGAACGGCTTCATACACCTGCTGCGTAAATTCCTCAGGATCACCGAGGACTATGACGGGGAGAGCCTGCGGACCAGCAAGGATGGGGTGCGCTACTGGACACCCATGCTGGTCGTTTTCCTGACCCTGGGCACCACGGACCTCATGTTCGCCTTCGATTCGATACCGGCCATCTTCGGCCTGACCAAGGACCCCTTCATCGTCTTCACGGCCAACGTCTTCGCCCTCCTGGGTCTTCAGCAGCTCTACTTCCTTCTGGGCTCCCTCCTGGACAAGCTGGCCTATCTCTCCTATGGCCTGGCCATAGTGTTGGCCTTCATAGGCGTCAAGCTCATCATGGAGGCCCTCCACACCAACAGCCTGCCCTTCATCAACGGCGGAAGTCCCCTCGCGCAAGTGCCTGAGATACCCACCTGGGTCTCCCTGGCTGTCATTGTGGTGGCGATCGGAGGCTCGGCCCTGGTCTCTGTCATGCTGGCAAGACGGCAGGGGCAGGAAACCCAGGCCTAGTCACTCCAATCCCGCTTGCCTCTTGGGTTAAGCGGGTTCCAGAAGGGTATGTGAGCGCTAACAACACGCGCCCGATTTTCGGGCCTTCCGTCAAGCTGCCCTAGTAGACTGTCTGTTGGTAAGAGGGTCTGTACTGATCCCCAACAACTAGTGAAGAATGAGGCTATAAGATATGCGCAAAGCCAAGATTGTAGATACCATCGGGCCGGCAACCGAGTCCCTGGAGAACCTGACCAAGCTGGTCGAGGCCGGCATGGATGTGGCCCGCCTGAACCGTTCCCATGGCACCCCTGAGGACCATCTCAAGGTCTACAACAACGTGCGCCAGGCCTCCAAGGCCACTGGCCGCAATGTCGCCGTCCTGGTCGACCTGCAAGGCCCCAAGATCCGCTGCGGCTGGTTCAAGAAGAACGCCGAGGGCGAGGACAAGGTTCAGCTGACCGAGGGCCAGGAGTTCATCATCACCACCGACGATGTCGAGGGCGACGAGCGCATCACCTCCACCACCTTCAAGGGCCTGCCCGGCGATTGCCACCCCGGCGACCCCATCCTGATCGACGACGGCAAGGTCCGCCTGGAGGTCACCAAGGTTGAGGGCAACAACGTCCATACCAAGGTCATCGTGGCCGGTCCGGTCTCCTCCCACAAGGGCATCAACCTGCCCGGCGTGGCCGTGAGCCTGCCCGCCCTGACTGAGAAGGATGAGTCCGACCTGCGTTGGGGCATCCAGACCGGCGCCGACATCATCGCCATGTCCTTCGTGCGTTTCGCCACCGATATCGACCGCGCCCACGAGATTATGGACGAGGAGGGCCGCCGCATCCCGGTCGTCGCCAAGATCGAGAAGCCCCAGGCTGTCGAGAACCTCGAGGAGATCGTCAAGACCTTCGACGGCATCATGGTCGCCCGTGGTGATATGGCTGTGGAGATGCCCTTTGAAGAGGTCCCCCTGGTCACCAAGCGCTGCATCGAGCTGGCCCGTCAGTACGCCAAGCCCGTCATCGTGGCCACCGAGGTCCTGGGTTCCATGGTCCACTCCCCGGTTCCCTCCCGTGCAGAGGCCTCCGACTGCGCCAACGCCGTTCTTGACGGTGCCGACGCCACCATGACCTCCAACGAGACCGCCGTGGGCGACTACCCGGCAGTGACCGTGGACACCATGGCACGTATCTCCGGCTACGCCACCGAGCATGGCTTCAGCCGCATCCCCGAGCTCGAGGACCTGGACATGTCATCCACCGGCGCGGTCTCTTCGGCCGCCGTGGACCTGGCCGACAAGGTCAACGCCAAGGCCATCATTGCATACACCCAGACCGGCGGCACCGTCCACCGCGTCTCCCGTGAGCGTCCCTCCGCCCCCGTCTACGGCTTCACCACCAACGAGCACACCTATCACTGGCTGGCTCTGAGCTGGGGCACCGAGGCCTTCCTGGTCTCCAACGACTACCACGACATGAACCGCCACGATCTGATGGTCTTCACCGACAAGACCCTCAGGGACGCCGGCAAGGTCTCCAACGGCGACAAGATCGTCATCCTGAGCTCCGCCCAGGGAGACCACCAGCCCGGCCGCACCGACTCCATCTACGTTCACACCGTGGGTGCCTGCGACTGAACCACAGGAGCATGACCCTCTGATTCAGCTCAAGGCGGACCAGGTGGATCAGCAGGGAGGGCAGCTTGCCGAGCATTGGCATCCTGCCCTCCTCCTGTTCAGGTGTGTCCGATACCTGCCCGGGGGGGGGGGGGGAGGACCTGTGGAGGCCTGCGACACACGGCCGGCGGCCTTGCGCTCCGTATGGATTATGGTAGATTGCTTGAGGCGGCCAGGAGTAAGAAGGGCCGTCTGATATAATTGAACATGTACGCCCTTGTATCCCAATTGGTAGAGGAAACAGCCTCAAAATCTGTGCAGTGTGGGTTCGAGTCCCACCAAGGGCACCTAAACCATCGACTATGGGCCACCGCTTGGTTTATTCTGGGCTTGACGGGTGGTCACTATTATACGTTGCACACCTTGATGAATGTGAAAGGGCTATGAAATGGTTGCTAACAAGGAAACCATGGAACCGGACGGACTGGGGGAGTCGGCAGTGAGCGAGCAGAAGATTGATGAGGCCATCGCCGCAGTGGATGAGGCTGCCAAGGGACAGGCCGAACCGGCGGCCGATCGCAAGCACACGGTGGTCGTGGCAGAGGATGAGTCGGTCAACCGCATGGACCTGGTGGCCATGCTGGAGGACAACGGCTACGAGGTGGTCGGTGAGGCCGCCAATGGTGAGGAGGCTGTGGAGCTGACCCGCAAGCTCAAGCCCGACGTGGTCTGCATGGATGTCAAGATGCCCCGTATGGATGGCATCACCGCTGCCGGCACCATCTGCGATGAGAACATCGCCCCCGTGGTCATGCTGACCGCCTACTCCCAGGAGGACCTGGTCAAGCAGGCCACCGGAGCCGGCGCCATGGCCTATGTGACCAAGCCCTATGAGGAATCCAAGCTGCTGCCCGCCCTCCAGGTGGCCATGGGCCGTTTCGCTGAGATCAACGACCTGCTCGATTCGGTCGAGACCGGCGAGACCCGCCTCAAGGTGACCGAGGATAAGCTCAAGGAAGCCGAGGAGAAGGCCAAGAAGGCCGAGGAGACCCTTGAGGAGCGCAAGCTGGTCGACCGGGCCAAGGGCCTGCTGATGGACAAGGCCGACTTCTCCGAACAGGGAGCCTTCCGTTGGATCCAGAAGACCTCCATGGACCAGAGGATTCCCAAGAAGCGCTTGGCTATGGCCATCATCGCCAAATACGATGAATCGCGTAGCGATGTCGACGGTGAGTGAGGATTTCATGGCCACGGTATCCGACAAGAAGCGTTCCCCAGGGACGCTTCTTGTCGTAGATGGGCACTCACTGGCCTTCCGAGCCTTCTTCGCCCTGCCGGTGGACAACTTCACCACCTCCAAGGGCCTGCCGACCAATGCCATCTGGGGCTTCACCAACATGCTCGCCCAGGTGGTCGAGAAGGAGGAGCCGGACCGTCTGGCTGTGGCCTTCGACATGGCCGGTGGCACCTTCCGCAACAAGATGCTGCCCGACTACAAGGGCACCCGCGACGCAGCACCCGAGGAGCTTCTAGCCCAGCTGCCGATCATCCAGGAACTCCTGGAAGCCATGGGTGTGACCTACATCGAGAAACCCGGCTACGAGGGTGACGACATCATCGGCACCCTGGCCAGCATGGGGCAGGAGGCCGGCTACAAGACCTTGGTCCTCTCCGGCGACCGTGACGCCTTCCAGCTCATTGACGACCATGTGACCGTGCTCTACCCCGGCCACCACTTCAAAGATCTCAAGCACATGGATGCCCAGGCCATCATCGACAAGTACAAGGTGGAGCCCTGGCAGTACCCCGACCTGGCTGCCATCCGTGGTGAGACCTCCGACAACATTCCCGGTGTACCGGGTGTGGGCGATGGTTATGCCGCCCGGTGGATCAACCAGTATGGCTCCCTTGAGTCCATACTTGAGCATGCCGACGAGATCCCCGGCAAGAAGGGCGAGGCCCTACGGGCCAACATCGACCAGGTCAGGCTCAACCGCAAGGTCAACGCCTTGGTAAGGGACCTGGACCTGGGTTGCGGCATCGACGACTTCAGCTTCCATGACTTCCACAAGGACAAGCTGGCCACCCTCTTCAAACAGCTGGAACTGGGTACCAGGACCAAGCAGCGGATCATGCGCGTCTTCGGCAAGACCCTGGGTCTGAGCTCCCTGCCGGCCGGTGAGGATGACGAGGAGGAGAGCGGGGAGAACTCCGTCTACCTCAACGATCCCGACAAGGTGGACATAGCCGATGTCAAGGCCATGCAATCCTGGGCCGACCAGACCATCAAGCCCCTCAAGGCGGCCCGCGACGCGGCTGACCAAGCCGCTGCCCAAGAGGAGGCCAGCCTATCAGCCGAAACCGACGGGGCTGAGGCAGCCCCAGTCCAGGGCGACCAGGTCAACAAAGACGCGGACAAGGGCAAGGACGGTGCCGATCCTGCATCCTCTGGCCACCAGCAGGCCCCAGCCGACCGCCGCAAGTACTGTGGCAAGGCACTGGACCATTCCTGGGTCCTACAGGCCGAGGGTTCCTCTAAACCCGGCAAGGCCCACCTGGACCGCGTGGTCCTACTGGCAAATGACCAGGTGGTCACCCTCGAAGCCCCCTTCGACCAGACCATCCTGGAACAGCTGCAATCCCTCCTTGACCAGTACCATGAGACCCTGGTGGTCCACGGTTACAAAGAACATCTGCACCTCATGGCCTCCGCCGGTTTGAGGATGTCCCAGCCCTTCTTCGACACCAAGTTGGCAGGCTACCTGGTCCACCCTGATTTCCACGCTGACAATCTGGAACAGGCGGCCAAACACTTCCTGCAGATTGCCATGAAGGAGGAGGGTGCCGTCACCCAGGGGCAGCTCGACCTGGACAGCACCGGTGACGAGCAGCTGGACCCCGAAACTGAGATTCGGATCAAGTCCATCCGTCACGCAGTCATCGTCCGGGCCCTCTCGCATAAGCTGGCACCCCTCCTGGACCAGCGGTTCCAATTCTCCCTGCTACATGACATGGAGCTGCCGGTGTCTAGGATCCTGTACACCATGGAGAACCATGGCGCCTGCGTGGACCTGCAACGGTTGACCGGCCTTCGTGACCAGTTCGCCGCCGAGGCGGCCCAGGCCCAGCAGATCGCCTGGGACAGCGCCGGGAACCTGGTCAACCTGCAGAGCCCCAAGCAGCTGCAGAAGGTGCTCTTCGAGGATATGCAGCTGCGTCCGACCAAGAAGACCAAGTCCGGCTCATACACGACCAATTCCGCAGCTCTCCAAGAGCTCTATCTCAAGACGACCGACAATGAGAAGGCCAGCAACTTCCTGGGGGCCCTCCTGAGGCATCGGGAGACAAACAAGCTCAAGCAGATCGTCCAATCTCTGATTGATACGGTCAATAAGGACGATGGCCGGATCCACACCACCTATGAGCAGACGGTGGCCGCCACCGGGCGTCTGAGCTCGGTCGACCCCAACCTCCAGAACATACCCAACCGCAATGCCGCCGGCAGGGAGATCCGCTCAGGTTTCGTCACAGGAGATGGGTATGAAGCCCTTCTCTCCTGTGACTACTCTCAGGTGGAATTGCGCATCATGGCCGACCTGTCCGGTGACGAGGCCCTGATTGAGGCCTTCAAGTCGGGTACGGACTTCCATAAGTACGTGGCCAGTCTGGTCTACGGGGTCCCGATCGATGAGATCAGCTCCGACCAGCGCAGCCACGTCAAGGCCATGAGCTACGGCCTGGCCTACGGGTTGAGCACATACGGCCTGGCCCAGCAGCTGAAGATCAGTCCGGCGGCGGCGGATGTCCTCAAGGACCAGTATTTCGCCACCTTCGGCAAGGTCCACACCTACCTGGAATCCTTGGTCACCAAGGCCAGGGAGGACGGATACACGGAGACCATCTTCGGCCGCCGCCGCTACTTCCCAGAACTCAGGTCGCAGAACCGCAACCGTAGGGACGCTGCGGAACGGGCCGCCCTAAACGCACCCATCCAGGGGTCGGCCGCCGACATCATGAAGCTGGCCATGATCAGGGCGGACAAGGCCCTGCGGGATGCTGGGGTCAACAGCCGAATCATCCTCCAGATCCATGATGAACTGGTGCTAGAGGTGGCGGCAGGTGAGGCTGAGCAGGCCAGCAAGCTGGTCAAGGACGCCATGGAACATGCCGTGGATCTGGCGGTGCCTCTGAACGTGTCCATCGGCATCGGCAAGGACTGGCAGTCGGCAGCCCACTGATGCCCTGGCCAGGTCCATCTGATTATGCTGTGGGGCAAGTCAGAGGGGCCTGATTCCTTCTGAGGCAATCAGTGAGTCCATGTAGTCAGATAAGGAGAGACCATGGCCGCATTGAAGAGGGTCATCGAGCTGGTGGAGACGCTGTATCCCTTGTCCTACGCCGAGGACTGGGACCACCCAGGCTTGGTTGTCGGCGACTTGGACCGGCAGGTCTCCACCATCGCCTTTGCCGTGGATCCCACGATGGAGGTCATCGACCAGGCTCTGGCCTGTCAGGCTGATCTGCTGATCTGCCACCACCCTCTGCTTTTCCGTTCGGTCCATGCCGTGTCAGGTCTCGATGTTCATGGAGCCATGGTCTCCAAGCTCTATCGTGGAGGTTGCGGACTATGGGTGGGTCACACCAACGCCGACGCATCCCATCGTGGTGTGGGCCAGGCCGCCGCTGACGCCTTTGGACTGGTGGACCAACGACCCCTTGTTCCCCTGCCGGGGCTTAGCCAGCAGGGCCAACCTGTCGGGTTGGGCAGGCTGGGCCGGTTGCCCCAGGCCTTGCCTCTTGCGGATTTCGCATCCAGGGTTGCCCAGGCCCTTCCCGCCAATCATATGGGTGTGCAGGTGGCCGGCGATCTGGAGGCCCCCGTCAGCACCGTGGTGGTGTTGCCAGGGTCCGGAGACTCCCTCTTCGATGAGGTCAGGTCCTGCGGTGCCGATGTGTATGTGACCAGCGACCTGCGCCATCATCCAGCCACCGATGCCATCGAGCAGGCCCGCTATGAGGCCAGCCTCAGGGAAGGGGGAGACGATGCAGGGTCACCGGCCCGCCCGGCCCTGATCAACACCCCCCACAGCGCCATCGAAGGCCTTTGGCTCTCCTATGCCATGGAGGATGTTCCCCAAGCGATTACGGCGGCCTGTGGAGAAGGTCCCGAAGTCATCCGCCTAGGTCTGAACACTGATCCCTGGGACCTCTCCATACCCTGCATTGGATAGGCTGTAAGGGTTTCTTTGGGAGCAAGTCGTCAGAACCCTGCTTCTGCTGCTGTTGACCTGCCTGTTCTGCATAGGTGGAACATACATGCTGTTTTCCAACAGCCGGCTGAGGACCTTGACCGGTTATCCACCCAATATGCTGACAGGTGGCCCAGGTGCGCTTCCTTTTCCTGATCTGATCATGGCCACCGGCATATTCCTCTGGGTGGTCCAGACCAAGCCCCATGAAAGCGGTGCGGTCGGGAGCTTTCTACAGCGTCTGGTACTGGCCGTGTCGCCTTCGGTCCTGGGTATCTATCTGATTCATGACAATCTCATGGTCAAATCTGTATTGTGGAATAGCTTCTACGTGGGTGCTCAAACAGACGGCCCTATGGCGAGGGACGTTCTGTGCATGGCCACTTTGGCAGCACTGTACATGCTCCTGCTCGTTGCCAGCTGCATCTTTCATGGGCTGGTGGTGGCGCCGGTAAACAGAGCTGTTGATACACTCCTCAATGCCGTATCTCAGCGATGGCGGAATTCTCATATGGAACCGACAGCGCCGACGGTTGAAAGCGGTCACCCGGCATAAGACGATAGATTGGTATTCTAGCCGTGCCAGCTCTCTTAACAGATGGTGTTTGGGTGTTGGGGTAGGTGGCATCGGGTCGGTTGAGTCCATACGTAGGTTATAATGACATATTGTGCCTGGTCTGCCTTTGAAGAGACGACGAGGGCATTCGGGATGTAGCGCAGCTTGGTAGCGCGCCTGCTTTGGGAGCAGGATGTCGCAGGTTCAAATCCTGTCATCCCGACCAGAAGCTCAGGAAACGAGCCATTTCTAGCCGGTTATCAATCAGCGTCGGTCTACGAGTGCTCTCCAGGGACACGATTACCGCAGACCTTCTGGCACACTCAGGGCCTTGATCATTTCCAAACGCTCCGGCCATGGGTGGCGGCTAGTGTAGACTGGCATTTGTTCCTGGCGGTGGGGGCTTGGAATAGGCAACCGAGACCAGCAGTGCTGTGAGGGCTTGGGATTTCGTGGGCAGTGTCACTAAGAGAGGGTAGGACATTGGGTTTGTTCCGGCGTAGGGGAGAGCTAGATGGGTTCAATGGAGGGCCGGTGCAGGTCCCCTTTGATGTAGAATCCTCTGACCAGCTTGGTGCGCAGGATGGGCCGTCAGACGATGACCATAGTGGCATCGGTGGCTTTGGTATGGGCAATGATGCCAGCAATGGGTTCGGCTATGGCAATGACGCCCAGGGTGGCTTCGACAAGGATAATGATGATGCAGTCCATGCGCAGACCCCGGATGCGTTTGCTGACAGAGACTACAACAGCGATTATGACAGCGACAATGAGTTCGACGACGACGAAGACGACTTTGATGATGAAGGAGCCTCGGTAACCCAGTGTGCTGGAGCCAATCCAGCGGCAGGGGAGGAGAACCTCATCTTTGGTAGCCGGAATCAGCAGTCGGGGCAGCTTCAACAAAAGCCCGACCCATGGCACGATAAGGCTGCCCACATCGAGCGGTCTCAGGGGGCTTATGCCGCCGACGTGGCAGGTCAGACCACTGTTTCAAGCAGTTTGGATTCGCCAGGGTCGAGGCAGGGTGCCGCCAGCTCCGGTCAAGGGGGCATCGCAGGGCATCGCAGGGGTCTACTCTGGGGCTTCCTGATTGCCGTGCTGGTCTTCGTCCTTGCCGTGGTCATGCCCTTATACGATAGTTTTCAGGACGCTGCCAGGCATCCTTTCGGGACCAGCAGCCGGTCGGCGGCCAAGTCCCATACCGGCTCGCAGCCATCGCGGATCCCCGAGGTTAACAAGGCCTACAAGGAGGTCAACCATATGATTGACCTGTCATTCAATGTCAGCAACACCTTCTCTGACCTCCAGGAGATCCAATACGGCAACAAGACCACCAAGAAGGGCAAGAGGGCCACCCCCGCCGACCTCAAGGACGCGGTAGCCAAGCTCCGTCAGTCCGTGCAGACCTTCAAGGGTCTGAAGGCCTATGGGAACAAGATGATCAGCGAGGCCTTCGCACCAGTCGAGTCCAAGCTGGACGCCTACATGACCTTCATGGATCAATATGCTGACATTCCACTGAACCTGGGCCAGATCAGGCGAAACTGTCTGGACTCTCCGATGGCCAGTTTTGAGGAGACCTCGGACTATGACCACTACCACAGCTACCTGTCCTCCTGTCAGGCCGGTCTTGATTCCCTGTCAACTTCTGAACTTCCCGAAATCAAGGCATATGTGAGGGACCAGGGTAAAGTGACCGCTAAGATGAATGGCTTGATCGACCAGATGAAAGCCCTGGGGACCTTTAAGTCAACCAGCTATGGGAGCGAGGCCTATACCAAGCTGCGCGATCTCTCCAGCAAGCTGGCGAAGGTCAGCCCCTTCGATGTCAGCACGAGTCCTCTCAACGCATTGGATGACCGGCAATTCGAGCTTGATCCCTATAAGTCGCTGAGTGACTTCTCCGATCATCTGCTCGACCTGTCCTTGCAGGATTGAGCATGTGCCCCATCATATCCTTGGAGTGGTAAGTCCTGGGCTGTGAGCCTGCCCTCCCAGGGAGGAGGGTGCGAAGCAGATGACCGGCAACTCATGTAGGAATCTTCGGATACCATACCAGGTATGACCAAGACAAGCCCTGCTGATTGCCCCCAATCTTCCCCGAAAGCCACCAGCCCCACGGGTGACCCCTGGCCTGCACCTCTGGCCTCAGGGCCGCTTCAGGCCAGGGTGGCGATACCGGGGAGCAAGTCCTTATCCAACCGATACCTGGTGCTGGCCGCCCTGGGTTCCAGGCCAGTACAGCTCGAGGGGCTCCTACGCTCCAGGGATACCGAGCTGATGATGGCCGCACTGGGCACCATGGGTGTGGTATTTCAGGAGGACCCGCAGGACCCAACCCTGGTCACGGTCCTTCCGCCCAAGAGTGGACGCTTCACTGGCGGGGTCACGATTGACTGCGGGCTGGCCGGCACGGTCATGCGCTTCCTGCCAGGTCTGGCCATGTTCGCTGATGGGCCTGTTAGCTTCGACGGTGACCGCCAGGCCTATGAACGCCCCATGCGGCCACTGCTGGATGGGCTGGACCAGTTGGGGGTTCGGGTGGATTACCAGGGGAGGGAAGGCCACCTGCCCTTCCGCCTGGAGGCTCCAGACGACAGGTCATGGCTGACTGATGGGCCGGCATCGGTCAGCATTGACTCCTCAAGCTCCTCCCAGTTCATCTCGGGCCTGCTCCTTATCGGGTCCCGTCTGCCCGGTGGGCTTCACCTGGTCCATAGCGGTGACAGGCTGCCATCCCTGCCCCACATCCGCATGACCATGGCCGACATCAAAGCTGCCGGAGGGTTAGTGACCATGGGTGAACATGGTTCCTGGGATGTTCGACCAAGCGCCCTCAACCTGCCTGACCGGGTGCTGGTGGAGCCCGACTTGTCGAATGCCGCGCCCTTCCTAGGTGCGGCCCTGATCGCCGGGGGATCGGTCTCGGTGCCACGCTGGCCCCAGCGGACCACCCAGCCAGGCGGCTTGCTGCCCGGCATTCTTCAAGCGATGGGTGCCCGAATTTCACGGTCCGATACCGGCGACCTGACCGTGACCGCCGAGGGCCAGATTCAGGGCTTGGGGACCTTCGACCTATCAGCAGCTGGGGAGATAGCACCCAGCATCGCGGCCCTGGCTGTCCTGGCTGAGGGCCCCAGCAGACTTGTGGGCATTGGTCATCTCAGGGGCCATGAGACCAATCGGCTGGCCGCCTTGGAGACCGAGATCACCCGTATCGGCGGCCAGGCCAAGGAGCTTGATGATGGTCTGGATATTGTGCCGGTAGACCGGGCTGCCCTGCATGGGGACCTGATGGAGACTTATGCAGACCATCGCATGGCCACCTTCGCGGCCATGCTGGGCCTGGCCATACCCGGCATCCGCATCAGCAACGTCGGCACCACCCGAAAGACCATTCCTGATTTCACCGGCATGTGGACCGCCATGCTGGGCCATTAGCCTTGGTCTGAACTCTGTTCCATGGACCTGCACCTATAGAGGAGGGGAGGAAGCGCTTGTGCACTTCCTCCCCTTGGCAGGACTCTGGCTACCGTTTCACCCCTCAGGGTGAATCAGGCTGAAAGATCCTCAGTGCTTGAACTCGTTGCCGTAGGAGTCCTTGCCTTCCTTGGCGATGGCCGCAGACTTGCGGGCGATGGCCAGTTCCTCGTTGGTGGGAACGATGGCGATGATGATTGAGCTGTCGGGCGTGGAGATGATCCGGGGCTCTTTGGAGCGGGTGTCGTTCTTCTCCATGTCGATCTTGACGCCGAAGGGTGCCAAGGCCTCGCAGACGCGACGACGGACGATCTCGTCGTTCTCGCCCACACCGGCGGTGAAGGTGATGACATCCACCCCGCCCATCTGGGCGGTGTAGTTGCCGATGTAGCCGACGATCCGGTGGATGTAGACATCCAGGGCCAGCTTGGCGTCCTCATTCCCCTCGGCAATCAGCCGGTGAATCTCCCGCATGTCGCCGAAGCCGGTCATACCCATCATGCCGGAGCGCTTGTTGAAGAGGTTGTCCAGTTCGTCCACGGACATGTGGGCGTTACGCATGAGGTGGAAGACCACCGCCGGGTCGATGTCCCCGGTACGGCTGCCCATCATCAGGCCCTCCAGAGGAGTCAGACCCATGGAGGTCTCCACGGGCTTGCCGGAGACCTGGGCCGAGGCGGAGGCGCCATTACCGATGTGCAGGACGATTTGCTTGAGGCCCACAGCGGGCTTGCCGATGAAGTCGGGAACCACGGAGCCGACATACTCGTGGGATGTGCCGTGGGCGCCGTAGCGGCGAATCTGGTACTGGTCCGCGATCTCCTTGTTCAGGGCGTAGGTGGAGGCGGCCTTGGGCAGCTGGAAGAAGAAGGAGGAGTCGAAGACGAAGACCTGGGGAACATCCGGCAGAAGGTGGCGCATGACCTCGGCGCCAGTGGCCTCGGGGCCGTTGTGCAGGGGCGCCAGGACAGCCAGGTCCTTGACCTTGCCGATGGTCTTGTCGTTGACCAGGGCCGGATTGGGGAAGATGGACCCACCCTGGACCACCCGGTGGCCAACAGCCACGATGTTGGACTCGTTCAGGTCGGGGCCATACTCCTTGAAAAGCTCCAGCACACGCTTGAGACCCTGCTCATGGTCGTGGATGGGCTCCTCGAGCTCATGCTTGCGACCCTGGTACTCGTGCTTGTAGTGACCGTCAATCGGTTCGCCGATCTTCTCGACCAGACCCGAGGCCAGTCCTTCGCCGGTCTCGAGATCGACCAGCTGATACTTGATCGAGCTGGAACCCGAATTAATGACAAGGACGGTATTCGCCATTGTGGCATCCTCCATGATTCTTGTGCGATCCGTGCTTTCCACACGGCTACCTCCATAGAGAATACTCGCCAGCGCTTACAAATTACCGGTCGAACTTTCGGGAAAGCAACAGGGCCGAGAGGGGCGGTCACCCCTCTCGGCCCTGTTGCCCCATATTCAACCCACCACTTCGTGTGCGACCAAATAGGCCAGGATTACTGGGCCTCGATGGCGGTCAGGGCCACCGTGTTGATGATGTCCTGGACCAGGGCGCCACGGGAGAGGTCGTTGACCGGCTTGTTCAGGCCCTGGAGGACGGGGCCGACGGCCAGGGCGCCCGAGGAGCGCTGAACTGCCTTGTAGCCGATGTTGCCGGCGGCAAGGCTGGGGAAAACGAAGACGTTGACGTGTCCGGCGACATCGTTGCCCTTGGCCTTGGTGGCGGCCACGGTGGGCGACCAGGCGGCGTCGAACTGGATGGAGCCGACGACCGGAAGTTCTGGGGCCTTATCGCCGACCAGCTTGGTGGCCTCCTCGACCAGTTCCACGTCCGGGCCCTTGCCGGAGCCCAGTGTTGAGTAGGAGAGCATGCCGACCTTGGGGTCCAGACCGAAGGAACGGGCGGTCTGGGCCGACTGGATGGCGATGTCGGCCAGCTGCTCGGCGGAGGGGTTGAGGTTGATGGCGCAGTCGGCGAAGACGGCCACATGGTCCTTGAAACACATGAGGAAGGCACCGGAGACCAGCGAGGCACCCGGCTTGGTCTTGATGACCTGGAGGGCCGGGCGGACCGTGTTGGCCGTCGAATTGACCGATCCGGAGACCAGGCCATCGGCCTTGCCCAGGACGACCAGCATGGTGCCGAAGTAGGAGGGGTCGGTCAGCTGCTGCCGGGCCTGTTCCTTGGTCATGCACTTCTTGGCCCTCAGCTCGCAGAGCTTGGCGACCATGGGGGCCAGGACTGTCTCGTCATCCATGGCCTGGTAGCTGGCCTTGCCCAGGGACTTGAGTCCCAGCTCCTTGCCACGGGCCAGGATGGACTCCTTGTTGCCGACGATGATCAGCTTGACGATGTCGCGCTCCAGCAGGTAGTCGGCCGCCTTGATGATCCGGTCCTCCTGGCCCTCGGGCAGAACGATGGTCTTTTTGTCTTCCTTGGCCTTGCCCAGGAGGCTGTACTGGAAGGCGTAGGGGGTGGTGGCGGGGGTGAAGGGTGCCTGGAGGGCCTCAAGAAGCTCCTCGCTGGGCACGTTCTGGCTGAAGGCCTGGTCGGCCTTGTCGGCGGCCTGTGGGTCATCTTCAGCAGGGAAGTCGACGGCGGGAATGGTCCAGACCGGCACGGGGGAGTCGGCCAGGGCCTGCTTGGCGTCGGCGGCCTTCTCGTCGGTGCAGCCGGTCACGAAGACACCCAGGACCTTGGATCCGGCAGCCTCCACATCCCGGGTGCAGGCCTCGACCGTCTGCTTGACCTGCTTGCCGTTGCGCCTCATGGTGCAGACCGCCAGGAGGACTGGAGCCTGGAGGTCTGCGGCGACCTGGGCGTTGAAGCTGAAGGATTCCGGGTCGAAGACCTGGGAGGCGTCGGAGCCGACGACGACCATGGATTCGGCTGGGCTGGCCTCGAGGGTCTCATGGTAGGCAGCCACAATGTCGCCTCGTGAACCCTCGTGGTCCTCACGGGCGTGGCAGGGGCAGACGCCACGGACATCGGACAGATCCTGCCCGGCTGATGAAGCGGACAGGAGGATGGACGTGAAGTCTTCCCTCTTGCAGGCTATGGGCCGGAAGACACCCGTGTTGCCCTTTCCGGCCAGGGCCCTGAGCACTCCATAGGCGACGACATTGCGGCCATTGCCGCCTTCGGGACTTGCAATATAGATGACTGTCTTGGTCACTGTCTACTCCTTCGTGCGTATCTCACGCACCTGTGCGTAAGGGCTCGGTTCGCTGAGTCCTTGACCATTCTATGCCATGGATCGGCGGCAGGTGAGTAGTAGTTTGCAGACTGCCTGTGGGCCACCCCTCTTCTCGTCAACGTTGGGTGGCAGGGCTGTATCGCTTGCGGTTCCCACGCGTACCACGCTAAAGGAATGCATCTGGTCGGTTGCCAGGCAGGTATGGATGAGGCCCTGGTGGACCGGAAGCCAAGGGCTGGAGGCATGGAAAAGGGGCGTCGGACCTTGTGGTTCCGACGCCCCTTGACGGGTTTCAGTCTGATCAGCTGATCAATGGCTTAGCCCTGCTGCCGGAGTTACTCGTTGTCGCCAGCGGTGGCAGCCGTGGCGGTAACTGCGCCCGCCTTGTTGGTGTTGACACCAGGCCAGATCCAATCCGTGTAATCCGGGTGGTCGTAGCCCTTGTCGACTGCGAACTGGAAGGCTTCGGAGCGGAAGGCCTCCAGCTTGTCGATGTCGGCGGCGTACTTGTCGGCATCAATCATGCGCAGGGCCTCAGCGGTCAGCTCGTAGCGATCGATGTCATTGACGCGAACCATGTCGTACGGCGTGGTGGTGGAACCCTGCTCCTTGTAACCGTGGACATTGAAGTTGTCGTGGTTGGGGCGGTCGTAGATCAGGCCACGCACGTCATGGGCGTAGGAGTGGTAGGCGAAGAGGACGGGCTTGTCGGTGGTGAAGAGCTCAGCGAACTCCTCATCGGACAGGGCCTCGTTGTTCTCCTTGGCGGACTGCAGCTTGATCAGATCCACCACGTTGACGACCTTGAACTTGATGCCCATGCCGTTGAGCTTGTCAGCGGCGGCCATCAGCTCCTGGGTCGGCACATCGCCAGCGGCGGCCAGAACAACCTGGACCTCATCGTTTGACTTGACGTTGGAGGCCCAATCCCATTCGGCGGCGCCCTTATCCAGCTCGGCGCGTGCCTCGTCCAGGGTCAGCCAGGATGCGGAGGGCTGCTTGCCCGCGATGATGGCGTTGATCTGGTTGGTGGACTTGTAGCAGCGCTCGGCGACCGCCAGGAGCATGTTGGAATCCACCGGGAAGTAGATGTTCACCACATGGTCGTTGTTGAAGGTCTTGTTGAGCAGCAGGGAGGTGACACCCGGATCCTGGTGGGAGAATCCGTTGTGGTCCTGACGCCAGACATGGGAGGAGACCAGGAGGTTCAGGGAGGAGATGGGCTTGCGCCAAGGAATCTCACGAACCGTGGCCTCGAGCCACTTGGCGTGCTGGTTGAGCATGGAGTCGATCACGTGCACGAAGGACTCATAGGAGCTCCAGATGCCGTGGCGACCGGTGAGGAGGTAGCCCTCCAGGAAGCCTTCCATCTGGTTCTCGGAGAGCTGCTCGGTGACCTGGCCGGTGACGGCCATGTGCTCGTCTACCTGGGAGGACAGGTAGCCGGCGTCCCACTGCTTGTTGGTGACCTCATAGGCGGCCTGGAGACGGTTGGAAGCGGTCTCGTCAGGTCCGAAGATGCGGAAGCTGTCCGGGTTCATCTTGATGATGTCACGGGTGTAGGAGCCGATGCGGCGAGTGGTCTCCAGCTGTCCCCAGCCGTGGCCGTATTCCTTGACTTCCTTGACCTCGTAGTCTTCCAGGTTGGGCAGCTTCAGGTCCTCGCGGATGCGTCCGCCGTTGGCGTTGGGGTTCTGGCCGATGCGCAGCTCACCCTCGGGCATGAAGGCCGTGACGTCGGGGCGCACGGCACCCTTGTCGTCGAAGAGCTCCTCGGGCTTGTAGGACTCCAGCCAGTTCTTGAGGACCTCGAAGTGGGCCTCGGTGTCGCGGGCGGAGGCCAGCGGCACCTGGTGGGAACGCCAGGAACCCTCGGTCTTCTTGCCGTCGATGAACTTGGGGCAGGTCCAGCCCTTGGGCGTGCGGAAGATGATCATCGGGTAGAAGGGGCGTTCCACATCGTTGGTCTGGGCCTTGGCCTTGATGTCGCAGATCTCATCGAAGACAGTCTCGAAGAGCTCGGCGAAACGACGGTGGATGGACATGTGGTCCTCATCGTCGAATCCGGCGACGAACTCGTAGGGCTCGTAGCCCATGCCACGGAAGAAGTCGTGGAGCTCCTCATCGGAGATTCGCGACAGGATGGTGGGGTTGGCGATCTTGTAGCCGTTCAGGTGCAGGATCGGCAGGACGATGCCGTCGGTGCGGGGGTTGACCAGCTTGTTGGACTGCCAGGAGGTGGCCAGGGCACCGGTCTCGGCCTCACCGTCACCCACGATGGCGGGAACGAAGAGGGAGGGGTTGTTCATCACGGCACCATAGGCGTGGGAGAGGGCGTAGCCCAGCTCGCCACCCTCGTGGATGGAACCGGGGGTCTCCGGGGCGAAGTGGGAGGGAATGCCGCCGGGGTAGGAGAACTGGCGGAAGAACTTCTGCAGACCCTGCTCGTCCTTGGTGATCTTGGGGAAGTACTCGGTGTAGGTGCCGTCGAGGTAGGCCTGGGAGGTGCCTGCGGGGCCACCGTGGCCGGGACCCATGATGAACACGGTGTTCTGCTGGTGGTCGGCGATCAGACGGTTGATGTGACCGATCAGGAAGTTCAGGCCGGGGGTGGTGCCCCAGTGGCCCACCAGGCGGTGCTTGACATCCTCACGGGTGAAGGGTTCCTTCATCAGGGGGTTGCTACGCAGATAAATCTGGCCGATGGACAGGTAGTTGGCGGCGCGCCAATACTTGTCGACGCCTTCAAGCGCTGCCTCGGAAACGGGAGCTTCAAGCTTCTTCCAAGGTGTGCCAATAACAGGACTCGTCATGTGTACTCCTGTACTCCTGCACGGGTTAGCGTGCAATTAGTTGTTTATTCATTCGGCAACGAAGTGTCAATCCATATGGCTCAACGGTTTTCGTTCCCAATCGCCACCTATGGTACGGGCAGAGCGCGACTTTTGAACGCTTTTTTTCAGGTGTGTGTGAAAATGTTGCCTTCTGCTTCGCTCGCCGGGCTTTGCATCAGCCCTTGGGGCCTGTGCTCACAGCTATCCGGTCTGCTTTGAAATTGTTAATTTGCAGCCTTTTCTTTCCTGTTGCCCCGGTCTGTGGGCTCCAGTGATGCCTGGGGTCAAGCGGCGGCGTGTTGCGGTTTCGCGCTGTGCGAATGTGTTCGCTTTCGGCTGCGGGCGAGGAGGCATCCGGCCTTGTCTGCTTCCACCGCCACAATGGTCCTATCTGTCGGTGTCTGACCTTGGCTGGTCGGCCGTGCCTCGGTAGCGCAGATACCGGCAGGTGCATCATCAAGAGCGGACATGCGAGACGCGCATGTCGGCACAGCAGAGGGAGCATCCATGGCAACCGGTCCGGTTCTAGTCGTCGATTTTGGAGCCCAGTACGCCCAACTCATAGCCAGACGCGTGCGTGAGACCCACATCTATTCCGAACTGGTACCCCACTCGATGCCCGTCAGTGAGATGCTGGCCAAGGACCCCAAGGCGATTATCCTCTCTGGTGGTCCAGCCTCCGTCTTTGAGGATGGGGCTCCCGGCATCGACCCTGCCATTTTCGACGCGGGTGTTCCCATGCTGGGCATCTGCTACGGCTTCCAGGTCATGGCCCATGAATTAGGCGGCAAGGTCGACAAGGCCGCCTTGGGCGAATACGGCAAGACACCCACCAGCATCGACCAGGTCACAGGGCTGCTGGCAGGGTCCCCGGCCGAGCAGGACACCTGGATGAGCCATGGGGTCGCTGTCCAGAGCGCCCCCGCTGGCTTCGAGGTCCTGGCCCACACCGAGGGCGCCCCGGTCGCGGCCATGCAGGACACGGATCGCAAGCTCTATGGCATCCAATGGCATCCAGAGGTCAGGCACACCCCACTGGGCCAGCGGCTGATCGAGACCTTCCTTCATGAGTGTGCGGGGCTGCCGGATGATTGGGACGCCTCCGGCATCATCGCCGACCAGGTGGCGAGGATTCGCGCCAAGGTGGGTGACGCCCAGGTGATCTGCGGCCTTTCGGGCGGTGTTGATTCGGCGGTCGCCGCGGCGTTGGTCCATAAGGCTATCGGCCAGCAGCTGACCTGCGTCTTCGTCGACCATGGGCTCCTGCGCAAGGGGGAGGCCGACCAGGTCAAGCACGACTTCGTGGCGGCCACCGGCATCAAGCTGATTGCCGTCGACGCCTCCCAGGACTTCCTGGATGCCCTCAAGGGTGTCAGCGAGCCGGAGCGCAAGCGCAAGATCATCGGGGAGAAGTTCATCCGCACCTTCGAGAAGGCCCAACGCCATGTCATCGAGGAGGCGGGCAGGACCGGGACTGAGGTCAAGTTCCTGGTCCAGGGGACCCTCTACCCGGATGTGGTTGAATCCGGCGGCGGCGACGGGGCCGCGAACATCAAGTCCCACCACAATGTCGGCGGCCTACCCGACGATATCAAGTTCGAGCTAATCGAGCCCCTGCGCAGCCTCTTCAAGGATGAGGTCCGGGCCATCGGTACCGAGCTTGGCCTGCCCGACGAGATTGTCTGGCGGCAGCCCTTCCCCGGACCGGGCCTGGGTATCCGCATTGTGGGAGAAATCAGCAAGGAGCGCCTGGACACCCTGCGTGAGGCTGATGCCATCGCCCGGGAGGAGCTGTCCAAGGCCGGTCTGGACCGCGAGATCTGGCAGTGCCCGGTCGTGCTACTGGCCGACGTCCATTCCGTGGGCGTTCAGGGAGACGAACGCACCTATGGTTCGCCCATCGTCCTTAGGCCTGTGTCCTCCGAGGACGCCATGACCGCCGACTGGACCCGCCTGCCCTACGAGGTCCTGGCCGCCATCTCCACCCGCATCACCAATGAGTGCCGGCAGATCAACCGGGTCGTCCTGGACTGCACCTCCAAGCCGCCGGCCACCATCGAGTGGGAGTAGTCGCTGCCGCTGCCCTCGTTGAGGGCTTCTGAAAGGGCCTGTGCCACCGTAAGTAAGGCGGCACAGGCCCATGTTGTTGCTCTGCTGCTGGCGTCCGTGCCTAAGGCCTTGCTCCTGGATGAATTGGTTGGGGAAACCCCCGTCACCCTATGCGCCTGGAGCAGGCAGGGTCATTGCTGGGCTTTTCCGTCTTCCTCACCATGGGTCGGCGCCGAGGTCAGGAAGTGCTCCTCGCTGGGGAGGAAGGCATTGAGGATGACGGCCACCACGAAGCAGCTGGCGATGCAGTTGGTCGAGAAGATGGACTGGAAGAGGGCGGGGAAGTGGGAGAAGATCTCGCTGACCTGGGTGAAGCCGATGCCCACCGTCAGCGACAGGGCCGCTATGGTGATGTTCCTCTGGCTGTAGCCGGCCTCGGAGATCATCTGGAAACCAGAGAGGATGATGTTGCCGAACATCATCAGGGTGCAGCCCCCCAGAACGGCCTGCGGCAGGGAGTTGAAGACCTGGGCGATGGCCGGTACGAAGGAGGCCAGGACCAGCAGAAGCCCTCCCGAGAGGATGACCTTGCGGTTGACGACCTTGGTGATGGCGACCAGTCCGATGTTCTGGGCGAAGGAGGTCAGGGGCAGGCAGCCGAATATGCCCGACAGGGTGGAGATAAGCCCATCCCCGGCTATGGCTCCCGCTGTCTCCCGGTCAGTGGGCAGTCGGTTGAGGCCTACTTTGGACAGGGCGGCTGTGTCGCCCAGGACCTCCACCGAGGAGACCACATAGAGCAGGGCGAATGCCACGATGGAACCGGCGTCGAATTCAGGTCGGAAGGGCATGATTCGAGGGACACTGACCAACTGGAGGCTGTCGAACCCAGAGAAGTCGACCATGCCCATAGCCAGGGCCAGGAGGTAGCCGACCAGCAGGCCGAAGAGGACCGAAAGCTGCTTGGCTGTGCCCTTCATGAGGAGTTGGAAGGCCAGACAGGCCACCAGGGAGGCCAGCCCCAGGGTCAGGTTCTGCCAGCTGCCGAAGTCCTTGGCCCCCGATCCGCCCCCGAAGGAGGAGGCGCCGACCGAGAGCAGGGAAAAGCCGATCGAGGTGACCACGATGGCCGAGACGATGGGTGGTACGAAGCGTTTCCAGAAGCTGGCGGTCAGTCCCAGGAGCAGTTCGACCAGGCCGCCGACTATGACGGCCCCCACCACGGCCCCGTAGCCCTGCTTGGAGACGATGGTGACGGCGGCGGCCACATAGGTGAAGGAGATGCCGGTGACCATGGGCAGGCGGCTGCCCACTCGCCAGATTGGGTAGAGCTGCAGGCAGGTGCCCAGGCCAGCCATCAGCAGACCGTTCTGGATGACCATGGCGGATTGCTCGGGGCTCATGTGGGCGGCGGCCGTCACCAGGAAAATCGGCGCCAGATTGGCCACGAACATGGCCATGACATGCTGCAATCCGAAGGGCAGCCCCTTCCAGAAGGAGATTGGGGCGTCGAAGGAGGTCAGGGCCTGGATGCTGACGGCAGGTGAGCTCTTGGCTGTTGCCGGCCGGTCGCTGGAAGCCTTCGTTTTGCTGTGGGGATTGTCTGAGGGGTGCTGGTCCTGAGCCATGACGATTCCTTATATCTCTATACCTCTGGTGTGCTGGTGGTTCAGGCGAATTCAATGGTGCCTTGGTCGGGATCCATGGATTTGACGATGGCCAGGGACTGGACGTCATAGCCGGCTGCCCGCAGCTCCCTGCCGCCCTCCTGGAAGCCCTTCTCGATGGCGATGCCGATTCCCTCAATCACGACACCGGCCTCCTTGCAGATCTCGATCAGGCCGTTCATGGCCTTGCCGTTGGCCAGGAAGTCGTCAATCAGCAGCACATGCTCACCTGCGGTCAGGAAGCGTTTGGAGACGATGACCGGGAACTCACGCTGCTTGGTGTAGGAGTATATCTTGGACACATACTGGTCGCCATCGAGATTGATGGACTGGGATTTTTTGGCGAAGACCACGGGAACGTCGCCGAAATGCCGGGCCACACAGCAGGCAATACCGATGCCGGAGGCTTCGATGGTCAGAATCTTGTCAATCGGCTTGCAGGCGAAGATCGTGGCCCACTCGGCACCCATCTGGTCGAAGAGGGCCACATCGCACTGGTGGTTGAGGAACTGGTCCACCTTGAGCACGTTGCCCGGCTTGATCGTCCCATCCTGGCGAATCCTGTCTTCGAGTAGCTTCATAACTTCGACTCCCGCATATGCGTTGAATATCCACCTGCACGGCCGGTCTGTGTGGCCGGGGTGATGCCTTATTCCCGCACCATAACACCCCAAGCCTACCTATGGCCGATTCCCTCCAGGGCTGCGGGGCTGTGCCGGGCAAGACAGGCCGGTCCACAGGCCTGAGGGGGTGTGTCCCAGATGGACCCGGCAACCAGACATGGGAGAAGGCCGGCCAGGCTGGTGTTTGCCCGAGTACGAAACCGCATCCCCGTCTTCTGGCTGGCGGATATGGTAGACATGTATGCGAGCCGGCCATGGTCACACCTGGCCCTGTCCATCAGATCCAGCGGAAAAGGAACGATTGTGCCTGAAGATCCTGATTTCATTGCGCGTAAGGTCGACGACCTGGTGGCAGGTCTCAATCCGCAGCAGGCCCAGGCGGTCCAGTACAAGGGGCCGGCCCTTCTGATCGGCGCTGGTGCCGGATCGGGCAAGACCAGGGTCCTGACCCGCCGCATCGCATGGATACTCAACGCCCTGGGAGCCTGGCCCAGCCAGATTCTGGCCATCACCTTCACCAACAAGGCCGCAGCCGAGATGCGCGAGAGGCTCTCCAGTCTGATCGGACCCGTGGCCCAGCGGATGTGGGTCTCCACCTTCCACTCGGCATGCGTGCGGATCCTGCGCCGGGACGGCAAGGAGATCGGCCTGAAATCCGGCTTCTCCATCTACGACACGGCTGACTGCCAGAGACTGATCAAACTGATAGGCGCCGACCTGAACATCGACCTTAAGCGCTACACCCCCCGGACCATCCTGGCCAGGATCTCCGACTACAAGAACAGCCTGCAGACCTGGCAGGACCAGCTCAAGACCTACGCCCCCGACTACAAGCCCGGCCAGAGGGGCTACCAGCTGGGCCGTTTCGGCAATGTCGAGGAGCTCTATGCGGTGGTCTATGCCGAATACCAGCATCGGCTGGCGGCCGCCAACGCCGTGGACTTCGACGACCTGATCATGCGGACCGTGGAACTCCTTCGCACCCAGCCCATGGTGGCCGACTACTACCACCACAAGTTCCGTTACATCCTGGTCGACGAGTACCAGGACACCAACCACGCCCAGTATGTGCTCATCAGGGAGCTGGCCGGGGTGGACCGACCCGAGGAGGCCTCCCCAACAGCCGTAGGGGCCGGCAGGCAGGGGCCGGCCTGGATTACAGTGGTCGGTGATTCGGACCAGTCCATATACGCCTTCCGTGGGGCCGACATCCGTAACATCCAGGACTTCGAGAAGGACTTCCCCCAAGCCAAGACCATCATGCTGGAGCAGAACTACCGCTCCACCCAGACCATCCTGGACGCCGCCAACGCCGTCATCGCCAACAACCCAGGCCGCAAGCCCAAGAAGCTCTGGACGGCCCTGGGGGAGGGGTCGGCCATCATCGGTTACGCCGCCGACAACGCCCAGCAGGAGGCCGCCTGGATCGCCGACCAAATCGCACAGATGGCCAGCGAGGAGAACATGGCCTACTCGCAGATGGCCATCATGTACCGGGCCAACGCCCAATCGCGTTCCCTGGAGGAGGCGCTGATCAACGCCGGCATACCCTACCAGCTGGTCGGCGGCACCAAGTTCTATGAGCGCCGGGAAGTCAAGGATGCCGTCGCCTACCTCCAGGCCATCGTCAACCCGGCCGACTCGGTGAATATGCGGCGGATCATGAACGTGCCCAAGCGTGGCCTGGGTGCCCGGGCCGAGGCCATGGTTGCCGGATGGGCAGACGCGCACGACCAGCCCTTCTGGGAGGGCATTGAGCATATGGACCAGATCGAAGGCCTGGCCAGCCGCACCGCCAGCCAGCTGGGGGTCTTCCGGGACCTGATGCGCTCGCTGACCGCCTTCGCCCAGGCCCATGACGACAAGCCCTCGGAGATTGTGGCCGAGGTCCTCTCCAAGAGCGGCCTCCTGGAGGAGCTCCAGCGATCCGAGGACCCCCAGGACGCCTCAAGGGTGGAGAACCTCTCCCAGCTCCAATCGGTGGCCGCCGAGTTCGAGCAGAACACGCCTGATGCTACCCTGTCCTCCTTCCTGGAGACCACGGCCCTGGTGGCCGACTCCGACCAGCTGCCCAGCGAGGGCGAGGACACCGGCAAGGTCACCCTCATGACCCTGCACACGGCCAAGGGCCTGGAGTATCCAGTGGTCTTCCTGACCGGTATGGAGCAGGGAACCTTCCCCCACTCCCGGTCCCTGGAGGACGAGGACGAGCTCTGTGAGGAGCGGCGCCTGGCCTATGTCGGCATCACCAGGGCCAAGCAACGGCTCTACCTGACCCGTGCCGCGGTCCGGGCCCAGTGGGGGCAGGCCAATGAGATGCTGCCCAGCCAGTTCCTGGATGAGATTCCCGACAAGCTCATTGACTGGAAGCGGCGCGAATCCAGCATGGAACGCATGAAGGGCGGCTGGTCGTCCCAGGGCGCCGATGGCTTTGACGACGAGTTCGGCGGTTGGGGCGATGACGACGACTTCTCCGGCTCCGGCTACGGGTCCGTGGGCACCTCCTATGGTTCCGGGCGGTCCGGCCGTTCCCCTTACGGGTCCTCCGGCCGTGGCTCCTCCTACGGCTCGCTTAGGAGGTCAGGCGCCGCCTATGGGTCGGGCAAGTCCTCCCGGTCCAGCTACGGCAGCGGATCATCCTATGGCCATGCGGGCCGTCCCAGTTTCGGTAGTGGGTCCACTCACGGGCGTTCTGGCAAGGTGACCAGCCGGCGGTCAGCCAGCAGCTCGGCCAAGCCAGCCTCCTCCCTGGACAAGGACAACAAGCTGTCCATCAGCGACTTCACGGTCGGCGACAAGATCACCCATGACCAGTACGGCCTGGGGACCGTGGTCGATCTTCAAGACAAGGGCCGCAACTCCATCATCACGGTCGACTTCGGTTCTGACGGGACCAAGCGGCTCATGCTCCGTGTCGCTCCCATCGAGAAGCTCTAAGAGTCTGTCCGGGGGAGCAGTGTAGAATGACCACTTGTGTCTGCCATTGGGGCAGGCATTATCTGGAGTCTTAGCCCGTCAGTGGGTCGGCGGCAGGTCTGTACAGCAGGTCAGCCGTTCGTGCATGGCACGATGAAGCACTGGAGAGGCCGACTCAGCGGTTGCCAGGGTCCTAGCAAGTGGGCCGGCAGGTGGCCGTTCCGTTCAGATAACGACAGAATCAAAGGAATACGAATGACTAACGTTCAGCGTGCCCGTCGTCAGGTTCGCCTGTCGAGAGCCCTCGGCATCGCCCTGACCCCCAAGGCCCAGCGCATCTTCGAGAAGCGCCCCTATGCTCCCGGTGAGCACGGCCGCACCCGTCGCCGTACCGAGTCCGATTACGCGGTCCGTCTGCGCGAGAAGCAGCGGCTGAGGGCCCAGTATGGCGTCTCCGAGAAGCAGCTGCGCGCCGTCTACGAGAAGGGCACCCACACCTCCGGCGAGACCGGCGATGCCATGCTCATCGACCTGGAGTCCCGTCTGGACGCCCTGGTTCTGCGTGCCGGCATTGCCCGCACCACCGCCCAGGCCCGTCAGTACGTGGTCCACCGTCACATCATGGTCGACGGCAACATCGTGGACCGCCCCTCCTACCGCGTCAAGCCAGGCCAGACCATCCAGGTCAAGCCCAAGAGCCAGGCCACCGTCCCCTTCCAGATCGCCGCTGAGGGCACCCACCGTGATGTCCTGCCCGCAGTCCCCGGTTACCTGGATGTGAACCTGGCCTCCCTGAAGGCCACCCTGACCCGCAAGCCCGAGGTCGCAGAGATTCCGGTCCAGGTCAACATTCAGTACGTCGTCGAGTTCTACGCTCGCTGATTCTTACCTATTCAACATAGGACATACAGCCAAGGCCCCAGGTTCACCCCTGGGGCCTTGTGTTATCTTCCCTCTTCCGCCAGCCTTGATTCTTGCCGAAGGTACGAGCTGCACGCCTTCCTGTATATGCTGCCGGATGCGGCTGTGCCGGAAGTGATAAGCCCGCTTCACACGGTGGAAGGCCCACGCTGAGTATGGTTTTTGCTTGAGAAGGATACGGCAAGGGCCGGTGTTCGCAAAGCGGTCACCGGCCCTTGTGTGCGTGCTAGGGACTCAGAGGAACTGACGCATGAGCTCGCGCAGGGGCGGCAGTTCGGGGATGCGGAACTGCTCCTTCATGTAGCCCAGGCCGAACTTCATGTAACCCTCGGCCTCGTCCCAGACGATCTTGCCGGGCAGAGGTGCCTCATCGGTGGAGGCGCAGTTGATGATGACCGGCTTGGTGGGGTTCTTGTAGCGCTCGATGGCTGCGTCGAACTCCTCGTCGGTGGTCACGTTGACACCGATGCCGCCGCAGGCCTCAGCGAACTTGGCGAAGTCGATGTCAGCAAGGTCGATGCCATAGTTCTGCTGGCCGACGGACTGCTGTTCGTACTCGATGAAGGCCAGAAGATGATTGTTGAGCACGACCACCACCATGGGCAGGTCGTATTTGACGGCGGTGACGAAGTCCTGCATGACCATGGCGAAGGCCCCGTCGCCGCACACCGCGTAGACCGGGCGCTCGGGCATGGCCTCCTTGGAGGCGATGGCGCCAGGCAGGGCGCAGCCCATGGTCCCCAGCCAGGCGGAGATGATGTACTTCTGGGTGGACTTGGCGGTGATGAAGCGGGCGCCGAAGGATGTGGAGGTGCCCACATCCACCGACCATACGGCATTGTCCGCCGCGACCTCGCTCAACTTGGAGAAGGTGCGGGATGGCAGGACACCCTGGTGGGATTTGGAGGTCACATCCCCCATCCACTTGCGCCAGGTCCCCATGTTCTTGCGGCAGGCCTTGAGCCAGGCGGATTCCTTCAGGGGCTGGCCCTTGGCGTTGAGCTGCTGCAGGGCGTCCTTGGCATCGGCCACCATGCCGACCTCCACCTGGTGGCGCTTGCCGATCCGAGTGGGCTCCAGCTCGATCTGGATGGCGGGAATCCTGCCGTTCAGATAGGGGGCATAGGGGTAGTCGGTGCCGACCAGGATCAGTAGGTCGGCATCGAACATGGCCTCATAGGCGGGCTTGGTGCCCAACTTGCCCACCTGGCCCAGGGCGTTGGGGTGGTCATCGTCAATGACCCCCTTGGCTGGCATGGTCTGGATGAAGGGCAGGGAGTATCGCTCCACGAACTCCTTGGCCTCGGCCTGGGCCCCCTTGGCGCCGACGCCGAAGAAGGCGACCGGGCGCTTGGCGGTCTGGATCATGCCCAGGGCCTTGTCGATGTCGGCCGGGTCGATGGCCGGGTGGGACTCGGTGAAGAGGTCGGCCGTAGGCCTGAAGCTGTCCTCGATCTTATGGTCGGGCACGTCGTCGGGGATGGTCAGCACAGCTACACCATGGTGGAGGTAGGCCATGCGTATGGCCTCGTCCATGACGGCCGGCACAGTCTCCGGGCTGGTAACCAGCTTGTTGTAGACGGCCACGTCATCAAAGAGCTTGGGGGAGTCAACCTCCTGGAAGTAGCCGGTATTGAGCAGCTTCGACTGGATCTGGCCCAGGATGGCTACGACGGGCACATGGTCCATCTTGGCGTCGTAGAGTCCGTTGAGCATGTGAATGGCGCCGGGGCCGCCAATGGAGAGGCAGACGCCCACCTGGCCGGTCAGCTTGGCGTGGGAGGCTGCCGCCAGGGCTGCGACCTCCTCGTGCCTGACCTGGGTGAACCTGACCTTGTCTCTGGCCCGGTAGAGGGCCTCGACAGTGGTATCGACCGAATCGCCGGGCAATCCGTATACGTTGTCGATGCCCCAGGCCTCCATGACCTGGACCATCTTGTCGGCGGCATTGATTTTTGCCATAGCTTATCTACCTCGTTGATGGAAGGGAATAGTAACAGCTGCCACCCTAACATCTGAATCGAGGCTCAAGGCCCTGGGAAAACACCCTTTCGGCCGGAAAAACCATGATGTTCGTCACAGTGGCCCATGGCGCGACGACCCTGCCATGCCACCTGTCAAACCCTGAGACCAGGTCTGAAGCTCCTGCCTGCTGCGGGGCTCATTCCCCGATGATGGCGGTGATGATGGCACCGACCACGGACATGATGATGGAGCCGATCACCGACCAGAGGAAGCCATGGACCAGTACCCCCACACCGAAGAAGCTGATGGACAGCCAGGACGCCAGGGACATGCAAAGCCAGTTGATGATCAGGGCCACCAGCCCTAGAGAAAGGATGGTGAAGGGCAGGGCCAGGAGCCTGGCTAGGGGCTTGATCGAGGCGTTGATCAGGGCCATGAAGAGGGCGAAGGCGGCCACACCCAGAATCTTGGGGCTGCCAACGGCGCTCATGGCGCTTTCTGGGAGCAGGAAGACCATGGCCCCTGCGGAGATGGTCAGTATCAGCCAACTACTAAGGAAACGTGTCATACCACCATTATGGCAAAGGGGCATGATGACTGCGGGCCTAGGGCTCTGGGCGAACCTGGGTGACCAGGCCTTGATGGGCAGGATACGCGGTCCGGCGGTTAGGGAGGCGAGCTGGCCGCTTCGGTGCCATAATGGTGGCATGTTGCTCCATCTTCATCTGGTACGTCACGGGCAGACCTATTTCAATCGTTACAACCGTCTGCAAGGCTGGTCGAACTCACCGCTCACAGCTGACGGCCTGGCGGACGCCGACAGGGCGGCGGACAAACTCAAGGATGTTCGCTTCGCCGCGGCCTACTGCTCGGACACCTCACGGGCCCAGGTGACGGCCCGGCGGATCCTGGGCAGGAACAGGGCCGCCCGTCTGTACCCGCCCAAGCTGATCGCCGACATGCATTTGCGCGAACAGTTCTATGGCTACTTCGAGGGCCAGGACATGGGATTGGCCTGGTGGGCCGCCGGAGGTCCGCATGGGGCCAAGAGCTATCAGGAGATCGTCGACCGGTTTGGCCTGGCGGCCAGCCGAGACTTCCTCAAGGAGGCAGACCCCTTCCACGACGCGGAATCCGACCAGGAGTACTGGAACCGCATGGAGGGTGGTTTCGCCCTGATCGCCGCCAACCCCGACCTCGAGGATGGAGACCATGTCCTGCAGATATCCCATGGCAACTCCTTGCTCAGTCTCATGCACCGGTTCGCCCCAGCAGGCTACGACCTCAGTGAACGGCCAGCCAATGGCGGCGTGACCCGTCTGGACTTTGATACGGACTGCCTGGTCACCTCGGACCGACCGGGGGAGGGGCTGGACCAAGCCATCCGCGTGATCTCATACAACCAGTAGCGTTTGGGCCTTCCGGAAACTTGAGTCTGGGGCGGCAACTACCATGGTCAGGTATTGTGTGCATAGGTGACTGCTGAGTTGACCTATGGGACAGACGTACGTTGGAAAGAGGTTCCCGATGGGTGTTGGAGAAATTGCTGGCCTGATTGCGGCGATAGCCTTCGCCGTGCTTGCGGGCTTCCTGATCTATCCCTTGATTCGCTTGGGTAAGCTGTTCGATCAGTTGGCCGACACTGTCAAGGAGTCAGGTGAGCATGCCATCCCGGCCCTGGATGAGGGTCTGACCACGGTCAAGCAGGTCAACAAGTCCCTGGAGGATGTCAACCGCATCTCGGCCGCGGCCTCCACCACAGCCAACAATGTCGGCGCCCTGACCGACCTCTATGGGTCTTTCCTGGGCAAGCCGGTCATCAAGGTCGCCGCAGGCTTCTACGCCTTGAAAACAACCGCCAGGTCCTTCATGAACCGTAAGGACTCCCAGGCCCAAGAGCCTGTCAACAAGGGGGTGTAGTCCATGTTCAAGAGAATCTTCTGGGTCGGCCTGGGGGTCTCCCTGGGTGTGGTCCTGGCAGCCAAGGCCCAGGCCTATGTCAGGGCCAAGACGCCTGACGCAGCCCGTCAGTTCGTGCTGGGGCCTGATCAGGACCACATTCCCAGCCGTACCCTCCAGGGGCTGGTAAGCGAGTTCAACGCCACTCGTCGAGCTCGGGAGGACGAGCTCAACCAGCATTACGGCGAGAGGTTGAGCTGACGGTCCTTCTCAGCCGGAAAGTTTTCGGTGTTCGGATGGTTTGACCATACGTGCGGCCATCCGGGCTTTTATTTGAACAGGGAGCACACCCACCCATGCGTACTGCGGACATTGCACAACGTTACCTGAACTATTTCGAGCGGGAGGGCCATGAGGTCGCCCCCTCAGCGTCACTGATCTCGCCCAACCCAACCACCCTCTTCACCATTGCCGGCATGGTGCCCTTCATCCCCTACCTGCTGGGTGAAAAGACGCCGCCCGCCAAGCGTATGGCCTCCAACCAGAAGTGCGTGAGGACCCTGGACATCGACGAGGTGGGCAAGACCACCCGCCATGGCACCTTCTTCCAGATGCTGGGCAACTTCTCCTTTGGTGACTACTTCAAGGAGGAGGCCATCCATTACGCCTGGCAGCTCCTGACCACACCCAAGGACCAGGGTGGCTATGGCTTCGACCCCGAGAACCTGTGGGTGACCACCTTCACGGATGATGAGGAGGCCCGCTCCATCTGGAGGAACGAGGGCTTCGATCCCTCCCACATGGAGATTCTGGGCATGGAGGACAACTTCTGGACCACCGGTGGCCCCGGCCCCGGCGGACCCTGCTCCGAGATTTACGTCGACCGTGGGCCGCAATACGGCAAGGACGGCGGTCCCTCGGCTGACGAGAACCGCTTCATCGAGATCTGGGACCTGGTCTTCGAGAACTTCGAGGTCGACAACGTCAAGTCCAAGACCGACCTGCACATCGTGGGCGAACTGCAGCATAAGAACATCGACACCGGTGCCGGTCTGGAACGCCTGGCCTACCTGCTCCAAGGCAAGCAGAACATCTACGAGACTGATGAGGTATATCCGGTCATCGAGGCCGCCGAGCGGCTCAGCGGCCACCAGTACGGCCAGAGTGAGGAGTCCGATGTCCGTATGCGGGTGGTGGCCGACCATGTGCGTTCCGCATTGATGATCATGAGTGATGGGGTGCGCCCCTCAAACGTGGGCCGTGGCTATGTCCTGCGCCGTCTCCTGCGCCGCACCGTTCGTTCCATGCGCATGCTGGGGGTGACCGATCCGGTCCTGCCCTCCCTCTTCCCGGTCTCCAAGGAGGCCATGGAGGCCTCCTATCCCGAACTCAATGAGACCTTCAAGGATGTCAGCGAGGCAGCCTACGGCGAGGAGGATGCCTTCCGCCGCACCCTGGTGAACGGTACCACGATCCTTGATATGGCCGTCGAGAAGGCCAAGCAGGGTGGGCGGGACCAGCAGCCGTTGGTCTCCGGCGAGGATGCCTTCACCCTGCACGATACATACGGCTTCCCCATCGAACTGACACTGGAGATGGCCCAGGAGCGTGGCGTCAAGGTCGACGAGGATGAGTTTCGCAAGCTCATGAGCGAGCAGAAGTCCCGCGCCCGTCAGGATGCCCTCAAGAAGCGACACAATGTGGACCTGTCCGTCTACGACGATTTCAAGAAGACCCTTGCGGCCCCCATCGAATTCCTCGGTTACACCGACTATTCCAGCCGTTCCACTGTCCTGGGCATCATGGAGGCGGGCAAAGGCTCGGTTCCGGCCATCAGCGCCCCAGCAACGGTCGAGGTCATCCTGGACCGGACCCCCTTCTACGCCGAAGGCGGTGGCCAGCTGGCCGACCAGGGCCAGATCATCTCCGATGATGGCGCCGTCCTCGAGGTTGATGATGTGCAGAAGCCCATCAAGGACCTCATCGTCCACCAGTGCCGCCTGACCGAAGGCACCTTGGTGGCTGGCTGTCAGGTCTCGGCCAGCATTGACGCCGGGCGCCGCGGAGCCATCGCCCGGTCCCACACAGCCACCCACATGGTCCACAAGGCCCTCCAGGAGGAGTTGGGTCCCCAGGCCATCCAGCGTGGTTCTGTTGATGCGCCCAACCGCCTGCGCTTCGATTTCCAGTGGTCATCGGCCCCCAGCAAGAACGCCATGAGCACAGTCGAGGCCCGTGTCAACGAACGTATGCGTGACGACCTGACCGTCACCACCCAGGAGATGAAGTTCGACGATGCCATCGCCCTGGGTGCCATGCACCTCTTCGGCGAGAAATACGGCGATTTGGTCCGTGTGGTCACCATCGGCCAGGATGGTTGGAGCCGTGAGCTCTGCGGTGGCACCCACGTTGACCATGTCGGCAAGATCGGTTCCATCAACATCATGTCCGAAGCTTCAGTGGGTTCCGGTGTCCGCAGGGTCGATGCGGTGGTGGGGCAGAGCGCCTACGAGTTCAACGCCCGGGAGCACGCCCTGGTCTCCCAGCTGTCCGACACCCTCAATGCCCGCCCCGACGACCTGGTGGACCGCATCTCCAGCCTCCTGTCCAAGCTCAAGGAATCGGACCGTCGTCTTTCCGCCATGTATGAGGAGCAGCTGGCTGACTCGGTGCCCGCCATCGTGGCCAAGGCCAAGGAATCCGCTGGGGAGGTCGAGCTGGCATCCAGCAACGTGGGCCATTTCGGCTCCTTCGAAGCACTGCGTAAGACCGTTCTTGATATTCGCGGTCTCCTGGGCGAATCCACCCCCGTGATCGTGGCCCTGGCTGGAGTCAGCGACGAGGAGAAGCCAATGGTCGCCGTGGCCACCAATCAGGCCGCACGCGACCAGGGCATCAAGGCCGGAGACCTGGTCCGCGCGGCAGCCAAGACCCTTGGTGGTGGCGGCGGCGGCAAGCCGGACTTCGCCCAGGGCGGTGGCGTTGATGCCGGCAGGATTGACCAGGCCCTCCAAGACCTTGCCATGCGAGTGAGGAGGGACTGATTCGGACTCCTGTATGGTATGGCTAGGAGTTGATCTCGGAGAGGCCCGGGTCGGACTTGCATTGTCCGACCCGGAGCTTTCCCTTGCCCACCCGGCTGGGAACATCCAGGTCGGCGGGGATTCCTTCAGGGCCCTTGACCAGGTCATCGACCTGATTGAGGAGCATGCTGTTGAATCCGTGGTGATTGGACTACCCTTGTTGCTTGACGGTAGCGAGGGCAAAAGCGCCAAGAAGGCCCGACGGTGGGCCGCCAATCTGCACAAGCGCCTCGTCCGGGCCCTGGCCAGCGATGACTATGACATCCAAGAGCTACCCCACATCGGTTTGGAGGATGAACGATTGACTACGGTGAGCGCCCATCAGCAGCTTCATGAGGCTTCCCTGTCCTCACGCCGGCACCGGCCGGTCGTGGACCAGCAGTCAGCGGTACTTATTTTGCAAACGGCCCTAGACCGACATGCGACACAGAGAGGACCGATCAATGGCTGAGGCCTTTGACGAGTTTTTCAACGACCAGAGCCAGTGGGTTCAGCCGGAGAACGGTGCGGCGACCCCACCTCCCAGACCTCCCAAATCCCGGCGGGAGATGCGTCGCAACCGCAAGAGGCAACGGACCCAGCGCCTGCTGAGGATCGGCCTGGTCTTCCTGCTGGTCCTTGTTGTGGCCGCCGGCGGATTCGGAGGCTATCGGGTCATCAGCAATCTGGTGTCCTCGCGGCATGACAGCGCCGATATTCGGGATTACCCAGGTCCCGGTACTGGTCGCGTCCAGTTCACCGTCAAGAGCGGGCAGGGAGTTCAGGCCATTGCTGACAACCTGGCCAAGATGGATGTGATCAAGTCCGCCGAGGTCTTCGCCTCGACGGTCTCCGCCAACAACAGCACCCTGTATCCGGGGACCTATACCCTCAAGAGGCATATGTCCTCCCTGGATGTGGTCAATATCCTCTCCGACCAGTCCAAGGCCAAGGGCTTCCTGGAGGTCAGGTCCGGGGAGCGGGTATCCGAGGTCATAGCCCATGCGGCCCGCCTGTCCGGGCTGCCGGAAAGTGACTTCCAGTCTCTGGTCGACGCTGGTGGCCCGGGCATCCTGCCCGATGAGGCCCAAGGCAAGTTCGAGGGCTGGTTGGAACCGGGCAGCTATGATGTTGCTTCCGTGAAATCGGCCGAGGGGATTTTGCAGTCCATGGTCGACAAGCGGGTCTCCAGGCTCGACTCCTTGGGGGTCCCCAGGGGGCAGGACCGGCAGCGGCTGCTCATCGAGGCCTCCGTGGCCGAGTCGGAGGTCAATTCCTCCGAATACTACGGCAAGGTGGTCAGGGTCATCCTCAACCGGCTGGACCGGGGGATGAACTTGGGCATGGATACCACGGTCGCCTATGGCCTGGGCATCAAGGCCGACAAGTTGACCGACGCCATGCTGGCGGATTCCTCGAATCCCTACAACACCCGAACCAACCCCGGCTTGCCTCCCAGTCCCATCAGCAACCCGGGTGATAGGGCCATCCAGGCCGCCATGGACCCGCCACAAGGTACCTGGCTCTACTTCGTGACCACCAATCTCAAGACCGGTGAGACCAAGTTCGCCAACACCGAATCAGAGTTCGAGACAATCCGCAACGAGTATAAGAACTCCAACAAGGATGCCAACTAAGCCATCCCCTAGGCAGGTGGTATAGGTTAGTTGCCAGCTTGGCCTCATCGGGTGCAAGAGCCCCTTGAGTCCTGGTGCCTGTCAGGCATAGAGCATGACCGTGATGAACCCCGCCAACACCATGACGGGAACAAAAGGCAGCTGCGAAGAGGCATCCGCTGGCCTGACCGGTGAAGTTCCAGGCTTTGGCCTACTTGGATGGCTCTGGATTCGCCGCCGGTAGATCGGCCAGAGCCCCAAGGCAGCCAGGCCCAGCAGTCCCATCAGCAGCCATAGGACCAGCAGAGCCTGCCAACCATACACGCCGACGGCCTGTCCAATCATGAAGGAGGCCGTCACATCGCCAAGGCCCAAGGCACCCGGCTTGGCCAGGGCAAGAGCCAACTGGAGGGCGGCGATCAGGGCACCCAGCAGCAAGGTGCTGACGAGCAAGTAGGGCCGATCATTGATAAGACCCCAGATTCCGGTCGTCAGGGCCTGGGACAGGGAGCCTGCCACGACCCAGACCCGGGGCACCCGACGGCTTCGGATGTCCTTGGCGGATAGGAGGAGTCCACAGATAAGACTCGGCAGCAGCAATATGGGTCCCATACCAGTAAGATAGTCGAAGTTGCACACTCACGCGAAGGAGAAGCCATGTTCCGTTGGCAGACTGCAGGTGAATCCCACGGCCAGGCCCTGGTCGCCATGATGGAAGGACTGCCTGCTGGCGTGGCTGTCTCCACTGATGAGATCGTCAGCAGCCTGGCCCGACGACGGCTGGGTTACGGGCGCGGGGCCAGGATGAAGTTCGAGCAGGACGAGGTCAGAATCCTGACAGGTGTACGCCATGGCAGGAGCCTGGGTTCGCCCATCGCCATCGAGATCGGCAACAGTGAATGGCCCAAGTGGACGGAGGTCATGAGTGTGGAGCCCCTGGACCATAGTCTGAAGCCCACCGGCCGCAACGCCCCCCTGTCCAGACCCAGGCCAGGCCATGCCGACCTGACCGGTATGCGCAAGTACGGGTTCGATGATGCTCGGCCGGTCCTGGAACGCTCCAGCGCCCGGGAGACGACCTCACGGGTGGCCTTGGGATCGCTCGCCGGGCAGTTCCTGGAGCAGGCCTTGGGCATTCGGACCATTGCCCATGTGGTGGCCCTGGGTGGCCAGGCGGCAGACCCTGACCAGCCCCTGCCGACCCCGGACGACCTGGAGGCCCTGGATGCCTCCCCGGTCAGGACCTTGGACAAGGATGCCGAGGCCAGGATGATGGCCCGGGTCGATGAGAGCAAGGCCCAGGCCGATACCTTGGGTGGTGTGGTCGAGGTCATCGCCTATGGGGTGCCGGCTGGGCTGGGCACCTACGTGGAGTCCGACCGCAGGCTGGATGCGGCCCTGGCATCGGCCCTGATGGGCATCCAGGCCATCAAGGGTGTGGAGATCGGCGACGGCTTCCTTGAGGCCGGGCGCCCCGGTTCCCAGGCCCATGACGAAATCGTCTCCGACACCGAAGGCCGTATCAGCCGCCTGAGCAACCGTGCCGGTGGCATCGAGGGCGGCATGTCCAACGGTGAACCCATCAGGGTGCGAGCCGCCATGAAGCCCATCTCCTCCATTCCACGGGCCCTAAGAACGGTCGATGTGCTCACCGGTGAGGCCGGGCAGGCCATCAATCAGCGGTCCGACTCCAATGCTGTACCAGCCGCCTCAGTAGTGGCTGAAGCTATGGTCAGGCTGACCCTGGTCGGCTTCGTGCTGGAGAAGTTCGGCGGCGACAGTCTGGAGGAGACCACCCGCAACGCCCAGTCCTACCTGGCCTCCTGGCCAGAGCATATGCGTTGAGGCTTGTGGGGTATGTATGAGTCGTAGCCGTAACCCTCGTCGACGCCGCTCGTTCACCAGGGGCAGGTCCGTTTGGAAGAACAACGACGGTCGGCCTGCCGCCCAGGCCCGGCCCCTGGCGGTCATCATCGGCATGCCCGGGGCCGGCAAGACCAGGGTCGGGCGGGAGGCCGCCGAACTGCTGGGCCTTGCCTTCACCGACGCCGACCAGGAGATCGAAGGCCGGATCGGCCTGGGCATCCCCGAATACTTCAATCGCAACGGTGAAGCCGCCTTCCGCAGGCAGGAGGCTGCCACCGTCATCGACCTGCTGACCCATCGTCCGGGCCTGCTCTCCCTGGGCGGTGGCGCCCCCATGACCGAGTCCATAGCCCAGGCCCTTGCGGATTACTCATCGCAGGGCGGCAAGGTCATCTACCTCCAGGCAGACCCTGATGAGGCCATGGAACGGGCCAGTCGGGCCGGGGGTAGGCCCATGCTCAGTGGTGATCAGGAAAACCGCTGGCGTGACCTCTACGCCCGACGGCACCCGGCCTTCATGAGACTGTCCGATATCCACGTGAGAACCCACGGATCCACGCCGTCCAGAGCGGCCAGAAAGCTGGCGCATGCCATCATGCAGGAAAGTGTTCATGTCACCGGGGAAGGAATCGAGGCCTACGATGTCCGCATCGGCGAGGATGTCAGCAATGAGCTGCCGGCGGTACTGGGGGAGCGGCCGGTCAAGATCGCGTTGATTCATACCCAGCCCGTCCGCCAGCATGCCGACCATGCCAGGGCCCTTCTTCGCCAGGCCCACTACAAGGTCTGTGACATTTGCATACCCGATGCCGAGGCCGGCAAGACCCTGGAGGTGTCCAAGGGTATCTGGGAACAACTGGCCCAGGAGGGCTTCACCCGTTCCGATGCGGTGGTGGGGCTCGGTGGTGGAGCCGCGACCGACCAGGCCGGCTTCATAGCGGCGACATGGATGCGTGGCATCGCCTATGTCAACTGCCCCACCTCCTTGCTGGCCATGGTCGACGCCTCGACCGGTGGCAAGACGGGTATCAACCTGCCCCAGGGCAAGAACCTGGTCGGGTCCTTCTACACCCCGGACGGGGTTCTGGCCGACCTGAGAGCCCTGGTGACCCTGCCCAATGACATCTTCGTGGAGGGCTTGGGGGAGGTGGCCAAATCCGGGTTCATCATGGACCAGGGCATCCTGGAGCTCCTGGAGGAGCATGGGGCCGAGCTGCGGGCCTTTGATGGTGCCAGCTTCCTGGGTTCCCCCCTGGAGCCGGTGGTGGCCGAGCTCATCAAGAGGACGGTGAGGGTCAAGGTCCATCATGTCTCGGCTGACCTCAAGGAGGCCGGCCTCAGGGAGTTCCTCAACTATGGCCACACTCTGGCCCATGCCATCGAGCAGTTGGAGCACTTCCGCTGGCGCCATGGGAACGCGGTGGCCGTCGGCTGCGTCTACGCCGCCGAATTGGCTGGAATACTTGGCTATCTCGACCAGAAAGATGTGGACTACCACCGGAACCTTCTCTCCTCCTTGGGACTGCCCACCTCCTGGCGGTATGGGGACTGGGACCAGGTTCTGGCACTCATGCACCGGGACAAGAAGGCCCGGGGCAATCACCTGCGCTTCGTCATTCTCGATCGGATCGGCCACCCGATCCACCTGGATGACCCGCCCCTGGAGGCCCTTGAGGTGGCCTTCAGACGGATACAGGCAGCCTGAAGCGTGCCAGGGCAAGCAGTGAAGCCCCATCTGCTGGGGCGTGCGAACACGAGAAGACCTGCCGCAGGGCACTGCGGATCGACATAGCCGATTGACGCAGCGGAATATCACAGCGGAATGGCAACAGGAATGGAGAGCATCATGCAGCGTAAGGTCATTGTGGTCAACGGCCCGAATCTCGGCCGGCTCGGTGTACGGCAGCCGGATGTCTATGGCCGCCAGGACCTGGAGACCCTCCGCCGGGAGTGCGGTGCCTGGGGCCGGGAATTAGGCCTGGAGGTCGAGGTGCGGCAGAGCGATGATGAGGCCGAGATGATCGGTTGGATGCACCAGGCCGTGGACGAGGGCACCCCGGTGGTCATGAATCCCGCCGCCTTCACCCACTACAGCTACGGTCTGTCCGACGCCGCCCACATGATCGGAGACGCCGGTCTGCCCCTGATCGAGGTACATATCTCCAATCCCTCAGCCAGGGATGCCTTCCGCAAGTATAGTGTCATCAGCCCAGTGGCCACGGCAACCATCACCGGCATGGGCTTGTACGGCTACAAGCTGGCATTGGAGGCCGTGGCCCATCTGCTCGACCAGGCCTGAGACCTACCATGCCGGCTTGGGCCGAGGGGTTGGGGAGGGGCCGGCCAGTGGTCGGCTTTCGCCTGGGGCGCAGCGTTGATTCCAGCGTTTCCCAGCGGGCACAAGCCCTAGCCCTTCAGGGGCTCTGGGGAACACGCTGGGGGTCAGTACCAGCTGATAGATTGAAGTTCCATGGTTAGAAGTCAACATGGCAATCAGCAAGAGCACATCACCAAGCACATCTTCGTCACTGGTGGGGTGGTCTCGTCCCTGGGCAAGGGACTGACCGCATCCTCCCTGGGGCGTCTTCTCCGCAGTCGCGGCATCAGGGTTCTCCAGCAGAAACTGGACCCCTATATCAACGTTGATCCGGGCACCATGAATCCCTTCCAGCACGGTGAGGTCTATGTCACCGAGGATGGGGCCGAGACCGACTTGGACATCGGCCACTATGAGCGTTTTTTGGATGTCTTCCTCTCCCAGAAGGCCAATGTGACCACTGGGCAAATCTACCAGGAGGTCCTGCGCAAGGAGCGGGCCGGTGAATACCTGGGCCAGTGCGTCCAGGTCATTCCCCACATCACCAACGAGATCAAGAGCCGGATGAGGGCCCAGGCCTCGGAGAATGTCGACGTGATCATCACCGAGATCGGTGGCACGGTCGGTGACATCGAGTCCCAGCCCTTCATGGAGGCTGCCCGCGAGGTCCGTCGGGACATCGGCCCCGACAACTGCATGTTCGTACACGTCTCCCTGGTGCCCTACATCGCCGCCGCCCACGAGCTCAAGACCAAGCCCACCCAGCATTCGGTCATGGCCCTGCGGCAGCTGGGCATCGCCCCCGACGCCCTGGTTCTGCGGTCCGACCGGCCCCTCAACCAGTCCATCAAGGACAAGATCTCCCTCATGTGCGACGTCGATGGCGAAGGCGTAGTCAACTGTGTTGACGCCCCCTCCATCTATGACGTCCCCAAAATCCTCTTCGACGAGGGGCTGGACACCTATGTGGTCAGGGAGCTGGGCCTGCCCTTCCACGATGTTGACTGGGACGAGTGGGAGGACCTCCTGGATCGGGTTCACCACCCCCGCGAGGAGGTCAACCTGGCCATCGTCGGCAAGTACATCGACCTGCCCGATGCCTATCTGTCCGTAACCGAGGCCATGAAGGCCGGAGGCTTCGCCAACCGGGTCAAGGTCAATGTCAAGTGGATCGCCGCCGACCGCTGCGAGACCGAGGAGGGCGCCGCCGCGGCCCTTGACCAGGTCGATGGCATTGTCATTCCCGGAGGCTTTGGCATCCGAGGCATTGATGGGAAGATCGGCGCCCTGAAGTACGCCCGTGAGCACAAGCTGCCGGCCTTGGGCCTGTGCCTGGGCCTGCAGTCCATGGTCATCGAATACGCCCGCCACGTCCTGGGCATCGAGGACGCCAACTCCACCGAGTTCGAGCCCGACTGCGAGCACCCCGTCATCGCCACCATGGAGGAGCAGAAGGATATCGTCGCCGGCCATGGGGACCTGGGCCACACCATGCGCCTGGGCTCCTACCCAGCCAACCTGGAGGAGGGCTCCTTGGTGGCCGGACTCTACGGCATGTCCAAGGTCACCGAGCGCCACCGCCACCGCTACGAGGTCAATGTGGCCTACAAGGACCGCCTGCGCGAGGCTGGCCTGGTCATCTCGGGTCAGAGCCCAGATGGCAGGCTGACCGAGTTCGTCGAGCTGCCCAGGGAGGTCCACCCCTTCTACGTGGCCACCCAGGCCCATCCCGAGTTCAAGTCCCGGCCCACCAAGCCCCATCCGCTCTTCGCGGGCCTGGTCAAGGCCGCCCTAGACCATAAGGGAACTCGCTGAGTCCAGGATGTGAACTGATTGCCAACTGAACCCCGCCCTGAGCGGGGTTCAGTGCTTATGGCCTCAGTGGCTGCCAGGAAGGCCATCCGGGCTGCTGTGAAGGAATCCGCATGGAGCTTGATTGGGCTCTGGGAATGTGTGCAAAATCACGTTGCCAAGCCTGGCCATCTGTGGGCGGCCTCTAGTGTTTTTGCCTGCATTCTGTTAGGTTTGGCTATGACACAGCCAAAGATTGGAGGCAGCGTACGGTGGCAGAGAACCAAGCACCAAACGCCGCGTCGGACGTGGAGATGAGCCAGTATGTGGCCGATCGCACCCGCGTCAACGAGGACAAGATCAAGCAGGATGATGAGATCATCGAGCAGTTCGGTGAGTACAACTATGGTTGGCATGATTCCGATGCCGCCGGTCAGGCAGCCAAGAAGGGCATCGACGAGGATGTGGTCCGCTCCATATCCGTCGACAAGCACGAGCCCGACTGGATGCTGGAACGCCGGCTCCAGGGCTACCGGAATTTCGTCGACCGGCCCATGCCCAACTGGGGTGTGGATCTGAGCGGCTTCGACGCCCAGGACTTCAAGTACTACGTCAAGCCCTTGGACAAGCAGGCGGCCAGCTGGGACGAACTTCCCGACGACATCAAGAAGACCTATGACAAGCTGGGCATTCCCGAGGCCGAGAAGAAGCGTCTGGTTTCCGGCGTCGCCGCCCAGTACGAGTCCGAGGTCATCTACAACTCGATCAGGGACGACCTGGCCGAGCAGGGTGTCATCTTCATGGATACGGACACCGCCCTCCAGGAGCACCCGGATCTCTTCAAGAAGTACTTCGGAACCGTCATCCCTGCCGATGACAACAAGTTTGCGGCCCTGAACACGGCAGCCTGGTCCGGCGGATCCTTCGTCTACGTCCCCAAGGGTGTCCATGTGGACATTCCCCTCCAGGCCTACTTCCGCATCAACACCCCCAACATGGGGCAGTTTGAGCGGACTCTGATCATAGCCGACGAGGGCTCCTATGTCCACTATGTGGAAGGCTGCACGGCCCCCATCTACTCGACGGACTCCCTGCATGCGGCCATCGTGGAGATCATCGTTGAGCCCCATGCCCGTGTGCGCTATACCACGGTCCAGAACTGGTCCAACAACGTCTACAACCTGGTCACCCAGCGGGCCTACGTCCGTGAGGGCGGCACCATGGAATGGGTGGACGGCAACATCGGCTCCAAGGCCACCATGAAGTACCCCTCATGCATCCTGGCCGAGCCCTACGCCAAGGCTTCGACCATGTCCCTGGGCTTCGCCGGCCAGGGCCAGTACCAGGACACCGGCGCCAAGATGATCCACCTGGCACCCCACACCTCATCGACCATCGTCTCCAAGTCCATCTCCCGTTCGGGCGGCCGGGCCGCCTACCGTGGCCTGGTCAAGATCGTCAAGGGAGCCGAGCAGTCCAGCTCCTCGGTGGTCTGCGACGCCCTCCTGGTCGACGAGTTCTCCCGCTCCGACACCTACCCGCATGTGGACGTGCGCGAGGACGATGTCTCCATGTCGCACGAGGCCACGGTCTCCAAAGTCTCCGAGGACCAGCTTTTCTACCTGATGAGCCGAGGCTTGAGCGAGGAGGAGGCCATGGGCATGATTGTCAGGGGCTTCGTGGAGCCCATCAGCCGTGAGCTGCCCATGGAGTACGCCCTGGAGCTCAACAGACTGGTCGAACTGCAAATGGAAGGATCGGTGGGCTGATCATGGCCATGCAAGAACAAGAGATTTCCATCCCTGTAGCGGACCCCAAGGACCCCTATGTCCTGCCGGCGGCCATGCCTTCCAGCGCCGACAAGGAGCCCCGTTCCTTCGAGCTGCATGACTTTGAGATGCCTACCCGGCAGCAGGAGGATTGGCGCTACACGCCCATCGACCGCATGGCCGAGTTCTTCGACCCCTTCACCCCCTCAGGCCGTACCGGCTTGGAGGTCTCGTCCATTGACGGCTCGCCCGTGGATACCGACCACGTGAAGGTCTCGACCGTACCCCTGGGCAAGGCACCCAGCGGCACCGTCTCCAAACCCAGCGACCGGGCCGCCGCCGTCGAATGGACCAGCGGCAAGGAGTCAACCGTCCTGACCTTGTCGGGCAAGCTCGACAAGCCAGTCCTGGTCAACATCCAGGGAGCCGGCTTGGACCTGGACAGCTTCCACCTGGTCATCACGGCCGAGGAGGGTGCCGTCGGCGATGTGGTGGTCGAGCACCATGGCCAAGCCAAACTCGCCGAGGGCGTCGAGATCAGCACCGGAGCCAACTCCACCATCTCCACCACCTTCATCCAGGAGTGGGACGGGGACTCCAAGCACGTCGGCAACCACCGGATCCATGTTGGTCGGGGAGCGACCCTGCGCCATTCCGTGGTGACCCTGGGTGGCGACGTGGTCCGCATCCGCATGGACCAGGACTTCGGCGGCGAGCAGGGCTACCTGAACATGCTGGGCATCTACTTCGCCGACCCCGGCGAGCATATCGAGCACCGGACCATGGTGGTCCACAACCATCCCGAGTGCAAGTCGCGGGTGGTCTACAAGGGAGCCCTGGACGGCAAATCCGCCCATTCGACCTGGGTGGGCAATGCCCTGATCGAACCCACGGCTCCGGGCACCGACTCCTACGAGCTCAACAGGAACCTGGTACTGACCCCAGGCGCCATCGCCGATTCCGAGCCCAACCTGGAGATCGAGAACGGCGACATCGTTGGGGCGGGCCACGCTAGTTCTGTAGGCCGCTTCGATGATGAGGAGCTCTTCTATCTGCAATCTCGCGGCATCACCGCCGCCGATGCCAAGAAGCTGGTGGTCCGCGGCTTCTTCGGGGAACTGGTCGAACAGATTGGCATACCCGAAATTTCCGGACATTTGATGGAGGTCATCGACAGGCGACTCTCCCGTGGTGAGAGTGCCCAGATGCGGGCTGTATTGGAGGAAAAGTAAACATGGCAACACTGGAAATCAAAGATCTCTACGCTTCAGTCGAGACCAAGGAAGGCCGCAAGCAGATTCTCAAGGGAGTCAACCTGACGGTCAACTCCGGCGAGACCCACGCCATCATGGGCCCCAATGGGTCCGGCAAGTCCACCCTGGCCTACACCCTGGCAGGCCATCCCAAGTACATCGTCGACTCCGGCCAAGCCCTACTCGACGGCGAGGACATCCTGCAGATGACCCCGGACGAGCGTGCCAAGGCCGGACTCTTCCTGGCGATGCAGTACCCGGTCGAGGTGCCGGGCGTCTCCATGAGCAACTTCCTGCGCACGGCCAAGACCGAGGTCGACGGCCAGGCACCGGCCATTCGTAGCTGGGCCAAGGAGCTCTCCCAGTCCATGAAGAACCTGCGTATGGACCCCAAGTTCGCCTCCCGTTCCGTCAACGAGGGATTCTCCGGCGGTGAGAAGAAGCGGGCCGAGGTCCTCCAGCTTGAGTTGCTCAAGCCAAAGTTCGCCATCCTGGACGAGACCGACTCAGGTCTTGACGTGGACGCCCTGAGGATTGTCTCCGAAGGCGTCAACAGGGCCAAGGAGAACACCGGGCTGGGCATTCTCATGGTCACCCACTACACCAGGATTCTCAAGTACATCAAGCCTGACATCGTCCACGTCTTCTCCGACGGCCATTTCGTCAAGACAGGCGGCCCGGAGCTGGCTGATGAGCTTGAGGAGAGCGGCTACGACAAGTACCTGCCCGAGGGGTCAAACTCAGAGTCAGCCCTGGCCTGAGACACACTCCGTAATCAGCATGAGGGCCCAAGTGGATCCGCCGATGGTGAGCGTCGGGGATTGGCTTGGGCCTTGTCATGGGCCCCAGAGGAAGCAGTGGGTAGATGGTTGTTGCAGCTGATTGGAGTGGACCTGCTCGTCGCTCTGGCAAGCTTCCAGCTGGGGTTGCCGGCAGATCCGGCAGCCGGGCTTGTGCTGGGAAGCACTGGAGTTGATACTGCACACAGTCACTGCATACGGAGATGGAATGAGGGAAGATGGTTGATTGTAAGGCGATTCGTGGGGAATTCCCCATCCTGGATCAGAAGATTCATGGCAAGCCCTTGGTGTATCTGGATTCCGGGGCCACGGCCCAGAAGCCCCAGGCTGTCATTGAAGCCGAAAGTGACTTCTATCAGACCATCAACGCCGGGGTCCATAGAGGCGCCCATGAGTTGGCTGCCCGGAGCACCATGGCCTTTGAAGAGGCGCGGGCCAGCATGGCCCGGCTAGTGGGAGCAGGGTATGAGGAGGGTCGGGAGGAGCTGGTGGTGACTGCGGGTGCCACCGCCTCCCTCAATCTGCTGGCAACGGCCTTTGGCAACGCCTCCCTTGGGAGCGGAGGCAAGGCGGCCCAGGCCTTCGCCCTGCATGAGGGTGATGAGATCGTGATTTCCAAGGCCGAGCATCATTCCGTCCTCCTGCCCTTCCAGGAGTTGGCTGCCAGGACAAGAGCCAGGCTCAAGTGGTTCGACCTGACGCAGGATGGGCGAATCCGTAGTGACATGGCTGATGAGGTCATCACCGAGCGCACCAGAATCGTGGCCATCACCCATATCAGCAATGTAACCGGTGCCATCACCGATCTGGCCCCCATCATCACCCGGGCCCATCAGGTCGGCGCCATCTTCATCCTTGACGCCTGCCAGTCAGTGCCGCATATTCCTGTGGACTTCCATACCCTCGATGTTGACTTCGCCGCCTGGAGTGCCCATAAGATGTACGGGCCCACCGGGGTCGGCTTCCTCTATGGCAGGCGCGAGCTCTTGGAGGCCCTGCCACCGGCCTCCTTCGGTGGGTCCATGGTCGAACTGGCCTGGATGGACCAGCCGGCCCAATATATGGAACCGCCGGCTCGTTTTGAGGCCGGCACCCAGCCGGTGGCCCAGGTGGTTGCGGCCGGTGTGGCCGCCGACTGGATGCGGCAGCTGGGTATGGAACAGATCGCCTCCCACGAGCGGGCCCTCACCGCCGAGCTCTTGAAGGTCGGTGACATTGATGGAGTCCGCATTGTGGGTCCTACTGATAGCGAGCAGCGGATTGGCACGGTGGCCTTTGACTTGCAGGGGGTGCATCCGCATGATGTGGGTCAGTTCCTGGATTCCAGGGGAATCGCCATCCGCGTCGGCCATCACTGCGCCCAGCCCGTCCACCGGCACTTTGGCATCTACGCCTCCAACCGGGCCTCTTCCGGGGTTTACAACACGGTGGAGGACGCCCAGGCTTTCATAGAGGCCGTATCCGAGGTGCGCCCTTTCTTCCTGGGCTGAGTTCAGGGTCAGAAGGTATTACAGTAAAACCAGACAAAGGGGAGTGACTCGCCCGGCTTGGTGTGGCCAAGCGTCGAGACACCTAGAAGTGAGGACCGCTGCATGAACGACTTCGGTATGAGTGACGACGACCTTGAGCAGATGTACCAGGAGGTGATTCTGGAGGCCTCCAAGAACCCTCATGGCCGTGCATCCTTCGCGCCCGATATGGCCTTAGAGGAATCTTCAGGCCCTTCGGGAGCGCAGAGCACCGTCAGGGCCAGCCATGAGTATTGCAGCCCGGGGGAGTCCCACCAGTTCAACCCCACCTGCGGGGACGAGGTCACAGTACATGTGGAGGTCAGTGAGACTGAGCCACGGACCATAGAGCGTCTGGTCTGGGACGGCCATGGCTGCAGCATCTCCCAGGCCAGCCTGTCCATCATGACGGACCTGGTGGCCGGCAGGAGCGTGGATGACGCCATGACCCTGGAGGAGAGCTTCCACAAGCTCATGGAGTCACGAGGTGCCGGGCTGGACGATGAGTCCGAAGCCGACAGTCTGGGCGATGCCATGGTCTTCCAAGGCGCCTCCAAATACCCCATGCGCATCAAGTGCGCCCTGCTCGGCTGGGCCGGGCTCAAGGATTCCATAGCCAAGGCTCTGGTGGCCTAGGTTGGTGCCGGTCACCCCTGCGTATGCCAGGGTGACCGATTGGTTGGCCGCAGGGCCTGGATTGGAAAGAACGACTATGATGACAGATGACAATTTGGTACCGGGACCTCAGGCGTCCATTCTGGATGCGGTCACGAGTGCCCTGGGTGATGGGCAACTGGCAGGTCAGGTCACGGCGAACCCACGGGCGGCGGGTTCCCTCATCGCCGCGGACCAATCAGACAAGGCTGCCCAGGCAGCGGAACACATAGACAAGCAGCGGCAAGGGGAGGGCGGCATGAGTGCAGGAGCCGATAGCCAAGCGGTATCTTCCGAAGGCAACGACGCTGACGGCTCCGGGGAGATTCCCCTCAAGGCCGTCGACGAGATCGGTAGGGCCACCGCCATGGATGTGCGCGAGGCCCTCCATCAGGTCATCGACCCGGAACTGGGCATCGATGTGGTGGACCTGGGCTTGGTCTATGGCATTGAGGTTGATTCACAGGGCCGGGCCATCATCACCATGACCCTGACCACCCCCGCCTGCCCCTTGACCGACTTGATCGAGGACGAATGCGCCAGCACCCTGGCAGGACTGGTCGAGGAATTCCGTATTGATTGGACCTGGCAACCCAGGTGGAATCTTGACATGATTCGTCCTGAAGGTCGTGAGCAACTCTCCGCACTGGGCTTCAATATGGATAATCTACCCACCTACTGACCGGCTGCCTACTGCCGGTAGGCGGTCAGTCGTCGACTATGGTGTTCTTGGGAACCACGGTGATGCCCTCTGTGGTGACCGTGAACCCCCGTTCCAGGTCATGCTCCCGGTCGATGCCAATGGTCGAGTTCTCGGTCAGCACCACGTTCTTGTCTAGGATGGCCTTGTAGACCCTGGCCCTACGGTTGACGACAACCCCGTCGAAGAGGATGGAATCGACCACCTGTGCCCAGGAGTGGATGCGGACATTTGGGGAGAGGATGGAGTGGTGGACCTCGCCACCTGAGACTATGACCCCCGGTGAGACCATGGAATCGGTGGCATGGCCCAGACGGTCCCGTCCTGCATGGACGAACTTGGCCGGCGGCAGGCTTCCGGCCATGGTGTAGATGGGCCACTGGGTGTTGTAGAGGTTGAACTCGGGGGCATAGGCGATCAGGTCCATATGGGCATCGTAGAACTCGCAAATGGTCCCCACATCGCGCCAGTAGGCACGGTCGATGTCCGTGGCGCCGGGTACGTTGTTGGAGTTGAAGGCGTAGACGCCTGCCTCCTTGCGCGAAGCGAAGTAGGGGGCTATATCCCCGCCCATGTCATGCTTGGTGTCATCGGTGGCCTCATCTATACGCAAGGCCTCGAAGAGGGCTTCGGTGTTGGCCACGTAGTTGCCCATGGAGGCCAGGATCTGATCGGGTGCATCCGGCAGGCCCGTGGTGGTCTTGGGCTTCTCCTGGAAGCTGGTGATCAGATTGGCGTCATTTGGGTCCACCTTGATGACCCCGAACTGGTCGGATTGGCCGAGGGGTTGGCGTATGCCGGCGACGGTGAACTCGGCTCCGGATTCGATATGTTGCCTGACCATCTGCTCGAAATCCATCCGGTAGACGTGGTCGGCTCCCACCACCACCACGATGTCCGGTCGTTCATCCTCGATGATGTTGATGGTCTGGTAGATGGCGTCCGCGGACCCCAGATACCAGTGCTTGCCCAGGCGTTGCTGGGCGGGCACCGGGGAGACATAGGAGTCGAAGAGGGGGGAGAAGCGCCAGACCGTGGAGATGTGCCGGTCCAGGGAGTGAGACTTGTACTGGGTGAGCACAACCACCTTGCTGTAGCCGGAATTGACCAGGTTGCTCAAGGGGAAATCAATCAGACGGAACATGCCGCCAAAGGGGACCGCAGGTTTGGCCCGGTCACGAGTCAGGGGCATCAGCCTGCTGCCCTCGCCGCCAGCCAGCACGATGGAAAGAATCTTGGGATGCTTCGCCATGGGGACTCCTCTCGTGGAGGGAACCCGGGAGCTGCCATGCTCCCAAGCCTGCCTCCTGATAAACCTTATACCTAATACTCGCACAAAAAAGTCGTGAGCAATACCGCAAGCGGGGATGACTTCATTGGTATGCACACTTGGACGTGGCATACCCAACAGACCCCAGCGACGGGTTGGGCCCTTATCAGACCCTGGTGGTATAGAAGGCGACGGCGCTGGAGGCCGCCACGTTCAGGCTGTCCACCCCATGACTCATGGGAATTTTGACGGTCAGGTCGGCCTTGGCGATGGTTCTGGTCGACAGGCCGTCACCCTCAGTGCCGAAGATGAGGGCCAGAGGACCGATGTGATCCTGACTGTCGGAAGGCCGGTGAAGGCGCTCGCAGAGTTGGTCCAGGCTGATGGAATCGTCACTCAAGGCCATGGCGGCCGTGGTGAAGCCCAGGTCGTGCAGCTGGGCCAGGCCCTGGTCGGGCCAAGCGTGGGCATCTTCCCCGCCGATGCGTGTCCAGGGGATTTGGAATACCGTGCCCATGGACACCCGGGCGGCCCTACGGTAGAGGGGATCCCCGCAGGAAGGGGTCAGGAGGACGGCATCGACCTGCAGGGCCGCGGCCGACCGCATGAGGGCCCCGACATTGGTGTGGTCAACGATGTTCTCCATGACGGCCACCCTTCGGGCCCCAGCACAGACCTCTTCGACGCTGGGCAGGGGCCAGCGCCTCATGGCGGCCAGGGCCCCCCGATGGAGCCGGTAGCCGGTCAAGGCCTTGAGCTGTTCTGGTGAGGCCACATAGACAGGTATGTCTGGGCCCCAACGTCGGTCCATCTGCTCAAAGCTCCCGGCCATGCCCTCCAGCCAAGCCTCTTCGACAAGGAGGGATATGGGTTCGCGCCCGGCATCCAGCGCCCGGTCAATGACCTTGGGTGATTCTGCGATGAAGAGGCCCTTGGCCGGTTCCAGCCGGTTGCGCAGCTGCAGTTCCGTCAGATTGGTGTAGGCCGCCACCCGCTCATCCTCGATGGATTGAATCCTGACAATGTGCATGGCAACCTTCCTTAAGGGGCTGGAACCGAAAAAATCCCTTGAAAGTCAAGGGATTACGGGTAACCATGAGTGTCCGGAACGGGAGTTGAACCCGTACGCCTGTATAAATAGGCACTAGCACCTCAAGCTAGCGCGTCTACCATTCCGCCACCCGGACAGGATGCTTTCGGCAACGTGTAGAACTATAGCACTTTCCGGCGGACAAGAACACCTGTGTGTCGGCTTTGGAGACAACCTGGGAGAGTACTGGTATGTCGTAGGGACATGGCGGACGCCATGCTGTTGTAGCCTGTGGGTATGACCGACCCATTATTTCTTCTCGACACCGACCACGAGGACACGCCAGTCAACTATGATGAGCTGGACACCGGTTGGAAACTCACCCTCCCTAAGTCGGTCAGCCGGCACGCCATATCGGCCATGCGTCTCGAACCGGGGGACAGGCTGCAGCTGTCAGATGGGCGTGGCTTGCGAATCCATGCCTGTTTGACGGACAAGGCCACAGCCCAGGCCGAGGTGGTCCGCTTTAGCAAGGAAGCCCAACCCACCCTCCGGCTGTCCCTGATCCAGGCCTTGGCCAAAAGCGGCCATGACCAACAGGCCATTGACGCGGCCACCCAGATCGGCGTGGACAGCGTCATACCCTGGCAGGCTGACAGGTCCATCGCCAAGTGGAAGCCCGGCAAGAGCCAGGGGCACTGGCAGCAGACCCTGAGGGCGGCCAGCGAGCAGTCACGTCGCGCCTGGGTGCCCCAATTGGAGGACTGCATCAACAGCAAGGGGGTGCTGGCCGTCTGCCGTCGGGCCTGCGTCCATGGAGACATGGTTGTCGTGCTCCACCAGGATGCGGCCTGCTCATGGAAGGACATTGAGGAAGGGGTGGCCGCCATGGCCGAGCATTGTCTCGACGACGGCCGGCCCAGGACCATCAACCTCCTGGTCGGCCCAGAAGGCGGGATCAGCGACCAGGAGATCGAGCTCTTCACCGGGGCTGGGGCCATGGTCTGCCAGCTGGGTGACAACATCATGCGGGCCTCCCTGGCTGGGCCGGTGGCTCTGAGCCTGCTCTCTCGGGCTTTGGGCCGCTTTGGCCGGGTCTCCTGATGGTATTCTTCGCTGTGGCCGCCCAGGGGGAACATGGGGCAATTCGGGTCACATTTATCCGAGCGGCACAATACCATGGGAGGCAGTGCTTCCGGTATGGTGCCGGCAATGGGCATGGAGCTTTCAAGGCTAAGGAGACGAGATGCGTGACCAGGATGATTGCCTCTTCTGCAAGATCATCGCTGGGGAGGTTCCCAGCAGCAAGGTCTATGAGGACGAGACCGTCTACGCCTTCAACGACATAGAGCCCAAGGCGCAGGTCCATGTGTTGGTGGTGCCCAAGCAGCACTATGCGAACGTGGCCCAGGTGGCGGCTGCCGATCCCCAGCTGCTTGCCCATATGGTCCAGGTGGCCCAGGGCGTGGCCGCCCAATCCCACCAGGGTCAGTTCCGTCTCATCTTCAACACCGGTCAGGAGGCGGGCCAGTCCGTCTTCCATGCCCATGGGCATGTGCTGGCCGGCGACAACCTGGCCACCATGCCCATGGCAGGTCCCATGGCCTAAGTCCACCGCCCGTTCCCGCGGCCCTCCTCATGGGCTGCCGCACATCCCTGACAGTTCAGATAAGTAAGGTTTCTTTGGCTACTAGCACACGTATCATCATCGTTCCCGACGAGTTGGACCCCTTGGCGGTCTTCGGCCCCGAGGACCAGGTCATCAGGGAGGTCGAACGCCAATTCTCCGACCTCAACATCAGTGTGAGGGGCAACAGAATCAGCATCATCGCCCACAGCAAGCGGGAGGAGGGTTTGGCCGACCAGGCCGAGGCCCTGGTCAGGAGCCTGGTGGAGAACGCCTACGAGGCTCCCCTTGACGCTTCGACGGTCAGGCGTATGCTGGACCGGCAGGTGCTGCGCAATGATGTCCGTGTCCGGGAGCAGGGCAAGTCACGATATGGCAGTGACAGCTCGATCCTTGGGCAGGCAAGCCCGTCAGATCTCTTGGGTCAAGGTGGGCAGGGGCAGAGCCAGGCATTCTCTCGGACCAAGCCAAGGATTCCCGGGGTGATCGTGCTGGCTGCAGGCAAGCCCGTCAGACCAAAGACAGCCGGGCAGATTTCCTATGTCAACGACATCGAAGGCCATACCATCACCTTCGCCATAGGACCGGCCGGCACTGGCAAGACCTATCTGGCTGTGGCCAAGGCTGTACAGGCTTTTCGGCGGGGCCAGGTCAGCCGGATCATACTCACCAGGCCAGCCGTTGAGGCGGGGGAGAGCCTGGGTTTCCTGCCTGGCACCCTCAACGAGAAGGTCGACCCCTACCTGCGCCCCCTCTACGATGCCCTGTCGGACATGCTGGGAGCCAGCCAGCTCCACCGCTACATGGAGGATTGCAGCATCGAGGTGGCCCCCCTGGCCTATATGCGCGGCAGAACCCTCAACGATGCCTTCGTGATACTCGACGAGGCCCAGAACACCACCGAGCAGCAGATGAAGATGTTTCTGACTCGCCTGGGGTTCAACACCCGAATGGTCATCACGGGAGACATATCCCAGGTGGACCTGGCCGTCCCCCGCTCGGGACTGGCCACCATCGAGCGAATTCTGGGTGGCATAGATGACATCGCCTTCGCCCATCTGGATGCCGATGATGTAGTCCGGCACCAGCTGGTGGGCCGCATCGTCGAAGCCTACGACCGGCATGATGCGGTCCGGGGTGACCGCCGGGATAGCTCAGCCGGTGGGGATCATGGGCAGGGAGGCGAGCGTTCATGAGCGTCGAAGTGACCAACGAGACCGTCTGGGACATTGACCCCAAGGTCTTCTCCGATATGGGCCTATGGGTCCTCTCGCAGATGAAGGTGTCCACAGCCTCGGACCTGACCATTATCTTTGTGGACCCCGAACCCATCGCGGAGCTCCATGAGCGTTGGATGAACCTCAAGGGTCCCACCGATGTGATGAGCTTCCCCATGGACGAACTGCGCCCAGGTGAGGGCGGCAAGGTCATGGAGGGAATACTGGGTGACCTGGTGATCTGTCCCTGGGTGGCGGCACAGCAGGCTGCTGCAGCTGGCCACTCCACCATGGAGGAGATGCTGCTCCTGACCATCCACGGCATCCTTCATCTCCTGGGATATGACCATGTCGACCCCCAGGAGGAACGGCAGATGTTCGGGCTTCAACGCCAGCTCCTGCTCACCTACTACGCGGCCCGTCAGGACCCCATCAGCCAGGCCCAACTGCCCGCCGGGTCTCCTGATGCCTTGGAGGCATATGAGCGTGGGCATCGTAATGAGGACTGATCTCCCATGCTGACATCCACTGTGCTACAAGCCCTGGCCTTGACAGGCCTGACCCTGGCGGCCTTGCTGCTGGTCTGGTTCTCCCTGACCCTGGCGGCCACTGAGCGGGCGGTCTCAAGGGTCACACGGGCCAGCCTCAACAATCTCATCCTTGAAATTCAGACCGATACTGAGACCAGCCGCTTCACCAAAGTCAAGAAGATACGCAAGGTCCAGAAGGTTCAGGAGCTCATTGGCGACCGTTTCGCCACCTCCGGCTCCTGCGTCTTCTTCCGGATCCTGTCGAACGTGTTCGATGGGGTCTTGTTCGCCTGCATCGCCTTTCTCGGCCAAGGCCCCCTGTGGGCCGTGCTCCTCATCGGTCTTCTTGGGGCAGTGCTGGTGGCCGTCATATCTATTCTGGTCCGTCGCTCTTCCTCGTCCAACAACCGCCCGGTAGAGGTCATGCTCCGCCATGCCAGGCTGATCGCCCTGGCCGTCCGGCTCACCCCCTTTGCCACCGTCAAGGAAGGGCAGCATTCCTCCAAGTCACGCAAGGGGCAGGAGGAACTCTCTGACGATGAGGAACTGGAGAAAATCCAACTGGAGCAGGGGCGGGCCACTATAGACCGTCTGGTGGAGGCCAACGATTTCGATTCTGAAGTCTCCGAAATGCTGCGCAATGTGCTGACCCTCTCAGAGACCCTGACCCGTGAGATCATGGTGCCAAGGACCGATATGATCTGCATCGAGCAGACCGAGTCCCTGTCCGACCTGCTCAAGCTGTGCTCCCGGTCCGGTTTCTCCAGGATTCCAGTCATCGGTGAGGATGTGGACGACCTGATCGGCGTGGCCTACCTCAAGGATGCCGTACGGGCCACCGCCTTTAACCCCCAGGCCTCCGATAGGCCAGTCTCCAGCATCTGCCGTCAGCCTATGCTGGTTCCTGAGTCCAAGCCGGTGGACGACCTCTTCCACCAGATGCAGCGGACCCGGCAGCATGTGGCCGTGGTCGTCGACGAATACGGAGGCATAGCGGGCCTGGTCACCATCGAGGACGCCCTGGAGCAGATCGTCGGCGAGATGGAGGATGAGCACGACCGTACCCAGCATGCCGAACCCGAGCAGATAGGGCCGTACAAGTGGAAGATGCCTGCCAGGACGACCATCAACGACCTGGAGGACATCTTTGAGGTCGACATCGACGAGGACGATGTCGATACCATCTATGGCCTGCTGACCAAGCTGCTGGGTAGGGTGCCGATCGTCGGCATGAGTGCGGTGACCCGTGGCTTGAGGTTGACCGCCGTCGATTCCGCCGGCCGCCGCAAGAAGGTGTCGACCATAGAGGTCGAACCGGCCCAGGCCGACGATCTGACCGGAGAGGATGACGACATGCAGCATGGCGCCGACTCTGACCGAGCTGATGACTCAGTGGAGGAATAGGGATAGGATCTTGTGGTCCGCAGCTGCCAGTGGACGGTCAGCCATAGCTGGCACAGGCTTGTCGGGTCCGCCCCGGCGGGACAGTCGCAAATTCCAGTCATAATGAGACCATGGATACCAGCAGCACGTGTTGAGCATCAGTGGCTGACGCTGTAGGTGCCGGGAAGTCCTTCCCCGCCAGCGAGGGGCAAGAATGGAGATAAGAACCAGGACATGAATGACCAGAAGCAGGACATGGGCCAGGAATCAGGCCAGGATCATCACAATGTGGGGTCTGCGCGCTCGCAGGCCTGCCAGGAGTCGATCCATGACCTGGGACGTCAGGATCTGGAAGGCTACAGGTCGGGCTTCGTGGCCGTCGTCGGCCGTCCCAATGTCGGCAAGTCAACGCTTATCAACGCTTTGGTGGGAACGCAGATCGCCATCGCCTCCTCCCGGCCCGAAACCACCAGGAAGGCCATCCGTGGCATCCTGACCACGGACCATGCCCAGATGGTCCTGGTCGACACCCCGGGCATCCACAGGCCCCGAACCCTCCTGGGGCAGCGGCTCAACGACATTGTGGACGAGTCCCTCTCGGATGTTGACGAGATAGCCTTCCTCCTGCCGGCAGATCAGGAGATAGGCCCAGGTGACCGTAGGATTCTCAGCCGCCTGCGTTCCCAGTTCGCCAGCAAGCGCGATGACGGGAGCTGGCAGTGGAGGGTGCCCCTGCTGGCCATCGTCACCAAGATCGACTGCCTTAACCGCCAGCAGCTGGTGGCCAAGATGATTGAGATCAACGAATTCGCCGACTTCACCGACCTGGTGCCGGTCAGTGCACGTGAGGATGACAATCTGAGCGAGCTTCAGCGGGTCCTCATCGAGAACCTGCCCGAAGGCCCCCAGATGTACCCAGCCAACCAGGTGAGCGAGGAGAGCCCCGAGGCGACCATAGCCGAGCTCATCCGTGGGGCCTTCCTTGAGGAGCTGGACGACGAGCTGCCCCACTCCCTGGCCGTGGTCGTGGACGGCATCGAACCTCCTAACCCCGAAGCCATGGCCCAGCTTGCCAAGGCAGGCGGCAAGGGCAAGTCTGTCAGTCCGCAGCTGGCAGCCGCGGCCAAGGCCCGTGTCCTGGTCTCGATCTATGTGGAGCGCGATTCCCAGAAGCCCATCATCATCGGCCATAGGGCCGAGCACCTGGTCAAGGTCAAGAAGCGCCTGCGGACCCCCATCAATAGGATTATGGGGCAGAAGGCCAGCCTGGACCTGCATGTCAAGGTGGCCAAGGGCTGGCAGTCTGACCCCAAGCAGTTGGACAGACTGGGCTTCTGACGGCTAAAGAGCCCTGGATGCAAGAGAGGCCTGCTGACATTCTGGTGTCAGCAGGCCCCTGTGTTGTATTGCGGCCCTCGCCGATAGGCCGCGATAGCCTGTGGGTTACTTGCGCTTGCCCGTGTACATCTGCGTGTTCAGCATGTCGGTGTAGCTGGCGATGACCTTGGGGCGGATGACCTTCATGGAAGCGGTCAGCAGACCGTTCTCCTGGGTGAACTCCTCGGGCAGGATGATGAACTTGCGCACCGATTCAGCCCGCGAGACCCCCTCGTTGGCCAGGTCGACGTACTCCTGGACCTCAGCGCGAACAGCCGCGTTGTTGGCGGCCTCCTCCAGGGGCATAAGGGAATCCAGACCCTTGGCCTCCAGCCAGGAGCGTAGGGCATCCTCATCAAGGGTCACCAGGGCTGAGATGAATGGGCGCTTATCGCCCAGCACCAGTGCCTGGGAGACGAACTGGCAACGCTGGATGATCTCTTCGATGGGGCCTGGGGCAACGTTCTTGCCACCTGCGGTGATGATCAGGTCCTTTTTCCTGCCGGTGATGTAGAGGAAGCCCTCGCGGCTCAACCGCCCCAGGTCGCCGGTGGCATACCAGCCGTCGGGAGTGAAGGCGGTCTCGGTGGCATCATCGTTCTTGTGGTACCGGTGGAAGACACCGGTACCCTTGATCTGAATCTCCCCATCCTTGGCGATACGGATGGTGAAACCCGGGAAGGGAATGCCCACCGAGCCCTCATGGAAAGGGGTTCCCAGGGGATTGAAGGCGCAGGGGGCCGTGGTCTCGGTCAGCCCGTAGCCCTCGTATGCGGGAATGTTGGCTCCCCGGAAAAAGGCCAGCAGGTCGGGGTCCAGGGGGGCGCCACCCGCGACGATCCACTTGGACCGCCCGCCCAGGAAGAGCCGCAGGGATTTGTAGACGATAGGGTCGAAGACGGCATGCCTGGTCCGTGTTCCCCATGTCACCCTGCCGGTGGAGCTTAGCTCCTTCATGTAGTTCTGCGCGGCGACCACAGCGCCCGCGAAGGTCATGCCCCTGGTTCCGTGTCCCGCCTTTTGCGAGGCGGCGTTGTAGACCTTCTCCAAGACACGGGGGACCACGATCATGATCGAGGGCTTGGCCACCTGCAGGTCCGTGATCAGGGTTTTGATGCCCTGGGCGATGAAGATGCGCAGGTCCGAGGCCACCACGATGTAATTGACGGCCCTGGCGAAGGTATGGGCCTGGGGCAGGAAGAGCAGAACCGAATCGTTCTTGGAACTCAGGAGCTCAGGCATGTAGGCACGGAGGTTGAGGGCGGTCAGGCAGTAGTGCTCGTGGGTCATCTCCACGCCCTTGGGAGCCGCTGTGGATCCGGAGGTGTAGACGATGGAGCAGAGGTCGGTCTTGTGCACCGTGGCAATCCGCTCGTCCAGTTTTTCGTCACTCACCACACTGCCATAGGCCTTGAGTTCGTCCACAGCCCCGTTTTCCAGGCACATGATACGTTCCAGGGTCGGGCAGTCGTCCTCGGCGCCCTCGGCCTGTTCACGCATCAGGCGGGTTTCCACCACAAGGAGCTTGGCATCGGAGTTGTTGACGATGTTGCGGATCTGCTCGGCTGAATCGGTGTCGTAGATGGTGGCCAGAACCGCCCCGCATGACATCACGGCGGCATCAATGAGATCCCAGTCGTAGGAGGTGCGGCACATGAAGGCGATCGCGTCGCCTTTCTTGATGCCTGACTGGATCAGACCCTTGGCCACGGCCCGCGCTTCGGCCAGGAACTCGTTGGCGGTCTTGGTGACCCATTCCTTGCCGTCCTTGTAGGTGTAGAGGGGATCGTCTCCCATCCGTTCCGCGCGCTGGGCGTAGAGGTCGTAAATGGTCATGGAGTCGTCGATGGGAGGGATGCCGGCCGTGGTGCTGGTCAGCAGGCCGCTCTCCGGGTCCACGAAGGTGCTGGTGGGGAAGCCGGGCCCCCACTCGTGGCTGTTGGGTAGGTCAATGCCCTGGTCAAGCACGTTCCGGTCGCTGGGCTCGCAGTCGGGACTATCCGGGGCCCTGTCCTGGATGGGGTGGACGACATTACCTCCAAGCCGCAAGGCCTGCTTGGTAAGATTCAGGGCTTGCTCTTGAACAGAGGTGAAGACAGACACGTAATACTCCTTGGCCATGTGTGAGCTGTATGCAGCAGTAAATATACCCATATTATCCGTTTGCCAACCGCCCGTCACCTTACGGTAGCGTAGGAAAGACCTAGGGAGTGTTGGGTTCCGGTGTGTGCGGTCCCATTGGGGTGGCCCAGGTCGCAGCAGCCAGTCGACCTGCCCATTGGGGACTAGTTGACTCATTGGATCTATAGTTCGGATCCATGCAAGGTGGCCTTGCCGGTGGGGTAAACTTGCTGGGAGACGAGTGACGTCTATCAGTGTCAGCAAGTGCTGGAAGACCAAAGAAGGGAAGCATGGCTATGCACATGGATACTGCCGGCGATGATGGCGGTCATGGTCGCGAAGGGGGTGTTCGCTTCGGTGTCCTCGATGAGACTTCGCGGATGGAGTCACGTGTCGCGCTGACACCGGATATGGCCACCCGCCTGGCCAAGCTTGGGGTGACCTGCATGGTCCAGGAAGGAGCCGGGGTTGCCGCCTCCTACCGGGATGAGGACTACCGGAAGGCCGGTGCCCAGGTCTGCGCCCGCCAGGAGATCCTGGACCAGATCGATGCCCTGGGGTTCATAGACCGGCCTTCATCCGAACTCATCAAGGCCATAAGGCCGGGAACCTGGGTGCTGGGTATGTTGGCCTCCTTGACCGATCCGGATTATCTGCAGGAGCTTGAAGGGGCTGGTCTTGTGGGCCTGGCCATGGAACGCCTGCCCAGGCAACTCAGCTCGGCTCAATCCATGGATGAGATGAGTTCACAGAATTCCGTCATGGGTTACAAGGCCGTCCTGCTGGCTGCCAACGAGTATGGTTCCTTCCTGCCCATGATGACCACGGCTGCAGGCACCATCCGGCCGGCCAAGGTCCTGGTGCTGGGTGCGGGCATCGCGGGACTCCAGGCCATCGGCACCGCCAAACGGCTTGGAGCCGTCGTCACCGCCTACGACGTGCGGCCCGCCTCCCGTGGGGAGGTCGAATCCCTGGGTGGCAAGTTCCTCGATCTGGGACTTGACTTCTCACAGGGGCAGGGAGAGGGAGGCTATGCGCGCCAGCTCACCGTGCAGGAGCAGTCCGCCCAGCAGGCGGCTGTGGACGGCAAGGCCGCCGACTTCGACATCGTCATCACCACGGCCAAGGTTCCAGGCCGCAAGCCCCCGGTCCTGCTCACCCAGGCCGGTGTCTCCAACCTCCATCCGGGTGCAGTGGTGGTCGATTGCGCGGCAAGCGACTTGGGCGGCAATGTGGAGGGGTCCCGGGTGGGCTCCTTCACCACGCAAGGCGGTGTCAGGATCATCGGCGCCCCGAATCTGCCCAGTCAGGTGGCCACCACGGCCTCCAACCTACTGGCCCGGAACCTGGCCGACACCCTGGCCCATTTTCTGCGCCAGGGCCGCCTGAGCCTGGACATGACCGATGAACTTGACCAGGCCCTGGTCGTGGCGGGTTGTGGGCAAGAGCCTGCCCCCGCTGCTGGAAGTGAGGAGAAGTAAGATGAGCACACTTGTGGTATCAATCACCCTGTTTGTGTTGGCGCTTTTGATTGGTGTCGAGGTCATCGGCAAGGTGCCGGCCACCCTCCACACACCGCTCATGTCCGGCGCCAATTCCATCCACGGCATCGTCCTCGTGGGTGTTGTCATTGTGGCCGCAACCGCCGATATGCCCTTGTCGTATATTCTCATCTTCCTGGCGGCGGTCCTGGGGACCATGAACGTGGTGGGTGGCTATGTGGTCACCGACCGGATGCTGGAAATGTTCAAATCATCCAAGCCTGGCAAGGCTTCCAAGGAACCGGCTGTTGCCGATGAGGGCGAGGGGGCATCGAAGTGAGCCAGATGGTCAGCACGCTCGATATAGTCGCCTGGTTCGTCTATCTCTTCGCCGCGGTGCTTTTCGTGGTCGGACTGCACTATATGAACTCACCCAAGACCGCCCGTCGTGGCAACCAGATCTCCGCCTCCGGTATGGTATGCGCCGTGCTTATGGCCCTGGTCAAGCTCTTCGTGGACGGATTCGTGTCCGTGGTCGCTGTGGTGCTGCTCATCGCCGGCATCCTGATTGGTGCCGTTGCCGGTGTGGTCTCGGCCAAGAAGGTCAAGATGACCGATATGCCCCAGCTGGTGTCCGTGTTCAACACGGTCGGTGGTGGGGCGGCGGCTCTGGTCGCCCTCAACGACATCCTCGCCTCGGTGCACACGCCCTCCCTGGTGGTCCTGATCACCGCGGGGCTAGGCGTGGTCATCGGGTCGGTGACCTTTACCGGCTCCCTGGTCGCCGCCGGTAAGCTGCAGGGGATCGCTGTCGTCAAGAAGCTGAACCTGCCCGCCAAGGCCGTCTGGAACGTCCTCTTCATCCTGCTGACCATAGGCTCCTTCATCATGCTCTGTGTCAACCCTGAATCCCGGGTGCTCTGGAGCCTCTTGACCGCCCTGTTCGCCCTGGTCTACGGCCTGGTCTTCGTCATTCCGATCGGTGGGGCTGACATGCCCGTCGTCATCTCCGTGCTCAATGCCTGCACGGGAACGGCTGTGGCCATGAATGGCCTGGCCATCGACAATGTGGCCCTGATAGTGGCCGGTGCCTTGGTCGCAGCCGCTGGTGTGACCCTGTCGGTGCTCATGGCCCAGGCCATGAACCGCCCACTCCTGAGCGTGTTGGCCGGTGGCTTCGGTGGGGCCGTATCCTCCGGTGCCGCTGAGCAGGGCACCCAGGGATCCGTGAAAGAGACCAGTCCTGATGATTTGGCTGTGCAGCTTGTCTACGCGCAAAAGGTCATCTTCGTGCCAGGTTTCGGTCTGGCCCAGGCCCAGGCCCAGCGGGAGCTGGCTGACCTGGGTGACCTCCTCAAGGGGCGCGGTGTGGAGGTGTCCTATGCCATCCACCCGGTCGCCGGCCGCATGCCGGGGCATATGAATGTGCTCCTGGCCGAGGCCAACGTCCCCTATGAAGAGCTGGTCGACTTGGATGACATCAACCCCCAGTTCCCCTCAACCAACCTGGCCCTGGTGGTGGGAGCCAACGACGTGACCAACCCCGCCGCCCGCCGGCCCGGCACCGCCGTGTCCGGTATGCCCATCCTGGATGTGGACAAGGCCGAGCATGTGGTCGTCATGAAGCGCGGACGCGGCAAGGGCTACGCCGGCATCGAGAACGAGCTCTACTTCACCGACAACACCCAGATGCTCTTTGGTGATGCCAAGGCAAGCCTCCAGGCCGTCATCGCCGCTGTCAAGGAGCTGCTGTCCTAAGGGCGGCCCTTGGGGTCCGGGTGGGAGTAAGTCGCCTCCACCCGGTCCCTTCTTGTCTTCTTGTCGCCTAATGGGTTAGAATGAAAACTGTTGCTTTCTTGGGCATGGATGGTGCGCATTCGCCGCCAACCCGCCCGGGCGCTTTGGCGAGGGAACGCGAGTTCCGTAATCGACTGAGCTGTGGCTATATCGTTCTGGTATCTCACGGCGTGTCGGCGCGCCGAAACAACATGACATGCAGAGGGTGGGGCAAGCCCGTCATCTGTGAGAATGCAAGGAGAATACCATGGCAAACACCATTGAACTCAAGGGTGAAATCCGCGATGAGTTCGGCAAGGGCGCTGCCCGCCGCATGCGCGTTGACAAGTTGATTCCAGCCACCATCTATGCCGGTGGCAGCGACCCCGCCTTCATCAAGCTCCCCATGAAGGAGACCACCCTGGCCATGCGCCGTAAGAATGCGCTCTTCACCATCGCCTTTGGCAAGGAATCCAAGATGGCCGTCGTCAAGGACGTTCAGCGCAACCCTGTCAAGCGCATCATCGAGCACGTCGACTTCTACGAGGTCAAGGCTGGCGAGAAGATAGAGGTCACCGTGCCCGTCTTCGTTGAGGGTACGCCCAAGGGAGCCGCAGTGGCCTTCGTCGATATTCAGGAGCTCAATGTCAAGGCCGATGTCTCCAACCTGCCAGAGCGCATCGTGGTCTCCGTCGATGGACTGGCCGACGGCGACAAGGTCTTCCTCAAGGACCTCAAGCTGGAGGGTGGCGCTGAGTTCGTTGAGGACAATATGGACGAGTCCGTGGTCTCGGTCGAGGTGCCTGAGGATGCCACCGCCACCACCGCTGAGTCCGCTGAGGGTGCCGACCAGGCAGCTCCCGCCGAGGGCGAGGCCGCACCGGCTGCCGACGCCGCCGACTCCGAGTCCAAGTAGCCCGACCCATCCCCTTGCCCCTGAGGGCAGGGGGAGACCAGTGGCCGACTACCGCGGCCGGCCATGAACCGCTTACGACGACGGACCGTATGCCTGGTTCCCCCAGGGGGAGCAAGGGCGTACGGCCCGTCGTATGCTATCTCTTGGTAGGCCAGCCGCCAGGCCTCTCCTGCAGCTACGGTGACCGGGCCATGTCAGGCTTTCAAGCTCACAGCCTTTTCATAATGTGAACCATTTAAGACTCATAATCCCGTCTTGTGGAACAGTATGGACATACACCAAGCCACAAGCAAGGGTTCCCAGCGATAGCAGTAAGGCCGCCCAGCGGCCACCACGAGAAGAAGCAGACAATGACAGCATCATCACATCACGATCCGTCAGCACTCGATCAATTGTCCGGTCAGTTCACGGTCCTCTCCAATGAGCACCTGGTTCCCGATGCCACCCGCAAGGAGATGATTGACAAGCCGGCCTTCGGGCAGGTCTTCTCGGACAGTATGGCTCGTATCAGCTGGACCAAGGACCAGGGTTGGTCCGACAGGCGCATCGAACCCTATGGTCCGCTGAACATGAACCCGGGAGCCTCGGTGCTGCATTACGCCCAGGAGTGCTTCGAGGGTCTCAAGGCCTACCGCCACAGCGACGGCTCCACATGGATCTTCCGCCCGGACGCCAACGCCGAACGTTTCCAGAACTCTGCCAAGCGCATGTACCTGCCTGAGCTGTCCACGGATGACTTCATCGGTTCTGTGGCGGCACTCATCAGGAAGGATGTCGACTGGGTGCCCTCCCGCCGCGAATATACGCTCTACATGAGGCCCTTCATGTTCGCCTCCGAGGCCTTTCTGGGTGTGCGGGCTCCCGAAGAGGTGGACTACTGCGTGATCGCCTCCCCATCTGGCCCCTACTTCCCCGGAGGCATCAAGCCCGTGAACATCTGGGTGGAGGACAAGTGGTTCCGCACGGGCCCCGGCGGCACCGGCTTCGCCAAGTGTGGCGGCAACTATGCGGCCTCCCTCCTGGGCGAGTATCGGGGAGTCGAGAACGGCTGCCAGCAGGTCTGCTTTGTTGACGCGGCCACCAAGACCTACCTTGAGGAACTGGGCGGCATGAACATGTTCGTCGTCCACAAGGACGGTCACCTGGAGACCCCATCCCTGACCGGCAACATCCTGCCCGGTGTCACCCGTCGTTCCCTCATCCAGCTCTGCAAGGACCAGGGCCGTGATGTGGTCGAGACCATGATAAAGCTGGATGACCTCCTGGAGGACATCAGGTCCGGCGAGGTCACCGAGGTGTTCGCCTGCGGTACCGCCGCCATCATCACCCCCATCGGCCGCTTCAAGTCCGAGAGCTTCGACCTGCCTGTTGCCGACGAGCAGTCCGGTGAGCTGACCCTGAAGCTGCGCGAAGAGCTCCTGGGCATTCAGATGGGTGAGGTCGAGGATAGGCATGACTGGATGTGGAAGGTCTGCTGAGGCTCTGGCAGGCTGCGGTCTGCCCTGTTCGCCGGGCTTTGTCTGAGGGCAAGCCCGGCTGAGCGACAAGAGGACCTGTGCAAGCCCGGGTATGGCAGTGGCCAGACCCGGGCTTTCCCTATGCCTGGCGTGGGCCGATGGGTCAGACTAGGCTAAGGGTCGGATCAATTGAAGCCGCTTTCCCCATGGCCAGCCTTTAAGGCCGGGGAGGCGGCGGAAGAGCTGGGAAGAGAAGGGAAGGGCCATGCGGCAGGTGGCGTTGGAGAGTAATGCCTTTTTGATCTCCATAGAATATATAGCCATTTTCTGCTGGGGACTCATCGGAGGCCTGACAGCCATCCGTAAGGGCTACGATTTTTTTGCCATCCTCATCACCTCCTGGCTTACGGCCCTGGGTGGGGGAGTCATCCGCGACGTGCTCCTGGGCATCGCCCCCGTGGGCATCTCCGACAAGGGGATGGTGGTGACCGCTCTGGTGGCCAGCCTTGCCGTGGTCTTCATCCACCCGGAGGTGGCCGAGCTTGAATGGCCGATGACCATGATTGATGCCTTTGCCCTCGGTCTCTTTGCCGTTAATGGGACGGCCAAGGCCCTCCTCTACCACTCCTCCGGCATGACCGCCATATTTCTGGGTATGGCCACGGCCTTGGGTGGGGGGCTGATCCGGGATATGATACTCAACCAGGTCTCCACCGTCATCGCCGACCCCCACTGGTACGCCGTGCCCACCTTGATCGGTTGCCTGCTTACGGTGTTCGTCACCCGGGCCGCCCAGCGCGGCGTCATCGGTTTCGGCTGGGAGATGGGGCTGGACATCTGCATAGTCTTGCTGGTGGTCCTCCTGCGGATCCTGTCGGTCCGATTCAATTGGACGGTTCCCCGTGCCATGCCCCGCCAGCAGGCCCATCTGCCCCAAGCCCCTTACTTGCGCAGGCCCGTCATTCGCCCGGATCTGGGGGATTCTGGCAGTCAAGGGGCTCCGGATGAGGGCTAGACTCAACTTTCGCTGGCTTTAGGCCATCAGCCAGTCTGGAGGATGGAACAGGGCGGTTCCATGGTTCGAGGAAGGCCCTCCACCCAGGTGATCCCACAAAAAAGGTCTGCGAATCGCTAGGGATTCGCAGACCTTGTTCAGTCCGTCAGTAGCCGGACTTACAGGGCGTTGACGGCCAGTGCCAAGCTGGACTTGCGGTTGGCGGCCTGGTTCTTGTGAATCACGCCACGGCCAGCGGCCTTGTCAAGCCTCTGGGCGGCGACCTCGTAAGCGGCCTGGGCAGCTGCCTTGTCGCCCTCCTCAATGGCCTTGCGGGTGGCGCGGATGGCGGTCTTGAGACCGGACTTCACAGCCATGTTGCGCCTGTGCGCCTTCTCGTTGGTCAGCACGCGCTTCTTCTGCGACTTAATGTTTGCCACTTTTCACTCCAAACATCGTTTTCTATAAGGACATACAAACGGTTATCCTAACACAAGGAGTCGATGAACGGGTTCCATTGGTGTTCTTTTGGCCATGGCGGACCAGCCGTGACAAGTTCCATGGCCTCCTGCCATCCGGGTGGTCATGCGTGACACCATGGATGAAGCTGGGGAGGGGGGACCAGCTAGACTGGAGCCAGAGTATGGTGAAGGCTTTCCGGTCCACTCCGGTCAGCCAGGTGCGCTGGAGGCAGCGGAAGAGGAGCGGCACGCGGTGACTGAGGCGAAGAACAAACCAGGGTTCACGGACCAATCGTTGATTCGGAACTTCTGCATCATCGCGCACATCGACCATGGCAAGTCGACTGTGGCTGACCGTATCCTCCAGCTTTCAGGCATCGTGCCGGCACGGGAGATGCACGACCGCTTCCTGGACCGTATGGACATCGAGCAGGAACGTGGCATCACCATCAAGTCCCAGGCGGTGCGGCTGCCATGGGTCTTCGAGGGCACGGAATACACGCTGGGCATGATCGACACTCCCGGACACGTCGACTTCACCTATGAGGTATCGCGGGCCCTGGCCGCCTGCGAGGGGGCGGTCCTACTGGTCGATGCCACCCAGGGCATTGAGGCCCAGACCCTCTCCAACCTGTATATGGCCATCGACCACGACCTCACCATCATCCCTGTCCTCAACAAGATTGACCTGCCCTCCGCCGAGCCGGACAAGCATGCCGAAGAGATAGCGGGCCTGATTGGCTGTGAACCGGAGGATGTCCTGCGTGTGTCTGGCAAGACCGGTGAGGGTGTCAAGGAGCTCCTGGACCGGATCGTCACCGAGATACCGGCTCCCAGCGGAGACCCTTCGGGTGCGGCCAGAGCCATGATCTTCGATTCCGTCTACGACTCCTACCGGGGCATCGTGACCTATATCCGCATGGTGGATGGGGAACTCAGGGCACGTGAGAAACTTCACATGATGGGCATCGGCATGACCCATGACCCCATAGAGATAGGCGTGGTCAGTCCCGATATGACCCCGACCAAGGCCCTTGGTGCCGGGGAGGTCGGCTATGTCATCACTGGTGCCAAGGATGTCAGCCAGTCCAAGGTGGGCGACACCATCACCACGGCCGTCCACCCGGCCATGGAAGCCCTGCCCGGCTACCGGGATCCCCATCCCATGGTCTATGCCGGCCTGTTCCCAATAGACAACGCCCAGTTCCCCGAGCTGCGCGATGCCCTGGACAAGCTCAAGCTCAACGATGCGGCCCTGATTTATGAACCCGAGACCTCCGTGGCCCTGGGCTTCGGATTCCGCTGCGGCTTCCTGGGCCTCCTGCATATGGAGATCGTCTCCGAGCGCCTCAGCCGGGAGTTCGGTCTGGACCTCATATCCACCGCCCCCAATGTGACCTACGAGGTCACTTCGGAGGACGGGATAGTGCACCATGTGACCAATCCCAGCGAGTTCCCCGACGGGAAGGTCAAGAAGATCGTCGAGCCCATGGTGGCCGCGGACATCATCACCCCCAAGGAGTTCATCGGGGCCGTCATGGAACTGTGTCAGGACCACCGTGGCGTCATGGGCACCATGGAGTACATCTCGACCGAGCGGGTGGAGATGCACTACCGGATCCCACTGGCCGAGATCGTCTTCGACTTCTTTGACCAGCTTAAGAGCCACACCAAGGGCTACGCCTCGCTTGACTACCATGAGGATGGGGAGCAGACCGCGGACCTGGTCAAAGTCGACATTCTCATCCAGGGGGAGAAGGTCGACGCCTTCTCGGCCATCGTCCACCGTGACAAGGCCTATTCCTACGGGGTCATGATGACCAAGAAGCTTCGTGAGCTCATTCCTCGCCAGCAGTTCGAGATACCCATCCAGGCGGCCATCGGCTCACGGATCATCGCCCGTGAGAACATCCGGGCCCTGCGTAAGGACGTGCTGGCCAAGTGCTATGGCGGCGACATCACCAGAAAGAGAAAACTGCTGGAGAAGCAGAAGGCCGGTAAGAAGCGCATGAAGATGCTGGGACATGTGGAGGTGCCCCAGGAGGCCTTCATCGCAGCCCTGACCACCGGCGAGGAGGGCATCGACAGGGATACCAAGGACAAGATCCGGGCCGCGGAGAAGTCCGCCAACTGATGGGGGAGCAGGCCGGACCTTTCGAGGTCTACATCCACGTGCCCTTTTGCCTCAGGCGTTGCGGATATTGTGATTTCAACACCTATACGGGCGTCGACCTGGGTGGGGGCGCCAGCCGTGCCAACTATGCGGCCATGGCGATCCGAGAGATGGAGGAGCTCAAGACCTGGCAGCGTGAGCACGCACTGGTGGAGCCTCCTGCCTCCTCGGTCTTCTTTGGTGGTGGCACCCCGACCCTGCTGCCAGCCCAGGATCTGGTGGCCATGCTGGATGCCGTTCGCCGCCTTTGGGGTATAGAACAGGGGGCGGAGATCACCACCGAAGCCAACCCTGACACCGTCGACCAGGCCTATGTCGACCAGCTGGCCCATGGGGGCTTCAACCGCATATCCCTGGGGATGCAGTCGGCTGTACCCCAGGTTCTGCGGGTTCTGGACCGTACCCACAGTCCCGCCAATGTTTCCGCCGCCGTCCAGGCCGCAGACCGGGCCGGGTTGCGATCCTCGGTCGACCTGATCTACGGGGCGCCGGGGGAGAGCCTGGAGGACTGGCGAACATCCCTGGAAACAGCCATCAATCTCGGTGTCAACCACATATCGGCATACGCCCTGACTGTCGAACCGACGACCAAGATGGGTCGGCAGATTGCGGCCGGAACCCTTCCCAAGCCGGATGACGATGATGAAGCCGACAAGTATGATCTTGCCGACGAGCTCCTGACCGCGGCGGGCCTGGGCTGGTATGAGATATCCAACTGGGCCCGGCCTGGCTATGAGAGCCGACATAACCTGGGCTACTGGCGGAACATAGACTGGGCCGGTATTGGCCCCGGTGCCCACTCACACTACCGGGGGGTGAATCTGGGGCCGGTGGCTCATACGTTGGGAGCGGCTGGAGCCAATAGCCAGACTGAAGGTTTTCGCAAGGCCGAATCCCCAGACCAGCTGCTGGGGGTGACTCAGGTTGGCCAGATCTCGGCAGGGGGCAACAAGCTCATCGGCACAGCTGGCCAGACCCAGGAGATCAGGGCTTGGAACCTGACCCATCCCAAGGCCTGGTGGCAGGCCATTTCAGCAGGTTGCATCCCCTGGCAGGGCCTGGAGACCATCTCGGCCAGTGAGCATCTTGAGGAGACCGTCATGCTGGGGCTCCGGTTGCGGGAGGGTCTGGACCTGGCCACCCTGGAGCGGGCCTCAGGCCACCCTGTGGACCCAGATCTGGTCGGTAGCCTTCATCTCGAGGGCCTCATCACCCTGGAAGCCAATCATCTGGTCCCCACCCGAAAGGGCCGTCTCCTCAACGACACCCTCATAGAGCGCATCCTCCAACCCTGATCCCCGCCAACCTGACCCCACCCTTCTCCCGGTGGTCACCCTTGCCGTCCAACGTGGTTGGCGGAGCCACTGTCCAACATGGTTGGCTGGTCTCGCTGTCTGCCATGGTGGAGGGTTCCTCTGCTCGTTATGGTGGGTGGGTTCCAAGAACCGACCTGTGGCCGGTCCAACCGACTGTTCTAGGCATGTGGGCGCTGTAACCATAAATTCTAGTGGGCGGCTTTCACCGTCCCCTCCGTTTGGTGGGTTGGCTCCACTGTCCATCCTGCTCGAGAGCTTAACTACCCGATGATCAAGCATGGTGCTCACCTAATAACTTGGTTTGTCCGAAATTCCTCACTGAGGAAAAGCTCATGAGGAATATCGGACGTTATTCGCCGTATTCTGTCCAAAATTCCTCAATAGGAGATAAGTCATGAGGGACTTCGGACAGAAGGTGGGGGGGGGGTAAGAGGGGCTGACCAGTGGCGGTCTCTTTATAGTCATCTCCTCGCCCACGGTACGCTACGCTACCTCGTCTGCCTTCCTCTTCTTCCACAACCCACCACGAATCTACGACACCAACATGCGACACGCGTCACCCTGCACACACATACAGCATGTCCCAACTCCGAGATCGTGAACGAAGCAGGTGATGCG